>JBAQWV010000087.1:0-41832 GCA_049299095.1 Anaerolineae bacterium | reverse complement strand
CCCTGGCGCAGCAATATGGCAGTACAGTACCGGCGCTGCTGGCCGCCAACGGCCTGGACGCGGCCGCGCCGCTCCAGCCGGGGCAGGTCTTGGTGGCGCCCGCGGCCGCGCAGCCGCTGCTGACCGTACAGGCCCAACCCCTCGATACCCCGGCCAGCTTGGCGCGACGCTACCAGACTAGCATTGCCACTGTGCGGACGCTTAATGCCCTGGCCGCGGGCGCGCGGCTGACCCCCGGCCAGGATGTATTGGTTCCCGCACCCGCCAACGGTCCCTCCCCCGCGTTACCCGCCGGACCACTGCGCGGCATCAGCACCCGCCCCGCAGTGGCGCGTCAAGGGGAGACGGTCTATGTGCAGCTCGACCTGGACACCACGCAGCCGGTCAGCGTCAGCCTGCGCCTGCCGCCGCAGCAAACGCGGCTGCATCCGCTGGACGACGACAGCCTGTGGGGGCTAGCCGTGGTACACGCGTTTACCGAGCCGGGGATCAGTTGGTTGGAGATAAGCTGGCAGGCCACAGGAGAACCGATCAGCCAGACGCTGCGCTGGCCGCTGCCGGTGATTGACGGCGGCTACCCAACTTACGACATTGTCTTACCCGATGACAAGGGGGACTTACTCGCGCCGGAGCTGGTGCAGGCCGAACTGGCGCGCATGGTGGGGCTGTGGAGCGCGGTGTCGCCGCTGCCGGACGGCCTGCGCACCTTTATCCGCCCCATCGCCAACGACTACCCCACCAGCGCGCCCTTTGGTCAACGCCGTTCTTACAACAGCGGCCCTGTGGACAGCTTCCATGCCGGGCAGGATTTTGCTGCCCCCGCGGGTGTAGATGTGGTCGCGCCCGCGGCGGGGGTGGTGGTGCTGGCCGAAACGATGCTGGTGCGCGGCAACGCGGTGTTGATTGACCACGGCGGCGGCGTCTTTACCGGCTATTGGCACCTCACCGACATGGCTGTACAGCCGGGGCAACCGGTGCAACCGGGCGATTTGCTGGGGCATGTGGGGACCACCGGCCTCAGCACCGGCAATCATCTGCATTGGGAGCTGCGCGTGAACGGCTTTGCCGCGGATCCGCTGCAATGGCTTCAGACGCACTGGCCCTGAATGAAAAACACCCATGATTGCGCTACCTCACCCCATCCAGCGCATTGGCGTACTGACCGCGGGCGGCGATTGCCCCGGCCTGAATGCGGTGATCCGCGCGGTGGTGAAGACAGCCATCCAGCAACAGGGTTGGGAGGTGCTGGGTATTCGTGACGGCTTCGAGGGGCTGATCCAGGGAGATGAAGCAGTGCTGCCGCTCACGATCCACACCGTCCACGACATCCTCGCCCGCGGGGGTACCATTCTGGGCGCAGCCAGCCGCGCCAATCCTTTCCTGTACACCAAACGGCAAGAGGGTAACCGCGTCACGCTCGATGTGTCGCCAAGCGTGATGGCGCGCATCGCTGAACTGGGCTTGGACGCGCTGGTGGTGATCGGCGGCGACGGCACGATGCGCATCGCGCGCGAGCTACACGACATGGGCGCGCCGCTGGTGGGGGTGCCGAAAACCATTGACAACGACGTGGAGGGCACAGACTACACCTTCGGCTTCGACACTGCGGTCAGCGTGGCAACGGAGGCGATTGACCGGCTGCGTACCACTGCAGAAAGCCATCACCGTGTGATGATCGTGGAAGTCATGGGCCGACAGGCGGGCTGGATCGCACTGCACAGCGGCATTGCAGGTGGCGCAGATGTGGTATTGATCCCTGAACACCCTTTCGATCTGGAGACGATCTATCAGCGGTTGCAACTGAACTTTCAGCAGGTACAGCGGTCAGCCATCGTGGTGGTGGCAGAAGGCGCACATGCGCGCGGCAGCGGACCGGTCTTTCGCCGTCCCGCCGGGCCGCATGGCAAGCCGCGCTTGGGCGGCATCGGTGAGCATTTGGCGCATTTGCTACTGGAACGGCAGGAACACAAGCCGCCTCACGCTGACGAAGTGGCTTACGACATCCGCGTGACTGTGCTGGGACATGTGCAGCGCGGGGGCACGCCCAGCAGCACCGACCGGGTGCTGGCGACGCGCTTTGGCGTGGCTGCGGTACGCTTGATTGCCGAGGGCAAGCTGGGGCAAATGGTGGCGTTGCGCGGACTGACCATGACTGCGCTGCCGCTCGAACAGGTGGCACGCCACGCGCGCACCGTGCCGCTGAATTGCGACCTGGTGCTGGCCGCCCACGACCTGGGCATTTCGCTCGGTTAGCCCGTCCACCCACAGGAATAAAAACGGCGGTTGGCCCGTAAGCCAACCGCCGTTTGATCATGCGGAGGGTTTGATTTAAGCCTCGTCGCGACGACGCTCAGTGATGATCTCGACCTCAGCGGAACCCGCTGCGTCCTCTTCATCCCCTTCATGCGCGGCCGCGCGCGACAGACTCATCTGCACCACCGGCTCGTCGTGCAGATCGTGCGCCAGAGAAACGCCCTTCGGCAGCTTCAAATCGCGCGCGTAAATGCGATCATGCACATCGGCCATGCCAGTTACATCCACCTCAAGCGCGTGCGGCAGATCGTCGGGGAGGCAGGAAATTTCGATGCTGTCCATGTTTTGCAGCAACACCGCACCCAGTTCAATCGCAGGCGCATGGCCCACGACATGCACGGGCACAGACATCGTGATCTTCTGATCCTTGGAAACACGCACAAAGTCCACGTGCAGCAAGTTGCGGCGCACGGGATGGCGCTGCAATTCGCGAATCAGGACACGCGTACCGGTAAAGCCCTCACCCTGCAAATTCAGCAGGTTGGTTGCGCCGCCTACGGCCAGCATACGCTCGAATTCATACGCGCCAAACTGGATCGCCTCGGTCGGCTGGCTGCCACCGTAAATCACAGCCGGAACCATGCCCTCGGCGCGCAGGTGACGGGGCTTCTGAGCCATATTCGTGCGGGGCTGCACTTGCAACGTAAAATCTGCCATCTTGATAACCTCTCTTTTAATTCTCGGCCCGCCGCCACGCAGCAAGGGCTGGATAGCTTGTTTAGACGCGCCGTTATCCAGCGCGGTAGGCCCGCTCCCATCTGAACACCAGGGCGCGGGCCAGTCCACCTATTCTAGCCGAAGACGGTTGATTCGTCAAAACGGTGAGCCTTGTGGTAGGATGCACAGCCGTGAACAAGTGGTTAGCATTGCTCTTGATTGGTCTGGCCCTGATCCTCAGCGCCAGTGGTTTGGCCTGGACGCAACACACTGCGCAGAACCGTCTGGCTGCGCAGCCGCTCGCGCCGCCCGCCCGCCCGCGCAGCCCGCTTGGCGTGAACGTCGCCTTGCAGGCTTACCCCCCCGCGCAGCGCGCCGCCACGCTCGACGCCGTCAAGCAGGCTGGCTTTGGCTGGGTGCGTCAACGATTCCCCTGGGACGAAATCGAGCCAACGCGCGGCGAATTTCGCTGGCAGCCGTGGGACGAGATCGTCGCCGCCGCGGCGGAACGCAATCTCGATCTGCTGGTGGTGCTGGACGGCGCGCCTGCCTGGGCCAGAAGTGCCGCGGATGCCGCCAACCCGCTGGCCCCACCTGCTAACCACGCCGATTTTGGCCGCTTTGCCGCGGCTGTAGCTGCACGCTACGGCACAACCCTGCGTTTTTATCAACTGTGGGATGAACCCAACATCGCACCGCACTGGGGATCAGGCGCAGTCAACGCGGTTGGCTACACAGCCCTGCTGCGGGAAGGTGCAGTACAACTGCGCAACGCCGACCGCGATGCTGTAATCTTGCTGGCCGCGCTGGCCCCCACCACCGAACCGGGCGGGACCAACCAGAGCGATCCAAGCTTCCTGGCCGACCTGTACACCGCTGGAGCCGCGCCCTGGTTCGATGCCGTCGCCGCCCAGCCTTACGGTTTTATTGACCCACCGGACGCGCCGCCCGCAGCTGACCGGTTCAACTTCCGCCGTGTGGAGCTGCTGCGCGCGGTGATGCTGGCGCACGACGATGCGGCCACACCCGTTTGGCTCACCGCCTTTGGCTGGGCTAACTTCGACATAGAGGCGCACCCGACCTGGATATCGGATGCGCTTGCCTGGAGCAACACTCATTGGGGCTGGGTAACGGGCGCGGCTTGGTCACTCTGGCAAGCGACACCTGAGATTGATGCGCCGAGCGCCCGGCTGGCCTTAGTGGACGAACAAGGCCAGCCCCAAGCTGCACTGACGCCTTTGCGCACCTGGATGCAAGCCGCCCCGCCTCTGAACGCGGGTGATTGGCCGCTGGACGCAGCAGGCATCCGCGCGCAGGGTGGCTGGCGGCTGACCGTCGCGGCTGCGGATCCACCGCACGACGCCACGAGTGACAACAACACCCTGCGCATCCCCTTCACCGGCGACAGTCTGGCGTTGGCCTTACAGCGCGGGCCGTATTGGGGCTATCTGACTGTCACTATTGACGGCGCACCGGCCAACGCGCTTCCCCGCGACGCGGCCGGCAACGCCAATATCTTGCTGTACGATCCGCTAGCGCGCCCCGCCTGGGTGATGGTGGCGCGTGCCTTGCCCGCGGGCGCACATGTGGCAGAAATCCATGCCACCGGCGGCTGGGATCAATGGCCGCTGCGGGCGCTGCGCGTCGGCGCGGACAGCCCTCCAACGCGGCCAACGTGGTGGATTTGGGCGCTCGGCCTGCCGGGCCTGCTGCTTACGCTCCTCGGTGTGGCCGGACTGCATCGGCAATTAAACACGCGGCCGGTTGTGACCCGCACTCCATTACCGCTGTGGGATGCAGCGGCGCGTGTGCCGCCGGTGCTGCGCTATGGCGTGCTGGCGGCGCTGACCGCGGGCGCGGTGATGTTGTCCGGCCCGGCGCAGCTCGCGGTTCTCTTGGCCTTGCTGCTCTGCCTGCTGCTCGACCCGGGTCTGGGGCTGGCTTTGCCCGCTGCGGCTGCTCCCCTCTTTTTAACGCGGGTGACACTGCTCGGCCGGGCTGTCAGTCCTGCCGAAGCCGCGGTGTGGTTGTTGACCGTGGCGTTGGCCGCGCGCGGGTTGCTGGATTGGCTGTATCAGTATTATGTCAATTCAAAGCGTCCACCGCTCTTTACCTGGCGACCGCACGCGCTGGATTGGCCGGTGCTGGCGCTGCTGCTGGCCGCGCTGCTGTCGCTGCCCGCGGCACAGGAACGAGGTGTGGCGCTGCACGAGCTGCGCACGGTGATCCTCGCGGGTGCGCTGGCGTATGCGCTCGTGCGCGCAGCGCCCGCGAACGCCGCGGGATACTTCGATCCGTGGCCGCTCTTTTGGGGCAGCGTGCTGGGCGCGGTTGTGGTGGCTGGGTGGGGCCTGGTGCAGCTTTTGGCAGGCGTGGACCTGATCGGCGCGGAAGGGGTGTGGCGGGTGCGCGGGCCGTATGGCTCGCCCAACAATTTGGCGCTCTATCTTGACCATGCCTGGCCGCTGGCGCTGGCCGTGGCACTCTTCGGCGTGACA
Organism: Anaerolineae bacterium; assembly: GCA_049299095.1. Lineage (GTDB taxonomy): Bacteria > Chloroflexota > Anaerolineae > JAAEKA01 > JAAEKA01 > JAAEKA01. The sequence continues at coordinate 36,364 of JBAQWV010000087.1, read as the reverse complement.
CGGGCGCGACGACTGGCCGCGGGTGCGGCGGCGGTGGTGATCCTGCTGGGCATCGGGCTTACTTTCAGCCGCGGCGCGCTGTTGCTCGGTGTGCCCGCCGCGGTGCTGTGCCTGGGACTGTTGGCGGGTGGACGCTGGCGCTGGACCGCGCTGGGGGTGCTGGCCGTGGGTGCGCTGGCACTGCTGCCGCTGTGGCAGACTGAACGCTTCGCGGGTCTCTTTGATCTGCAAGGGGGCACCAGCTTTTTCCGTGTGCAACTATGGCGCGGCGCATGGACGATGGGGCAGGAGCAGCCCTGGCAGGGCGTTGGTCTGGATAACTTCCTCTACGCGTATCGTACACGCTATGCCCTGCCGACCGCCTGGCAGGAATTGAACCTGAGCCACCCGCACAATTTATTGCTGGATTTATGGACGCGCCTGGGTGTGCCCGGCCTGGCCGCGGGCCTTTGGCTGCTGAGCGCGGCGGCAATGCGGGCTTGGGCAGGGTCGCGGCGGATCAGCGGCGACCGCCGCGCGCTGCTGTTGGGGGTTTTGGCTTCGCTGGCTGCGACTGTAGCGCACGGCTTCATTGACAATTCTCTCTTTTTAGTAGATTTGATGCTATTATGTATGTTCAGCCTGGGGCTAATCGCCCGGCTGGATGATGACCCTTCGTAAGGAGACCCGATCTTGCGTATTCTGATTACCGGCGGCGCGGGCTTTATTGGCTCGCATCTGTGCGACCGCATGTTGGCGGAAGGGCACACTGTCATCGCGATGGACAACCTGATTACGGGCAACACCGACAACATCGCGCACCTGGCAGGCAACCCCAACTTTACCTTTATTTTACAGGATGTCACCAACTACATCTACATTGAAGGGCCGGTGGATGCCGTGTTGCACTTTGCCTCGCCCGCCAGCCCGGTGGATTATCTGAATTACCCCATCCAGACGCTGAAAGTCGGCGCGCTGGGGACGCACAAGGCGCTCGGGCTGGCAAAAGCCAAGGGTGCGCGCTTTTTGCTGGCTTCCACCTCAGAAGTGTACGGTGACCCGTTGGTACATCCGCAAACCGAGGATTACTGGGGCAACGTCAACCCGATCGGGCCGCGCGGGGTGTACGACGAAGCCAAACGCTTTGCCGAGGCGCTGGTGCTGGCCTATCAGCGGACGCACGGGCTGGAAACGCGCATTGTGCGTATCTTCAACACCTACGGCCCGCGCATGCGCATCAACGATGGCCGTGTGGTGCCGAACTTCATCTATCAGGCGCTGTACAACCAGCCATTGACGGTGTACGGCGATGGCAGCCAGACGCGCAGCTTTTGCTATGTGAGCGACCTGGTGGAAGGGCTGGTGCGGCTGCTGTATTCCGATGAGCCGCTGCCGGTGAACATCGGTAATCCGGTGGAAATGACGATTTTGCAATTTGCCGAAGCGACCAATGCGCTGACCGGCAACACGGCGGGGATTGTCTGGGAGCCGCTGCCGACCGACGATCCCAAGCAGCGCCGTCCGGACATCAGCAAGGCGCGGCGCGTACTGAACAATTGGGAGCCGCGCGTGCCACTGGAAGAAGGTCTGGCAGCGACGGTGGCAGATTTTCGCAAGCGCTTAGGGCTATAAAAAAACGCTCCGGCACGGTCAGAGGACCAGTCGGAGCGTTTTTGATTCATGCGGGAGTAAAAAGATTGCCTCACCGAGCTGCGCATACTTAGCAAGGCAGACCTGTGTAACGATTAAAATGACGTTGCCAGATGAAGCGGTCAGGAAAGCTGCGGCAAGGCCTGGGCACGCGGCAGCACCACTGTAAAGACACTGCCCTGCCCCTGTCCGGGGCTGGCCGCGCTAACTGTGCCATTATAACTTTCCACCAACTCCTTTACCAACGCCAGTCCAAGACCTGCGCCACTATGCGAACGCTGGCGCGTACTGTCTACCTGGAAGAAGCGTTCAAAGATACGCTTGAGCAAATGGACTGGGATACCTGCACCTGTATCTGCGACTTCCAGAATGACGTGAGTGGGGCTTTGCCAGAGACGCACGATTACCTTGCCGCCTGCAGGGGTAAATTTAATAGCGTTGGCCAACAGATTGTCAATAATGCGCCGAAGATGTTCCTGCCGCGCGGTCACATCACAAGAAACGCTGGGATCGGGCAGCTCTGCTTCCAGCGTGACGGCGAAATCGTGGGCCAGATACAGAAAGCTCGCCATGCTGTCACGCACCGCATCAGTCATGGAAGTAGCCGAAATCGTCAGGCGTGATGCAGAAACTTCCAGCATCGCCATGATGTCAGCCACCAACTCGGTAAGCGCCTGCGCATTACGCATAATCACTTGCAGGGTTTCTGTCTTGTCGCTGCTCGCCTGAATTTCGTTATCCATTAACAGCAGCTCGGTGCAGCCTCGGATCATGGTGAGTGGTGTGCGCAGTTCGTGCGACACATTCTGCATGAACTGATCTTTGAGCGATTCCAGTCCCTTGAGCTGATCATACGCTTGGGCCAGGTCGTCGGCGCGCTGCTGCACGCTGACATACAGGCGCGTGTTTTCGATGGCATTGGCGAGCTGATCACACATGATTTGGAAGCCAACAACATCCTGCGAGGAAAACGCGGCCGGCTGCTTGCTTTGCGCGCTCAAAGCACCAATGACTTTATCGTGCGTGATTAAGGGAACCACGATCTCAGACTGCGACCAGGGGAGGCGGGAGGTGTCGGAACGGGTGATGTCATCCGTGCGATTCAGCACGATCACGTGTTCGTGCGATATCAGGCTGCGCGCCACTGTGGAATTACCCTGTGCCTTCAACCGGTGACGCATGGCCAGACGACGACGCCCCTCTGCCCCGGTGGCCGCGCGCAGTTCGGCATTGTTTTTGTCGTCGTCAATCAGATAAATCGCCACATAATCGAGATTCAGCCGCTCCTGGATCAGGTCTACCGAAGTTGTGAGCAGAGTTCCCAGGTCAAGCGTGGAAGTAGCAGCACGTGCGACTTCTGAGGCAGTTTCCAGCTGAGCCGTGTAGTGCTGCAAGGTATGTTGCAAGGCAGAGCGAATGCGTTCCTGTTCTTCAAGGATGCGCTCCTCGCGTCGGTACATAAAGCCTTGCACCATGTTGCGATGATAGACTTCCACAGCCTCGAAGCCATTTTCATCACAGTCCTGGTAACGATACTGACGACAAAACTCGCGCAGAACATGGCCGATGCGCATCATAGCATCATCGCTGATGCCTGCTTCAGCCAGTTTTTGGCCGTGTTGCTCGCCACGTCTTGGGTTCGCCTCTTCCAGATTAGCAAAAAAGGCGTCTGCCTCCTCGATAGCCAGCGCCTTGATATCTGCAGGGCGCAAAAACGCACGGCTGGTGAACAGGGCTTCAGTCATGGAACGCTGAAGTGCCTGAATCAAAGCCGTGCGTTGCACCTGAAATTCAAGAAAAAGGGCAGGGTGTTGCTGATCGCTTGCCATAAGTAAAACAAACTACCATTTCACCATCCCATCAAAGCATAATAATGAAATGGCAGCTTTCTTCTTGTTACTTGAGCAGGTACATTCCGTAACCGGTGCCTGTCGCGCCAAATACTTCGCGGTCGCGATCATCCAGCAGACCCTGATCAAAGCCATGCCATTCCAGGAAAGAGAGGTATCCCTGTTCATCTCCTTTCCACGGCTTCAGGACCTGCTCGTATTCCTGCAATGTGCGCACGCGGAAGGGTGACCCCATCTGCGCATAAATCGCCAATACTTGCTTGCCAATGGGGTCATCGGGATTGCCGTCTGCGCCCTGTGCATTAAATGCCCAGCAGGAGAAAGGGCCGGACCAATCATAGAGCGCCTGAGCAGCATGAGCAATCGCTTCGTCTGACAAGAAGCCACCGACGCCCCAATAAACGATGCCAACGTTGCGACGGCCGTTGAGAATCGCTTCAACTTTGGGGCTATTCAATAGTTCTTCCGGACGGCTGGCGTCTGCTTCAAAAAAATAGACGTTTTTGGTGTCGCCCAAAATTTCTTTTGCATACTGTACAACCACCGGATCATAGTCGGAGTAAATCACTGTTGTGCCCGGAGGTACCACCGTATGCATGTGGTCCTGGGTTGGCAATCCTGATGCGAAGTCAATCAAAACATCATAGCCACGCACAGCCGTCAGTTCTTGCGCAATATCGCGCAAGCACCAGCGCTGCAAGCGCGAGAGCTTGCCTAAAAATGGTAACCTTTGCAAGATTTGCTCGGCTGCTATGCGATCAACCTGAAAATTATGGTGACCGCCGAGAAAATAGTCGTATATCCGGCCTGCGCTGGGGACGCTGGCGTCAACGATGCTTTCTTTTGCCATTAAACTTCCTCCAACAAATGTGTGGTCTTTGCGACCAGTTTAATTTTAGCATGATGTACCAAAAAATACAAGCACAGCCCCAACCCCGTTAAACAAAAGCCGGTCATCCTCACGTATTCTGATTTATTAGGACTTACGCAATTAATGTCATTTCGAATAGTAAAAGCGATGAGAAATCTTAGCCCGACTTTGTACAAAAGTGGTCAGTCATCAAGAGGTCGGTGCTGACTTTTTGCATGTCGCCGTTACCACCCAACGCGGCAAAAACACCTGCCGCTTGGGTAAATCATATTACCAACCAAAACTTTTGCAGGAACCTACTTAGCTGCCTTCAAACGCAGCTCACGCACGCGCGCGGCCGCCAACCGCTCCGGCAGCACAATCACCCCCACCCCCGGCACAGCAGGCACGGTGATGGTCGAATCGGCGTTCAATACGAAGTCCGGCGCGGCGATATCGTGCGCGAAGTAGCGCGCAGACGCGGAAATGTCCCCCGGCAGGGTAAAATTCGGCAGCGCAGCCAGCGCCAGATTGCCCGCCCGCCCAACATTGGTTTCCAGCATCCCCCCGCACCAGACCGGCACGTCATGCGCCGCAGCCAGATCGTGAATCGCTTTGGCCGCGGTGAAGCCACCCACCCGCCCCGGCTTGATGTTCAGCACGCGACACGCGCCGATCTCCAGTGCCCAGCGCGCATGGTCCGGGGAATGGATACTCTCGTCCAGACAGATTGGCGTGCGCAGTTGTCGCTGTAATACAGCATGTTCCACCAGATCGTCGTGATGCAGCGGCTGTTCAATCAGCAGCAGGTCGAACTCGTCCAACTCGGCCAGCCGCGGCGCGTCGGCCAGGGTGTACGCGGAGTTGGCATCCACCTGCAAAAGCAGGTCGGGCCAGCGTTCGCGCACCGCGGCCACCACCGCCACATCCCAGCCCGGCTTAACCTTGAGCTTGACGCGGCGATAGCCCGCGGCCACATAGCCCGCCACCTGCTCCAGCAGCGCGGCCAGCGTCGGTTCGATGCCCAGGCTGACGCCGACGGAAACGGTGGTGCGCACGCCGCCCAGCAGCGCAGCCAGCGGTTGCCCCTGCGCCTGCCCCAGCAAGTCCCACACCGCGGCCTCCAGCGCTGCGCGCGCCATCGCGTGCCCGCGCACAGGCGCGAAGGCCGCGGCCACCTGCTGCGGCTGAGCGATCTCCTGGCCTAGCAGCCGCGGCGCGAGGAAGTCCGTCAGCACATGCCAAGCCGTGCCGACAGTTTCCGCGGTGTACCACGGCCCCGCGCCCGCCACACATTCGCCCCAGCCGGTCAGCCCTGCGCTTTGCACCGCCACCAGCAGCGCCGCGCGCGCGGTCGCACGGCCATAGCTGGCCTCGAAGGGATGGACGTAGGGCAGTTCGATTTGGTGCAGTTCGATGGCTTCGATGCGCATAGGGGGAAATGTAACGATATGAAACTAAGGAAACTACCCAATGGCTAGCGTCATGGTGCCAGAGAGTGGGCATGAACAATCCTTGACAGCGGGACGCAAAGCAGCTCGAAGCGATGCTACGCAAACTATCCGGCTGCCTGCAAGGCGCGCCGCACGCCCTGCGGACAACTGATAAGTATGCGGAATGGGCCGCCACGACCCTGCCGCTGCCATTTCGAAACACGCCGAGTATAAAACAGCTCACCCCCTGTCGTCAAGTGCCCCCTGTGCACCCGCGCGTCAAAAAGTCTAATGAAATTCTCACAAAAACTACTTGCTTTGCAAAGCAAATAGTTGTATAATACCTTCTGTAACCTGAGGCGCGGGCCTGACCCCTAAGGAGTATCCCATGACTGACTTAAAGCTAACCGGATTTCATCACTTAACTGCTGTTTCTGCCCGTATCAGCGAAAACAAACGCTTTTATACCCAGGGCCTCGGCATGCGCCTCGTCAAGCGCACCGTCAACCAGGACGACACCAGCGCCTATCACCTCTTCTACGGCGACAAGGTCGCGACCCCTGGCAATGACCTGACCTTCTTCGACTGGCCCGTGCCCCGCGAGCGACGCGGCAACCACACAGTGACGCGCACGGGCCTGCGCGTGCGCGACGAAGCAGACCTGCGCTATTGGCAGGCGCGCTTTGACAGCCTACACATCACCCACAGCGGCATCAGCGAGCGCGATGGCCGCCAGTACCTCGATTTCGAGGACAACGAAGGCCAACGCCTGACCCTCGTCACCGATGGCGGCACAGGCGACGCACCCACGCCGTGGGAAGCCAGCCCGGTGCCCGCGGCGCATCAAATTCGTGGCCTCGGCCCGATCACCATCAGCGTGCCGCACCTGGAAAACACCGACCTGGTGCTGCAACGCGTGATGAACATGCAGCCGGTGCGCACCTATGCCAACACGGAGAAGCTCGACGCCACAGTGCACGTTTATCAGATGGGCGCGGGCGATGGCCCCCATACCGAGCTGCATGTGGCCGTGCGTCCCGACCTGGCCGCGGCCCGGCCGGGCGCAGGGGGCGTACATCATGTGGCCTTCCGCACGCCCAACGAAAGCGAATATCACGCCTGGAGCGAACGGCTGAACAGCCTGGGCGTGCCCAACAGCGGCGAAGTCAACCGTTACTACTTCCGCAGCCTGTACTTCCGCGAGCCGGGCGGCGTGCTCTTTGAAATTGCCACCGACGGCCCCGGCTTCGCTGTGGACGAACCGCTGGCGACGCTGGGCGAGAACCTGGCGCTGCCGCCCTTCCTGGAGCCACGCCGCGAACGCATTCTGGCTGGCCTGAAGCCGATTGATTGACCGCGAGACAACCATGCAAACAACATCTACCCGCGACCTGGGCTGGGCACATCGTTTTGTGCCCGGTACCAGCCACCAAACGCTGCTCCTGCTGCACGGCACGGGCGGCGATGAAACACAACTCTTGCCGTTGGGGCGGCGCATTGCCCCCACAGCCAACCTGCTCAGCGTGCGCGGACGATCTCTGGAAGAAGGCTCGCCCCGCTTCTTCCGCCGCTATTCGCTGACCCGCTACGATCAGGCGCATCTGCGCGCCGAGGCAGACGCACTGGCGCAATTTGTGGAGGACGCGGCCGCGCTCTACGAGTTCGATCGTGCACATCTGATAGCAGTGGGCTACAGCAACGGCGCCAACATCGCCCTGGCCAGCCTGGTGCAACACCCGCACGCGTTCGGCGGGGCCGCGCTGATCCGTCCAGTGATGGCGCTGGAGGAGCAGCCGGTCATTGATTTGCAGCCGCTGCCCGTGCTGGTGTTGAACGGCCTGCACGATCCTTTCCTGCCGTTCGGAGAAGCGGTCGCGCCTTATCTGCAAGCACAGGGCGCGCGGGTGCAAGAATATCGCCTGGCCGCCGGGCACGATCTGACCGGCGAAGACATCGAGCGGCTGGCTGCATGGCTGGCTGAATAAAAAAACGGCCTCGGTGGTCATAACAAACCACCGAGGCCGTTTTCAAATCTATCGAGGGGAGAGGGCACTAGCCGGTTGTTCCCTGCAGCAACCAACGCCCCAAAACAACCCTTGCATAATCAGTGAGCGGCAAGCCTTTACTGCTGGTGTTGTCCACCTGCACCACTACGGTTTCCGCAGTCGCCACGCATCGCCCGTTTTGAAAAAGCTTTTGAAAGAATTGAACGGAGCTGTTACCGATTTTTACAATACCAGTGCCGATATCAACCTGCCCCGGCCAGGTAATTTCCCGTAAAAAGGTCAGGGAGAGTGAAACAATCACAAAGCTGGCTCCGGCAGGCAGCAGTGGCACATCCGCATTGTACAGAATCTCCACGCGGCCCGTCTCCAGAAAGGTGGAAAAGGTCGCGTTGTTCACATGTCCCTGCCGATCCGTATCGGCATAGCGCAGCTTGTCAAAGGTTTGCAAGGGAAAATCCTGAAGTTGCAGTGTGTTCATCGGTAGCCGGCAGTCCTGTGGTTAAAGGTTTTACACGCGTCCAGTCCCGATGAGTATATCCGGCGCTGTTCCGTCCGTCAAACAGTTCGCTTACCGCACCATCTCGCCCGCGCGCCAGCCGCGCAGCGAGTTGATCAGATACACCGTCCGCGCGCGCCGTACCTGCTCCACGGTAATCACCTGCTCATGAATGTGCCCCGCGGCCAGCAATTCACCGCGCAGTATCCCCGGCAGCAGGCCGCTGCTCACCGGCGGCGTCACCCAGCGGCCCTCCAGCGCCAGCACCACGTTAGCCGTGGTTGCTTCCGTCAGCTCACCCCGCTCGTTCCACAGCAACACCTCGTCGCAGTCTGGCTGCGCCGCGCGCGCCCGCTCGTACACGGTGCGCTGCGTGGTCTTGTGATACAAAAACGGGTCGGTACTGTCCACCGCCTCGGCGGCCAGTCGCAGACGCAAGAGAGGCGCGGCCATCGGTAAGGTGAGCGGCTGTGCTTCCACCCGCAGCGTGCCATCGCGGGCCAGCAGCAGACGCAACCGCGCCGGATCAGGCAGCGCGGCGGGGTCCAGGGCGTGTAGCCGCGCCCGTGCGTCCTCGACATCAAAAACAAAGTCGAAGTAGGTCGCGGCCGCAGCCAACCGCGCCAGATGCCCTTCCAGCCGCACGCAGCCAGCGGCAGCAGTCCAGCGCAGCGTCTCCAGCAGTTCAAACTGCGGGAAGCGCCTCGTCAGCACTTGAGCTTTCAACAGACACTCGGCATACTCCGCGTCCGCATCCGAATCCCACACAATGCCGCTGCCGACGCCATAGGTAGCCTCGCCCGCGGCCAGATCGAGCGTCACCGTGCGAATCGCCACACTAAAGCGCGCCCGCCGCTGCGGAGCCAGGTAACCAATCGCGCCGGTATACACACCGCGCGGCCCGGCCTCCAGCCGGTTAATCAACTGCATGGTGCGCACTTTCGGCGCGCCGGTAATGGATGCGCAGGGAAAAAGCGCAGCCAATACCTCATCCAGCGCGGCATCGCTGGCCGCGGCCACGGTCGAAGTCATTTGCAGCACGGTGGGGTAGCGTTCGATCTCCAGCAGGCGCGGCACATGCACGCTGCCGTAGCGCGCAATGCGTCCCAGATCATTGCGGATCATGTCCACGATCATGATATTTTCCGCCTGATCCTTGACCGACGCGGCCAACTGCGCGGCCAACGCCTGATCCTCGACCAGCGTGCGTCCGCGCGCGGCCGTTCCCTTCATCGGCCTAGACCAAATGCGTTCGCCCTCCACCTGCATAAACAGCTCCGGCGACGCCGAACAAATAACGTGTCGGCCCAGGTTCAAAAACGCGGCATAGCCCCCGCGCTGGGCCGCGGCTAAATCCACGAACAGCCCCCACGGATCGCCCTGCCAGTTGGCGTGTAACCGGATCGTGTAGTTCACCTGATAAGTGTCGCCGCGGGCAATGGCATCCTTAATTTGGACGATGGCCTGGCGATAGGCGGGCAGGGCTTGGCTGGGTTGCCAGGCTGTCAGCGCGTAGGGTCCACCCGGGGGCAGATGTGTCCACACCTCTGGCGTGCGATACAAGCCAAACCACAGCACCGGTAGCGCGGCGGGTGGATGCGTCACCAGCGCAGCATCCATGCCCGTTGCGGCTTCATAGGTCAGAAAGCCCGCCGCGTGCAGCCCTTCCCCTTCCACTGCCTCCTTCACCGCGCGCAGAGCCGCGCGCACCTCGCCCGGCTGCTGTGCAATGAGGATGCGCTGCGGCTGGCTGAAGTGCAGCCAATGACTGTCGGCTTGCAGAAGAACGGCGTTTTCAGCGATCATAGGTAAAAAGAACCCGCAACCCGTTTCGTACTCTTCGGGTTGCGGGTAGAAAGTAATGAATGATGAGTAGAAGAAAGAGTTATGGAGTAGGCTTCAGATTCGCCTTGCAAAATCGTCTTACAACGGATGCGTGCAATTTAGCCAGCAGTAATAACAGCCTGATTCTCCTACCAACGCCTGACGACTCGCTCCTGATGCCGCACAAAATCACGCGGGTACGGGGAAGCGCAGCGCTAACTGCTCCACTTCGCCGCGGATGCGCTCTTGCAGTGCAACATTTTCAACATCACGCACGATCTCGCCGAACCAGGCCGCGATTTGGCGCATTTCCGCCGGGCCGAAGCCGCGCGTCGTGATCGCGGGTGTGCCCATACGAATGCCGCTGGAGACCGTTGGCTTCTCCGGGTCGTATGGGATCATATTCTTGTTGGTGTGAATGCCTGCGTTGTCCAATGCGATCTCCGCAGCCTTGCCGGTGACGCCCACTGGCCGCAAATCCACCAGCATCAGGTGATTGTCGGTGCCGCCGCTGACCAGCCGCACTCCCTCCTGCACCAGCGCCTCAGCCAGCGCCTGCGCATTGTCGAGAACCTGCTGGGCATACACGCGGAATTCCGGCTGGAGCGCCTCACCGAACGCCACCGCTTTGGCAGCAATCGAGTGCATGAGCGGGCCGCCCTGCGTGCCGGGAAAAACCGCGCTGTCCACCTTTTTGGCGAATTCCTCGGTGCTGAGGATCAAGCCGCCGCGCGGGCCGCGCAGCGTCTTGTGCGTGGTCGAGGTGACGATGTCGCAATAGGGTACAGGATCGGGGTGCAGCCCCGCGGCCACGAGTCCGGCGATGTGCGCCATATCCATCATCAATCGCGCGCCGACGGCATCGGCAATCGCGCGCAGGCGGGGGAAGTCGAACCAACGCGGGTAGGCGCTGGCCCCGGCCACGATCAGCTTGGGCTGATGCTCGGCAGCCAGTGCGGCCACGTTGTCGTAGTCAATGGTTTCGGTCTCGCGGTCAACGCCGTAGTGAATAAAGTTGTAAAACTTGCCGCTGAAATTCACGCTGGAGCCGTGGGTCAGGTGGCCGCCCTGGTCGAGCTTGAGCGCCAGCACCGTGTCCCCCGGCTGGATCAGCGCCAGATACGCGGCGGCGTTGGCCTGTGCGCCCGCGTGCGGCTGCACGTTGGCATGTGCGGCGTGAAACAACTGCTTGGCGCGGTCGCGCGCGATGTTTTCGGCGATGTCCACGGCATAGCAACCGCCGTAATAGCGTTTGCCTGGGTAGCCCTCGGCGTATTTGTTGGTTAGTACCGAGCCAAGCGCGCCCAGCACGGCGCGGCTGACATAGTTTTCCGAAGCGATCAGTTCAATGCCGGTATTTTGACGCTCGTATTCAGCCTGGATCGCGTCAAACACCGCGGCATCGCGCCGGTGCAATTCCTGACGCGGATCAGGGGTCGTGTCCCAGACAGGAGTAGCAATAGTCTCTTGCAACAAAGGTGTCATCAGAAAAATCTCCTCACATTCTCATCGTTGAGAACGGAAAAATCACACCGCGCAGCCGCGGCAGTCAAATCAGGATGTCGGCGTGCGCGCGGCGCGGGCGGCCACCAGCGCCACCGAACCAGCTACCGCGGCATTGAGCGAACCCACCTGGCCCAGCATCGGAATACGCACCAGCCAATCACACTGCTCGCGCGCCAGCCGGCTCAGACCGCTGCCTTCCGCGCCGACAACCAGTGCCAACGCGCCGCTCAGGTCGCTGTGCAGCAGATCGCGCGCCTGCGGCTGGTCATCCAGCCCGGCAAGCCAGACATTGCGGCGTTTCAGCTCTTCCTGCGTGCGCGCGATGTTCGTCACCTGCACGATGCGCAGATGCTCCACTGCGCCGGACGAGGCATTGCAGACCGCAGGCGTAATGGCTGCCGAGCGGCGGTCGGGCAGGATCACACCGTGAACGGCCATCGCTTCGGCGGTGCGCAGCAGCGTGCCGACGTTTTGCGGGTCTTCCAGGTGGTCGAGAATCAAGAACAGGGGGGCTTCGCTGCGCTGCGTGGCTGCTTCGAAGGCTTGGTCCAGCGTGGCATAGGGGTATGGGCCGGCTTCCAGCGCCACGCCCTGATGATTCACGTCTGGCAGCAGCCGATCAAACTGCAAACGATCCACCTGCTGGATGCGGCACTTGGCACGTTGGGCCAGCTCAAGCAGGTCAGCCACCAGGCCAACTTGTTTGGTACCTGAGGCGACGTTGAGCGTATAGAACTTGCGACGGCGCGCGCGCAGCGCCTCATGTATTGCGTGGCGACCGTAAAGGATTTCAATGGACATAGTTGGGAAGTCAGTGTACCGTATACACTGATTACTGAGAAAAGCGCCAGGCGCTGCCTTCGCGCGTGTCTTCAACGACGACGCCGAGGTCGGTCAGACGATTGCGCACTTCGTCGGCCAGCGCGTACTGCTTGACGCCGCGCAGCTTGGTGCGCAGTTCCAGCAGCAGGTCAATAAATGGGGCTGCTTCGGCTCCGGCGGTCTGCGCTTTCTGCAATTGCAGCCCCAGCACGCCGGTCAGCTCTAGCAACACAGCCTGCGCGGCTGTAAACGGCTCCCCGCCTACGCCTGCATCGCGCGCGCGGTTGATGGCCGTGACCAACTCAAAGAGGAAGCCGAGCGCGCCCGCGGTGTTGAAATCGTCGTCCATGCTTTCGACAAAGCCGCTGTGCGCGGCCTTCACCGCCACAGCCAGCGCGGCCGCGTCGCTGCCGTCAGTCGCCTGACCAGCCGCGGGGCGCAGCGCGCTGCGCAGCCGCGCTAGTGCGCGTTCGTTGTCTTCGATCACGGCCGGGCCAAAAGCCAGCGGTTTGCGATAGTGCGAAGAGAGGATCAGCAGGCGCAACACATCAGCTTCATGCTCGGCCAGGAAGTCGTCCACAGTCACCAGGTTGCCCAAGCTCTTGGACATCTTCTCGCCCTGCAACTGCAACATACCGTTGTGCATCCAGTAGCGGGCAAAGGACTGGCCGGTATAGCTCTCCGACTGGGCGATTTCGTTTTCGTGGTGCGGGAAGATCAGGTCATTGCCGCCGCCGTGGATGTCAATCTGCGCGCCGAGGTGTTTGAGCGCCATCGCGGAACATTCGATGTGCCAGCCGGGGCGACCAGGCCCCCAGGGGCTGTCCCAGGCTGGCTCGCCCGGCTTTTGCCCCTTCCACAGAGCAAAATCGTTGACGTCTTCCTTGACATCGCCCACCTCTACGCGCGTGCCGGTCAGTACATCCTCCAGCTTGCGGCGGCTGAGTTTGCCATAGTCGTCATCCTGGCGCACACGGAAGTACACGTCCCCTTCGGCGGGATAGGCGTACTGCTTCTCGTGCAGGGTTTGCACCATGTCAATAATCTCAGGCATAGTTTCCGACACGCGTGGATAGGCAGTGGCCGGCAAGATGCGCAGCTCTTCGATGTGCCGTTTGAATTCGTTGATGTAGCGTTCCGAGATGGACATCGGCTCGACGCCGCTTTCCAGCGCGCGATTGATGATCTTGTCGTCCACATCGGTGAAGTTCATTACGTGCTGCACGGTATAGCCGCGGTATTCCAGATAGCGACGCACGGTGTCGAAGACAATTGCCGACATGGCATGGCCCACATGCGCCTTGGAATATACGGTGGGACCGCAGACGTACATGCGCACTACGCCCGGTTCGATGGTTTCAAACGGCTCTTTGCGCCGTGTCAGTGTATTGTAAACCTGTAAAGCCATCCCTAACTCCCGTCCATCGGCAGGCCAAAGATCATGCGGCCTGCGTTGGTCTGCAAAACCTTGGTTACTTGTACGTCAATCTCGCGGTGCAGGTAGCGAACGCCATTTTCCACCACGACCATTGTGCCGTCGTCGAGATAGCCCACGCCCTGCCCGGCTTCCTTGCCCTCGTCAATCACATCCACATGAATGGTCTCACCGGGTAGCAGCAGCATTTTAACTGCATTAGCCAGCGCGTTGATGTTCAGCACCTTGACGCCCTGCAACTGCGCCACCTGGTTCAGGTTGAAATCGTTGGTGACGATGGGACAGCGCAACTGCCTGGCGAGCTGTACCAGTTTGTCATCCACCTGACGAACATTTTTTACGTCCATGTCCACGATGCTGACCGGCACCGCCGAATCCTTTTGCAGGCGGCTCAGCATGTCCAGCCCGCGGCGGCCGCGGTTACGGCGTAGCGCGTCCGCGGAATCGGCGATGTACTGGACTTCGTTTAACACAAAGCGCGGGATCAGCATCGGCCCCATGATGAAACCGGTCTGACTGATGTCGGCAATGCGGCCATCAATGATGACGCTGCTATCCAGCAGCACGGGGGTTGCTTCGCCTGCCTTACTCTCCGCGCGGCCAGACTGCCGCCGGAAGCGGCCACCGAACAGATCCGTAATGTCATCAGCCCGCAACACCATCACCGTGATGCCCAGATAGCCGAAAACCACTGCGCCCAACGCGGGCAGGACATTGCCAAAGGGCGATGGCAGGCGCGATAAAGGCAGCACCAGCAGCGCGGCAATGAACAGGCCGAGAATGAGGCCGAGGGTTCCTGCAACGATTTCCTGGACGGGCAATTGCCGGACCACACGTCGCACGGTGCGCGCCGGGCGGGTCGTCAGATAAGGAGCGACGACTGCGCCGACGATTGCGCCGAGCAAGGTGGCCGGGATGGCCCACTTCAAGGTGTTGATGGTCAGGTCTGATGTGCCAGCGATGACGGTGCCAAGATACCAGCCGATGATGCCAAAGATAATGAAAAGAATAATGCGAGCCATACGATCAGCCGTCATGCACTGTGACCTCCTTTCTTTAAATTTTTGCTACCCCGAACAAACAGCTGAAGGTCAGCTGAAGGCGACTGAATGATCCATAGTGGGCGACGATACTTGGTACTCATAAGTCCTGCAATGATACATCACTTCATTAGATTGTGCAATAACGTTCTTAAATTGGTGCGTTTCTGGCTCCAAAATCATCCAGACAAAAAAGCCGGGCTCAACGAAGTGAGACCCGGCAATCTTGACTGTGGGGAAAGCTTGCTTACGCGGCGGCGTTGCGAGCCAGTTCCGTGATCTGGGTGAAAGCGGCGGCATCGCGCACGGCGATGTCAGCCAGCACCTTGCGATCGAGCGCCACATTGGCCTGGTTCAGGCCGTGGATCAGGCGGCTGTAGCTCATGCCGTTCTGGCGAGCGGCCGCGTTGATGCGGGCAATCCACAAGCGGCGGAAATCGCGCTTGCGGTTGCGGCGGTCACGGAAGGAATACCAGAGCGATTTCAGCATCGCTTCGTTGGCGCGCCGGAACAGCAGGTGCTTCGAGCCTTTCTGGCCCTTGGTAAGGTTGAGTACTTTTCGGTGGCGGTTACGACCCGTCACACCACGCTTTACTCTTGTCATTGTCTTCTGCCTCTTTCAAATTACTCGAACTATTCCAAATACGGGGCCAGCCGCTGAATGCGTCGGCGCGCGGCGGTGTCTTCGGTGACATGAGCGTAGCTGAAAGCTGCCTTCACCTTGGGCGCCTTCTGGCGGCGCAAGTGTCCCTTGCCCTGGCGCATACGCATAAGCTTGCCCGTGCTGGAATACTTAAAGCGCTTGGCTGTTGATTTGTGCGTCTTAATTTTTGGCACGTTCGGATCTCCTCTAAACTTCTGTTGCTATACTGCGCTGGCGCGAGGACCAGGAAAACAGCTTGCACGATCCCGTGAATGAAAAGGGCCCGGTTCCCCGCGCCCTGGTTCAGGATCAGGTACGTTGAGCCAACTGCTCAGATCAGACTTTGACGCCTGATTTGGGGGCCAGGATCATCAGCAAACTGCGGCCTTCCATGTCGGGTGTTTTCTCGACATCAGCCACATCTTGCAGTTCATCAGCCACCCGCCGCAGCAACTCTTCAGCTACTTCGGGATGGGTAATTTCACGTCCACGAAAACGGACACGCGCCTTGACTTTGGAACCATCCTGCAAGAACTTGCGCGCCCGGCGTAGAACTACCTCAATGTCATGTTCACCAGTTTTTGGTCGTAAACGAATTTCCTTGACCTCAACTTCTTTTTGCGCCTTGCGGGCTTCACGCTCGCGCTTGGCACGTTCGTATTGGAACTTGCCGAAATCCGTGAGACGGCAAACCGGTGGATCAGCCTGGGGCGCGACTTCCACCAAATCGGTATGCTGTTCCCGCGCCAGCGCCAGAGCGTCGGCACGCGACAGCACACCTAACTGCTTCCCATCCTCACCAATGACGCGCAGAAGAGGTGCTTTAATCCGTTCGTTGACTCGATGTGATTTGCTGCTAATTGCAACCGCCTTTGTAAGACCTGAATGTCCACCCACTGGGTGGCCCTGACTGAATACGGCGCTCTCATCCTGAATAGCATGAGAGCGCCTGTTTAACCAAACTAGAATATTATAGGGTAAACTGGACAGGAAGTCAAATTCAACCCCCTGCTGCGGCAATCTGCCTGACTGGTAACAGCCACGGAGCTGCGCGCTGATTGGTACTCACCGTCACCCGTGGTACAATACCGCCATTATATTGGCAGGAATTGCCCGTTCTTATTCGGAGATTATACACGCATGGCCAAGCATTTCAAGTTTCGCTGGCTGTCAAGCGCATTGCTGGTAATTATAGCCGCGCTGACCAGCCTGCCTGCCGCGCAGGCCTCACCGCTTCAGCAAGTCTGTCAGGATTACGTGCTGGACGGCAGCTTCGAGCAGCGCAACGCCTGGATCCTCGGCACTGGCCCGCTCGCTCCCACCTACGTCAACAGCCCCACAGCCGCCGGCGCCTGGGCAATACGGCTGGGCAACGTGGACCAGCCCGCCACCACCGAGGCGTATTCAACCGTGCGCCAGCAGATCACCATCCCCAGCACCGCGTTCAGCGCGGACTTGAGCTTCAACGTCTGGACCAGCACCGAAGCCAACCCCGGCATTGACCGGCAAATGGCCTCGCTGCTGGTGCCCGGCGCGAGTGCGCGCGTCACCGGCGATGAAATGGTCTGGAATGAACTATCCAGCAGCGGCGGCTTCCAAACGATTCGCCGATCGCTGAACAGCGCCATTGGCCGCACAGTAGACCTCACTTTCGCCGTCTACAACGATGGTACAGGGGGGCGCACGCAAATGGTGGTAGACGCGGTCACGCTCACCGTGTGCATACCTGGCTTGGCGACGCCGACGTTTACACCTATTCCCCCCATCATTCCCACCGCCACGCCGTTGCCGACAGCGACCGCGCTGCCACCCACCGCCACAGCTACGGTCATCGTCTTCCCCACCGCCACACCGTTGCCGACAGCCACTCCCCTGCCAGTGACACCATCGCCGGTTGCCAGCGGCTGCCTTGACCTACTTGCCAACGGCGATTTTGAATGGGAAGGAAGTTGGCAGCAAGGCGCAACCGACCTGTGCCCGGTCTATGTCGGCGCGCCCAACCCGACCCACAACGGCGTGCGCAGCCTGGCGATGGGTGCTGTGGTCGCCAACAACGCCACGAACATCACGGCCTATTCTTCTGTCCAGCAGACGGTCACCATTCCGGCCAGCGCACAAACCGCGCAGTTGCGCTTCTTCTATTACCCCATTTCGACTGCCGCGGCAGGCGGACACAACCGGCAGGAACTCGTGCTACTCGATCCGCTCAACTACGGCCAAACCATTGCCATTCCCTGGCGCGTCACCGAAAACGCCAATAGCTGGCAGTACAAGGAAATTGACCTGACCCCCTACATTGGCCGCACCATCACGCTCTATTTCAACGCACGTAACGAAGGCGACGGCACGCGCACCTCGATGTACCTCGATCAGGTGCAACTGTACGCCTGCAACGGCACGTCCGTCGCCGCGGCGGTCTCGCCCGCGCTCGCGCCCGTCGCGGCGTTGCCCTTCGACTTCGTCACCGCCACGCCGCTGGGAACCAACCGCGAGATGGCGCTGGGCGGGGCAATGCCAGCCAGCGGGCCGACCGTCGTCACCGTGATCGAAGCACAAACCGGCCTGCCCGCGGCAACGCCCATCGCCGTGCCAACCTCTTTTAGTGCGCCCACCGAAACCCCGCGCGGCCAGCAGGGCTTGCCCTTCAAGCTGCCATCACTCAACAACCCCTGGCTGATTATCGGCTTCATCAGCGTGCTAGTGGCATTGGGCATCCTTTTAGCCCTGTTGTTCTCCCGTAACCGTTAAATTCAACTGCAAGGATTGTTTGTGGAGCTACGTATCTTTACCGACACCGCCGCCTTTGACGTGCTGCGCGCCGACTGGAACCCCTTGCTGGCGCGCAGCCGCGCGAATACCCTCTTTTTGACCTGGGAATGGCAAACCACCTGGTGGCGCTGCCTGGGCGAAGGCAACCTCTACCTGCTCACCTGGTACGACGCCGACCGGCTGGTGGGCATCGCATCCCTGTATCTACATGACACAGACAACGGCCAGCGCCGTTTCGATCTCGTGGGCTGCGTGGAAGTCTCCGACTACCTCGACCTTATCATCGAAGCAGGCTACGAAGATGCCGTCTACGCGGGCTATCTAGCCTGGCTGACCGGCCCAACGTCTCCAGCCTGGGACGCGGCCCAACTGTGCAACCTGCCGCAAACCTCTGCAACGCACCGGCGGCTGCCGGAGCTGGCAGCCGGGCTGGGCCTTGAGGCCGTCACCCGTGTCGAAGATGTCTGCCCAGTGATTGCCTTACCAGACACCTTCGAAACCTATCTACAAGACGGGCTGAGCAAAAAGCAGCGCCACGAAGTGCGCCGCAAGCTGCGCCGCATCGAAGAAGATACCACCGTCCGCTGGTATCGCAGCACCGATCCCGCCGCGCTGCCCACCGATCTGGACGCCTTCATCCATCTGCACCGATTGAGCGACGCGGAGAAGAACGAATTCATGACCGCGGCGATGGAAGCCTTCTTCCGCGAGGCGATCACCGCCATGCAGCGCGCCGGCTGGCTATATCTGGCCTTCATCGAGGTCAACAGCGAAAAAGCCGCCACAATGCTGGCTTTTATCTACAACGACAGCCTGCTAGTCTACAATTCCGGCTACGATCCCGCTCAATACTCGGAACTCAGCCCCGGCATCGTCCTGACCACCTACATCATCGAGGATGCCATCCAGCTCGGTCTGCGCGTCTTTGACTTCCTGCAAGGCAACGAAGTGTACAAATACCGTTTCGGCGCGCAAGATACGCTGGTCTATTCCACACTCATCACCCGCCCAGGAACGCCCGCTTGATGACCGCTTTCCCTCTGCGTATCTGCATGTTGAGCGTACATACCAGCCCCCTGGCAACGCTCGGCGGTAAGGAAACGGGCGGCATGAACGTTTACGTCCGCGACCTCAGCGAGGAACTGGCGCGCCAGGGCCATCAGGTGGACATCTTCACGCACGCCCAGGACCCGGCCGCGCCCGCGATCAGCACCGCGCTCGGCCCGCGCACGCGCGTGGTCAACATCGCGGTCGGCCCGCTGGCCACCGTCAGCAAAGAGGCGCTGGTAGACCTGATGCCAGCCTTCGCGCAGGCCGTGGACGACTTCGCCCGTCAGCAGCATATCCGCTACGACGTGCTGCACAGCCACTACTGGATTTCCGGCCTGGCCGCGGCCCGTCTGCAAGCCCTGTGGACACAGCCGGACGGCAGCGCGCCGCCGATTGTGCAGATGTTCCACACCCTCGGCCACATGAAAAATCAGGTGGCCCAAGCCCCACACGAATACGCCACCGAACAACGCATCGAGGCCGAAGCCGCGATCATGCAACAGGCCGACCGCGTGGTGGCGGGCAGTCCGCTCGACAAAGCCCAAACCGTCTGGCTGTACGGCGCAGACCCGCACAAAATCGTGATCATTCCGCCCGGCGTTGACCTGAACCGCTTCCATCCGATTGACCCACTGGAAGCCAAAGCTGCCATCGGCGTGCCCGCAGACAAGCGCATGGTGCTCTTCGTCGGGCGCATCGAGCCGCTTAAGGGAATTGATACGCTGCTGCGCGCCATGAAGCTAGTGGCAGACGACTGCGGCGGCTGCGAGGGCCTCACCGTGGCGATTGTCGGTGGCGACCCCGCGGTACCACGCTCGCAGATGACCGACGAAATGGCACGGCTACACCATCTGCGCGCCGAGTTGGGTATCGAGGAACTGGTCACCTTCCTCGGTAAGCGTGATCAGGACATGCTGCCCTACTACTACTCCGCCGCGGAGGTGGTGGTGATGCCCAGCCACTACGAGAGTTTTGGCATGGTGGCGTTAGAGGCGATGGCCTGCGGTGCGCCGGTAATCGCCAGCCGTGTCGGCGGACTACGCTTCAGCGTGGTCCACGGCTACACCGGGCTGCACGTGCCCGTAGGCGACCCCAACGCGCTAGCCGCGGCCATCATTCGCCTGTTCAAGAACGATGTCCTGCGCTGGGAACTGAGCGCCAACAGCCGTAAGGTAGCGCAGGACTTTGGCTGGCCCGTCATCGCGCAGCAAATCACCGATCTATACCACGCGACTTTAGCCGAACGTCAGCGGCAGCCAGTGCCGTTGCCATTCAGCCAGAGCGTCGGCAGTTAAGCACGCCATGCCTCGCCTGCTTTTCATTTCCCTCCCGCTGCGCGGTCACCTCGATTGGGGCGGGATGATGGCGACCGCGGCACACCTGGCCGGGCAACCAGATTTTACAGTAGCCTGGGCCAGCGGTCCAGCGGTGGCCCCCGCGCTGGCCGCAACTGACATCGCCTTTCTTCCGCTACAAGCCACCGGCTGGCAGCCCCTGCCTCCGCTACCCCCTCGTCTTTCGCCCGCCGAACGCGAGCGCCTGCGTCGGCAGCGCAGCCTGGATGCCTGGCTCGATCCCGCGGTGGTGTTGCCCGCGGCGGCGGAATTGCGCCAGCTTTTGGCAGCGTGGCACCCCGATCTCGTGCTGGTGGAGCCATACGCAGTGGCCGCGGCGCTGGCTGCCGAACAAGCCGGCACGCCGCTGGTGGTGCTGGGAAGGCCAGCCTTACCCCCGGCTGCGCCAACCGCGGCAGGCATGCGCGCCGCTGCACTGTGTCAGCAGGCGGGCGTCGCCGGGCAATACTGGATTTTACCCCTCGGACAGATCGCTTCCCCCTGGCTGCACCTCGATTTCTTCACGCGGGAGTGGTATGCCGACTTGCCCGCGGTCGCTTCCCCGACGCAGTTTGTCGGCAGCGCCCCAGCCCCACCGCGTGCACCCTCCACACCACCCACGATCCTGATCACGCTGGGTACGCTGTTCAACCAGGACCCGGCGTTCTTCCGCATCGCTGCCGACGCAGTGCGACAAGAAGGGGGGCAGCCGCTGGTGGTGACGGGCCATGCTGCACCGCCCGCGAGCCTGCCGGAAGGCACAGAGGTGCGCGCATGGGTAGATTTCGCCGCCACGTTGCCAATCATCACCGGTATAATCCATCACGGCGGCGTCGGGGTGACGCACGCGGCGTTGCGCTACGGTGTGCCACAGGTGGCCGTGCCACACGCGGGTGATCAGCAGCCGCAGGCCGGACGCATCACCCAAGCGCAAGTCGGCTATGGCGTGCAGCCCGCGCAGTTCACGCGCACCTCAGCACGCTGGTTCGCGCGGCAACTGCTGCACGACGACGCGCTACACGCCCGCGCGCGGGCGTGGCAAGCCGAGCTGGCCGCACTCGGCGGCCCGTCCGTGGCTACCGCGGCGATCCGTGCGTTATTGACAAGGGGATGAGAGGAAGTATCCGCACACCGATGTGCGGTCTGACCAGCGTTCACATCCAGGGTGCGAACGCCGCGGCGGCGATTTCGGCTTAAGCCGCGGCGTGGTATAATGCGCTTGTGACGAAGAACGCAACACCGCGCGTCGGCATCAACGGCCAACTTCTCTCCGGCGCGCACAGCTACCGCAGCGCTGGCGTCAGCGGCTATATTCGCCAGTTGCTCGCCCATTTGCCCGCTGCCGCACCTGACCTCGACCTGCTGGCTTTTGTGCCCGACATCACCGTGGACACCGCGCCTAATCTGCACATCCGCCGCAATACCCGCTGGGATACCCGCCGACCGGCCCGCCGCATTGCATGGGAACAGACGGCGTTGCCACTGCTGGCAGGCCGCGAGCGTTTGGCCTTGCTGCACGGCACTGTCAACATCAACCCGCAGTTTGCCCCCTGCCCGACGGTGGTTACCATCCACGACCTGAGCTTTTTGCGCTATCCGGAGGCATTCCCTGCCATGCAGCGCACCTACTTGCAACAGCAGGTGCGTCGTTCGGCGCGCGCCGCGCAACGGGTGATTGCAATCTCCGCAGCGACCAAGCGCGATGTGGTGACGCTGTTCGGCGTGCCCGCAGATCGGGTGGACGTGGTGTACAACGGTGTAGACGCAGGCTTTGCGCCCGCGCCCACCGCGGATGTGGAGGCTTTTCGGCTGCGCCACAGCCTGCCCGCACGCTTTTTGCTGCACCTGGGCACACTGGAACCGCGCAAGAACCTGGTGCGGCTGGTGCAGGCTTTTGCCCGCGTCAAGGCGCAAGACCCCGCGCAGCCGCCGCTCAGTCTGGTGCTGGCGGGCGGCAAGGGGTGGGGATACGACGCGATCTTTGCTGAAGTCAAGCAATTGGGGCTGGAAAAAGATGTGCTGTTCCCCGGCTACATCCCGGACGAGGAGTTGCCATGGTGGTATCGCGCGGCCACAGTCTTTGTCTATCCTTCATTATTGGAAGGCTTCGGCTTGCCTGTGATTGAAGCAATGGCCTGTGCTGCGCCAGTCGTCACCTCGAACGTGTCGTCGCTGCCAGAAGTGGCGGGCGACGCGGCGCTGCTGGTGGATCCGCTGGATGCAGACGCGCTGGCGGCGGCCTTGCTGCGCATCCTGCACGACGATGCGTTCGCACAAGAACTGCGTGCCCGCTCAGTACAGCAAGCCGCGCGCTTTTCCTGGGCCAATACCGCGCGCGACACCGCCGCAGTCTATCGGCGCATCCTAGCCGAAGGAGGCGTTGCGTGAACCGACGCGTCTCGCGGATGATCAACGGCATCACGATTCTCGTTGACATCGTGTTGATTTTGGCGTCCTTTGGTCTGGCCTATGTACTGCGTTACCAATTCCAGTGGTTTCGCGAGGTGGACCCCGCCTATTTCACGACCTTCACCCCCTATCTGCCGCTGGTGGCGCTGGAAACCGCTCTAATCCTGCTGGCGTTCACTGCCAGCGGCGTCTATCGCTTCCGTCGCGGCGCGTCGCTGGTGGATGAAAGCTATGGCATCATCAACGGCGCAACAGTTGGTTTTGTAGTAACAGTGTTTGTCGTCTTCTTCTGGCGACCGCTCGTCTATTCGCGGCTCTTCTTTCTGTACGCCACCACGCTGATCATTGTCTTGCTCATCGCCGCGCGGCTGGTGCGCCGCGGGGTGCTGCGCTACCTGCGCTCGCACGGTGTCGGCGTAGATCGCGTGCTGATCGTCGGCTCCGGCGAAACCGGGCTGACGGTGATGCGCAATCTGATGGCGCAGCCAGAGTTGGGGTTTCAGGTGATTGGCTTCGTGGACGACGACCCGGAACGCGGCTCGACCAACATTGGCCGTTTTCGGGCGCTGGGCAACACGGCAAACCTGGCTTCGATCCTCAAGAACCAGCAGGTAGATCGGGTGATCATCGCCCTGCCCTGGCAGCAGCGCCGCCAAATTCTGGCGATTGCCAACCAGGCAAGCCGCGCCAATGTGCGTCCCATGATCGTCCCTGACTTGTTCCAGGTCAGTCTGAGCCGGGTGGACATGCAAAACGTCGCGGGCATCCCGATGCTGACGCCCCACGACGAGCAGTTGACGCTGTCGGAGCGGCTGTTCAAGCGCGGCATGGACGTGATCGGCGCTGCCGTGGGGCTGCTGCTGCTGTCGCCGCTGCTGGGCTTGATCGCGTTGGCGATCCGACTGGACAGCGCAGGCCCGGTGATCTTCAAGCAACCGCGTGTAGGTCGCGATGGCGTGCTGTTTGACGTGTTCAAGTTCCGCACGATGGTGAAGAACGCCGACCAGATGAAGGATCAACTACGTCACCTGAACGAAGCAGCGGGGCCGATGTTCAAGATTCGCAACGATCCCCGCATCACGCATGTTGGGCGTTTTCTGCGCCGTACCAGCCTGGACGAGTTCCCGCAGTTGTGGAATGTGCTGCGCGGCGACATGAGCCTGGTGGGACCGCGGCCTGCGTTGCCCGACGAAGTGGCCGATTACGCCGACTGGCATCGGCGGCGGCTGGGCACTGCGCCCGGCATCACCGGCTTGTGGCAAGTCAGTGGCCGCAGCGACCTGACCTTTGAAGAAATGGTGCTGCTGGATATTTATTACATTGAAAACTGGTCCCCCTTTCTCGACATCAGTATCCTGTTGCGCACCATCCCGCGCGTACTTGCGGGTAGTGGCGCGTACTAACCACTGGGAAACGTTATGGCACAACTGAGCAATCAAGACCAGACAGCTTGTATTGAATTTTTGCGTGACCTCATACGTATTCGCAGCTTTTCCGGCGAGGAAGGAGAGATGGCCGCGCGCGTGGCGGAAGAAATGCGGCGGCTCGGCTTCGAGCAGGTTTACAGTGACCACGTCGGCAACGTAATCGGTCGCGTCGGCAAGGGGCCGCAACGCCTGCTGTTCAACGGCCACATGGACACCGTTGGCATTGGCAACCCCGCCGCCTGGACAGTGGATCCCTTCGGCGGCGAGATACGCGATGGCAAACTGTGGGGCCGCGGCGCAGTGGACATGAAAGGCGGGCTGGCCGCGGCGATTTATGCCGTCAGGGCGCTGCTGACCAGCGATGTGCCGCTGAAGGGCGAAATTGTGGTGGCTGCCGTGGTGCAGGAAGAGCCTGCTGAAGGCATGGCCATGCGCGCACTGGTGCAAGATGAAGGATTGTGGCCCAGCTTCGTGGTGCTGACTGAACCCACCGGCCTTGACATTTCATTGGGACATCGCGGGCGGGTGGAGTTACACGTTACCACCGAAGGTCGCGCCAGCCACGCGTCCGCGCCCGAACTGGGTGATAATGCGCTGGTTTCAGCCTCGCGCGTGATCTTTGGCATCCAAATGCTGGCCGGACAATTGGGCGAAGACAGCAAGCTCGGCAAGGGCAGCATCGCAGTCACCGGCATCGAGTGCCCCTCCAGCAGCCGTAATATGGTTCCCGATCTTTGCCGGCTCATCATTGACCGGCGGCTGACGCTGGGAGAAACGCGCGACCGCGCGCTCAACGAAATTCGTCAGATCATGGAGCGCGAAGGGGTGCGCGGCGATGTGACAGTGGCTGAACGGAACGTGCGCACCTACACCGGCTACACCGAACGCGGCCAGGAATATTACCCGCCCTGGCTGATGCCGGACGATTCGCCGCTGGTGAAGGCCGCGCTACGCGGAGCGGAACGAGCGTTGGGTGTGCGGCCGCGATTGCGCACCTGGGCCTTTTCCACCGATGGCGCGTTTACGCGCGGCGAGGCGGGCATTCCCACGATTGGCTTCGGTCCGGGCGACGACCGGCTGGCGCACACCGCCAACGAATTTATACCCGTGACTGATGTGCTGCTGGCCGCCAATGGCTGCGCGCAGATTGCGCTTGAGGTGCTGAACAAGCGATGAGGCGTGACCGCCGCCTGTGGTTGTTGCTGGCCGTCGCGCTGCTGGTGCGCGGCCTCTTGCTGCCATTGCCAGAACAGGGTAATTTTGACCTGACCACCTTCTGGCGACCGTGGATGAACTATGCAGCGCAGCACGGCTTGGCGCAATTGTATCTGCACGGTGAACCTGCGCCGGTGAACTATCCTCCGTTGTATCTGGCGCTGCTCACCGCGCTGGGCAAGCTGTACGCAGCCTGCCAGCCCGATCTGGCTTTCACCGCCTGGCAGCGCGTGCTGATCAAACTGCCCGCTGTGGCGGCTGATCTGGGCATCGCGGCGCTGCTATATTGCGTCACTGCAACCGGGCTGAGCGACGCCAGACGATCCATGTGGCCGCTGCTGGCCGCGGCGCTGTGGGCCTTTAACCCCGCAGTAATCTATGTCAGCTCGGTGTGGGGGCAGGTGGACGCCATTCACACCTTCTGGATGCTGGCCGCGCTGTGGGCCGCACTACAAAAACGCTGGGGCTGGAGCGGCTTTCTGATGGCGCTGGCGCTGCTGACCAAGCTGCAAGCGGTGGCGGTGGGGCCGGTGCTGCTGCTGGTGACATGGGTGGGCGGTGCGCGGGCCTTGCTGCGTGCTACGCTGATGGGCGCAGCGACGTTGGGTATTGCATTTGCAGGTTTGAGCGCAAGCGGTGCGTTGCAACCCGCGCTGGATGTGTATTTTGGCTCGGTGGGTTTTTATCCCGCGTTGAGCATGAATGCCTATAACCCGTGGTTTATCGTGCAGGCAGTCATGCGCCAGACACTCGGCTCCACGCCGACTGATACGATGCCGTTGCTGGGGCCGCTGACTGCGCGGCAGATCGGCCTGCTGCTGCTGGGCAGCTATACGCTGCTGATCATCAGTGTTTTGCTGCGACGCTGGCGCTGCGTGGTGGCGCACTTCACGCACGCGCAGGTGCTGGAAGCCTTTTTCGCTGCCGGGCTGCTGATCTTTGGATTTTTTATGCTGGCTACGGAAATGCACGAACGCTATATTTTACCTGCGCTGGCGCCGCTGGCACTACCAGCGGTCATGCAACGCCGGGCGCGGTTGCCATACGCGCTGCTCAGCCTAACCGTGCTGCTGAATTTGATCCGCGTGCTGCCGTTGACGGCGGCTCAGCTCAGGCTGATGGAAGCGATCCCCGGCGACCGGCTGCTGATATCGCTGATCAACAGCGGACTATTCGTCTGGTTGACGTTACTCTATCTGACGGCAACCGGACGACAACACGCTGTCGCGTTAGCCAACAATGTGACGGAGAGAGAGAGATGATACGGGATCGGCGTTTTTGGCTGCTTTTTGGGATAGCTCTGATCGTGCGCATCGTACTGATGCCGCGGCCGGAGCCGATTGACTTCGATCTGGTATATTTCCTCTTTCCGTGGATGCGTTACAGCGCAACCCATAGCATCGTGGAATTCTACCTGTATGGCGATCCGGTGGTCAACTACCCACCGCTATTCGTGGTTCTGCTGGTGGGGCTGAGCAAGCTGTACGTGTTGCTCGTTCCGAGCCTGGAAATCACACCGCTACAATACGTGCTGATCAAACTGCCCATCGTAGTGGCAGACATGGCAACCGGCGCGGTGATTTATCTGGCAGTTGAGGAAATCGAGCGGCGACTGGGCAAAGTGTCGCGGCTGCCGCTGCTGGCCGCGGGATTATGGTTGCTCAACCCGTCCTCAATCTACGTCAGCAGCGTTTGGGGGCAGTTTGAAGCCATTCAGGCGCTATGGATGATGGCCGCGCTGTTGGCGGCTGTCAAGCAACGTTGGGGCTGGAGCGGCATCTTCATGGCGCTGGCGATGCTCACCAAGACGCAAGCCATTACCATTGCCCCGCTGTTGGCCGTGCTGGCCTTGTGGAGCGGCTGGCGCAGCCTGCTGCGCTGGGGGATCACAACGGCTGGGGTAATGCTGGCCAGCCTGCTGCCGTTTTGGGTAGGTGGCGCACGTCAGCCGATACTCAACCTCTACCTTGACGCCGTCGGTTTCTTTCCAGCCATGAGCATGAACGCGTATAACCCGTGGTTCATTGCCCATATCCGCACGCGCGAGCTGCTGGGGCATTGGGTGGAAGACTCAACCGCGCTGGTGGGGCCGATTACGATCCGCCATGTCGGCATGATGTTGGTCATTGCCTATACGCTGCTGGTGCTTTTCCTTTTCTACCGGCATTGGCTGCCATCCCGCAGGCAGGCGGCTGCCAAGATGGATGCGCTCTATCAGGTCGGCGTGTTTTTTGCCGCCGGTCTGTTGATCTTCGGCTTCTTTATGCTGGCTACCGAAATGCACGAACGCTATATTTTACCTGCACTGGCTCCGCTGGCTGTGGCGGCTGCGTTGATAAAACCCGCGCGGCTGCCGTTCGCGCTGTTGAGTGTGACCGTCTTTCTCAACCTGATCCACGTTTTGCCGCTGACACGCGCCCAAATCCAGTGGATGGAGACGCTCCCTGACATCCGCTTTATGATTTCGATCACCAACACCGCACTGCTGGCTTGGTGGACGGCGGTCTTTGCACGCCGCACGCCCACGGCGAGCGCGACCGATTAACCCCTCGCGAGGTGACGCTATGGATTGGCAACATTATCTGACCAACTACAACGAAGGCTTAGGGCTGGTGTATGAGCGCTTCGTCCTGAACGATTTTCTGCTGAACTTGCGCGCCCGCTATCGGCTGCAAACGGTACTGGAAGCGCCGCTGTACGGGATGGCCGGTGTGAGCGGCATCAACAGCGTGGCGCTGGCCGAAGCGGGCTGTCAGGTGACACTGGCCGACGATAATAGCACGCGGCTGGACGGCGTGCAGCGCATCTGGAACGAATTGGGGCTGCCGGTGAGCCTGGTGCATGTGCCGGACTGGGGCAAGTTGCCCTTCGCCGACAATACGTTCGACCTGGCTTGGGAATGGGCGGGGTTGTGGTATCTGCCCAACGCGGCCGCGCTGCTGGCCGAGTTGGCGCGCGTCAGCCGCAATCTGGTGTTCGTGGCTATGCCCAACCGCTGCCAGGTTGGCTATTTCATGCGTAAATATCTGCTGGACAAGCCCTTCTTTGCGGAAATCGGCGAGCGCGAGGCATGGGTAGACATGGGCTTGCTGCGCGGTATTCTACAAGACGCGGGGGTGCAGATCATGGAGCAGGGTGTGCTGGATGTGCCGCCGTGGCCAGACACGGTGATGCCAGCCAGCGAGGTACTCCAACGGCTGGGGATCCGCTCGGCCAAACTGCAAGATCAGTTTACTGGCGAGGGCTGGACATGGTCAACGATGGCCTATTATCTGGGCGAGCAGCCAGAGCTGCGCGAGCAGGTGATGCGCTATGCGTGGCTGGATCATGCGCCGCTGCCGTGGCAGATCAAGGCGATCTGGGCGCACCACCGCTATTTGTTGGGGACGAAATAGCGCGCGCTGGCCGCCGCCATGCGGACAGCGCCAGGCCGAATTGTCCCAACCAGTAGGTGATCATCACTGCCCAGCCGCCGAGTTGAATGGGGGTTTCGAACAGGCGAAACGCCAGAATGGTGTCGCTGAGGACGAAAAACAGCGCGCCGAACAGCCCAGCCCAGACAGAAAAGCGCGGCACCTGGGGAAGATCGAGACGCACGGCGGCACGCCACAGCATGGTGGTGATCACAAGGACGTAGAGCTGCACCGGCAACATCATACCGCCGAGGTTGCCGGTGGTCAGCAAAAATCCCAACGCCAGAAAGCCATAGATGTAGGCCGCCGCGCCGTGGAAGGGGTAGAGTTTGCGCGTGTCCTGCAAAAAGGCTGCGATGTAGGCCACATGCGCAAGCAAAAACGCACCCAAGCCGATCAGAAAGGTGGCTTCTGACATTTCCAGCAGGATGTCGCCTAGCGCGGAGAGCAGCAGGCCGAGTGCGATAAAGAGCTGGTAGCGACCCTTCATCGGCAGGCCACTGACCCACAAGGCCAGCGCCAGTACCGGGACCGGTTTCAGCGTCAGGTGCAGCCAGGCGGGGCCGCCAAGCTGATCGCCCAGCAGATACAGAAGGGCGGTGATTAATGCGATGGCAGCCAGCAGCCAGGTGAAGGGTGTAACGCGCACGCGCGCGGGGGTGGATGCGGACATGGACGGTTCCTTTCGAAGGATAACGAACGGGTGATGGGGTAACAGTAGCACAAGCAGGGTGTCGCGTCAAACGCGGTAGAGCATATAAAACTTGGGTAGTTGACGATCTTTTTGTGCGTATATCCTCACCAATTGGGATAATATCGGTTATCTACCTGGATTGCTCATTTTGAGCGACTGCCAGATTTCTCGTCGCTGTGTGCCTCGAAATGACAGGGTTACCGCCACCGGGCGAGTTCCATGACTGTTGCACGCTACAAAATTGGCCTTCGCGCCCCTCGCGCCTCCGTTTCAAGGGGTGTGGTATAATGACGGTGGCTATTCGATAACACAGCGCACGATCTCATGGCTATACTCTATGACTAACCTCGAATTCACTCACATTCCCACGAACGGGATTACGCTGCACGTGGTGCAGGCCGGACCGGCGGATGGCCCGCCCGTTGTACTGCTACACGGGTTTCCCGAATACTGGGGAGCGTGGCAGGCACAAATTCCCGCGCTGGCCGCGGCGGGCTATCGCGTCATCGTGCCCGATCAGCGCGGCTATAACCTGAGCGACAAGCCGCGCGGCGTCGGCGCGTATCACATCCGGCACCTCGTGCAGGACACAATCGGCCTGCTGGACGCGCTCGGCTACCAACAGGTGGCGCTGGTGGGACATGATTGGGGTGCAGCGGTGGCGTGGTGGGTGGCGGGCACGCATCCCGACCGCCTGAGCCAGCTTGCCATCCTCAATGTGCCGCACACCGCGGTGATGTTCCGCACTTTGCTGCGTTCCTGGACACAAATCCGTCGCAGTTGGTACATCTTCTTCTTTCAATTGCCCGGCCTGCCAGAGGCCAGCCTGCGTCGCAACAACTGGGCTAACGCGGTGCGCAGCCTGAAGGGCAGTACGCGCCGCGGCACCTTCAGCGCGGCCCAGATCGAGGGTTACCGCGCGGCTTGGGGCCAGCCGGGGGCAATCACCGGCATGATCAACTGGTACCGTGCTGCGCTGCGCCATCAACGCACCCTGGCTAGCCTGGGTCGCATCCATGTGCCGACACGCATGATCTGGGGCGCACAGGACATTGCTTTGGGTAAAGAGATGGCCCAACCTAGTATCGAGCTGTGCGACCAGGGCGAACTGGTGCTGCTGGAGCAGGCCGGTCATTTTGTCCAGCACGAAGAACCCGCGCAGGTGAACGCGTTGCTGCTGGACTTCCTCGCGCGCCCATGAGGGCTGACGGCTCAACCAACTTTGACCTTGAAAGTGACACTATGCAGATTGAACTGACCGCCCGCCCGCCCTTTTCCCTGCCCCAGGTGATCCATTCGCACGGCTGGCTGCAATTGCTGCCCTTCACTTGGGACGCAGCCACAGAAACGCTGCATCGCGTTGAACGGCTGGCATCGGGCCGCGTGGTGGCGCTGCACTTTGAGCCGCGGCCCACGGGCGTGGCTGTTTGCACCGACACCGATCTGGACGCGGCCGAGCAGGCAGAGTTGATCGCTAAAACTGAATGGATGCTTGGCCTGGATCAAGATTTCAGCGCCTTTTATGCAGCGGCGGCGGGCGAACCGAAGCTGATGCAGGCTGCCCAGCGGGCCAAAGGCCGAGTGCTACGCAGCTCGACCCTGTTCGAGGACACGATCAAGACGATTGCCACCACCAACACCACCTGGGCCGGCACGATCCGCATGATCAAGGCACTGGTGGAGCTGGCCGGATCACCGTTGCCGCAGGATGCGACGCGACGGGCGTTTCCGACGCCGCAACAGCTTGCTGCGGTGGATGTCGACGCGCTGCGCGGCATAGTCAAGCTGGGCTACCGCGCGCCGTATGTGCACGCGCTGGCGGAGGCGGTGGTATCGGGCGCGCTCGATCTGGAGGCGCTCAAAACGAACGATCTGCCCACCGCGGTGCTGCGAAAACGCCTGTTGAGCGTGCAAGGGGTCGGCCCCTACGCCGCGGCCAACTTGCTGATTATTTTGGGACGCTATGATTACCTGCCGGTCGATTCGTGGGCGTTGACGCTGGTCAGCCGCGAGTGGCACGACGGCCAACCTGTCGGCGAGCGCGAGGTGAACGCAGCCTTCGATCGTTGGGGCCAATGGAAGGGCCTGGCCTACTGGTGCTGGGAATGGACGGAGTAACCTAATGAGCCTCAAAGTGCTGGTGGTCGAAGATGAGCCGATTTTGCTGGAAACGCTGGCATATAATCTGGGGAAGCAGGGGTATGAAGTTCTCCAAGCCAGCAACGGCTATCAGGCACTGCAACTGGCGCGCAAAGAACGCCCCGCACTGCTGCTGCTGGATGTGATGTTGCCCGGCATAGATGGCTTCGAGGTATGCCGGGTACTGCGCCAAGAAATGAGCGTGCCGATCCTGATGCTGACCGCACGCGATGACGAGGTGGATAAGATCGTTGGGCTGGAGGTGGGCGCAGACGACTATCTGACCAAGCCCTTCAGTATGCGCGAGCTGATGGCGCGTGTGAAGGCGCTGCTGCGCCGCGAGCGGCTGATCCGCGAGGAGTTGGCCGCGCAGGATACGCCAGCCGCGGCGGCCCCGCTGGTGTTTGGCAACCTGGTAATTGACGAAAGCCGCCATGAACTGCGCAAAAACGGTGAAGTCGTGCCGCTCAAGCCGAAAGAATATGAGTTGCTGCTGTTTTTGGCTCGGCAGCGCGGGGTGGCCGTGTCGCGCGACCTGATTTTGGAACGCGTTTGGAGTTGGGATTTCGACGGTGGCAGCCGCACAGTGGATGTTCACGTGCGCTGGCTACGCGAAAAAATCGAAAACGAACCAAGCAATCCCACGCGCATCGTCACTGTGCGCGGCGCGGGATACCGTTTTGAGGGGTGACAAGTGTTCATTATGCACGATCACGCCCGCGGTGGTGTGGATTAGGTGGTTGGGGGTTTTCTTGCCGCTCGCTCGTGGTATTGCACGCGCAGTATAAAACTGCCCCCTTGGGATACAAAAACCCGGTCCTGCGCAGACGCAAGTCCGGGTTCAATGTCGTCAGACAGCGCACCGGTCAAGCCCGATGCACTGCTCTGATTATAACTACTTATAACGGACTGCTCACCGCCACAGGCGACAGGGCGGCATCTAGCACCTCATCCACCTGATCCGCGAAGATGAAGGTTATCTCCTTGCGCACGCTTTCCGGCAGGTCATCAAGGTCCTTTTCGTTGCGCCGCGGCAGGATCACCGTGTCCAGTCCGGCACGACGCGCGGCCAGGACCTTTTCCTTGATGCCGCCGATGGGCAACACCTTGCCGCGCAACGTGATCTCGCCGGTCATGCCGACATTCGACTTCACCGTGCGCCCGGTCAGCAGCGACACCAGCGCGGTTGCCATTGTCACGCCTGCGCTGGGGCCATCCTTCGGCACTGCGCCCGCGGGAATGTGCAGGTGGATGTCGGAGTTCTCGAAGAAGTCTGCGTCAATACCCAGCCGGGCACAGTTGGCTCGCACCCAACTGAGCGCCGCCTGCGCGCTTTCTTTCATCACCTCACCCAACTGACCGGTCAGGGTGAAACCCTTCTTGCCAGCCATGCGGGTGGCTTCCAGGAACAGGATGTCACCGCCGGTCATCGTCCAGGCGAGGCCGGTGGCAACGCCCGGAATTTCGGTGCGTTCAGCCACCTCATCAAAGAATTTGGGCTTCTTGAGATAGGTGACCAGGTTGTCCGCGGTGATCACATACGGCTCGCTGCTGCCCTTTTCCGTGACCGCGGTCGCTACCTTGCGGCAGATCGAACCGATGGTGCGTTCCAAATTACGTACACCCGCCTCGCGCGTGTAGTCGCGCACGATACGGTGCAGTGCGTCTGCCTCGAAGATCACTTCGTCCGGACGCAGGCCGTTCTCGCGGATTTGCCGCGGCACCAGATAGCCCTGTGCGATCTTCACCTTTTCCTCGGTGGTATAGCTGTGCAGCTCGATGATCTCCATGCGGTCAAGCAGCGGCTCCGGAATGGTGTCGAGCATGTTGGCCGTGGTGATAAACATCACCTGGCTTAGGTCAAAGGGCACGTCCAGATAGTGGTCGCGAAACTCGCGGTTCTGCTCCGGGTCAAGCACTTCCAGCAGGGCCGAGCTGGGATCACCGCGAAAATCGCGGCCGAGCTTGTCCACCTCGTCCAGCATGAACACCGGATTGCGCGATTCCACGCGACGCAGGCTTTGAATGACGCGGCCCGGCATGGAACCGACATAGGTACGGCGGAAGCCGCGGATTTCTGCCTCGTCGCGGATGCCGCCCAGGGCCAGCCGCACGAATTTACGGTTCATGGCGCGGGCGATGCTCAGGCCGAGCGAGGTTTTGCCGACGCCGGGCGGCCCGACGAAGCAGAGGATGACCCCTTCGCGCTCGCGGCGGATCTTGTCAATCTCGGCCAGTTCGTCTTGCGGCTCATCCTTGCGCTCCAGCTTCAGCTTGCGCACGGCCAGGTATTCCAGGATGCGCTCTTTGATATCGTCCAGGCCGTAGTGGTCTTCATCCAGCACCTGCCGGGCATGGCTGATGTCAAGATTATCCTCGGTGCGCTGCTGCCAGGGCAGGCTGACCATCCAGTCGAGATAGGTCTTGATCACGCTGTATTCCGCGGCCTGGATCGGCATCTTGCGCAGACGATCCAGTTCGCGCAGCGCTTCTTTCTGTGCTTCCTCGGACATGCCGCTGGCGTTGATGCGCTCTTCCAGTTCTTTGACGTCGGCTTCCTGCTCGTCGCCCTCGCCTAACTCTTTCTGGATAGCCTTGAGCTGCTCGCGCAGGTAAAACTCGCGCTGCATCTTCTCCATCTCGCCGACTGCTTCCGACTGGATTTTGCGACCCAGCTCCAGCACTTCGAGTTCTTTAGTGAGCAATGTACTGAGCTTGCGCAGCTTTTCCGTGACGCTGTCAATCTCCAGCAGCTCTTGTGCCACGTCAATGTCGAGGCGCAGGCTGGACGCGATCAAATACACCAATTGGCGCGCGTCATCCACGTTGATCGCGGCCATTTCCAACTCTTCAGGCAGGTGCGGCACCAGACTGATCAGTTGGCGGAACTGCTCCTGAGCGTTGCGCATGAGCGCCTGAATTTCCACCGTCTCTTCGAGGATGTCGGGCACCTCCACGACATCCGCGCGCAGATAGGGCTGCGTCTGGGTGTACTCGTCAATCTTGATGCGCTCCAGCCCCTGGATGATCAGACGCACCGTGCCGTCGGGCGCGCGCAACATGCGATGCACCACGGCCAACGTGCCGATCCCGTAGATTTCATCCGGGTTAGGTTCTTCGTTTTCCGGGTTTTTGCTGGTAAACAGGCCAATGATACGCGGCTCGGCTTCGGCCAGCGCCTCATCAATCAGGCGGATCGAGCGCGGCTGCCCGACGGTCAGCGGCAGCCACATCATCGGATATACCACCACCCCGCGCAACGGCAGAATCGGCACGTCTTGCGTGCGCGCGTCTGTATCGTGCGCTGCCACCGCAACGTCTTCCGTCAGATCGTCCATCGGTGTAATGTCGGTTTGAATTTTACTCTTGCCAAATAATGACACGTTTAATCTCCGTTCTGAGAACGTCAGATGTCAAACAAAAAGACCATCCC
Source organism: Anaerolineae bacterium (assembly GCA_049299095.1). Taxonomy (GTDB): domain Bacteria; phylum Chloroflexota; class Anaerolineae; order JAAEKA01; family JAAEKA01; genus JAAEKA01. The sequence continues at coordinate 947 of JBAQWV010000087.1, read as the reverse complement.
TGTTCTTGTTTAGGACTTACGCCGCGGGTCAAATTTTCGTCATTGCGCGGGCCAGTGGCCTGCGCAATCTCACGGAGAGACTCCTTGCTTCGTTCGGAGTGACAACTTGGCGGAGGTTTCAGTCCTACTGTTATGTTTATTTTGCCTGCTTGGCGCTGTGGGGCACGATATGCCGCGTCCGCGCCTTGGGTAGTGTGATGGTCAAAAAACCATCTTCATAGTCCGCTGCTGGCTCCTGCCCGGCTTCAAGCGCAGCGGGCAAGTCCAGCTCAACCGCAAAGCTGCCATGCTGGATTTCCAGCCGGTGAAAGATCACGCGGCCCGGCTCGCTGCCCGGCGGCTGACGACGCCCGATCACCAGCAAGGTGTGGCCAGCGTTGGTCAGCGTCACCTCGAACTCGCCTTCCTGCAAGCCGGCCACTTCAATCCTGGCGACGATGGCTTCATCGGTCTCGTACACGTCAGTGGGTGGCTGAAAGTGCATCCCGTCCACCGTGGAAGCGCCGCGCTGCAAGATTTTGATCCGGCCAAAGCCGAATTGCGGATAAAGATCATATTCGTTCATGCCATAACTCACCTTTATCGCGGGACCTCTTGATCATGCTATTATACCACAGCGCGCTGCGCTGGCGAGCGGTTTGCTTCCGCTTTGCCAAAGTCTAACACAAGTCTAATGACCGGCTGGCAGCGCGCCGATTGAACTTGATTTGTATACCGGTGTGGGCTACAATGCCAGCCATGCAATAGCGGTAAAAATCGTCTCGAACCATCCTTGCACGGGCCATGCGCCCCCTCTCCCGGACATCCACCTATGAACCAAGCCTTTGACCTGACCACTTTTCTCGATGATCTGGCTTCCGGCGAGCCGACGCCGGGCGGCGGCAGTGCTGCCGCGCTCGCGGGCGCGCTGGGCGCGGCCCTGGCCACGATGGTGGCGCGCCTGACCG
>JBAQWV010000086.1:0-2956 GCA_049299095.1 Anaerolineae bacterium | reverse complement strand
CGGCTGCGCGTAGCACGCTGCTGATCTGCCGCGTGACCTGCTGCGCTTGCTGCAAGGCTGCGCCCAGCCGGCTCAGCGCGGGCAGCACCTCGCTGCTCATCTCGCCAAAGAAGGCGGCAGCCCCGCGACCCTCCCAGCCCAGGCGCCGGGTTGCAAGGCGCGCAGCGCCTGTGCTGCACGCGGCCCTGCGTCTGCACAGCGGCCTCGGCCTACCGGCCAAAGCGCACCGCGATCTGTTCGAGCTGGTCGTATTGCACTTGAATGATGTCAGCACTCATGCGGTTGCCTTTGAGAAAGGGGAAACAAAGAGATGGGTAAATTCAGCCGTTGATCATTCTGTCTCACGCCAAGGCGCGCAGAGCGCAAAAGAGGGCAGAGCCGCGCGGCAGGCAGCCATTAACTTGCCAGATCACCAGCCAAGGTGCACGATCCGATCCATGAGCAGGGCACGCGTGGCAGTTTCGATTACAAAGGTCGGCTCCGCTGCTTCAGCCGCGGCAACTTCAGTGAGCAGCCACTGCTGATCAGCCGCGCCCAACACCGACAGGCTCTCCATGGCCACTGCTGCGGATGGATCGGTGCGCAGGGCCTGCACAATCGTCACCGTATAGGGCTGCGCCAGGCTGACGGCAAAGCGCGCTGCGGTTGACGCCTGAGGCGCGGCAGCGCTGAGGCGCTGTTGCGCCGCGGCCACATCGCCAGCCTGCGCGGCCGCGCGCGCCGCTTCCAACGCGCCACGCGACACCGTCAGCGGATCCGCCGGTGCAGGCGGTTCCACGCGCCAGCCGGCCCATTCAGCCATCGCGGCTGTCAGTTCCGCCTTGTCGTGCGCCGCTTCAAACTGGTGAAGACCGGCTTCCGGCATGGTATGAAACGCCAGATCAGCGTCGCGCCGATGCGCAAAACAGCTTTGCACGCGCGCCCCTGCGACCTGATTGACGATCAACGAACCGTGCGCATAGCCGCAAGCCGCGATCAGCGCCAGCAGATCAGCCGGCACCTGCACACGTCCGTCAGCGTCCAGGCGCGCCAAGCCGCGGGCGCGCAGGCTGCGTTCCCCGGCTGCAAGCGCCGTCATTTGACATTCGGAGGCACCGTATGAGCTGAGGCCCGGCAGGCCCGGCAGCGTCTGAATGTTGAGCAACGCCAGCAGCGCCAGGGTTTCTTCCTGAGAAAGCAATGCTTTCGTAGTGGGGTGAAGCATGCGGAACTCCTCTCAGGGCAAAGTAACGGAGGTGAAGCAGCTATTGATGGCGAGGGGCGGGTCAAAGCGTGCTTGCCAGGCGAAATTTCCCTGTCGCGTCTGCACGCGCAAGTCGTTGATCTCCTGCCAAAGCGGCGCCTCAAGGGCCGCGATGGGCACGATTGCCACGCGATTGGCCGCCGCGGCCACGCGCAGCGTGTTCATGCTGTCATCAACTGCTTGCTGGACGGGCCGGCCAAGCGTGACCGTGGTGGGCGCGCCGGCGACCGTTTCGTCCACCCAAATCACGATAAAACGGTCGCCTTGCAGGTCGAAACAGAGCGTTTCCAGCGGCGCGTCGGCCCATTGACGGCTCAACGCGCCCAGATAGATCGGCGCGGCGTCGGTTGGAGTGATATAGGCGCGGCGTTCCAGCGCGCCGCTGGTGAGCTTTGCGTCGCCCACCACCAGCGTCAGCGGCTGATCATAGCCAGTCACATACGAGCCGATATCTTCGGAGCGCAGCTTGCGAAAGGCGCGGGCCTCCACGCCATCCAGGGCCACCTGGGGAACCGGCGCAACACTGCACGCGGCCAGAATGAGCGCGCCGGCGCACAGAGCCAGGCAACGCGCCACGGGGTGAAGCCATTTAGCGATTGACATCAAGGTGTAACTCCGGGAACTGGCGGTTGAGGGCTTGCAGCATATCAATGCTGGTCATGTAAGAGCCGTGCGCTTCGAGGGTTCCATTCACGGGGTTGTTGAGCGTCACATAGGTCACGTTGGGGTGATCGCCCACATCGCGCCCCAACGTCTCCGCGGCAACGGTTGGGCCGATGCCAAAGGGCAGCGTCCACCGGCTTTCGTTGGTGCGAATAATGGGTGTGCCGATGAGATCATCCTGGTGGCGCACCTGTACGATCTGTTCAGCATAGCGGCTGGCCGCGTCGTAGTTTGACACGGGCGATCCCATAGTGACAACGCCGCTGACATCCACACCGGCTGCGCGCTCCAATTCGCCGGCCAGGTTGCCAACCACTGCGCCGCCGCCGCTGTGCCCCATCAGAATGACAGTTTGACCGGGAAGCAAGGGATGGGTGCGCAGGTCTTCGTTGATGAAGGCCAAGGTCTGCTGTGTGAATGGCCCTTGCGCGCCGGCCTGATATTCGGCGAGCACCTGGGTTGCACCTACTGCTGAACCGACGGCCATATTGTTCAGCAGCGCGTCGGTGGTCGTGTTGATGGCATCTGCACCAAAGCCTGTTGCCGTGTTGGTGGCCGAGGCCAGTCCGCCGGTCAGCCAATCAACCGGCGAAAGCCAGCCGCCGTAGTTCGTGCCGGTGAAATTCGTGCCGGTCAAATTGGTTCCGGTGGGGTGGATGTAGATAGCCGGGGTAGAGACGACGCTGTTGGGGTCGTAGCCGTGCGTTTCCAGCAGGCGCTCCAGGGCCACCGAGTCATCATCGCCGCGCACGATGTTGCCCGCAGCATCCACTGTCACAACATTGCCTGCGCTGTTGATGCCGTTGACGATGTAGATGCGCGGCTGAGGCGTGGCGGCAGCCTGAGAGCTGCCGCGGAAGGGCTGGGATGCCTCTTCCTCGGCTGCGCGCAGCACGCTGCTGATCTGCCGGGTGACCTGCTGCGCTTGCTGCAAGGCTGCGCCCAGCCGGTTCAGCGCGGGCAGCACCTCGCTGCTCATCTCGCCAAAGAAGGCGGCAGCCCCGCGACCCTCCCAGCCGCCGGACTGCAAAGCGCGCAGCGACTGCTGCA
>JBAQWV010000085.1:0-1845 GCA_049299095.1 Anaerolineae bacterium | reverse complement strand
TGCAGCAGTCGCTGCGCGCTTTGCAGTCCGGCGGCTGGGAGGGTCGCGGGGCTGCCGCCTTCTTTGGCGAGATGAGCAGCGAGGTGCTGCCCGCGCTGAACCGGCTGGGCGCAGCCTTGCAGCAAGCTCAGCAGGTCACCCGGCAGATCAGCAGCGTGCTGCGCGCAGCCGAAGAAGAGGCATCGCAGCCCTTCCGGGGCCACGCCGACGGCGCAGGCCAGCAGGAGGGCGGCGGCTTCTGGAGCGGAGTAGGCGACTTCTTTAAAGGCGCAGGGGCTGAGCTGAAGGACATGGTCACCGGCCTGTGGAACATGGTCACCGACCCGGTGGGCACGGCCAAGGGGTTGTGGTATGGCATCACGCACCCCGGCGAGCTGTGGGATGCGATCAAGCAGCCCTACGTGGAGGCGTGGGAAAGTGGTCACCCCTGGGAAGCCATCGGTCGCGGCACGATGGCGTTGGTTACCACCCTGCTGGGCACCAAAGGCGCGGACAAAGCATCCAAAGCCGCCAAGGTAGGCAGAGCTGCCCGCCTGACGACCGAGGCCGCCGAAGTCGGCGCCCGTTATGGCGGTGTCGTTGATGATGTCGCCCGCTCGATGGGATCGGTGGCCAGAGGCAGTCGGGCTGAAACCGCGGCTGGCCGTTTCGTGGCAGAAAAATCCACCCAGTTTCATGTTGGTTCACTGGCGGATCGGGTGGTGTTGGGTCCATTCCACCCCAATCCCGCCACTGGATTCCGCGGCTACATCGGTGAAGCGCAAGCACAAGGCGGCCGGATATTCAATACATCCAACTCGGTCTGGAAAATCCTGGAACCGGGCAACTCCGGCAACGGTCGCATTTGGGCAGCTAACCGTGAATTTCTCCAGATGCAACTGGAAGCCGGCGTCAGCAAGATCGAGCTGCGCGGTGGATCCATTAAGGATATTCTGTCCAACAAGCCCAAATCTTTCAGCGCAGACGAGATTAAATACTTGCAGAAATACGCTTATGAGTATGGCTACACGTTCAAAGGAGATGCCTGGATAAAAGTCGGTGATTGGCGAGCCTCGGATTTAGGCAGATTGGGTGGCGCAACCATAGGGCCATCATTGCAAATAACCAATACGGACTTAAGACTGTACTACGACTCACCTAAGGAGCAGGATTATGAGTAATGAAGCGACTTCTGATTGCTTGAGTTTTGTGGGGTTGGTAGATAATACCTTCCAAGACCTGTTCAATAGGTATGGGCTTGTGTTTTGTGACTGCGACTGTCAGAGAGATGGACGCGAATGTGTCGCGCTGTACAGAAACGCACAACATCGTGTTTTGCTACAGCTCTCCGACGGCGATTTCGCCATGCTCATTGGTGACGCCACTGCCTCCTTTCCCGGGCCTTATTATGTTGACCGTGCCGGCGCTGATGGTTGGTACGCCATGTTCCTGTTGGTTGAGTTGCTGGGAGGCCACCGAGTTTGGACGCCCAAGCGTGTCAAGCAATTTCAGCGTGGCGAGCTTGACCAATACCGCTTTGAAGCAGAGTTATTCGCTGAATGGGCGGATCGGTTACTGCCGCTCTTCGAGCCAGGTCATGATCAATCCTGGCGCGAGGAATTCCACCGGCGATTCCATGTTTAGGCGTGGGTGTCTGGTAGCAAGGGTGGGGTTTTCGCGAGGAGACCGGCGACCACGGCATCATCTTTCGTTGGGGCAAACTGCCCGTGCCCGAAGGAGGGGCTGTGAGCGCACACTTCACGAAAAATTCAGAAAAAATTCACGAAAAATTCAAGACTCGTGGGGTGAGATGTGCTAAGATAGTAAGGTAGTGCAGGAGTCTGCGATTCGCGGCAAACAAGCCAG
>JBAQWV010000084.1:0-3292 GCA_049299095.1 Anaerolineae bacterium | reverse complement strand
ACTTAGGACCAACCTACAATTATAAAACCGTGATGACCGTCTTGAACCGCCTGGTGGATAAAGAGGCGTTGACGCGCGAGCGCGTTTCGCGCGCGTTCATCTACCGTCCGCGTCAAAGCCGTGAGGTTTTTCTCGCGCGCGTCTCGCGCGCGATCATGGGCGGGCTGGTGCGCGATTTTGGCAGTCTGGCCGTGGCACAGTTTGTAGAAACACTCGACGAAATAGACCCTGATCAATTGGCAGAATTGGAGCGGCTGGTGCAGGAGCGTCGCCGCGGTCAGGTGGAGACAAGCTATGGCACAGCCGAGTAATGCACGCCGCGCGTTTACAAGTTTGCTCCTGCTTGGCGTCGGCAGCTTTGCCCTTCTGCTGGGCCTGCTCTGGTGGCAAGGTCCGCACTGGGCGCGCGGGGTCTGGCTGGCCTGTCAGAGCGCAGTTCAGGCAGTTGAAGGCTATCTGCCGCTGATCGGTCTGGTTTTGCCCATCTCGCTGGTCTTGCTTGGCATAATGCGCGCGCTCGATACCTTCTTTTGGCAGCTTTGGTCAACGCACTTGCTGCTGCGCGATCTGCGGCAGCGTGTCGTCGTGCCAACCCCAGCCTTACAGCAGCTTTTTGCCTCGCTGACCTTGCCGAACCGCGTGCGGTTGGTTAAGGATACCAGTGCATTTGCCTTTGCTGCCGGCTTATGGCGTCCTTCCATCTGGCTGAGCCAGGGAATGGTAGACTTGTTGAGCCGTGAGGAGCTGGCCGCCGTGTTGCGCCACGAGCGTCATCATGTACAGCAGCGCGATCCGCTGCGGGTGCTGCTGGCGCGTACCCTGTCTGCCAGCCTGTTCTTCCTGCCCGTAGCCAGCGCGCTCTTGCATGTTTTTCTTGATGCCAAGGAAAATGAAGCCGATCAAGCCGCTGGAGCCGCGCCGGACTTGGCCGCCGCACTGCTGAAGCTGGTGCGCGCCGGCACATCACTCCCCGCACGGGCTGGGCTGGTCGCGATGGACAGCTCGCCCACCGTTGGACGTATCCAGCGTTTGCTGCGCGGTGAAAGCTGGCAACAATCGCTGCGCGCGGCCACCGGTGGACGTTTCTTCGCCAGCCTCGTGCTGGTTGCGACAATTTTCGTCACCAGTATGGTATCATTATCACATACCGCGCATCCTATTGCCGGTGGCGAATGTGGCTATACCACGTCACCTGCTTCGATCGAACTCAATATCAGCCCGGCGACTTACACACCGGCCATTAACCTGAAGCCGGCTCCGTAAGACACTGCTGGATTTACCACTGCCGAATTCTCAACCTTAGTTTCTAAAACAGTTTCAAAGCTATCACGACGAGGAATTTTTCATGAAACATCAATACCGACTGTTTGCGCTCTTAGCCGTTTTGTTGTTGCTGCTGGCGGCCTGCGCCGCACCCGGGATCGAGAACACGACGCCCGCGGCAGGCACAGACAACACCGCAGCCAACACAGGCAATGCCGCGGCGGATACTGCAACTGTGGCCGCAGGGGTTAATGGCGATCCGCGCAGCAAAGGTTCTGCCGACGCACCCATTACGCTGGTAGAATACTCAGATTTTCAGTGTCCGTATTGCTCGCGCTGGGTGCAGGACACCTATCCCGCCATCATCAAGGATTACATTGCCACCGGCCAGGTGCGCCTGGAGTTCCGCGATTTCCCCCTGACCAGCATCCACCCCAACGCCATGAACGCTGCCATTGCCTCACGCTGCGCCGCGGAACAGGACAGCTACTGGCCGATGCACGACGCGCTCTTTGCCAAGCAAGGCGAATGGTCAGCACAGGCAGATCCCGCCAAGACCTTCTCCGGCTACGCGGGTGAGATCGGCTTAGACACTGCGGCTTTTGACACCTGCTTGACCAGCGGCAAATATGACAGCGCCATCCAGGCGGATTTGCAGGCCGGACAAGCTGCGGGCGTCACTGGCACGCCGAGCTTCCTGATCAACAACACGCTAGTCGTGGGCGCGCAGCCGGTGAGTGCATTCCAGCAGGCTTTCGACACGATTTTGGCTGGTGGTGCGTTGGCGGACCCCAATGCCGCCGCGGCCACACCCGCGCCGCAAGCCGCACCCTCACCCGTTGCGATCAACATCGAAGGCGCACCGGTGAAGGGCGACCCCAACGCACCGATGACCATCGTGGAGTTTTCCGACTTCCAGTGTCCTTTCTGTGCGCGCTTTTTCCAAGAGACGCAGCCCTCCTTGCTGAAAGAATATATCGAAACCGGCAAGGCCAAGCTCGTCTTCAAAGATTTTCCGCTGGAAGCGATTCATCCTAATGCAGAAAAGGCGGCTGAAGCAGCGCAATGCGTGCGCGAGCTGGCGGGCGGCGATGACGCCTTCTGGGCCATGCACGACAAGCTGTTTGCAACGCAAGCCGACTGGAGCGGCGTAGCCGATCCGTCTTCGATCTTCTCCGGCTATGCGGTCGAAATCGGTGCAGCCAAAGCCGACTTTGATAGTTGTCTGTCCACCGGCAAGTACAAGGCCCAGATACAGGCCGATTTACAGCAAGGCTTGAGCATCGGCGTGCAAGGAACCCCCTCCTTCTTCCTGAATGGTCAGATCTTCGTCGGCGCGCAGCCGTTCACCAACTTCCAGCAGGCCATCGCGATGGTACAGCAGGGGCTGAACATTGTACCGACTCCCGCGCCGACTCCCGCGCCAGAGCCGACCCCGTCACCCTTGTCGCAGGATGTGCCGCTGGACAACGTCGGTGGCATGAAGGGCGACCCGAAAGCGCCGGTGGTGATCGTGGAATACTCCGATTACCAGTGTCCCTATTGCCTCCGCCACTTCGCCGAGACTTTACCGCAGTTGCAGAAATTCATTGATGACGGCACCGTGCTGTATGTGTTCAAGGATTACCCGCTGTCCAGCATCCACCCACAGGCCGAAAAAGCCGCCGAAGCCGCGCGCTGTGCGGGCGCACAGGACGCCTATTGGGAAATGCACGACAAACTGTTCGGCCAGCAGCAAGAATGGTCCGGTCAGGCCACCGCAGTCGACGTATTCAAACGCTTTGCAGGCGACCTGAAGCTTGACCAGGCCAAGTTTGACCAGTGCCTCGACAGCGGCTCGCAAGCCGCCGCCATTCAGGCCAATCTGCAGGAAGGCGCTGGCTTCGGCATTCAGGGGACGCCTGGCTTCTTTGTCAATCGCCAACCGTTGCCCGGTGCCTATCCCTTTGAATTTTTCCAGCAGTTGATTCAGAGCGAATTAAACCAATAAGACTTGAGAATCGCCGTGCGCTATGACATAGGTCATAGC
>JBAQWV010000083.1:0-2307 GCA_049299095.1 Anaerolineae bacterium | reverse complement strand
TCCCGGCCCCGAACAGCACGGCCCACACCACAGAGCGCACGTCATCCGATGCCCCGCTCGCTGCCCATGCTGCCACGACAAGGCACGAGGCGAACGCCACGAGGCCGACGACCTGGCACAGAGTGTTGGCCCGCCTGACGGGATCACGCTCTCGTTCAACAATCGCCCTGCTCATGCCCGGAGCGTAGACCTTTCCGGGTGGGCGGCGATCCCGGCCGCTACATCTGGGTATGACAACCGATCCAACCCTCGGACACCCTCGCGCGCATGATGTCAGGCCAACGGAGGAGACATGCGGTGATCGAGGAGGAAGCGTGGAACGAGCGGCTCAGTCGGATCGACCACTACCTCGCTTGCCTTTCCGACTCAACCGCTCGACTTCGGCACCCAGCGCTGAGGCGCGTTCCGTCAGCACCTCAACCCGATCAGCAAGATCGTCAAGGCGCCGACATAGTGCAGCTACATCCTCGGCCGTCGCGAACGTTGCTGGGGTAGGGGTCACTGCGCCCGGCGACCATCGGTCGGTCAGGAAGTCCTCAATCCAGGTGGCTGGCCACCCCCAGCGTCGGCCGAGACGCACGGCCCCCGCGCCGTACTTGCGCTCGGTGCCGGCCATGAGTGCGCCGATGAACTTCGTTGACACGTCGCAGTCGATGGCGATTTCGCCAATCGTGCGCCCATCGGCGCGCACCGTGGCGGTCACGAGCGCACCAAGCGCTGTCCATCTGTCGGAGTGATAGGTCATGGCGTCTGTTATCTCAAATAGCAATACCGAACACTAGAGCCGGTTTCCCGAACCTAGCCGAACTACAGACCTGTAACTACCAGCGGAAATCGGCAGCTACCTGGCCGAGCACTCCCGGTAAACCCCCACTTGTGTTATTCGGGAATTATGGTTATATTTCCTCCCATGGCACGACCACGAGGAATGCGGCTCAACCGATCCGCTTTCGACTTCGCCCTCACTACCAGGGGCATGACTAAGACCGAGATCGCCAAGGCCACCGGCAAGAACCTCTCATTCGTGAGCGATCTCACCTACGGGCGGTACGGAGCGTCAGCACCAACCGCTAAGGCGATCGCAGACGCGCTCCGCTGCCCTCTCGACATGCTGTTCCCTCAGGCCGCCGGGTACCGGGAGCCGGAGCCGGTGACGTCATGACCGGCCAACTCGCCCTGCCGATGTGGCGCACCGCCGACCCGGACACGAGCCGCGACGCTGCCATCCTCGCCCTGGAGACAACCGCGACGCTCCGCCAGCGTTGCCTTACTGCTCTCGTCGCCGCTGGCGCTGATGGGCTGACCGACTTCGAGCTGGCGGAGATCGTCGGTCGCCAACCCACCTCGGCGGGGAAGCGCAGGGGAGAACTCGTCGCCCTCGGCCTTGTCGAAGCGACCGACCGACGCCGCCCGACGCCTTCCGGCGCTACTGCGATCGTTTGGGTCGCCACGGAGGCGACGGACTGATGGCCCGCCAATCCGACGTCGAGCGGCTTGCCGCCGAGATCACCGCGGCCATCGCCGCGACCCGCAAGCCGACCGGCCCGATGAACGCGAGACAGGCCCGCGCCTACCTCAACGGGATGGGGCGCGGAACGTGGCAACGGCACCGCCGCAACGGCACCGGTCCCACACCTGCCCCCTTCAGCGACGGTGGCCGACCGGCGTACACCGCCGACATTCTCGATGCGTGGCTGGCGGGCAAGGCGCAGCAACCGACGGGCGAGACGCGGGATGGTGCCGCATGACCGGCACGATGTCGACCCTCATCACCGTCGCCATCGTCCTGCTCGTTGCCGACCTGGTCGCGGGGTGGCTGCGATGACGCTGGCCCACGCCGTCTGGCTGTCGGTCGGTTGCCTGATCGGCTCCGTCGTCCAACTCGCCGCCGCGCTGATCGCTGATGCCCGCCATCGACAGTCGGCCGAGGAATGCGCCGCCGCCGTGCGTGCCGCCGTGACCGAGCAGTTGGACCGGGACCGTCGCCGCCGTTGCCGCGCCGAGCTTGGCGATCTGGTCCGGGCGGTGTCCCCGCTGGTCATCGCCCTGAACTGCGACGCACACGAACCCGAGTTCATCGAGCCGGACCCTGCCCGGCCGATTGACCGTCCCCCACCTTGACGGGCTGGGCGTTTCGGATCCGCCCATCCCCTCGCCCCGTGGCCTGCTCCGGGGCGCCCGTCAGGGTCGAGCAGGTGGCCCCGTTGCCCTGGTGGGACCGGCCCTAGCGGCTGGTCCGGCGTTCGATTCGCCGGGCGGGACTCAGCACACAGAGGAGGACTGCTGATGACCACACCAATTCTTGAT
>JBAQWV010000082.1:0-5572 GCA_049299095.1 Anaerolineae bacterium | reverse complement strand
GGAGAAAATGGCGCGGGCAAGAGTACCTTGATGAAAATCTTGACTGGCGCTTATCGGCCTGATACGGGCCGTATTCTAGTGCGCGGCGAGCAGGTAGATATTCGCAGCCCACAAGACGCCCAGGCCTTGGGTATCAGCATGATCCATCAGGAATTGTCGCTGATCCCGCATTTAACCGTGGGGCAAAATATTTTTCTGGGCCGCGAGCCGCGCCGCGGTGCGGGGCTGGTGAACTGGAACGAACTCTATCGGCAGGCGCAGCAATTGCTGGACCGGTTGAACCTGGGCATTAGCGCCAAAACCGAAGTAGTGGAATTGAGCATTGCCCAGCAGCAAATGGTGGAAGTCGCCAAAGCCCTGTCCCTCAACCCGCAGTCGGCAGAAAATTTCCGCCCCGGCTTGATCGCGATGGACGAGCCGACTTCGGCCCTCACCGACCGCGAAACCGAAGTTCTCTTCGACGTGATGCGTTCGCTGAAAGCGCAGGGCGTTTCGATCATTTACATTTCACACCGGCTCAACGAGATATTTGAAATCTGCGACCACATGACTGTGCTGCGTGACGGCCAATACGTGGGCGAACGCGCCATTGCTGGCATGACCGAAGACGATATCGTGCATATGATGGTCGGCCGCGAACTGGGCGACCTCTATCCGCCCGCGGGCACGAAGCGCGGCGATATTGTGCTGGAAACAGTCGGCCTAAAGGACAATCTGGAGCTGAAGGGTGTGTCCATGAATGTGCGCGCCGGTGAAATCCTGGGCATTGCCGGGCTGGTGGGTGCTGGACGCACCGCGCTGGCCGAAACGCTGTTTGGTATCCGCCCCACGACAGCGGGTGAAATCCGCATCGGCCAGCAGCCGGTGAAGCTGCACGGCCCCGGCGACGCGATCAAGTATGGCCTCGGCTTTGTGCCGGAAGACCGCAAGCAGCAGGGGCTGTTCCTCAACATGGGGGTGCGCGACAACCTCGTGATGAGTTCAATGGAGCAGGTGAGCAAGCTGGGGTTCCTGAACTTCGGCGCGATTGACAAAGTATCCAACGATTATGTCAAGAAAATGAATATCCGCACCCCCACTCTGCGTCAACGTATCCGCAACCTGTCGGGCGGCAACCAGCAAAAGGTGATTATCGCCCGCTGGCTCACGCTGCACCCGAAGGTGCTGATTCTGGACGAACCCACCCGCGGCATTGATGTGGGGGCCAAGGCGGAAATCCACGGCCTGATGCGCGAACTGGCCGAACAAGGGGTCGGCGTGCTGATGATCTCGTCCGAGCTGCCCGAAGTGCTGGGCGTCAGTGATCGGGTGATCGTGATGCACGAGGGTTCAATTACGGGTGAATTTTCTCGCGCCGAAGCCAACGAAGACGTGATTATGCGCGCGGCCAGCGGCGTCGCGGGTGAAACGGAGCAGTCAGCATGAGCCACGCAACGACAACTTTAAACGACACAACAAAATCTGGCAGCCGCAGCCTGCTTAATCTGCTCCAACGCTTCAGCGTGGTGCTGATCCTGCTGGTAATCGGTCTGATCTTTGCGCTTGGCTCGCCTGATTTCCTAAAAGTCTCGAACTTGCTGAACGTCGGTCTGCAAACTTCAATCATCGCGATTGTGGCGATTGGCGTCACCTTCACGATCCTCACTTCGGGCATTGACCTGTCGGTCGGGTCGGTGATGGCACTGAGCGGCGCTGTGGCCGCGGGCATGGCTTCACGCAACGGCTTGGGCACGGTGCCTGCGATTGCCATTGCGTTGCTGGCCGGTACAGGCGTGGGCTTGGTGAATGGCCTGCTGATCGTGCGCGGCGGCATGCCGCCCTTTGTGTCCACGCTGGCGACGCTGGCCGTGGCGCGCGGCCTGACGCTGGTGTACACGCAGGGTCGCCCGATTGCGGGCTTGTCCAAGTCCTTCACCTGGCTTGGCAACGGCACCGTGGTAGGTATTCCCATGCCGATCATCATTCTGGCAGTAGTTGCGGTCATCGCCTGGATCGTGCTGCGGCAAACCCGTTTTGGCTTGTATGTCTACGCAGTCGGCGGCAACGAAGAAACCACGCGCCTGGCGGGTGTTTCTCCCGCGCGCATCAAGCTGGCTGTGTACATGATCAGCAGCTTCATGGCCGCGATTGGTGGCATCCTGCTGACTGCCCGCCTCTCCTCAGCCCAGCCCAACGCGGCCAGCGGCTGGGAACTGGACGCGATTGCTGCGCCAGTTCTCGGTGGTGTCAGTCTGTTTGGGGGCGTCGGTGGGGTGGGCGGCACCATCATTGGTGCGTTGATTATCGGTGTGCTTTCTAATGGTCTGAATCTCTTGGGCATCTCCTCCTATTACCAATTGGTTATCAAGGGTGCTGTATTTGTGCTAGCCGTCCTCCTCGATCTGGCTACCAAACAGCGCCGCAATAAGTAAAGCACACCGCTTGTCATCGGCGCAGTGCGTCAGGCTCCCCATCCTGCGCGCTGCGCTTTTTTATTTCCCGCGGTAACGTGGTCTGTCTTCCGGTCGCCTATTCCTTCACCAGCTCGATCTCAAAGAGCTTGGGCCACCACTTACCGGTGACGAAAACCCGCTTGGTGGCGGGATCGAACGCGATGCCGTTCAACACATCCACACGCTGTACGCGATCGGCAGCGGGCAACAAGCCGGTGAGGTCAATCCAGCCCAGCAGCGCGCCGTCGGCTGGATTGATGCGCGCGATGCGGTCGGTTTGCCAGATGTTGGCCCAAACCTCGCCTTCAACGAATTCCAGCTCGTTTAGCCGTACCAACGGCTGGCCTTGCTCGTCAAAAACAGCAACGCGCCCTGTTTCCTGCAAGGTATCGGAGTCGAGAAAACGCAGTTCATGCGTGCCATCGCTCATAACAAGGCGCTTGCCGTCAGTGGTCAGCCCCCAGCCCTCGCCCTCATATGTCCATGTGCCCAGCACCGCAAAACTATCCTTGTCGTAGATAACACCCGTATGCTCCTGCCACGTTAACTGAAAGAGCCGCTTGCCCACGACTGCAATGCCCTCGCCGAAATAAGCATCGGGCAGCCGCACGCCGGTCAGCACTTCACCAGTGGCAAGGTCAACCTTGCGCAGCGTAGACTGCCCGCGCAGGCCGGTTCCCTCATAGAAAATGCCGTCCTGATAGACCAACCCCTGCGTGAATGCGGCCGGATCATGCGGATAGCTGTTGATAACGCGGTAGGTGTACACCGGCAGCGCGCTCGCACGCGTGGGGGACATCACTGCCGAAAGGGTGGGCGCTGGCGGTGGCGGGGTCGTCAGAGTGATTGCCAGCGTTGGCTGCGGGAAGGCCGTTGGTACAGCAGTCGGCGCGGACGGCTTGGTCGCCAGGCTGGCAATCAGGGTAGACTGCGGCAACGCGGTGGGTACAAAGGTTGGCGCGGAAGTGCTGATCGTGACTGGCGTCGGCGCTACTGGCGGCTGGCAGCCAGCAAGCACAATCAAACACACGAACAAGGATAGGAGTAGCGAGTTACGGGTCATGTCATGTCACCAGTTAAGAGTTACCAGTTGCGCCATTATACGTCCGGCGCGCTCTACCGGCCAATCCATCGTGTGTGACCCGAGCATGACTTCCGGCACTGGCGGACATGACCCAATGTGTTGTAAACTAAGCAAGTGTTATGCAGTTGACAGATGACGCTATAACGGCACGAATTCCGCAGATGCGGTTGCTAAGCCCGATTGCAAATAAACGTCTGCGCAAGGAGACTACTCATGACCCCGAATCCCCCGGAATCGCCCAACGAAGCCCATGATCGTTCCGTCGCTGGCATCCTACTGATTGTCATTGGCTTGCTAGTTTTCGCCTCGATGGTGATTGACCTGCCCAATATGGAACACCTCGTGCTGCCCGGTCTGGCTTTGATCTTTCTCGCGTGGGGGCTGCTCACCCGCGAATTCGGCCTGATAATCCCGGGCGGGGTGCTGGCAGGCATTGCCCTGGGCACATACCTGCTGCAAGTACCGTTCACTGATCTGGGCGAGCAAAATCAGGGCGGCGTTTTTCTCGTCGCCTTTTCGGTTGGCTGGGCCTTAATCAGCCTGCTCTCACTGCTCACAAGGCAGGGCTTCCAGTGGTGGCCGCTGATCCCCGGCGGCATCATAGGTCTGGTAGGACTGGCATTACTGCGCGGCGGCGCGGCCATGCGCCTGCTAGAGCTGGCTGGCTATGCCTGGCCGCTGATCCTGGTCGCCGTGGGCGCATCGTTGTTGCTCCGTCGCCGCTCTTAGCAAAGCTGTTTAGCAGCAAGCTGCGCGCCAGTCAGCAGGACACTGAAGGGAATTTCGGAAGTGGCTCAATATGCAGGCGATTTGCCACTTCCGAATTTTGAACTTTGACGTGCTCATATCGCCGCGGTGCAATTTCCCACTCCCCGTCATTACAGCTATCATCCACCCTATGCCCTCCCAAACCGCGCAACACAAACCACACCTGCTCGATATTTCAGGCTATTTCATCCTGCCTGCTGTGGCGCTGCCACTGCTCTGGGAACTCTTTGCACAGCAAGCACCCCTGCGCTGGATTATTTCGGGTGTATTCGCTCTCATAGCCATCGTATTCTCGCTGCGCGACACCCTCCTTCACGGCGCACCCTGGCGGCGTACAGCCTATACCATGCTGCAAACGGCGCTGATTGCCCTGCTGCTGGCATTGCCACCGCACCCACTGGTCGCCGTGATTTTGTTCTTCGTCCTCAGCGCCGAAGTCACCATGATGTACTCCACCCGCGCCACGACCATCTGGATCAGCCTGTTCAGCCTGATCACTATGGTTGCCTATATAGGCGAAATGGGACTAAATGGCGTGCTTTCCTTTCCCATTTACGTGGCAGGCTACATCTTTTTCGCGATCTTTGCCCGACAAACGGCCAATGCGGAGGCCGCGCGGGCAGAAAGCGAACGTCTGCTCGATGAATTGCAAGCCGCGCATGTGCAGCTCCAAGTGTATGCCGCGCAGGTCGAGGAGCTGGCCGTGCAGCAGGAGCGCAATCGCCTCGCGCGCGAGATGCACGACACCCTGGGCCACCGCCTGACTGTAGCCTCGGTGCAGTTACAGGCCGCGCAGCGGCTCATTTCCACCGCACCGGAACGCGCGGGCGAGACAATCGGCGTGGTACAGACGCAAATCAGCGAAGGCTTGGGTGAGTTGCGCCGCACTGTGGCGTCGCTGCGCGCACCAGTAGAGGCTGATTTAGCCCTGGCTCCGGCGCTCAAACGGCTAGCGGGCCACTTTCAGGAGGCCACCGGCATCCAGGTCCATCTGGACCTGGCCGACACGTTGCCCGAGCTGCCAGCGAGCCAACGTCATGCGTTATACCGCGGCGCGCAAGAAGCGTTGACCAACGTGCAAAAACACGCCCATGCCCGCACGGTCTGGATCGAGTTAGCCCGGCAAGACAACACAATGGCGCTGCGTGTGCGCGACGACGGCCTTGGCCCGGCTGATGCCGCGACCGCGCCTAGCTTTGGTTTGCACGGCCTGCGCGAGCGCGCCGCCCAGCTTGGCGGCAAACTGGCCTTTGGCCCGGCCGAGGCAGGTGGCGCGCAGTTGACGCTC
>JBAQWV010000081.1:0-12149 GCA_049299095.1 Anaerolineae bacterium | reverse complement strand
CCATCGCGGTCTTTGAAGGACGAGTATCCATCCAGATCATCAATGACGTAGATATAATAGATTGGCTGCCGGCGTGGTTTTTCCAGACGGTTGATGCCGCGATTCCGGAAGATTGGATTGTAAAACTGCTGGACGGTAATTTGCAGTTAGTCATGGGGCCGGATTTTGTGGCTGCCGATGAGGCGGCTTATTCCCGCATGGTGGAATTGGAGCCTGAGCCGGTAGCGGCTTTCTGGCAGCGGCTGGACGCAAGAGCAGACTGAGAAAAGAAACAGCGCACTTTTACAACCTCCGATGAAGGCGGTCACTTGATCGCCACGCGCTTTGATGGCACGCCGGAAGGGGTGAACCTGGTACCTCAGGATGCGAACCTCAACCGCGGTGCATGGAAGCGCATGGAGAACGAATGGGCAACCGCGTTGGCACAAGGCAAACAGGTCAAGGTAGATATAACAGTCCAGTATCCGCCTGGCAATATCAACCGGCTTGATATTTTTGAAGTGAAGTATTGGATCAATGGACGTAAGCGTCTAAAGGCTTATGAGAACCAACCAGGAGGTTGATATGGACTTTCGCAATCTCACAAACACCCCTATCGAGGAGATCTACCAGGCATTGGGCCGCTTGATCGTTGAAGCGATCCCTGAAGTCTGGGAGCAGGCCAGTGCCTACGCCGAGATTGAGGAAGATGACAATGGACTAACTTATGGTCACTACGTCACCCCAGAAGAGCCGGCGGTGGAGAGAGACTTCGACACGAGTTACCGGTTCTACTTCCTGTTCAAGGAGCTGCGTCGTCGCTTGCGCAAGCCGGGCCAGTCGCCGTGGATCAAGGCGCGCTTCACGCTGTATCCAGACGGCCATTTCGATCTCGATGTCACCTACCCGTCTTGAGCAGGCATGACTTGGCAATTAACGTAAACCTACGTAAAATCGAGATGTTCCACCCCTCTCTGTTCTGCACACAATCCTGAAAAGGGCTTTTTGTATGAAGCAAGTCTGCCTTTTGTGCGATCGCACTTCGCCTGATGGTAACCTCTATTGCCAGGAAACCTACTGCCCGGCAGAGATGTCGCCTATCATCCTCGACTATGGAGAGTGGTTTGGCGATATCGAGATCGTGCGCCTGCTGGTGGTGCTGCGTTCCGCCGCCATCTACGAGGTGATGCACCAAAAGCAGCGCAAATACATGAAGATAGCTCATCCGGGCACGGAAAACAAAGAACGGCTCAAGCGCGAGGCGGATTTTTTGCAGGCGCTAGCCAAAAGCAAAGACCAACTAGACAGCCTACCCAGCCTGTTGCCTCCCTATGCTAACACCTCGATAGATAAAGACTCCTACGGCAAGACCATGCTGCGCGGCCACCTGCTCTATTTTTATCTCTTCACCTTTATACCAGGCGATACCCTGCGCGAAGTGCTGGTGAAAAACCCACAGCTCTGGATCAACCATGTGGGCTGGATCACGACCGACATCGCGGCCGCAGTCAATATCATGCATCGCCGCGGGGTCTATCATTTCGGCCTCTCCCCCGAAGGCGTGCTGGTACATTTCGACGACAAGCATAATGTGCCGCATGTGCTGCTGCTTGATCTGGGTATTGTCAGCCCCAAAGACACGCTGCGCACCGATTGGTACACCGCCTGGGTTCCCCCCGCCTATACAGCGCCGGAGTTGGTGCCCGTCGAGCGCGCCAGCGCACTGCCTGATTTTCGCACCGACGTCTACGGTATCGGCCTGCTCCTGTACGAAATGCTGGTGGGTGAGCCTGTGTATACTTTCAAGCTGCGCAGCGACAACGATGTTTACCTGGCCGTGCTGAAAAACAACCGCGTTGCCATGAACCGCGTTGAGGATGTCAAAGCCGTAGCGCAAATCGCCTCACAGGCGGTTAGCCCGCAGCGCGATACCCGCCAGCCCCATGCCGCCGAACTGGCTCAGCAATTGCGCAAAGTAGTGGGCGAAACACCCCGTCGCAAGAAACGGCGTGCACTGACTCTGCGCGGGGTGATGACCGCCGTGATTGTGCTGCTCGGCATGGCCTTCTTCATTGCCATCCTGGTTCTACTGCTTGACCTGCTCCGCTAACCGCTTATGACCGTCAAATTCAGTGGGCTGCTATGAACAAACCAATCGTCATTGATCGTCCTCCTCGCATCCAACCAGAACTACCCTTTGACGAAATCGAAATTCCATCGCCGCCCGACAAGGGGCAAAGCGGTTGGGAACGACTGTCGCAAATGGCCCTGCCGTTAGTGATGATCGTCAGCTTTATCTTCATGGGTACACTCGGCGGCGGCCGCAGCCTGATGATGATGATCCCCATGTCGTTGGCAGTGGTCGCATCGGGCGGCATTGCAGTCTACAGCTATATACGCGAAAAGCGCAAGCTGGCCGAGGCCCAGCGCGCCTACGAAGAGCGTTTGGTCGAGCTGACCAAGCAAATGCACGTCTACCACGACATGCAGCGTCGCTTCTACCATTACAACTATCCCGACACGCAGACCATCTTTCGTGTGGTAAAAACAGCCCGCGTCGAGGTAGAAAAAGCCGACCGCACCCTGCGCGCCGACACGCGCCTGTGGGAACGCCGCACCTCTGACAAGGACTTCGGCGTCATTCGTCTGGGCATCGGCACACTCCCCTCCACGGTGGTTTTTCGCTTTGACAAGGCCGATGACATGGACGACCCGCAGGTGCGCGCCGCGCTCAAACTGGAGCAGGACGCGCGCTTTGTGGACGATATCCCTGTTATCATTGCCCTGCGCCAACCCTATGTGCCACAGCAAAGCAGCGGGGACGGGGAACAAAGCGAAAAGGAAGAGCAGGCCGAGGATGCGCGTGCCACCTTCACCCCCACCACGCACGCACTCGGCATTGCAGGCGACCGCGAGGCTGTTTACAAGACTATCCGCGCCCTGCTGGCGCACTTCATCACCTTCCACGCACCCATGGATGCGCGTGTAGCCATCCTGGCCGCGCGTAAACAGGAATGGGGCTGGACCGATCAGTTGCAGCACAGCCAGGCTGACGCCGATACCGAATACCGTTTTTTCCTCGACCAGGTCAAGCCAGAGGATGCCGCCGACCAACGCGCCTTTGACGAAGCCGACGAAGGCCCGCTGACCGGTTATTTGGAAGGCCTGCGCCGCCTGCTGGCCACGCGCAAAATTCAACTAGAAAGCCGCGACGACCAGCAAGCCAAGGGCGACCCTACCCTTCCCTTCCATCTCGTTGTGGTAGACTTGATGGACTCTACCTACGATGAGACATCACCGTTGTACGATATTGAATCGGACGCGGCGATTTCGATTCTGATTGAGCAGGGCAACGCGCTCGGCGCGGCCGTGCTTTTCCTCGTGCCGGAGCGCGCCAAAGTTCCCAGCGGTTGTCAGGCCGTGATCGAAGTCGAGCAGACCACCCCTGCCACCAACACCAAGAGCCAGACCCTGCAAAAGCTGCATTTTCGCTATGCCGAGGTGGGCGTCAACTCCTTCCGTTACGTAGGTGCGGCGGACACACTCGCCAACCCGCAGCACATGGACGCCCTGGTGCGCGAACTGGCCCAATACGAAGTGCGCCAGGGGCCGGGCGCGGGCTTGGCCGGTGCTGTGCCCTTCATGGATCTGTTCGGCTTCCGCTCGCTGGAAGAGCTGGAAAACGACGCCGCGGCCAAGTGGCAAAAAAGCGTGTTGCCGCGCCAAGCCAACTGGCTGCGCTGCAAGATTGGTCGCATGGCCGGCAGCAAGGCGCGTACGCTGGTCTTCTCGGCCAAGCGCGACGGCGTACACGGCATGGTGGCCGGCAGCACCGGCTCTGGTAAGTCCGAGCTGCTTATCTCGCTGATCGCCGGCATGGCGGTCACCTACGACCCCAGCGTGCTGAACTTCGTGCTGGTAGACTACAAAGGCGGTGGCGCGTTCAAGGAATTTGTAGACCTGCCGCACTGCGTAGACATCATCACCAACCTGGAAGGCGACGCGGTCACGCGCATGTTCACCGCCATCAACGCCGAAATGAAGCGCCGCCAAAAGCTGAACGCCGACACCGGCACCAAGGACATCGTAGACTACCGCCGCAAGGGGCTGCATGAAAGCCATGCCCCCTATCCGTACCTGTTCATCATCATTGACGAATTTGCCGAGATGATCGCCGACCGCTCAGAGTACAAAGCCGAGCTGGAAAGCATCACGCGCGTGGGCCGCGCTCAGGGCGTTTCGCTGATCCTGGCCGCACAGCGCCCCAGCGGCGTCACCGACCAGATGCGCTCCAACATCAAATTCCGCATCTGCCTGCGCGTGGAGACCCCCGGCGAAAGCCGCGAGATGTTGCGCCGCACCGAGGCCGCCTTCCTGCCGCCCGGTATTCCGGGCCGCGGCTATTTGCAGGTGGGCAACGAAGAGATCGAGCTGATGCAGGTGGCCTACACTGGCGAAAAATACCGCGACCCGCGCCACCCCGTGGACGCCGCCAACCAGGATCAGGACTTGCCAGAGCTGTACAAGGTCATCATCAAAAGCCTGCAAGCCAAGGCTGCCGAGATCGGCTGCGCGCCGCAGTACGCACCCTGGCCGGACTTCCTGCCCAAGCACCTGGTTCTCACCGATACCTTGATTGCCGAAGACCCCACCGCTCAAGCCATCAGTGCGCCGCGCTATCTGCCCGATGTCGAGGCGATCACTGCGGGCCGCCCCTGGAAGAAGACTCTTTCGCTTAATCCTGAGCTGGGGCAATGGCTGGCCGGCAGCAGCGGCTGGCGCGCCACCCAGGATTGGGAACATTTTGCCGTGCGTCCGGTGATCGGCTTGGTAGATAACCCCTACGCCGCGCGCCAGCTTCCCCTCACGCTTGACCTGCCGCGCGGCCACGCCGTGGTATTCGGCGGCTCCGGCTGGGGCAAAACCACCTTTTTGCGCACCCTCGCCATCAGCCTGGCCGCCACCCATTCGCCCGATCACCTGCACATGTATCTGCTTGACCTGGGCGGGCGCAACCTGGCTGCCCTCAGCAGCCTGCCCCATGTCGGTGCAGTGGTGAACCCCGACGAAGCCGGCTACGAAGAGCGCGTCGAGCAAGTGCTGCGCGAGCTGGATGATCAGGTTGAGAAGCGCAAGGTGATCCTGGCTAACGCCGGCGCGCCCGACATCTACAAATACAACCAAACCCACCCCGACGCGCCCCTGCCCGCGGTGTTGCTGGCGATTGATAACTTTGTGGAGTTCCGCGAAACCTTTGGCGGCGATTCGCAGGCCGAAGGCGTGGAAACCGCTATGGATAGATTCGTGGCGCTGGCGCGGCAAGCCAAGCCCTTTGGCATTCACTGCGTCATCACCATTGACCAGCTCAACTCGCTGCCTATGCAGCTTTTTAACCTCTTCACCGAGCGCCTCACCCTGAAGCTGGGCGACGCCTCAGAGTATCGTCAGATCGTGGGCGGCTTTGTGGCCGACCTGCCCGATGTGGCCGGGCGCGGCTATGTCAAAGCTGCCGGCCAGCCGCTCAGCTTCCAGATCGCCCTGCCTCTCAACCTGGAACGCGGGCCGTTGCAAGAACCGGCCAACGAAGCGCAGGAAATCCAGCGCCTGGGCGACGCCATGCACGCCTGGATGGCTAAATCGGGGCGTTCCTATCGCCTGCCCGCGCGCGTGGACGCCCTGCCGCGCGCCATCCTCTTCAAGCAAATCCTGGCGCGCGCCTATGGCCTGGAGCTGGATGAGAACTTCCTGGAGCGCCTGAAGCAGGTGACCAAAACGCAATGGAACAAAAGCCAGCAACCTGATCTGGCCGACTGGCTGCGCGTCACCATTGGCGTGGTGTCGGGCAACCGCCTGCGCGAGATGCACCTGGAGGCCAAAACCGACGGCGTGCATGGCTTGATCGCCGGCGGCACCGGCGCGGGCAAGTCCGAGCTGCTGATGACGTTAATCGTTGGCCTGGCCCTAAACTACGACCCCAGCATTCTGAACTTCGTGCTGGTAGACTACAAGGGCGGCGGCGCGTTTGCCCCCTTCACCGACCTGCCGCACTGCGTAGATACCATCACCAACCTCAACAAGGCCGCGGTGCGCCGTATGTTCACCGCCATCAACGCCGAAATGGACCGGCGCATGGCGCTGTGCGTAGACAAGAGCGTTGCCAACATTGTGGAATACCGCGCCAAGGGCTACCACCTCAGCTATCAGCCCTTCCCGCACCTTTTTGTCATCATTGACGAATACGCCGAGATGATCTCGGAAAACCCGGAGTTCAAGGACGAGCTGGACCGCATCACGCGCGTGGGGCGCTCCATCGGCGTGAACCTGCTGCTGGCCGCGCAGCGTCCCACCGGCGTCACCGACCAGATGCGCGCCAACATCAAATACCGCATCTGCCTGCGCGTGGAGTCGGTGGATACCAGCCGCGAGATGCTGCGCCGCTCCGACGCCGCCTTTTTGCCCAACGGCATGCCGGGCCGCGGCTATTTGCAGGTGGGCAACGACAACGTCGAGCTGATCCAGGTGGCCTACACCGGCGAAAACTACCCCTATGCCGCGCCGCTGGAAGGGGGACGCCAGCCTAAGTTTTACGATGTCGTCGTGGCGTTGTGCAACGAGCTGCTGGCCGAGGCCGGCGCCGCGCGCCCGCGCACGCCGTGGCCCCCCTTCCTTTCCCCGCGCCTCACCCTGGCCGATCCGCTCAGCCGCGGCTATGTGGATGCGGCCGCGCTGCCGCTGCTCACCCTGGGGCAAAGCGCCACCGAAGCCGAGCAGGCCTTGATGCTCAATCCGCTGGCCGCAGCCTGGCTCGCGGGCAAAGGCCATTGGCCCGGGGTGAACTGGGATTGGGCTGCGCTGCGCGCGGTGGTGGGCCTGCTGGATGATCCCGCCAACGCTCGCCAGTTGCCGCTGGTGGTAGATTTCAGCAAAGGCCACGCTGTGCTTTTTGGCGCATCGGGCTACGGCAAAACTGCCTTTGTACGCACCCTGATCACAAGCCTGGCCAGCACCCATTCGCCGGATGAATTTCAGGCGCATGTGCTGGACCTGGGCGGGCGCAACCTGGAGGTGCTCACCGCGCTGCCGCAGGTGGGCACGGTGATCTTGCCCGACGAGGCCGGCTACGAAGAGCGCGTACAGCAATTGCTGCGCGAGATGAACGATATTGTAGACGCGCGTAAGCACAAGTTTGCCGATGTCGGCGTTTCCACCCTGTTTGAATACAACGCGCTGGGCACACAGCGCATCGAACCGGCTATTCTGCTGGTGGTAGATAACTTCGCCGAGTTCATCGAAACTTTCGGCAACCCCAACGAAGCCGAGGACGAGACCAGCGCACTGTATGCCTTCGTGGCGCTGGCGCGGCAGGCCAAAGCCTACGGCATTCACATTCTCATCACTGCCAACCGCTTCAACGTCCTCAGCAACAAGCTTTTCAGCCTGTTCACCGAGCGGCTCAGCCTGCGCCTCTCCGACTCCGGCGACTATTCTTCGGTGGTCGGCAGCAATACCGAGGTGGAAGAGACCGCGGGTCGCGGCGTGGTGCGCGCCGGCCGCGTGCCGCTGAGCTTTCAGGTGGCCCTGCTGCCCGGCGCGGTGCAGGGTGAACAAGTGCGCGGCGAAGCCAAGCTGGTGCGCGATCTGGGACAGGCCATGCAGGCCTATATCGCCCGGTCGGGCCGGTCCTTCCGCGCGCCGCTGCGCATTGACGCGCTGCCGAAAAGCTCCTCCTATCGCCAGGTACTCACCGAGCTACGCGGGCTGGACCCCAACAAGCCCTTTATGGCCGAGCTGGCGCGCAGCACGCGCGAAACCTGGGCGCGCAACGCCACCGCCGAACACGCCGACTGGCTGCGCGTCACCCTGGGCATCAGCTCTGGCATGCGAAAGCGCACCCTGGCGCTGGAGGCCAAGCGCGACGGTGTGCATGGCCTGATCGCCGGCGGCACCGGCTCCGGCAAGTCGGAAATGCTGATGACCATGATTGTGGGCCTGGCGCTGAACTACTCACCCGACATTCTGAACTTTGTGCTGGTAGACTACAAGGGCGGCGGCGCATTCAAGCCGTTCGAGCGCCTGCCGCACTGCGTAGACATTGTCACCAACCTGAATAAGGCCGCGGTAGCCCGCATGTTCAGCGCCATCAAGGCGGAGATGAACCGGCGCATGGCGCTGTGTACCGACACCGGCGCTAAGGACATCATCGAGTACCGACGCAAAGGTCTGCACCTGACGCGCGAGCCGTTCCCCCATCTCTTCATCATCATTGACGAATACGCCGAGATGATTGATGACAACCCCGACTACAAGGCCGAGCTGGAGAGCATCACGCGCGTGGGGCGCTCCATCGGCGTGAACCTGGTGCTGGCTTCGCAGCGGCCCAAGGGCGTCACCGACCAGATGCGCGCCAACATCAAGCTGCGCCTGTGCCTGCGCGTGGAGGAAACCGATACCAGCCGCGAGCTGCTGCGCAAGCCCGACGCCGCCTATCTGCCCAACGGCATGCCCGGCCGCGGCTATTTGCAGATCGGCAACGACACACTGGAGCTGATCCAGGTTTCCTACACCGGCGAGTCTCAGCCCGACGACCGACCAGGCGCGCCCGCGCTGCCCGCAGGAGATGAAGCGCCCAAGCTCTACGACGCGGTGGTGAACCTGGCGCGCGAGCTGACCGGCGGCCAAATGGCCCCCAAGCCGTGGCCCGCCTTTCTGCCCCAGCAGATCAGCCTGCAAGCGCCCATTATAGACGCGCAGAACAACCGCACCTTTACCCTGACCACCGAGATAGACGCCTGGCTGCGCGGCGACACCGCCACACTGTGGCCCGGCATAGACTGGCAGGAGGGCGCGCTGCGGCCCGTGGCCGGTCTGGTGGATAATCCCACGGTGATACAGCAATTTCCGCTGCGTTTCGACCTCAGCCGCAACCACCTGGTGGTGCTGGGCGATTCGGGCTGGGGCAAAACCTCGATGCTGCGCACGCTGGTGACGCACCTCGCTGCCACGCACACCCCCGACGAGTTGCACGTATATCTGGTAGACCTGGGCGGACGCAACTTCCGCAGCATGGAGGGCTTCCCGCACGTAGGCACAGTGATCTATGCCGACGAAGAGGCCTATGAAGAGCGGCTGCAACGCCTGCTGGGCAAACTGGACCGCATGGCCGACGACCGCTCGCTGTTGCTGGCCGAGGCCAACACCAACAGCCTGTGGGAATACAACGCGCGCCATCCTGAAACAGCCCTGCCCGCGCTGCTGGTAGTCATTGATAACTTTGCCGACCTGTATGAAAACTATGAAGTGTTGGTGGAAAGCGCCCTGATGCCATTGGTGCGCCGCTCGTTGGCGCTGGGCATCAGCTTTGTGGTGTCGGCCAATATCCCCAACAACATGCCCAGCAAGCTGTATGCCCTGTTCGGCGAGCGCATCACCTTTAAGCAAGGCAACACCGACCGCCTGCTGGACATTGTAGGCCGCGGCGCGATGGAGATTGACGACATCCCCGGCCGCGGCTACATTCGCATCGGCAAAGCGCCGCTGTTGTTCCAGGCTGCCTTGCCGGTGGGCGTGTTCGATGCGGAAGGCCGCGCGGCCACGCCCGAAGCGGACGACCTTGCCACCATCGGACGACAAATGTGGCAGAGGCTGCGGGCGGGCGACCTCGTCTGGCAGCACCAGCCCGACCGCATTAACATTCTGCCGGAAACTGTGCCCCTGATTGAGATGCTGCGCGAGCTGGGATCAGGTGGTGAGCGGCGCATCGAGGGCGTGCTGGGGCAACTGGAAAATCTGCATCCCGCGCGCAGCTCGCTCAAGGCGCTGGGGCCGCACTTTGCTGTGGTGGGGCCGCCTCTGTCCGGCAAGACCACAGTGATGCTGAACTGGATTTTCTCGCTGGCCGAACGCTACAACCCGGATCAGACGCCTATGGTGCTGATAGATACGCAGCGTAAGCTGATGGACTACGGCGGGCGGCACAAGCTGAGCGACCTGCCGCATGTGCTGGCTGCGGTGTCTGAGATTGAAGACCTGGAGGCGTTGACCACCAAGCTGAGCGCGGAGGGCATGTTGATGGCCGTGGCCAACGCCGCGGGCGGCGTCGGCGCGCGCCCGCGTGAGCTGTTCGTCTTCATTGACAACTTCGACGACTTCAGCGAAGAACTGGAATCGCAGCGCGCCTTGATGGAGGGCGTCAGCCGCCTGCTGCGCCGCTTCCAGCGCGAGGGCATGCACTTTGTAGTGGCCTTTGCACCGGAAGCCAGCACCTCGGACATGCGCCGGCGCATCTTGTCCTCGAACTACGGCATCGGCCTGCAAACTTCGCAGGCAGTTGACGTGCTGAAGGTGGCGCGCACGCCGGCCGCGGTGCGGGATGCCTCGCTGCCAACCGGCCGCGGCTATCTGATTAAATCAGGCCAGCCGGTGATGATTCAGGTGGCCAGCCCTTACCACGGCATGACCGCGGGTAGCAACGAGGGCAGCCGCGACGACCTGGAGCAGCAGGCCGAACGCCAGATAGAGGCCCTGGACGCCTGGGTAGAGCGCATCCAGCAGCACTACGGCGACATGCAGGCGGTCTGGTTGTCCGGGGCAGATGAGGGCGCAGCCGCCCCCACTGCGGGACGCCCCAGCCCGAAGGTGAACAAGATGCTGGCTTTGTTGCAGCGCGCCATGCGTGTAGAGGCGCAGCAAGGCGGGCAAGACGGCCACGGCGTCACCGACAAGCTGCTGGCGACTGATATCGTCCTTTGGCAGGATGACGCCACCTTGCTGGGGCTGGTGAAGCAAATCTGGCGGCAAAGCTTGCTGCAATCCGGCTTTGACGAAGCAAGCGCCGACCTGTTTGTGGATAACTCCGACGAAACATCCATCTTTTCCGAAGCTGAGCGCCTGTTGGCGGAGGCTGAAGCCGCGCGTGAAGAGCAGCCAGTGGGGGGATGATCGGTTTACCGAATAGTCATCTCGCGCGCAGTTTGATAAGCCAATTTAATGTTGATTAAGGGAATAAACTATGGAATTACAAATGATTCGCGAGAATCTCCGCTACCGTCTTCAATCCGATTTACGCTACTACCAACAACACATGCCTAAAGAACAAGCTGTCGCATGGAGCGCCTATTTGGCTGCTTTGTTGGAATGGCGCGTTTTGGACTTGCCAAGTCATGATGTTTTGGCTGCTATGTTACCTGATATCGAAAATGATCCTACCATATCTATCATGTTGGGTCGTGAAGAAGGCGGATAACCATAAATCGTCCAGTAGGCTGTTAAGCAGCCACGTTTCTCACTGAGCTGCCCGCGCTGAGCCGCCTGAGCGCAGCCTTGTAGCAAGCGCAGCAGGTCACGCGGCAGATCAGCAGCGTGCTGCGCAGCCAAAGAAGATGTGGTACGGCGTCACCCACCCCGGCGAGCTGTGGGATGCGATCAAGCAGCCCTACGTGGAGGCGTGGGAGAGCGGCTGACGCCCGTAAGACAGGAGGTAATCATGGCAGAGTCAGACGCCCAATGCTTACGTTTTATCTCGAAGATACGTGACTACTTTGAGGTTACGTTAGAGGCACATCAATTTGTACTGACTGAATGCTCATGTATGCGAGGTGGCCGCGAGTGCGTGGCGATGTATGAAGCGCCATTCGTTCGGCTACTAGTAGTCTTATCTGATGGATCTGTGAGTGTTCTGCTTGGCGCGACTGTCGCTGCATTTCCTGGCCCCAATTACGTTGATCCAATGGGGCGAACAGGATGGTATATGCTGTCCTTGTTGAGTGAGCTGAAGTCAGAGAAACGAGTTTGGACGGAAGAACGGTTACAGCAATTCTGGCGCGGAGAGTTAGATGCATACCGCTTTGAAGCAGAGTTATTCGCTGAATGGGCGGATCGGTTACTGCCGCTCTTCGAGCCGAACCATGATCAATCCTGGCGCGAGGAATTCCACCGGCGATTCCGTGTTTAGGCGTGGGTGTCTGGTAGCAAGGGTGGGACTTTCGCGACGAGACCGGTGACCACGACGTCATCTTCCGCTGGGGCAAGCTGCCCGTGCCCGAAGGGGGCTGTGAGCGCACACTTCACGAAAAATTCAGAAAAAATTCACGAAAAATTCAAGACTCGTGGGGTGAGATGTGCTAAGATAGTAAGGTAGTGCAGGAGTCTGCGATTCGCGGCAAACAAGCCAG
>JBAQWV010000080.1:0-2718 GCA_049299095.1 Anaerolineae bacterium | reverse complement strand
CCTCCAACTGAATACGCACTCCTCCCTGGCAAACCAGGACGATTTTGCTTGCCCATGTCTGGATCTATACTCGTTCAATTTGTAAAGCTACTTACCCACCATAATCACGGCTTTTGAACCATGCCCGAATTAGGAAGGTGCGTACAACCTAACAATCTGGTTCAGGTCAAAAGTTAGGCTTTTGCAGTGCGTAGGGTGCCGTATCAAGCAAAAAAGAGTTCGTGTTGTCCAAACAAACATGGCGCGCTAAAACCAGCATTGGAACCAATGTCGAAGAAGCAAGCTCTGTCGGATTGTTGCCCTGTTCGCAAGAATACCTAGTCCAAAGATAGTGCGTAATTCATAATTCGCAATTCCTCATTCATACATGCTATAATGCGGCCAGACTTTACCCCACGAGGATTTGCATGGATATTGATCAACTCAGTCAGATGGTTACCTGGCTGGATGAAGAACACCGACGCAGTCGCGGCGAAAACAGCAAGCTGCAACAACGCATCGAAAGCCAGGCCACCGAGATTGTTGAACAAGCGCGGCGTATTCAGGAACTGGAAGGCCTGCTGGCCAGCACGCAGGCCCAGTTGGTGCGCTTTAGCCAGGTAGATCAGGCATTGCAACAGCTCAAAAACGAGCTGGTATTGATGCTGCAACGCCAGGAAGAGCAGCGGCTGGCTGATCAGCGCGAAACCGAGCGGATCCGTGCGGCCGAGCGCGAAGCTGCCGCGCGCAGCTTGTCCGAAGTGCGCAAGGAATTGCCGCGTTTCAGCCGGATTGAAGAAGAACTGCTGCAACGCAAGGCCGAAGACCAGCGCATCAGCGAGATCGTGCTGACGGTACGCCAGCAAGTCAACGGCCTGCTCAAGGAAATTGACGACCGCACGCGTAGCCTGCCTTTCCTGATGGAAGGCCGCACACAGGACAACAAACGCATCGCACAGCTTCAGCAGGAGACAGTTGAACTGTTCAAGCGCACCGAAGCCGTGACAGGCAAGCTGCCCCTGCTGGAAGCAGGCATTCAGCGCGTCGAGCGTAGTGTGGTGGATGTGCAGCCCGTTCCCAACCAGATGCGCAACGAGGTAGCAAGCTTTGTTGAAGCCCAGAAGCTGAAAGATATTGAGCGCGAGCGTCAGTTATCTGTTTGGCAGCAGGAATTCGAGCAACACCGTGAGGCCCTGGCTGAACAACAAAAACGTATTCAGGGCTTTGAAACACATATCAACGACAGCAAGCGCACCCTGCAGGGCATGTCCGGCTTTGAAGAAAGCATTCGTCGTGACCAACATCAGGTGGCTGAGTTGCAACGGCTGGCCGAAGAACGCCAACGCAAGGAACTCGATGATTTCTTGATCGAAGATGAGAAGCGTTGGAAGAAGCAAACCCTGGAATGGGATCACCGCTGGACTGAGCAGGAAAAGGTCAATCGTGACTTGGGGTCCGGTTTTGCACCTTTGCGCAAAGATATTGAAGCCCTGCGCGGCTTGATCCGTCAAGTGTGGCGGTTACAGGAAGTGTACGGCACGAACCAGATGCAAGCGGCGCAGCGTTGGATGAGTTCGCTCGAAAACGCTTTGAGCGAATTACCAAAAGACGTACGTTAACGAACACGGCTGTTGGACTGCGATCCAGCAGCCGTGTTTCGTCCAGAGCCTGTTGCAACGGACGAAGCCGAAGCACGCAACAGGCTGCGGGTGGATATAATCGGATGAATGGCGGGGTTGGCTGACAACCACCAACAAGGCGTAAGCCCGCCACAGCCGCGGGCAAAATTGGGTTTGGGATCGCGCAGCATGGGAACCTGCGCATACGCTGGGAGGTGACACTATGTCAGAGAAACGTCGTTTTGCTTCGGGCTGGACGGCCGGATTGCTGCTGGTTGCGGCAGGATTGCTGCTGGCTGCCGGGCCGCTGACCGGCGCATTGGCCGCGCCCATGTCACAAACTTATCCGGTCGGGGTCGTCATCAACGAGTTCATGCCCAACCCCGCTTCAGATTGGGACGGCAGCGGGCAGTTCAGCGAAAGCGGAGACGAATATATTGAATTGTACAACAACGCCGCATTCGCTATAGATATCAGCGGCTGGAAGCTGGATGACGCGGCGAGCCTCGAAACCAGCCCATACATCCTGCCGCCTAACACCATCCTGCAACCGGGGCAATATGGGGTCTTTTTCGGCAGCCAAACCGGCGTCGGCCTGAATAATACGAACGATTCGGCGCGCTTGCTGTATCCCGACGATCAAGTCGCTGATGAGTATATCTATCCCAACACCGCTGACGATGTGCCGTACAGTCGCGCAGGCGATGGCACAGGGGATTGGACGACCAGCTATCCTCCTTCACCCGGTGCGAGCAACCAGCCAGCGCCGACGCCGACCAGCACTCCAACGCCTACACCGGCGGTTTATCCCGACGGCATCGTGCTCAACGAGTTTATGCCTAACCCTCTGGCCGACTGGAACGGCGATGGCACAACGGGCGATGACAACGACGAATACATTGAGCTATACAACTTGAACGATGCGGCCGTAGACTTGACCGGCTGGCTGGTGGACGATGCCGACGGCGGTTCGACCCCCTACCGCCTACCCGCCGGTTCCAGCATCGCCGCGCATGGCTTCCTGACCCTGTGGAGCCGCGACACACACCTCAGCCTGAACAACAGCGGCGGCGATGCGGCGCGCCTGCTGACCCCTGACGGTATCGTGCGCGACGCACAC
>JBAQWV010000079.1:0-54995 GCA_049299095.1 Anaerolineae bacterium | reverse complement strand
CAACTGAATACGCACTCCTCCCTGGCAAACCAGGACGATTTTGCTTGCCCATGTCTGGATCTATACTCGTTCAATTTGTAAAGCTACTTACCCACCATAATCACGGCTTTTGAACCATGCCCAAATTACGAATTATGGCGTTGTAATTCCTGATTTGCAATTCATAATTCGTAACTTTTTTAGGAGGCTCCCGCATGAAGGTCGTCGCTATGATCATGGCCGGCGGCGCCGGTACACGCCTGACGGTGCTGTCTGAAAAGCGCGCCAAGCCGTCAGTGCCCTTTGCCGGTAAGTACCGCATCATTGACTTCACCCTGTCCAACTGCGTTAACTCGGATATTTACAATATCGCCGTGTTGACGCAATATCGCCCTCATTCCCTCAACGAACACATTGGCATCGGCAAGCCGTGGGACCTCGACCGCGCGTCCGGCGGCGTGCGTCTGTTGCAGCCTTATCAAGCTGGCGGTGGCACGCAGGTTTGGTATCGCGGCACCGCAGACGCGGTCTTGCAGAACTTTGATTACGTGCGCGAGCTGCGCGCCGAGCGCGTGCTGGTGCTGGGTGGCGACCACATCTACAAGATGGACTACGCCAAGATGCTGCGCTTCCACGATGAAAACAACGCCGACATGACCGTGGCGGTGATGGAAGTGCCGATTGAAGAAACCGATCGCTTCGGGATCATGTCAGTGGACGAGGATATGCGCATCTCGGCCTTCTACGAAAAGCCCAAAGAGCGGGACAAGGGCAATCTGGCCTCGATGGGAATTTATATCTTCAACACCGAAATCCTGGAGCAGCGGCTGCTGACCGGCTCCGAGTTGCATCCCGATCTTGACTTCGGCAAGCATGTGATTCCGGAGATGATCCGCGATTACCGCACCTTTGCCTACCGTTTCGACGGCTACTGGGTGGACGTGGGGACGGTGGATAGCTATTGGCAAACCAGCATGGAGCTGCTCGATCCCGATTCGCCGCTCAACCTGTACGAAAACGCCTGGCCGGTGCGCACCCGCAGCCAGGAACGTCCACCGGTGAAGCTTGGCCCGCAGGCGCGCGTGCACAACAGCCTGCTTTCCAACGGCTGCGTGATCCGCGGCCAGGTGGAAAGCTCGGTGCTATCGCCGGGCGTGTACGTATCGCCGGGCGCGGTAGTGCGTCAATCCGTGGTGATGAACGATGCCTGGATCGGCCCCGGCGCAGTGCTGGATCGTGTGGTGGTGGACAAGGAAGTCGTCGTCGGCTCCGGTGCGCAAGTCGGTTTTGGCGGTGATTACGACGTAGCCAACAAGCTGGGGCCGGACAAGCTATGGGCTGGCATCAGCATCGTCGGCAAAGGTGCGCACATTCCCCCGAACGTGCGCATTGGCCGCAACGTCCTCGTCAACGCCGCGGTCGAAGAAGAAGCCTTTGCCCATTTCAACGGCTTTGTCCCCAGCGGAGAGACGGTCTGATCGGTAACCGGTATCCAGTCTATTCCAGTTTACATCGTTGCTTGCGCAACACTGCACACTGGACGCTGGTTACTGAAAAATAAGGAGCCTCTATGCGAGTTTTAGCCATGATCCTGGCCGGCGGCGCCAGCACAGCCCTCAGCATCCTCACCGCAGAGCGCGCCGAGCCTTCTATTCCTTTTGGCGGCAAGTACCGCGTGATTGACTTCTCGCTGTCTAACTGCGTGAACTCGAATATTTATAACGTGGCTGTGTTGACACAGTACAAGCCACGCTCGTTGAATGACCACATCGGCAACGGCAAGCCGTGGGACCTTGACCGCGCCGTCGGTGGCGTGCGCCTCTTACAGCCCTATGTCAGCGGTGAAGGCGAATCGGGCGCCTGGCAGCGCGGCACCGCGGACGCAGTGCGCTTTAACCTCGACTACATTGACGAGCAGCGCGTGGACACCGTATTGCTGCTGGCCGGTGATCATATCTACAAGATGGACTATCGCCCGCTGTTGCGCTTCCACGAAGCTAACGACGCCGACTGCACCATCGCCGTGCGCACTGTCAGCCCGCACGAAGCGCATCGTTTCGGCATGGTTGGCACAGACAGCAGCGGCCGCGTCAATCGCTTTGAAGAAAAGCCGCGCCGCACGCTCAGTCGTCTGGCCTCGATGGGCATCTACGTGTTCAAGGCGCAAACGCTGGTGAACTGGCTGACCGGCGACGGCGCGACCGACATGGATTTTGGGCGCAACGTTGTGCCGGGCATGTTGAAAGCCGGTCTGCGCCTGATGGCCTATACCTATGATGGCTACTGGATGGACGCGGGTAACGTGCAGGCATACTGGGAAGCCAACATGGCATTGCTGGCCGAAACTCCCGCGCTCGACCTGTACGACCCCGATTGGGTGATCCATACGCGCAGCGAGCAGTTGGCTCCGGCCTTCACCAGCGCGCAGGCCACGGTGGAGGGCAGCTTGCTGTGCGATGGCTGCCGCGTGTTCGGCAAGGTGTCCCGCTCAATCATCGGCCCCGGCGCGGTGGTGGAAGAAGGCGCAGAAGTCAGCGATTCGATCATCATGAACAATGCGGTCGTGGGTGCAGGCGCGCGCGTGGAGCGCACGATTGTAGACAAGCGCGGCGTGATCGGTGACGGCAGCAAGGTGGGGTATGGCGAAGACAACACCCCCAACCGCGCCATGCCCAACCACCTGAACACCGGTTTGACGATGATCGGCAAGCGAGCGCAGGTTCCCGCGAACATCAGCGTGGGGCGCAACGTGGTGATCCGCCCGCGCGTGGCCGCGACTTCCTTCCCTCCCGGCGATGTCGCCAGCGGCGAAACATTGTAAACAGGCAGCGAACTGTCAAAATCAAGAGTTCGGAAGTAGCTGGAGCCAGCCACTTCCGAACTCTTTGCGTTTGCTATCTGAGCTTGTCGAAGCCAACGGTATCCGTTATCGTTCGATGAGGCGCGAGGCCAGCGGTTCGCGCGGCTTGCTGCGCGGCGCGTCGGCAGGGGGGTATCCCAGCGTCAAGAGGGCTTGCGGCTCCAGCGTGGCGGGCAGGTCAAGCACCGTGCGCACAAGATCGGGGCAAAAGATCGGTGCACACAGCCAGCAAGCTGCTAGTCCGACGTGATGCGCGGCCAGCAGCAAGTTCTGGCATGCCAGCGCCACCGACTGCACCCCCATCTGCCATTCGCGTTGTTGTCGCGACGCATCGGGGTAGACATCCAGCGCCGTCAAATCGAGGCAGGGAAGCAGGGCCACGGGCGCCTGCGTGATGCGTGTCCGCGAGATCGCCGCACGGCGGCTGGCCTCCTGCGGATCTGCGCCGTCGGCCAGCAACTCCGCTTCCCAGGTTGCGGCCATCTGCTCGGCCAACTGCTGCCGCGTGGCTGGGTTACGAAGCACCACAAAGCGCCAGGGCTGGCGATTGTGCCCAGATGGGGCCTGGTGCGCGGCTTCCAGCACCTGTTCGATCAGGCTGGCGGGGACGGGTTGATCGCGGTAACGTCGTACTGAACGCCGCCCGTACAGCGTGGCCCAAAAGCTCTCTGCTGTCACAATCTTTACACGCCCGCTAACTGGCTGATGCGCGCCAGTTCAGGTACATGATCCTGGCCGCGCGGCTGGCCGATGTAGAGCGATGAGGCCGCACAGGCAAAGCGGGTCACAGTCACTAAATCCCACTGTTGCAAATAGCCATAGATCGCGGCGGCTTTGAAGACATCGCCTGCGCCGGTGGTGTCGGCCACGGCTACGGGAAACGGCTCGACATAGGAGGGGCGGCCCTGCCGGTCTACCACCAGCACCGGCTTTTGACCGTGGGTGATGATGATGGCCCCTGCCCCTGCACTTTGTAGTTCCAGCGCGTGGTCGTAAATGTACACGCCGGGGAAGTAGCCGTTCAGGAAGTCGCGAGAAATTACGATCAGATCACTGTAACGAGCGAGGGATATATCGGGCCAGACTGCGTCTGCGGAAACAACGGGGCGGCCCAGGCTGCGCGCCAGCCGTGCGGCATGGACGCGCTCCTCCTTACCGTAGACATCCACGCTGAGCAACCGCGCCCGCTGCATCATGTCGGCCAGCAGCTCGGTTTTGGGCGCTTCGTCGAACCAATAGCCGAGGATGCTGCGCTCGCCGTCGGGCGTGACCAGAATGCGGCAGAATGGGGTACGCACCTGCTCGCCCTGCACTAGATAGCGTGTGTTAACACCGGGCAAGGCATCCAGTTGTGAGCGAATGTAGCGCCCCCAGCTATCCTGGCCAATGGCATTGCCCACGACGGCCACCCGCAGGCCCCAGGTACTCAAAAAACGGGCAACAGTGGCAGCTTCGCCGCCCAGCCGCTGAAAATCAAGTTGTACCTGGCTGTCTCGCCGCGGGGTTGGCAGGTGCGACACGTAGTTCAAATCGTCGGCGCTGATTGTGCCGTAACACAGGACATCGAAATCAAACTCGTTGGCAGCCATAAACAGGGTTCTCCACAAGAAGGGATGGTTTGTGCTTCCTAGCCAACGCCCAGACTTAGTAACGCACGATCCACGCCGCGGTCAACTTCCCACGGGTAGGTGATCCAGGCATCCGTCACTGCCGCGTAGTAATCAGGCGCGGCGTTCTGGAACATGCTTTCCGCGGGCTTGTAGTGCAGCACACACAGTTCCGGTACCGCGTTGGCGGCTTCTATGCGTGACTTGACGGTCATAATCGTGCGCCCGCTGTCCCATACATCGTCCACGACCAAGATGCGGCGGCCCCGCAGCAGCGAATCGCCGGGGAACTGCAAAAAGGTGGGCCACGCCAGCCGCTTCTGCACGCCGGTGTGGAACTCCACCGCGGCCGTCAGGATGTATTTGATGTCAAGCGCCTCGCTGAGGATGCCACCGGGCACGATGCCGCCGCGCGTGATCATCATCAGGGCATCGTAGGTGCCGCGGAATTGCGGCAGCAGCTCGTGAATCAGTTGGTCTACATCGTTCCAGGATAGTACTTCTGTGCGCATAGGCTCTCCTTTGAAGGATGAATTTACTTTGTTATCGAGCGGGCGCGGCTGCTAGAAACGCCGCGGCCAGCGCGGCCAGCGCCGCGCGCTGATCTGCGTCAAGATCAACCAGCGGTGGACGCACCGCGCATAGGGGCAGATCGGCGAAGAGCGTCAATAAAAACTTGGTAGCTGCGTGCATCGAGGGGGAGTGCTCAAGCCAGCCGCGCACCTCGTTCAGCCGCGCCTGCCACCGCGCAGGATCGCGCCCGTCCAGCACAGCCCGGCGCACGCCCTGCAGCAGATCAGGAACAAGGTTGGCTGCGGCGGTGATGGTCCCCGCGACTCCCGCGGCTGTGGCCTCGCTAGCCAGCCGGTCGCTACCGGCAAAGACGCGCAAGGCCGGAAAACGCTGGTTCCAGTGCGCAATACTTGCTAAATCGCCGCTGGAATCCTTGATACCACCCACACAGCCGGGATGCGAAGTATTCAACCCCTCGATCAGAGCGTCGGTGATGGCGACGCCGCTTAGTTTTGGGAAATGGTAGAGCAGGATCTGCTGGCCGGGCTGCAAGGCTGCGTCACATAGACGCTGAAAATAAGCCAGCGCCCCCGCGTCGGGGACGTTTTTGAAGAAGAAAGGGGGAAGCACCAACGCGGCCGCGGCCCCAGCTTGCAGCGCGTAGTGCGTCAGTTCACTCGTATCGGGCAGGCTGGCGCAGCCGGTGCCCGGGATCACGGCGAGGCCGTCGGCGGCGTCCAGCACAGCGTCAATCACCGTTTTGCGCTCGGCCACGCTCAGAGCCGGGCCTTCGCCGTTGGTACCGAGTGGCACCACCCCATCGCAGCCGCGCGAACGCAAATAGGCCAGATGTCGGCGCAGCCAGGAAAAATCAACAGCGAGAGTGGTGCTATCGAACGGGGTTACATTGGCTGCAAAAACACCGGCCACCGGGGTCATCGCCTGTTGCCTCCCCGCGCGCGGGAGGCCATGCGTCCGCCCATGAAGCCGGCCACGATCTGCATCAGGAACCCGGCCAGCTCTGGCAGGCCCAGGCCGATGGTCAGGTAGTTCAGCACGAGCGTGGACAGACCGACCAGCCCTCCCAGCAGCAGCCCATGCGCCACTGGCTCGCGGCCCACCCGCAGCGCCAGCCGAAAGCTGATCATCATCACCAGTAGCGCCAATGCCAGTGTGAACGCCGCGTTAAACTGGCTCCAATTCTCCAGCCCGGCCAGCCGACCGACGAAAGCCAGCGCCAGCGCCATTACCAGCGCGTACATCCAGTTCAGGGCCACCTGTGCCCAGTTAATTTCGCTCCAATCAACGGCTCTCATCGTAAAACTCCGGCTGGATCAGGGATAGAACACGGCTCAACGGCGGCATTGTACCACGGGTTAGCAGCGATTGAAAAGACGCAGGGAATTCGGTAGTGGCGCATCACTTCCGAATTCTGGTAGTTGACGTTTATAGTTGGTCAAGAAACTGGCGAATGACCTGATGAATGTGTGACGCGGGCGGTTCGTAGGGAGTGAAAGCGGTCTGGCGGGCCTGCTCAATGGCGCGCGCCAAGTCGGCCAGATCGCGACACCAAACGAGGTGACCCGCCTGCTCAAACGCAGCCAGAATTTGGTCCTGATGCCGGTCGAAGCGGTCAGGATTGGACACCCCCACCACGCGCAGCCCGTGGCGCAGTACCTCGGTGACTGTGCCCAGCCCGCCGTGCGTCACCACCACGTCTGCACGCGCATAGTACGCATCAAGGCTGGGGGCAAAGCGGAACCATTCCGCTTGCTGTGGCTCCACATCGCCGTGCCCGATTTGAATGATCACAGGCTCGCTGGCGGTGGCGGCCAGAGCGTCTCCGGCGGCGACGAGAGCGTCGAAATCAGTTGTGCCGACGGTGATAAAGATCATGGACTTATCTGCGCTGGCTGTTGATTTAGTTGATGAGAGCCGGTTTTGTACCCCCACAGTATACCTTGAAATTGGCAGGAGCGAAAAGCCATCCGCAAGCCTATCTCGCAAGGCACAACAGCGGCTACACTGCATCAATCCAGCGGGCAGACTTGCTCCACTTCCAGCCGTTCGCTGGTATAGGGCAACAATAGCGCATCGCCGCGCTGGCGTACAGCCTCTTCCATCGCCGCGCACGCGGCTGCAACATCCCCGCTGGCTTGATAGGTGTCCCATAGCGTCTGCGCCGCAGGCACAAAGGGATTGTCGGCGCGGTCGTATTGGCTGCGCAGGCGTTCCAGCAGAATCGAAATGCATCTGCCAGGTATTGCTCTGCCTGGCGTGAAACAAGAAATCGTGAAGTGCCCGCGCTGTTTATCTGTCTGAGCTGTCCACCTTACCATGCACCAGTCGGCCCCAGCCGCGATGGCCGATAAATTCGCCGTTTTTGCAGATCAATAACCCGCGGCTCAGCGTGAAACGCACTTTGCCCTGCACGCGTCGGCCTTCGTAGGGGGTGTACCCGGCGATGTTATGCAACTCCGCGGCCTTGATCGTGCTGCTCAGTGCAGGATCGAAAACCACCACATCGGCGTCACTGCCGGGCAGCAAGACTCCCTTGCGCGGGTACAGACCGAAGATCCTGGCCGGATTGGTGGAAGTCAGTTCGACCAGCCGCGACCAGGTGATGCGGCCCGCGGCGACTCCGTCGGTAGCCAGCAAAGGCAGCATCGTCTCCAGCCCCGGAATGCCTCCCGGCGTTTGCGTGAAGGGCAGACGCGGCTCACCCTTCACCGTCACCGCCTCGTTCAGGGTGTTCAGCGCGCCATTGGCCTCTTGCAAACGCCGCACCGCGTCCGTCTCCAGTCGCCGGATTGCATCGCGCGAAGTTCCCATCGCCATCGCTACCTCGCGCCATTCGCGTTGCCAGCCGTCGCGCAGGCCGGTGCGCAAAATCACCAGCTCACGCTCTTCCTCCGGCAGCCGTGCCAGCACTTCTTGCACCGCAGCATCCTTCAACGGTTGGATACCGTACTTTTGCAGCAGCGTGTAATCACAGTGGTCGGTGCCGATGGCATTCACTGAGCCGGACATTACCAATTCCCAGAGGCGTTGCGGCTCCGCGGGATCACGCAGCGGCGGCTGCATAATGCCGCGCTCTGGGTGTTCGCCCGCATATACCCGCTCATCCAGCGTCAAATACTGTGGGCAGGTTTCGCTCCAGGCCACTTGCCCGGCCTGCCGCGCCGCGGCAATCAGCTCCGACGAGCGGCTGACCGAGTTATGCACGACATACAGCGGGCAATTAGCCGCGCGCGCCAGCAGCAACATGCGCTGCACCGCTTCGACTTCGGCCAGCGCAGGGCGGGCCACGCCATGATACGCCAGCGCCGTTTGATCCGCGGCCACCAGCCGCGCCGTGGCCGCGCTGACCAGCGTGTCATTTTCCGCGTGTACCATCACCACCACGCCGTGCTGGCCCGCGGCCCGCAGCACGCGCAGCAGGCTGTCATCGTCTTGATAATAGTTGGGCCGGTAGGTGGTGTAAATCTTGGCCGACGGCGTGCCCAACTCCACCAGATCGGCCATCCACTCGCTGAGTTCCGCGTCGCTGACAGGCAACTCCGTCAGCATGACGTGCAGGCCATAGTCAATTTTGGCGTTTTCCTGCGCTTCATGCACCCGGTTTGCCACCGCCTCGCGCACGTCCTGGCCGGGGAACTGGGTGGCGAAATCAATCACGGTCGTAACACCACCGCAGGCCGCGGTGCGCGTGCCCACCGCCCAGTCATCTGGCGTCTTGTAGATGCCGGTGTCGAGTTGGATGTGCGTGTGCGGGTCTACCAGGCCAGGCAGCACCACGCAACCGCTGGCGTCCAGCACGTCTTCGCCTGCTTCTGGCTCCAGCGAAGCGCCCAGACTGTGGATACGCTCGTCTGCAATGCGCAAATCGCCGTTGAATTCGCCGAAAGGCGTGACCAGCACGCCGCCTTTGATCAAAAGTTGTTGTGTCATGAGGATTATCAAACGTGAAAATAGATTCAGGGCTGCAAAAGTCTGTGAAATGTCTGCAATCTAGCTAGGCAACTGCTGCGCGCCAGAAGTCCAGCAAGTCCTGCAAGCTTTGCTGCCATGCGATAAGCGGCTGCCAGCCGGTGTCTGCGGCGAGGCGGGCGGCGCTGCCGACCTGTGCGGGTACATCGGCAGCTTGCAGGCGGGACGCGTCGGTGCGCACTGCGATGTCGGGCACGGTGCTGAGCGCCAGCAAGCCATCAAGCAGACTTTGCACGCTGCGCCCGACGCCGGTACAGACATTATACACCTGACCGGACTGGCCCGCTACCGCTGCCTGCCAGTAGGCGCGCGCCACATCGCGCACATCTACGAAATCGCGCACCGCGGCCAGATTGCCCACCTCCAACACCGGCGCGCGCAGGCCACGCTCAATCTCGGCGATCTGGCGGGCAAAGGCCGCACTGACAAACTGTGCGCCCTGTCGCGGGCCGATGATGTTGAAGCTGCGGGCGCGCACAACTCGCTGACCGCGCGCCGCGGCCATGCCACCCAGCAAATCCTGCGCGGCCTTGGTCACCGCATACTGCGTGATCGGACGAAATTCCTGCGTTTCCGTGATCGGGTTTTCGTCGGGCCGCGTGGGGCCATACTGCGCGCTGGAACCAGCCAGCAGCAGCGTGCTCTGCGGCGACACCGCTTGCAGGGCATCGAGTAACCGGATCGTGCCGAAAACATTGACTTCGTACAGGGCCGCGTAGGGCGCGTTGGGGTTGGTCAGGGCCGCGAGGTGAA
Organism: Anaerolineae bacterium; assembly: GCA_049299095.1. Lineage (GTDB taxonomy): Bacteria > Chloroflexota > Anaerolineae > JAAEKA01 > JAAEKA01 > JAAEKA01. The sequence continues at coordinate 45,293 of JBAQWV010000079.1, read as the reverse complement.
AGACCGCGGTGGGTTGCACTTCCTGCAACACCATGCGCAGCGCGCTTTCATCGCCCAAATCCACCACGCGTAGATCGGCGGCGATCTCCAGCTGGGCCAGGCGGTCGGCTGCCGCGGGGGCCACGTCAATTCCTGCAACCTGCCAGCCTTCGCGCAGCAATAGCTCGGCCAGATAGGTGCCACAAAAACCGGCAACACCAGTGATAAGAGCAGTAGGTTTGGGCATAGGCAGAGTGAAGTAGACCGGTACACAGGGAACCAAGTAAACAAGAAAAACGATGCCTTGGTTTACTTGCCTGTTTGTCTATTCGTTTCCTTGTACACTTCAAAGATTTGCGGCTGCACTGCCGGCCAGGTGAAGCGTTCGGCGTTGGTGAGAGCGGCCTGGCCCAGCCGTTCAGCCAGCCCCGCTTCACGCAGCAGGCGCAGGATGGCCGCGGCCAGCGCGCCCGCGTCGCCGGGCGGGGTTAAGAGCGCGTCCACCTCGTCATGCACCATCTCCGGCACGCCGCCCACCGCCGTTGCCACGATGGGCAAGCCGCTGGCCGATGCTTCGATCAGGGTGTTGGGCTGGTTGTCCACCGCGCTGGAGCTAACGAAGAGATCGGCAGCCACGTAAGCCGCGCGGATCTGATCCACCGAGACGCGTCCCGCGAAGTCAATCGGTATGCCCAGTTCACGGGCAAGCGCCTGCATCGCGGTCAGCCGTTCGCCCTCACCGATCATTGTCAGGTGCACCGCGGGCATCTGCGCATGAACGCGGGCAAAGGCGCGCACCATCGTTTCCGGGTCGCCGGTGTGGTCGAACCGTTTGATCCACAGCAACCGCGGCGCAGGCGTGGCGCTGACCGGGCGCAGGCGCGCGCTGCCGGGTGTCACCTGGTCGAGATCAATGACGTTGGGCAGGATCACCGGCTTCAGCCCGGCGCGGCTTAGCGTGTTGCCAATGGCCTGTGACGACGTGATCAACGCGGTGATGTGGCGCAAAAACGGCTTGATCAGCCGCGCCTGTCGCTGGAAAAAGGTCTGCGCCGCGCCGCCATGATAGCTGGCGACCACCGGCGTTTTGCGCCACCGATGCGCCCAGGCAATCGCCAGCATCGGCAGGTAAAAGCCCCAATAGGATGCCAAATGTACGTGGATCAGATCGGCGCCGCGGCTGGCGCGTTGCAGTCGCCACGGCACAACGAGCAACTGCACGAAGGGCAACAGGCGACGGCTGTAAACGCTGCTGCGAAAGGCTTGTACGTTGGTATCTACCCGCCGCACGTCTATGCCCTCGTTGCGCAGATTGCGCGACAGGGTCTCCACCTGCACAGTCACGCCGCCGGGCCGTGGGTGATGCGGCCCGACCATGCACACGACCAGGCCGTGCAGGTCTGAAGAGTAAGCAGAAGCAGGCAGTGCAGTCATCATGGGTAAACAGGCGGGAATTTTCAGCACAAAGGCACACAGTTTTACGGGCCTTCGTGTCTTCGTGGTTAGCTGGGCAGCAATGCGACAATGCGCTCGGCGGCATGGCCGTCACCGAAGACCGCGGGCGGCTGACCGCTGGGCCAAGTATGCTCAACCGCAGCCTGCACGATGGCGGCCCGATCCGCGCCGGTCAGCACGTTCCAGCCAGCCTGCACCGTTTCTACCCATTCCGTTTCCGGGCGCAGCGTCACACAGGGCACGCCGAGGGTGTAGGCTTCCTTTTGCACACCGCCGGAATCGGTGAGAATCAGCGCCGCGTGTTGTTCCAGCGCCAGCATGTCCAGATAGCCGACGGGATCGAGGAGATGCACGCCCGCGGGCAGCGGCAACGCCAGTTCGTGCAGGTGTTTGCGCGTGCGCGGGTGCAGGGGCAGCACCACCGCCCGCCCGCTACGTTGGTAAATGTCGCCAAAAGCCAGCAAAATATGGCGCAGATTCTCCGGCACATCGGTGTTGTACGGGCGGTGCACAGTCGCCAGACAATAGCTGCCAGCCAGCAGGCCCAGCGTCGCCAGTAGCTGCGAACGGTCGCGGGCCAAGGTCGCGTGTTGTCGCAGGGCGTCCACCATCACATCACCGACCAGATGCACGCCAGCGGTGAGGCCCTCGGCAGCCAGCAAGTCTACCGCGGTCTGCGTCGGGCAGAGCAACAAGTCCGCGCAGTGATCGGTGAGGACGCGGTTATGCTCCTCCGGCATCGCCCGGTTGAATGAGCGCAGCCCTGCTTCGACATGCGCCACGCGCAGCCCCAGCTTGACCGCGGCCAGTGCGCCGGCCAGCGTCGAGTTGGTGTCGCCGTAAACCAACACCCAATCCGGCTGCTCAGCCAGCATTACCGCTTCCAGCGCCTGCAACATGCGGCCTGTCTGGTCGCCGTGGCTGCCGGAGCCGATGCCGAGGTTGATGTCTGGTTGCGGGATGCCCAACTCGGTGAAGAAGACTTGCGACATGCCCGCGTCGTAGTGCTGGCCGGTATGCACGAGAATCTCGCGCTGCTGGCGGCGTAGCGCAGTGCTGACCGGTGCGGCCTTGATGAATTGTGGCCGCGCGCCGACGATAGTGAGGATAGTCATGGATAAGACAGGAAACTGGTAGATGGGTAAATCGGGAGGAGTTTATCCTGCCCATCTACCCACCTACGTAGCTAGCGATTTATTGATAAAACTCAGCAATGGCGGTGACTATCTGCTCCTGCTGGGCGAGGGTCAGTTCGGGGTACATCGGCAGTGACAACACTTCCTTGCCCGCGGCTTCGGCCATCGGTAGCGATCCTTCACCCACACCGAGATTGCGGTACAGGCCTTGCAGGTGCAGCGGTAGCGGGTAGTAGATCATTGTGCTGACGCCGTGCTGTTTCAGGTGTTCGGCCAGTTCATCGCGGCGCGGCGCGCGGATCGTGTACTGGTGGTAGACGTGGCGCACATCGGGCCGTACATACGGCACGGTTACGGGCGCGCCCGCCTGTGCGAGCAGCGTGTTGTAATGCCCGGCCACCGCACGGCGTGCCTCCTGCCACTGCTCCAGATAGCGCAGCTTGACGCGCAGAATGGCAGCTTGCAGCGTGTCCAGACGGCTGTTGAACCCCAGCACCTCATGGAAGTACTTGGTTTTGCCGCCCTGCCGTCGCAGCACGTCCAGTTTGTCGGCCAGATCGGCGTTATTCGTCACCACCATGCCGGCGTCGCCATACGCGCCCAGGTTCTTGGTGGGGTAGAAGCTCAGGCAACCCAGATCGCCGATGCTGCCCGCGCGCTGGCCCTTGTACTCTGCGCCAATCGCCTGCGCGGCGTCCTCGATGACAGCCAGATTGTGCTGCCTGGCAAGCGCCATGATCGGGTCCATGTCCGCGGGCTGACCGTACAAATGCACCGGCACGATGGCTTTGGTGCGCGAGGTGATGGCCGCAGCGACCGCGTTCGGGTCCAGATTGTATGTTTGCGGGTCAATATCCACGAAAACTGGCAGCGCGCCGCTATGGCTAATGGTGTTGGCGGTGGCAACGAAGGTGAAGGGGGTGGTGATCACTTCGTCGCCCTCGCCAATGTCCAGCGCGGCCAGCGACAAACGCAGTGCATCTGTGCCTGAGGCCACGCCAACGCCATAGCGGCAGCGGCAATAGTCCGCAACTTCCTTTTCCAGCGCCTTTACATCTGGCCCCAGCACAAACGCGCCACTGTCGAGCACACCTTGCAGCGCCGCGGCAATTTCATCGTGCAACTGCTCATATTGAGCTTTCAAATCTAGAATGGGGATCATTGTGACTCCATTGGGTAAACGTGGCGGGGATACATGGACCGGTAAACACGCGGACAAGGCGATCAGATGACAGGGCGACAAGGTGACGAACCGGTCTACCCTTCCACGATTGCAATATGCTGTTTCTGCATCCTTGTCTGCTTGTTTCCTTGTGTACCCACCTATTTTCCTGTAAATTCATCTTCCGGTACCGCTCGGCGCGGCTTGGCTGGGCTGCCCATCGTCAACGTGGCGGGTGGCACGGGGCGCGTCACCACAGACCCCGCGGCGACAAAAGCTTCTGCGCCCACTTCGATGTTGGGGAGCAAGGTGACATTGGCGCCAACGCGCGCACCGCGACGAATCACTGCGCCGCCGCGTTCGGCAAAGCGCCGCTCGGTGCGCCCCATGTAATTGTCGTTGGTGGTGACGACGCAGGGTGCAATGAAGCAATCCTCCTCAATCGTCGTCCATGCGGTGATATACGCGCCGGTCTGCATCTTGACGCCGCTGCCAATGCTCACTTCATTTTCGATGGTGACATGGGCGCCGACGATCACGCGGTCGCCGATCTGCACCTGCTCGCGCACGAAGGCCGCGTCGCCGATCAGGCAGCGCGCGCCGATGGTGGAGCCGGTATAGACTACCGCGCTTGTGCCGATGGTCGTGCCGTCACCGATCATCAACGGTGGTAATTGAGCGGGAACCTTGACCGTGCTGGTGGGTGCGGGGCGCGGCTGACGGCCCAGCACAGCCAAATCTTCGACGTGACAGCCTGCGCCGAGTTGTACCCCGCGGTGAATCACAGCATGGTGACCGACATAGCAGCCCGCGCCCAGTTGCACGCCTGCTTCGATCACGACCCCGTGGCCGAGCGTGCAGTCTGCGCCGATGCTGGCCGCAGGATCAATAAAACAAGTTTCAGGGGGCATACGAACCTCAATTATAGGGGTGGTTTTGTTTATGTTGAATGACTGCACCTATAACGTATCGAAAAAACGCAGTACACAATACGCATTAGATGGTTACTGGCTCACCGTTGCGTTCCAGTGAACGCTGACCTGCATCCAGCACGCGCAGCACCTGCACGCCATTATGGCCGTCGCTCAGTGGGCGCTGGCCCTGCTGAATACAATCCACGAAGTGCTGACATTCCAGGCGCAGTGGCTCGCGCATATCAATGCGCGGAATGTGAATATCGCCAAAGCGCAGCGTCAGTGCCTCGCCGTAGCTGTCATACGCGGGACGCTGCACCCCCTTGTCGTACACGCGCAGCTTCTCGGTGCTGTCTACATCGTCGAAAACGGCCATCTTCTGGCTACCCACCACCGTGATGCGCCGCACCTTGTGCGGATCGAGCCAGCTCACATGCACATGCGCGGCCTTGCCGCTGGCAAAGCGCAGCGTCAAGAAAACGGTGTCGGGAATGCCGGGCTGCAAATAGGTCAAGCCCTGCGCGGCGACAGCAACCGGCGGCTCGTTCAGCAAGTACAGTGCCACCGAAATATCGTGCGGCGCCAGGCTCCACATGGCGTTTTCGTGCCGCCGTACCTGGCCGAGGTTCAGGCGGCTGGTGTAGAGGTAGTATACATCCCCCAGATCGCCATTGTTCACCATCTGCTTCAGTTGGGCAACCGCGGGATGGTACATCAGCAAGTGGCCGACCATTAATACCAAACCGCGCGCGTCGGCCAACTCGGCCAGCTCCTCTGCTTCAGCGACATCCAGCGTAATCGGCTTTTCCACAAAAACGTGCCGACCGCTCAGCAAAGCGGCCTTCGCCAGCTTGTAATGCGTCGGCGTTGGCGCGGTAATTACCACCCCTTGCACATCAGGATCGCCGAGCAGCACATCGTAATCTGAAGTGGTGAGCATGTCCGGGTATTGTGCGCCCGCGCGGCGCAGCGCGGCTTCATCCAAATCGCAACACACCTTCACGCGCGCCTGTGCCAGACTGTTAAAGTTGCGCAATAAATTTGGCCCCCAATAACCGAGGCCGACTTGTCCAAGAGTGATCATGTTGATAGTCCTGTAGGGGAAGACAGGTAGACAGGTAGACAAGTATACAGGTACACAGGTAGACAAGTATACAGGTAACGGGTCTCCTTGTGTACTTCTTACCTTGTCTACTTGTCTACTTCTTTCCTGGTTTATTTGTTTTCGTGTACTTGCAGCAACGTCCGCACGCGCGCGACTACCATATCCAGCGCCACCTGGTTGTGGCCCCCTTCGGGAATAATCACATCTGCGTAACGCTTGCTCGGTTCCACAAATTCCATGTGCATGGGGCGCACGGTGGTCATGTACTGCTCAACGACCGATTCCAGCGGGCGGCCGCGGTCCTTCATGTCGCGCACCAGGCGACGGATAAAGCGAATATCCGAATCGGCGTCTACAAAGATCTTCACATCGAACAGCTCGCGCAAATCCTTTTCAGCGAAGATCAGGATGCCCTCCACCAGAATCACCGGCTCCGGATTGATCAGCCGCGTTTCCTTTAGCCGTGTGTGTGTGCGAAAGTCATAGGTGGGGATTTGCACCGGCTGGCCCGCGCGCAGTTGCTTGAGATGCTCAACCAGCAGCGGAGTTTCCAGTGCGTTCGGATGGTCAAAGTTCAGCCGCGCCCGTTCCTCGAAAGGCAGGTTGGCCGCGTCGTAATAGTATGAGTCGTGCTGAATCAGGGCAATGCGGCTGCGCCCGACGTTTTCCAGAATCGAAAACGCTACGGTGGTCTTGCCGGAACCGGTTCCGCCCGCCACGCCGATAATGATCGGTTGAATCGTTGCCGTCATGATCTCATCCTTCCCGATTGTAGGTTGTGCTCCAGGCCGCCAGCCACGGCGCGGCTTCCCGCCAGAAGGGCGAGGCCTGCATGTGTGCAGTGACTTCACTGGCATGGCGGTGTTGCTGCACGGTCAAGGCCAGCCGACCAGCCGGGCGGGTCACAGCCAGCACGCTCGCCAGCAGCGCCAACACACCACCCGGCAGCGCCAGCAGCCAGCCAGGGTTATGGCTGACCGTGGCGATAACATAGCGTTCAAGCATCAGCGCATATACATCGCCCTTGATGGTCAGGTTCGTGTCCGCGTCGAAGAACTGGTTCGCCACCGGCTCGCGCTGACCGTCGGCAAAAGCCTGCACTAAGAAGGCCGGGCCAGCAAAGCCGCGCTCCGGCAGCGACGGAAACGCTACCACACTGAAAACTAATTGGCGCGTGGGTGCCAGAAACACTTGTTCGGCCCGCGGCTGATCGAAAACCAGCGTTAACGCACCGGCTGCACTCGTCGTCTGATCCACGGCTTGCAGCGGCAAAGCTGCGCCGCTTGCGTCACGCGCGATCACGCGCAACGCCTGTCCCGTGCCGGTGCGTCGAACGGTCAGACCCGCTGCACGCGCAGCGCCAAGCCAGGAAAACGCCTTGACGGTCGCATCTTGGCCATCCCGTTGAAATGCCACCCTGTTCAGCGTCGCGCTGCCTGCACTGTCTTGCAGCGTCAAGGTCAGCGGGCCAGCCTGGCTGATACGCACTGGCTGATCCGGCGCCAGCACGACATCGGCGACGCGCCAGCCGCTGGCTTGACCCAGCCACAGCCCGGCCAGCATTGCCAGCAGTCCCAGATGAAACAGCAGGGGTGACAGCACGCCCCAGGCGCTGCGTTCGGCCACCAGATGCGCGGTTTCCGGTGTGCTGACGCTGTCTACGCGCCAGCCTTCGCTGCGCAGGTCGTCAGCCAGCTCGGCCGCGGCCTCGGCGGCTGTGCTTTCCAGCGTGGCGATGGCGTGATGTGGCCAGCGTGCTGCCAGCGCCGCGGTTTGAACGGGATCGGGCACGCGCAGGCGTTGTTCCGCCTCACCGACATTCAATCCCAATCGCAGCAACAGGATGAAAGCCAGCCCGGCCAGCAGGCCGCGTACCCAAGGCGCATGGGCCAGGTCGAACAATCCCGCGGCGCGCAGGGTCTCGCCCAGGTTGCCGTAGCGCGCCGCTGTTTCCGCCAGCCAACGGGTTGTAGCTTGTTCCGCGCTCTGGGCAGGTGCTTGCGGCAGCAGCACGCTCATCGCTACCATGATCCCTGTCAAGGCCAGCAACACAATAAATATCCACCGATGCGCCAGTAAACGGTACAGGCGATCAATCGAAGCGGGCGAAGTGGAAGGGGATGCAGTCATAACAAGGCGTTTCGCAGACAAACAAAAAGCCCCAACCAATGGCGGTTGGGGCTGATCAAGGCGTAAGGAGCCACCCGTCGGAATTGAACCGACGACCGGCGCATTACGAATGCGCTGCTCTACCGGCTGAGCTAGGGTGGCACAGCGCCGGGTCACCGCCCGACGACCAGCATTATAGCGTAAGCGCGCTGCAATGCAAAATGTTAGAAACGTTGGTTAAACACGGGTTAAATAGCTGCCTGAGCGGGTATCTACGCGGATGCGGTCACCCACTTCGACGAATAACGGAACCTGCACCTTCAGGCCGGTTTCCAACTCGGCGCTTTTGGTGGCACCGGTGGCGGTGTCGCCAGCAAAGCCAGGCTCAGTGTAAGTGACTTCCATGTCTACCGTGGTGGGGAGTTCGATGTCAATCGGCTTGCCTTCGTAGCTTACGATCTCCAATGTCATCTCTGGTTTGAGATAATTGACAGCATCGCCCAGCACATCAGCGGTCAGCATCGGCTGATCGTAGGTTTCCACATCCATAAAGGTGTAGAGATCACCTTCATTGAAGAGATACTGCACGGTGGCGTGGTCCAGGCGGATGTCCTGCACACGGTTGCCGGAAGGGAAGGTGCGGTCAATGGTGGCGCCGCTGCGCAGGTCGCGTGCCTTGATGCGAATGGTTGCGCCGCCGCGTCCGGTCTTGATGTGTTCATACTGCAAGACGCGGTAAATGTTGCCTTCAAATTCAAATGTAACGCCCTTGCGCAAATCCTGAACGCCAATCATAAGTTCTTTCTCCTGCTTGCTGTTTTATAACCTGAAAAATGCGACGCACCCGTTGGTGCGCCGCACTGATAGTGTCATTGTACGCAAGGTATAGGCTATGTCAAATACATCGGGGGCAAGATTGCGGTTGAAGCCAATCCGTTTCGCATCGAGAGATGCGAACTTCCTCGGTGCGAATTCTCCAGGCAAAAATCAATCGAATGTCACACCTAATCGGCAATTCTTTCCGGTAGCTCACTGTATGCTTAGAACTTGGCCGATCAGCTGACAAAAAGCTGTTGTCTGCGGTAAAATAGGGTTGGCATTACGTTCAAAGCCATGACGGGTTACGAATATTCGCGCACAGGAGACCTTCGACATGCTCAAGTTACTGGTTTGGAATATGGAATGGCTGAATGATCTTTTCGAGGCGGGAAGCGGCACACCGCAGTTTCGCGCGGATCGCGATAAACCCATTCATTCACCCGACACCACCATCAAGCAACGCCGCGAGCATTTGCTTGGCATGGTGCGCGAGCTGAATCCTGATTTGATCATCGTTGTGGAAGGGCCAAACCGTGGCGAGGAATTGCAACTGCTTTTCGACAGCTTCGCCCTCGGCACATGGTACACAGACTTGCAGGCCACGCCCGGTCAGCAGCAAAACATTGGCATCGCCGCGCGCACGGATACGCAGAAATTTCAAACATTGCCTTTTGAGCGGTTTAACACCAACTCAGACGCACGTTTTGCGCCCTTCCTGATTGACACCGACAATGATGATGTGAAGGAACAGTATCATTTCGAACGGCGGCCTCTGTACGTTGAAGTACGCCCGGTGATCGGCGCACCTTTTCGCATTTTGGGGTTGCATCTAAAGAGCAAAGGCATCTTCGACGCCTACGAATGGAGCAAGTGGTGGGACAAGTCGGATGCCAACCGGCGCAAGATTCTGGCACAGGCAACCCAGGTGCGTGCCAGGTTCATCGAACCGTACCTGCTCGACCCCGCCACAGCGGCCATTCCGCTGATCGTCTGCGGCGACATTAACGACGGCCCCGGGCTGGATGCCAGCGAAAAGCGGCTTTTTGGCAGCGGCGTCGAACGCTTGATGGGGCATGTGTGGAAGCCAGAGCTTTGCTTGGGCAATGCCCTGTTTGATTCGCTCAAGCCCAAAGATCAAGACGAACTCGATTTCGCCTCGCTCTACACCACCAGCTTTCAGGACCCTATTTTCAACAATACCTATCAGCGCGACTGGATTGACCACATCCTCTACTCGCGCGGCCCGCGGGCGGGTTGGGTGCGCAGTGGCCAGGTGCATCGCAGCCTGCCCGACGGCACGGCCGTCTGGCAACGCTACCGGCACGCGTCCGATCATTTTCCGCTGTCGGTTGAAATCGAAACAGCTTAAAGTCGCAGGCATCCATCCGTCGGTTTTGCTTCCGCATCGCAACGCGACTAGAATAGAGCCATGCTTCATTCAGCCATTCAAACCCAACAACTCGCGCTGCGCAACGCCTATTTGGCCGATCAGCCGCAGCATGCCGCTATTCATCATTTGAACCTGGCCAATCAGCTCGCCGCGCTTGACGCAGACCCCGCAGTCTGGCTGGAGCAGCAGGTGGCCGGTACGATTTTGCTGTTTCAGGCCGACAGTGACCTGCTACCCGACGCGCTCGGCAATCTGGCGCTGGTCTACGTTCAATTTGCCCCGCGAAAGCCACCCGTACCCCGCACCTTCGACGCGCTGGCCAACACAATTGATCAGGTTGATGGCCTGGCCTTTCGCCGCATGACAGAGCGGCTGGCCGAAAACGGTGGCGCCAGCGGCGATGAGGCGTTGCACGCGGTGCTGGGCCTTGCCGCGACGATGGCTGGTTAACCCATGAGCGCCTTACCCTTCCCCGCCCTGCGCAAGCCCCAAGGCGCTACGCGTTACCCGCCCGGCCCCAAAGCACGCTTCCCGATGGAGCTGCTGCTGCGTTTCGGCAACGACCGCATCGGTTTCCTCGAAGAAATGGCCGCTTACGGCGACATTTCGCACATGGAAGCGGGCGAAGGCAGGCATTTTTACCTGCTTAATCACCCTGAACTGATCCAAAACGTGCTGGTGACGCACGACCGCTCGTTTGTCAAAAGCCGCGCCTTGCAGATTTCCCGTCGTTTGCTCGGTGATGGACTACTCACCAGCGAAGGGCAAACGCATCTGCGTCAGCGGCGGCTGGTGCAGCCCGCCTTTCATCGTCAGCGCATGGTTGGTTACGCCGAGGTGATGGCCGCGCAGGCCGCGCGCACCAGTGACCGTTGGCTGACGCTCGGCCCGGCCGCGCCGGTGGACATGTTGCAAGAGATGATGCGGCTGACCCTGGCGATTGTCGGCAAAACCCTGTTCGATGCCGACGTGGAAGGAGAGGCTTCGGAGATCGGCGACGCGCTCACCGCGGCCTTTCACTCCATCAATCGCCTGCTTTTGCCCGGCGGCGAGTTGATGGAAAAGCTGCCCCTGCCTGTTAATCGGCGCACAGAGGAAGCACGGCAGCGATTGGATGCCACGATCTATCGCTTTATTGCCGAACGCCGCGCCAGCGGGCAAGACCACGGCGACTTGCTTTCGATGCTGCTCGCAACGCGCGTTGAGGATGAGCAGGGTGACGCGTCGGGGATGAGCGATGCCCAAGTGCGCGACGAAGCGATGACGCTCTTCCTGGCCGGCCATGAAACCACTGCCAACGCCCTGACGTGGGCGTGGTATCTGTTGTCGCAGAATCCGGCGGAAGAACGTCAATTGCACGCCGAAGTGGACCGAATGCTGGCTGGCCGCATCCCCACGTATGATGACGTGCCGAACTTGCCCTTCACGCGCATGGTGTTGAGCGAAACCATGCGCCTGTATCCGCCCGCTTTTGCGATTGGCCGCGAGGTCGTTGAGCCGTATCAGGTGCGCGAGTATACGTTGCCGGTGGGAGCAACGCTATTCGTCAGTCAGTACATCATGCACCGCGATCCCCGCTACTGGTTCGATGCTGAACGGTTCGACCCGAACCGTTGGACGCCAGAAGCGCAGGCGCGTCGCCCCAGGTTCAGCTATTTCCCCTTTGGCGCCGGGCCGCGCGTGTGCATCGGCGAAGGTTTTGCCTGGGCCGAGGGAATTTTGGTGCTGGCAACGTTGGCACAGCGCTGGCAGGCGCGGCATGTGTTGGGTAAACCGGTGGCACTCGACCCGCTCTTTACTCTACGCCCTCAACACGGGATGCCCATGACCCTGCACCGCAGGCGGTAGGGGATGTGAGAAGTAGATAAGGGAATAGGTAAACAAGTAGACGCGGTGGAAGACGGGCAAACAGGTCAGTCCTTGTCTACTTAATTTGCGTGCCTACCATCCCCAAACCAAAACGCCCCGGGGAAATCCTCGGCCACGGCTTTGCGCTTGCCAGACCACTGTTCGATGTCAATGCGGTAGAGCGCGGTGCGCACCAGTTCGTCATTGGTGATCGGGCGGTAATGCTCACCGGGCCGCAGATGCGCAAAATATTTATCCAGCAGTAATTGCAGCCCGGCCCGCGCCTGCTCGGCATCCTCGACCACGCGCGCGCGGCCGAAGACCGTCACACCACCATACTCCACGCTGAACTCCAGGGCCGTATCCGCGGGCAACAAACGTCCCATCTCGAACACATGAAAACAGACCTGCTCGTGTGCATCCACGTTCGCACGCGTGCGCCCCGTGCGCGCGGTGTGCAGATAGATCGCGTGCGTGGCCGCGTCATAGACAAACAAATTGCTGTTGATAAAAGGCTGACCGTCGCTGGCAGTCGCCAGCACACCTACCGCCGCGCGATGCAAGAAATCGGCGATCCAGGCGTCGTCGGTCATCGCGCGGTCGCTGCGGCGCACATGGGTAAAATCGTGGGGTTGGGACATGACAAAGCTCACAAAGTCACGAAAGCGGGCTTGCAACAGATGGGCCAGTTTAGCATGACCTCGCTTGCACGTCAAGAGGCTTTTGACAGCGCCCATAATCAATGCTAGACTCATTTCTGCAAGCACGCGGGACGCGTATCCCCGAATTCCCTTGACAAAGAGTAGACAAAGCATGGCGTATTCTGCATGGTTTCAATGCGTGCGCGGCTGCCAGGGCCGTTGGTCGCTGTATGACGTGATCTATCGCTGCCCCACCTGCGGCGGCCTGCTGGAAGTGGTGCACGACGTGGACGCGCTGCAAAGCCGCAGCCCGGCGGCCTGGATGCAGTTGATGGATTCCCGCATCAGCACCACCCAATGGCCGTATGGCAGCGGCGTGTGGGGCAAGAAAGAGTGGGTTGTTCCCGACCTCGACGACGATAACATCGTGTCCACGTTTGAGGGCAACAGCAATCTTTTCTGGGCCAGCCGCCTCGGAAAACAGATCGGCGTAAGCGATCTGTGGATCAAGATGTCCGGCAACAGCCACACCGGTTCATTCAAGGATTTGGGCATGACTGTGCTGGTCAGCGTCGTCAACCAGATGATGCACAGCGGCAACAGCCCGGTCAAGGCCGTGGCCTGCGCCAGCACTGGCGACACATCAGCCGCGCTGGCAGCCTACGGGGCCGCCGCCGGCATCCCCACCATCGTCTTCCTGCCGCGCGGCAAGGTCAGCGCCGCTCAGCTCATTCAGCCCATTGCCAACGGCGCGCTGGTGCTGGCATTGGACACCGATTTCGATGGCTGTATGCGCATCGTGCAGGAGATTACACAGGACAACAGCATTTACCTTGCCAACAGCATGAACAGCCTGCGCATCGAAGGCCAAAAGACCGTCGGCATCGAAATCGTGCAGCAATTCGATTGGGCCGTGCCCGACTGGATCATCATGCCGGTGGGCAATCTGGGCAACATCAGCGCGCTGGGCAAGGGGCTGAAACTGCTCAAGGAATTGGGGCTGATCAGCAAGCTGCCGCGACTGGTGGCTGCCCAGTCAGCCAGGGCTAACCCCTTTTATTTGAGCTATCAAGCCGGCTTTCGCGAGAAAGTGGCGATCCAGGCGCAAGGCACGCTGGCTTCAGCCATTCAGATTGGTGATCCGGTCAGCTACGAAAAGGCTGTCAAGACCATCCAGGAGTTCGACGGCATTGTGGAACAAGCCACCGAGCATGAGCTTGCCAACGCCGCCGCTCGGGCCGACCTGACGGGAACCTACACCTGCCCGCACACCGGCGTGGCACTGGCCGCCCTGTTCAAGCTCGTGGAACGCGGTGTGATCAAGAGCAACGACCGCGTGGTGGTGATCTCGACGGCGCACGGCCTGAAATTTACCCAGTTTAAGACCGGCTATCATGAGGATGCCCTGCCGGAAGTGGAAGCGACGCTGGCGAATCCACCAGTGTACCTGCCCGCGGAGACCCGCCTTGTGCGCCAGGCCATTGAACGGCGACTGGAGCAAAGAGCATGAGCGATCTGGCTGCACCGGCTGAACGCACCTTTCGCGTCCAGCCGGGCTTTCAGTTCTTTTATTCGCTGCCTGTGCTGCTGACAGTGGCCGCGCTGGGCGATCTGTGGCTGAACCCCGGCCCCGGCAAGGGCTGGCTGGTGCTGTTTATGCTCTTTCTGGCCGCGATTACGCTGCCGCGCGGCTGGTCGAAAGTCACGCTGCGCGATCACCTGCTCACCGTTCAGATGCGACCGTATGGCACGCGGCAGGTAGATTTGCGCGGGCTAACCGGCCTGGAAACGTCGTCGCACATTGGCCATGCGTTAGTGCTGCGCTATCATCCGCTGGACGCGGCAGGCCAGCTCGACCGCACGCGCGAAGCTTTTCTGGGCTTGCCGCCGTTGCAAGATCAAAATGAATTAGCCGAGACGCTGGAGCAAGCTTTGCACAGCGCGCCGGCTGCCTAAAAAAAGCAAGAGGCATACGATGGTTGCATCATTGAGCAAACTACCTACGTTGTGGAAAACCTTTTCAGACATTGACATCAGCGCGATCCGTGAGGAAGCACAAAATACCCCACGCCTGGCCGTGGTCGGTTCTGCGGCCAAAACCAGCGCCTTTCAGTACTTGCTCCAGCACGGCCCGCTGAGCGCCGATCAGTTGGTGACGGCGGTGCCATCGTTTGCCTTGCCGCTGGGCGCAGGCGATCTGAACGCATTAGCCGGCTACGACCTGCGCATTGTGCTGGTGGATGAGGCAGAGCAGCTTAAGCGCGACGACCTGGCCGCGCTGCTGCGGCAGGCCGCGCCGACAATGATCGTACAGGAACCGTTGCGCTATGGACAAGTGACAGTAGACCCGATGCAGGGGGGCAGCGCCAGCACGCGTGTGCGCTCGCTTGTGTTGGCGCTGGACGACGACAAGGCTGTCAAGGACAACTTATTGCCTGCACTGGTGCAACTGCTGCCCGATCGTGAAACGGCGCTCGGTCGGGCTTACCCTGGCCTGCGGCCCGCGGTGGCGAATCGCCTGATCCAGAATACCGGACGCGCCAATGCGATGTATGCCGCGGGCACCGGTCTGGCTGAGTTCATTCCGGTGTTGGGGGTGCCCTTCGCTCTGGCTGATGTGTATATCCTGACCAAGAACCAGATCATCATGTCCTATCGCCTCGGCATGGTGATGGGTGAAAACGGCACGCTGACCGAAATCATCCCCAAGATTGCGGGCGTAGTCGGCGCAGGCTTCATCTGGCGACAAATCGCCCGCGAGCTGGTGGGCTTTTTGCCGCTGGGCGTGGTGCTGAAGACAGCCATCGCCTACGCGGGCACAGTCACCACCGGTCAGGCGGTCTATCACTACTTCACCACGGGCGAGCGTCTGCGTGGCCAGGACTTGCGCCAGATGTTCAGTGAAGCTATCGCTACCGGGCGCAGCATCGCCGCGCAGACAGTGGAACGCGTGACTTCCGGCGGCAACCATGCGGACTTATCCGCAACCAACGGCCGCGCGCCGCGCCGCAAGCTCAAGCTGCCCTTCGGCAAGCGTTAAGACGGCAATCCATGAGTTCGGAACTCCTTGTCGACTTCCGAACTCTGCGCGTGTTGTCTGGTTCGATCAGTTTGACAGGCATTCGCTTCTGTGTTATAAGCCGAACACATTCTTGCGAGTGTTTATACTGATGAAAACGACACTTGATCTGTTCAGGAGGCCCGCCCATCAATCTGGATGTCAGTCTGGATAGTTGGCGTTTGGGCCGGGATCAATGTTGACCGCGGCGGCAAAGCTCTCCAGGCGGAGAGCTTTTTTTATTGTCCAGAGCTGATTGGCTCCACACCAGCAGGCGGCAGACCATGATTAAAGCAGGCATTGTTGGCGTCACCGGCTACACCGGTATCGAATTGTATCGTTTGTTGCGTAACCATCCCGCCGCGCAAGTGGCCTGGCTGACCAGCCAAAGCTACGCGGGCCAGCGGCTCAGCGACGTTTTCCCCGTGCCCTGGGACGACCCCCTGGTGGCGCTGGAAGACGCGCCGCTGGAGACTGCCGACGTGGTGTTCTTGTGTTTACCGCACGCCGCGGCCATGCCCGTGGTCGCGCAAGTGCGAGCGGCAGGCGCAAAAGCGATTGATCTCAGCGCGGACTTCCGCATCCACGACCGTGCGGCCTATGAACATTGGTACGGCGTGCCGCACACCGAACCCGGCCTGCTGGCCGAGGCTGTCTACGGCCTGCCAGAGCTGCACCGCGCAGCCATTGCCGCGGCCGATGTCGTCGCCAATCCCGGCTGCTATCCTACCAGCGTGATTCTCGGCTTGACGCCGTTGGCGCGCGCGGGCTGGCTGCATGGCCCGGTCATCGTTGACAGCAAATCGGGCGTCAGCGGCGCAGGGCGACAAGCCAAGCTAAGTAACAGCTTTGTCGAAGCCAACGAAAACCTTTCGCCGTACAGCATCGGTTACAGCCATCGCCACATCGCAGAGATGGAGCAGGAGTTGTCGCACGCGGCAGAGCGACATTCGGCCACAGATTTCCAGATCATCTTTTCGCCACACCTGCTGCCGGTCAATCGCGGCATCCTGTCCACGATGTACGTCACGTTGCCCGACGGTGTCGATGAAGCCGCAGTGCGCGCCGCGTATGCTGCGGCCTATGCCGCCGAGCCATTTGTGCATGTGCTGCCCGCGGGCAAGGTCGCCACACTGCAACACACCGTCCACACCAACCGTTGCGCCATTGGCCTGACCTTTGTACCCAATTCGCGCATCGTGATCGTCACCAGCACCCTCGATAATTTGCTGAAAGGCGCGTCGGGCCAGGCTATACAAAATATGAATGTGCTGTTTGGGCTGGCGGAAACGACAGGAATCGCGTAGCGCCAAAAGGCCCGGCAAGCAAGCTCATGCTGCATAATCAGAAGTAGTTACGCAGTACGCCTACCATCTTTGTATCATCTTTTAAAGCGATCATGTCATCACCCATTCTTATCAAAGTCGGCGGCAACGAGATTGACGACCAGGCCTTTTTAGCCAATTTTGTGGCTGCGGTGGCGCAACTCAGCCGCACCACGCCGTTGGTGATCGTCCACGGTGGCGGCAAGGAGATCGGCGAGCTGCATCAGCGGTTGGATGTGCCCTTTGAATTCATTGACGGCCAGCGCGTGACCACAGAAGCCAGCTTGCGGCTGGTGGAGATGGTGTTAAACGGCTCAGTGAACACCCGACTAACCCGCTGGCTGGTCAACGCGGGCGTCGCCGCGCTCGGTGTCAGCGGCGTTGACCTGGGCCTGGTGCGCGTGCAACCGCTGCGCCCCAACGGCCGCGATCTGGGTTTTGTCGGCCAGGTCGCCGAGGTGCATGTCACGCCGCTGCAACGCTGGCTGGCTGATGGTATTGTGCCGGTGCTGTGTCCGGTTTCACTGGGGTTGGACGGCCATGCCTACAACACCAACGCCGATCTGGTGGCTGCGGCGCTCGCCAGCGCGCTGGCCGTCAGCCAGTTGGTCTTTGTCAGCAACGTGCCCGGCGTGCTGCTTGACGGTACGCTGGCCCCGCGGCTGACCGTAGCTGAGGTGGAAGCCGCGCTAACCACTGGGCAAATCTACGGCGGCATGGTACCGAAAGTGCGCTCTGCAATGGAAGCCCTGCAAACCGGCGTGGCCGCGGTGATGATTACCAACCTTGCTGGGCTGGCCGCGGGCCGCGGCACGGTAATTGTGCAACAGTAAAGGACGCCATGAACACCCAACAGATTATCGCAGCCGAACAGAATTATCTTTTGCAGGTCTATCCGCGGCCTGATTTTGTATTGGCAGATGGGCAAGGTTGCCGTGTGACAGACACCGAAGGCCGCGAATACCTCGACTGTGTGGCCGGTATCGCGGTCAACGCGCTCGGCTACGGCGATCCTGACTTGCTGCGCGCACTCACCGAGCAGGCGACGAAGCTGTGGCACGTCAGTAACTTGTACCACACCGAGCCGCAAGCGCGCCTGGCCGAGTTGCTCTGCCGCACCAGTTTTGCCGACCGCGTGCATTTCGCCAACTGCGGGGCCAGCGCCAACGAAAGCGCATTCAAGTTCGCGCGGCGCTACGCACGCGCGCGCGCGGGCGTGGATGCCGATTTCACCAAGTACCATATCGTTGCCTTTACCGGTGGCTTTCACGGAAGACTGTTTGGTTCGCTGGCCGCCACCGACCGCCCCAAGTATCAGCAACCCTTTGAGCCGCTGATGCCTGGCGTGCGTTTTGCCCGTTTTAACGATCTGGCTTCTGCCGCGGAGGCTATCCGCGACGACGTGGCCGCGGTGATCGTCGAACCGATCCAGGGCGAGGGCGGCGTGCATCCTGCGGATCCCACCTTCCTGGCCGGGCTGCGCGCCCTATGTGACCAGCACGACGCGCTGCTGATCTTTGATGAGGTACAATGCGGGCTGGGCCGCAGCGGCTCGCTGTGGGCGTATCAGGGCTATGACGTGCAACCGGATCTGCTGACCACAGCCAAACCGCTGGCGGGCGGACTGCCGATGGGCGCTGTGCTGATGACGCAGCAGGTCGCCGACGCCATCCACCCCTTCGATCACGCCAGCACCTTTGCTGGTGGGCCGCTGGTGTCAGCAGTGGCCGCGGCGTTGGTGGCAAAGGTCAGCCAGCCCGCCTTTTTGCAGGCTGTACAGAGCGTCAGCGCCTATTTGCTGGAGCGGCTGGCCGAGCTGAACTCGCCGCATATCCTCGCTGTTCGTGGCGCCGGCCTGCTGATCGGGCTGGAACTGGACATTCCCGCCGCGGATGTGGTCAAGGCGGGCTACGCGCACGGGCTGTTGCTGGTTGGGGCGGGGCCAACTGTGCTGCGCCTTGCGCCGCCGCTGGTCATCAGCCGCGCCGAAGTGGATGTCGTGGTCGAGCGGCTGGCCGCCATTTTCAGTGAGTTATAAGCATGTCATCCTTAACCATTCGCCCTGCTGTGGCTGCCGATGTGGACGCTATTTGCGCGCTCGTGAATGGGTTCGCCGAGCAAAATCTGATGCTGCCGCGCAATCCAACGCAGGTTTCTTCGTCGCTGGAGCGTTTCTTGGTGGCCGACGAGGAGGGGCGGGTGGTAGGTTGTGGCTCGCTGATTGACCTGACCCCGACGCTGGCTGAAGTGCGTTCGCTGGCTGTCCACGCGGACATGCACGGGCGCGGTGTGGGTGGCATGGTTGTGGGCGCGCTGCTGGACATGGCGCGCCAGCTCCAGGTGGACCAGGTCTGCGCGTTGACGCTGCGTCCCAACTTCTTTCAGCGTCAGGGTTTTTTGATCGTGGATCGCTGGAACTTGACCTCGAAGGTGTGGCACGAGTGCATCTACTGCCCCAAGTTTCACCGTTGCGACGAGGTGGCCATGCTGATGAACCTGACCGACCCTGCCGCGGCCTTCAATCCGCCGCCGTGGTGGCGGGTTCTGGCTGACCGCGCGCCGCAACCTGTGCTGCGCTGGTTGGCGCCGCGCCGCCAGTAAACGCGCGGCTGGCGCATACTGTCCTGACCGGATATAATTCTGCTGTACTTGCCACCAGAATATATAGTCGTGCTGTGTTCTGGTTAATCGGCGGAATGGAGTTGACCCATCTCATGCAAGCACCAACCCTGCCTCCCAAGTGGAATATCTATACCAAGCTACTGGTGACGGTGATCGTTTTGCTTGTCGCTCTGGCGCTGATGTACATTGCCCGCAACGTCATCTGGCTGGTGGCTCTGGCCGCGGTCATTGCCTATATTTTTCAGCCGATTATTAGCTGGCTGATGCGGCATCGGATATCGCGGGCCGCGGCGGCGGCCTTGTGCCTGTTTGGTTTATTGCTGCTGCTGGCTATCGGGCCGGTGTTGATAACGCCCGCGCTGGTAGACGGGATCAGTTCATTGATTGATGTGTTGGTCAAAACCCCTGATTTGTTTCAGCAGTGGACAAACAGCGCCACCCAAACGCCGCAGGTTCTACACCTCGGTAACTACACCGTTGACTTGACGGCTGGCCTGACCCAGATACAGCAGGCCCTGTCCGATGCATTGGGTGATTTTGCCCTACCCAGCCTAAGTGACATGATGAGTTATCTGCTGGCGGGTGTACGCACGGCCGGGGGTATCTTGCAAACGGCGGTGGGCATCGCTTCCGGCGTCGTTTCCGCCGCGTTCAGCATCCTGTTGTTGCTGGTTCTGACCTTCTTCCTGAGCAAGGACGGTTGGCAGTTTGCGCCGTGGGTCAAGAGCCTGTTTTTGCCTCAGTACCGCACCGAACTGGACGGGTTGACGAACCGCCTGAACGGTGTCTGGAAAAGTTTCTTCCGCGGCCAGCTTTTGCTTGCCTTGATTATCGGTGTGGTTGTTTTTATTACCACCGCCTTGCTTGGCCTGCCCGGCGCGCTGATTCTGGGCATTCTGGCTGGCTTGTTCGAAGTGATCCCGAACCTGGGGCCAGTGCTGGCGTTGATTCCCGCCTTGCTGGTGGCGTTGATTCAAGGCTCGACGACGTTGCCGGTTAGCAATCTGGGTTTTGCACTGATCGTACTGCTTGCCTACCTGCTGATCCAGCAGTTGGAAAATAATTTCCTCGTGCCGCGCATCATGGGCCAAAGCCTGAACCTGCATCCATTGCTTGTGATGCTGGGCGTCGTCGTCGGAGCCAGCTTCGGTGGCATTTTGGGGGCGTTCCTGGCCGCGCCGATCCTCGCCTCGCTCAAGGTGATCGGTGAATACATCCATGCCAAGCTGCTCGATCAGGACCCGCTGGTGGTTTTTGCGGAGGAAGAAAGAAAGGCTCTGGAGCGGGAAAGAACCCCGTCTTTCCTAAGCAAGTGGCTCGCGGGCTTGCGGCGGCAACGCTGGTTGACCAGCAAGCAGCAGGCAGAGAACGCCGTACCGAAGCTGGACACGCGCACCGATAATGCCGCGGTCAAGTCATTGAATGATCCGGGGAAGCATGACCACCGTTGATCTGCTTCTGGTCGGGTTGGGCAACGTCCATCAACGCTTTTTGCACTTGCTGGCCACGCGCGCGGCGGTGCTGATGCAACGGCACGATCTGCAACTGCGCGTGGTCGGTGCGGCTGACAGCCAGGGCGCGGTGATGTCGGTTGCCGGGCTGGACCCCGCAGCTTTGTTGCATCACAAGCAGACAGTCGGCAGCGTCAGTCAGCTCGCGGGCGGCGTGCCGGGGGCAACCGCGCTGGATTTATTGCAGCAAGTACCGGCGCAGGTGTTGCTGGACGCGTCGCCGGTCAATCTGACCGATGCAGAACCCAGTTTGAGCTACGCGCTGGCCGCGCTGGAACGGGGCGTGCATGTGGTACTGGCTAACAAAGCCCCGCTGGCGTTGCACTACGCCCGCCTGCACGCCACAGCCAACCGCACCGGCGCACGGTTGGCCTTCTCGGCCACAGTGTGCGGCGGCTTGCCGGTGGTAAACGTCGGTCAACGTGACCTCGTGGCCGCGCAGGTGGCCCGTGTCGAAGGGGTCTTCAACAGTACCAGCAACTATATTCTGACACAAATGGCCGCCGGTGTCAGTTACGCAGACGCGCTGGCAGAAGCGCAGCGCCGCGGGATCGCAGAAACCGATCCCACGCTGGATGTGGATGGCTGGGACACTGCCAACAAGCTGACCATCGTTGCCAACGCGGTGCTGGGCTTTCCGGCTACGGTGCGCGATGTACAGCCAGTGACGGGGATTCGTGCTCTGACTGCCCCGCCGGCTGGCTCCGTCTGGAAACTGGTCGGAACCGCGCAGCGGCAAGCGGATGGAGCCTATCGCCTCAGCGTGGAGCCGGTCGCGCTGCCCGCAGCGCATCCGCTGGCCCGGCTGGATAACTGGCAGATGGGTGTGCAGTTTGAAAGCGATTTGTTCGAGTCTGTTTTTATCAGCATTGACGAGCGCGGCCCTACCGGTACCGCCGCGGCGATGCTGCGTGATGTGGTCAATTTAGTGAGGTAGTGGAAGAGTGTGATAGTCTCGTTTTTATTCCCGATTAGCAGCGCGCAGCGAAACGTCTCGCAAATCAACCATCGTCACTATCTCACTTCCACCCTATCTTACGCCGGTACTAAAGCATTATCTCACTACAAAAGGATTTCTTATGGCTCAATCGTCGGTTAAAAAAGTTGTACTCGCCTATTCGGGCGGGCTGGATACTTCGGTTATCGTCCCCTGGCTGCGCAATAACTATGGCTGCGAAGTGATCTGCTTCACTGCCAACCTGGGCCAGGGCGAGGAATTGGGCGGACTGGAAGAGAAAGCCATTGCTTCCGGAGCCAGCAAAATTTACATCGAAGACCTGCGCGAGGAGTTCATCACCGACTATCTCTATCCCATGCTGCAAATGGGCGCGGTGTACGAACGCAAGTACCTGCTGGGCACCAGCATCGCACGGCCGTTGATCGCCAAACGCATGGTGGATGTGGCCGAGCTGGAAGGCGCGGACGCGGTGGCGCATGGCTCCACGGGCAAGGGCAACGATCAGGTGCGCTTTGAACTGACCGTGATGGCGCTCAACCCGCGGCTGCGCGTGATTGTGCCCTGGCGCGAGTGGTCAATTCGCAGCCGCAAGGACGCGCTGGACTATGCAGCCGAATACAAAGTGCCGGTGACCGCCACCGAAAAATCCATCTACAGCCGCGACCGCAACCTGTGGCACCTCAGTCACGAAGGCGGCCTGCTGGAAGACCCCTGGAACGAGCCAGAAGAACCAATGTATCAGTGGACTACCAGCCCGCTGGACGCGCCGAACGAGCCGGAGGAGGTCGTGATTGACTTCCAAAGCGGCATCCCCAAACGCATCAACGGCGTGGCGCGCGGCCCGATCAGCCTGGTAGATCAGTTGAACACCCTCGGCGCCAAGCACGGCATCGGTCGCGTTGACTTGGTGGAAAATCGCCTGGTGGGCATGAAGTCGCACGGTGTCTACGAAACCCCCGGTGGTGCCATTCTGTACGCGGCTCATGAGGCGCTGGAAGAATTGTGCCTTGACAAGCTCACCCTGCAATACAAGCAACAAATGGCGCTGAAATACGCCGAACTGGTCTACAACGGCCAATGGTTCACCCCACTGCGTCGGGCGATGGATGTCTTTGTGCAAAATACCCAGGAAAATATCACCGGTTCAGTGCGTCTGAAACTGTACAAGGGCAACATCATCCTGGTTGGGCGGCAGTCGCCTTACTCGCTTTACCGCGAGGACTACGCCACCTTTGGCGAAGAAGATGTCTACGACCAGAAGGATGCCAGCGGCTTTATCAAGATATTCGGCCTGCCTATGAAAGTCGAAGCCATGCTGGACATCGCCGGTGTCGGCGCGAGCAAGTATCGCAAGCCCGATTATTCCAAGTTCAAGCGCGACTAAATTCAACACCCCGCGGGAGGCACTACACAGCGCCTCCCGCCTTTTCGTCCTATGGCCAACGATTTTAATCATCGCATCGCAGCGTCGCTGGAAGATGATCTCCTGCGCGCGACCTTGACGCGCTCCACCGGCATCCTGCGCCACAACCGTCAGCAGGCCTTCGCTGACACTACGCCATTCAGCCGCTTGCAGGCCGAAGCACAGGCACTGCGACAGGCCGCTTTGAGCCGCCTGCCCGACTTGCTCACACAACTGGATGAAGAAGCGCGGGCGCTGGGGGTGCAGGTCTACTGGGCGGACGATGCAAACGCAGCCAATCGCTACGTGCTGGCACTGGCTGAGGCGCGCCGTGTGCGTCAGGTGGCGCGCAGCCATGCGGCCATTGCCGAAGAAATCGGCTTGGACGCCGCGCTGGCCGCGGCCGGTATCGCCGTGGTGCTGTCTGATATCGGTGATTATATCGTGCGGCTCAGCGATGACACCTCGTCACATCTGGTTTTTCCTGCTCTGCATCGGCGCAAGGAAGCGGTTGCATCGCTGTTCGAAGATAAACTGGATGTGCCGCAGACGCTTGACATTCAGGCGTTGACCGGCATTGCCCGCGTCAAGCTGCGTCGGCCTCTGCTGGAAGCAGCCATGAGTATCAGCGACGTGACGCTGGCCGTGGCGGAAACGGGCACGCTGGTGTTGTCCAGCGACAGCGGCAGCAGCCGGTTGGCTTCTTCCGTGGCCCCGATCCATGTCGCGATCATGGGCATCGAACAGGTTACCGCCTCGCTGAGCGATCTGGGACTGTTATTGCCTTTATATGCGCGCAGCGCCACCGGCCAGCCGCTGAACAGTACGATCACCTTACTGAACGGCCCCGCGGCTGCGGACAGCACTGTGGATGGTCCGCGCGAAGTGCATTTGATCATTCTCGACAACGGACGGAGCGACTTGATGCGCTGGGGCTATGGCGAGGCGCTGACCTGCATTCGCTGCGGAGCCTGCCAGAACAGTTGTCCGGTGTATCGTGAAATCGGCGGGCATGCGTACAGTGAACAGGGCAGCGGGCCGATTGGCTCCGTCATCGTACCATTGCTGCCAGTGGCCCCCGTGCCAACGGTACGCACACGGCTGGCGCGCACGCTGCGCCTGCCCGCAGCCGCGGCTACCCCGGAAAATTTTGGGCCGCGGCCGCTTGCCTTGTCGCCGCCGCTACGCACAACGCCCTTTGCCGACCTGCCGCGCGCCAGCACGCTCTGCGGCGCGTGCCAGCAGGTATGTCCGGTCGGCATCAACATTCCGCGGCTGTTGCTGCGCCTGCGCGCCGATCTTACTCAGGCGGGCCGCAGCGGTGTGGGCGAGCAGATGGCGCGGCGCACCTACCGCGCCAGTATGCTGGACGCGGGGCGCTATCGTCAACTGCGTACCTGGCTGCGCAGCGCGTCTGTGCGCGGACGGCGGCCTCAACCCGCTGTACAGAGTTTCCGCGAACGCTGGCAAGCGAGGCGCGGCACATGACGACCTACCCGCCCGATGCCCGCGAACTGATTTTGAGCCGCCTGGTCAGCACGCCCGATGTGCCGATTTTGCCCACTGCGCCGCCGTCGGCTGTGACGCCGCTGCCTGAATGGGATCGTTCCACGCTGGTGGATCATTTTGTTGATGCGCTCGATCGGCTAAAGGTCACTTGGGAGATCGCGGAAAGTCAGGTGCTGGCACGTCTGACACTGGCTACACGCTTACAGGATGAGGGGGTGAAGCAGATATTAGCCTGGACCTCGGCCGAGTTGCCGGTCGGCGGTGTATTGGAGGCGCTGGACGTGCTCGGCATCGAAGCGATCGCTCCCGACCTCTTCCTGCCCGATACACGCCTCCGCCCGCAGGATATGGATGTGCGGCGCAAACAACTGCTGGCGCTGGAACGCATTCAGGTTGGGCTGATCAGCGCGACGGCAGCATTTGCCGCGACTGGCACGCTGTTGCTGGACAGCGGCCCAGGACGCCCCTTGCCGGTCAGCCAGTTTCCGCGGCGGCTGTTGGTGCTGCTGCCGATTAATCGCATTCTGCCGAGCCTTGAGTACTGGCTGGCCCGCGCGCACACTGTTTCGCCCCTTACTACGTTAATGACCGGACCCAGCCGCAGCGCGGATATCGAAATGACACCCGCTTATGGCGTGCATGGCCCCGGCCGCCTGCATGTCATCATGGTAGATGAATAGACTTGGGTTCAAGGAGTTTTGCTGTATGCGTAAAGTCGCTCTTTTGTTGACACTCATCGCTGGTCTGCTGCTGGCTGGCTGCATGTCCACCGGCGACAGCGCGTCACCGACGGGCGCGCCCGCGGATGCCGCGACCGCACTGCTGGGCATTGATCCGGGGACCTATGTCATTTTAGAGATGGACCGCAGCGGCGGATTGATAGGTGTGGACGACCACGCCCGCCTGTTTATGGACGGACACGTCGTTCTGGAACGCAGCGGCAGCGCGCCGGTGACGTTTCAACTTTCCGCCACCGAGCAGGCGCAACTGAACGCCGCGCTGGATGGAGCGGACTTTTACCGCAACGCGGCTGAGGCGGCCACGCCTGCCCCCGTTTACCCCGACGCGTTCCAGTACCGCATCCATCGCCGCGGCATTTTGCTGCAAGGCGAAGTGGTCACACAGGACGGCGATGTGCCAGACTGGCTGGCTCCGTTGCTGCCGCTGCTGACCAACCTGCTGCTGACGCCCGATCCTGCGCGCATCAACGCAGCTCAGACGGGGGCAACACCTGCTCCCGCGGCTACTAAAACGTCCGATGCTGTTGTGGCGGTGGTGCTGCTGGAGTTTGTGCGCAGCGCACCCGACGGGGAAACGCGCGCGCTGGTCAACCTTGACCGCAGCTTCAGCATCGCGCGCGCGGGTAAGATCGAACAGGGCGAGTTGACGCGCGAGGAGATGGCCGCGCTGCTGCAACTGTTGGAAGCCGCGGATCTGCCCAACCGCGCAGGCGATTACAGCGCCGACCCAACCTGCACCGATTGCACCGCCTACGCATTAACTTATCGCAATCTGCTTGGCGCAGCCACGGTGCGCGGTCAGGAGGGCACGTTGCCCGACTGGTTCCAGATTTTGGTGGATACGCTCAACGAAGGACTAGTGGACAGCGCGGTGACAACGACGACCATCCCGCTCACGACCACCCTGCCACTCACCACCACGGTCTCCGTGACACCAACCGTCGTGCCTGCGCCCACCGCAGCGTCAACTACGACCGTCACGATTGACCCCGCGGCTCTGTTGGTGCTGGATGTGCAGCGCAGCGGCGGGCTGGCGGGGGTTGAAGAACACGCCCAACTGTTCGAGGATCGGCATGTCGTGCTGGAGCGTACTCCTTTGCCGACGGTGGTCTTCCGCCTCTCTGCGCTGGACTATGCACGGCTGACCGCGCTGCTGGATGGGGCTGATTTTTACCGCAATGCGGCGCTGGCGGCCCCACCTGCTAGCATCAATCCCGATGCCTTTGTGTATCATGTCTTGCGGCGCAACGCCACCGAGGAGGCACAGATCACCACGCAGGATGGCGAAGTACCGGCCTGGCTTGCGCCGGTGTTGCCGCGACTTGAAAGCCTGCTGCTGACCCCGCCCGCCAATGCCGCAGCGGCGCAACCGACTGCCGCGATAACGCCTGATGCCGTCACCGCGTATGGGGTGCAGGATTTTCTGGCTGACCTGGCAATCGAAGGTCCGAGCGTCGCTTCTGCCACTGAGCGCGTGGTTAAGCCCTATTTGTCGGTGGCGGGCGTCGAGGTAAAGGTGCGCGAGCAGCCGGTGCAGATTTTCCAATATCCTGATACCGCCACCCTGGACGCGGATGTGGCTGGGCTGGCTGCCAATGCCAGCAGCATCAATGGCACGCCGCTGGTTTGGTCGGCTGCGCCGCATTTTTGGCGCAAGGACACGCTGTTGGTGCTGGCTGTCACCGATGATGCAGTGCTGGTGGAGATGATCCGCGGAGTGTTGGGCGAGACCTTCGCGGCGCCGTAAACCGGCTGAACCGCTCAACAAAAAACGCCCGACCCAAGCGGTCAGGCGTTTTTGTTTGCAGGTGCAGGCTATGCGGTCTGGTTTAGGCTGGCAATGGCTGTGCTCAGCAGGTTGGTCACGGTAGCCGCCACATCGGCCAGTTGCGGGTTGCCGACAATGCCAATGGCAGTCTGGGCGTTGAGCGCCGAAACGGTACTGCTGCCATCGCCGTTGTCATACACCACCACCGTACAGGGCAGCATCAAGCCAACACTCAAGTCAGCGGAAAGCGCCTGGTGCGCCAGCGGCGGATTACACACACCCAGGATCATGTAACGTCGAAAGTCCACCCCCAGCTTGGCCTGCATAGTTGCGCGGACATCTACTTCCGTCAACACACCGAACCCCTGTGCTTTCAAGGCAGCCACTGCGCGCGGCAAGACCTGCTCAAAATCCTGATCAACCTCGGTTGTGATCGCAAACGATGACTCAGACATTTGTTGAAGCTCCTTGAGAATGAGGTAAAAGTCGCACTTTCATGATAAGATGACGCTACAGCGAACAAGGTTTCACGCGCCGCGCCGCTGCTGTGTAACCATCGCCGGATGCGACACATCCTAACAAAGGTTTATCCATGGATTTGAATGATTACCCGGATGAAAGCGCCCTGATTGAAGCGTTGCTGGCAGGCGATAAAAGAGCGTGCGCCTGGCTGGTGAAAGCGCACAGCAACCAAATGTATGGTGTGGCGCTGCGCATCACCGGCGATCCCAGCGATGCCGAAGAGGTGGTACAGGACGCATTTATCAGCGCGTGCAACAAGGTTATCCACTTTGAAGGCCGCAGCAAGCTCAGCACTTGGCTGTATCGCATCACCACGAACGCGGCACTGATGCGCCTGCGCCGTCGCCGCGAGGACACCGTTTCGCTGGACGAGCCACAGGCCACCGACGAGGGCGAAACCCTGCCGCGTGAATTGGGCGACTGGACGGTGGATCCCAGCCGGATGGCCTTGTCGCAAGAATTGTTGCAGGTAATGGAAGCGGCTGTCGAAAGCCTGCCGGCCTCTTTGCGGGCCGCCTTTGTCCTGCGAGACCTCCAGGGTCTGAACACACAAGAAGCCGCGGAAGCGTTGGACATCACCGAAAGCGCGCTCAAGGTACGGCTGCATCGGGCCAGATTGCTGCTGCGGGAGCGGCTGGCGGGATATTTGTCAGACAGCACAAGGAATAATGTTTATGAGCAATGATGCTATCCATGCCCGCGGGGGCTGCCGCGAGCTGTTACAGGATTTGAACGATTATATTGATGGCGAACTGGACGCACAGCTTTGTTTGGAAATCGAGCGGCACATGGCAGGCTGCGATAATTGCCGGATCGTAGTGGACACCTTGCGCAAAACCGTGCTGCTGTATCGCAGCCTACCGGCTGAAACGATGCCGGCTGACGTGTCCCTGCGGCTGTACAAGTGCCTCAAGCTGGAACCCTTTATTGCTGCCAGCTAACCAGAGTATTCAAGGAGAGACGTTATGGCACAGGTGAGTGTAACCTGGCAGCACGAGGATTTGCTGCTGGAAGCGGAAAATGAAACAGGCAACCAAATCACGTTGGATGCCGCTGCGGCAGTGGGTGGCAAGAATCGCGGCGCGCGGCCCCTGCAGTTGTTGTTGGCCGGGCTGGCAGGCTGCACTGCCATGGATGTGTTGAGCATCCTGCAGAAGAAACGCGAGCCGGTGCAGGATTTTCGCGTGATCGTGACCGGCGAGCAAGCCGACTCGCACCCGCGCGTGTTCACTTCCATGCACATTGAATACATCGTGACCGGCGATGTGAGCGAACAAGCGTTGCAGCGTGCCATTTCGCTGTCGGAAAACATCTACTGCCCGGCGCAGGCCATGTTGCGCCACGCGGCCCCGATCACCAGCAGCTATCAGATTATCCGCGGTTGATCAGCGAAACGAACAGATAAAAACGCCCGTCAGACCGTATCGGTCGGCGGGCGTTTTGGTTTTTGCCACACCAGCTTTAGGCGATGCGGGCCGCGGCTTCTCGGCAAAGCTGGCTCAATGTGCTCACCCAGGCCGGGTGCGTATTCAGCGCGGGGATCATGGTGAAGCTTTGCCCACCAGCTTCCAGAAACAAGTTGCGTCCCCCTTCGGCAATCTCCTCCAACGTTTCCAGACAGTCAGTAACGAACGCAGGGCTGATTACCGCAATGCGCCGCACCCCGGCCCGGGCCAGGCGCGGCAATTCGCTGGCAGTGGCCGGTTGCAGCCAGGCATCTTGTCCCAGTCGCGACTGGAAGGAAACGGAATAGCGATCCGCGGGAATGTCCGCCTGCTGAACGAACAGATCAGTCGTCGCCAGCACCTGATGACGATAGCAGGTGCTATGCGCGGGACTGTCTACTGTGCAGCAATCAGTCACGCGCAGGCAGTGCGCGTGGGTGGGGTCGGTTTTGCGCAGATGGCGCTCTGGCAGGCCGTGATAGCTAAACAACAGATGGTCAAAGCCTTGCGCCAGACTGGGCCTGGCATTGTCTATCAGGGCAGCAATGAACCGCGCATCGTGATAGAAGGGAGGCAACACATGCAGCGCGGCCGAACTGCGGCTGCGCGCCAGCGCGCGTTCAGTTTCCTCCACCGCGGACAATACCGTGGACATGGCGTACTGCGGAAAGAGTGGAACCAGCAGGATATCGCTGACCCCTGCACGCAGTAGCTCCGCCAGCCCTTCATCCAATGATGGATGCTGATAACGCATCGCCAGCGCCACCGGCATGTCCAGTTGCGCCTGCACAGCCTGCTGCAAGCGGCGGCTCAGCACCACCAGCGGCGAGCCGTCTTCCCACCAAATCGAACGATAAGCCTCGGCGGAGCGTTTGGGACGGAAGGGCAGGATGAAGCCGCTGACGATCAGTCGGCGCAGTGGTGCGGGAGCATCCAGCACGCGGTCATCCATCAAAAACTGGTTGAGGTAGCGTCGTACATCGGCGACGCCAGGGGAGTCTGGCGAACCCGTATTGACGAGCAGAATTCCAGGTGTCTTGTTCATCTCAAAAAGCAGGGCAACGCGCGATATCAGCAAATGCGTTACCCCGTAGACGCGGCAATGCCCGTCCTGGGTTGGGGGAGGAGGTCCAGGATAGGCATTGGCAAAAGGAAGTATAGCACAAACAAGCATAATTTGCAAGTGCTTTTGTGCTATTTCGTAAAAAAATTATCCGTCCTTCGCCTTGGGATAGGTCGCCGGGATAAAGGTCTGTGACGTAATTGGCGGGCGTACATACCCTACATCGCTTTGGCGCGGCGGCAGCGCCAGCGGCGGGGGCGTCAAGTCTTGATACGGGATCTGGCCAAGCAGGTGGCTGATGCAGTTCAGCCGCGCCAGCTTTTTGTTGTCGCCATCCACCACCCACCAGGGTGCTTCCTTGATGTCGGTGTACGCGAACATCTCATCCTTGGCGCGGGAATATTCCACCCAGCGCGAGCGCGCGGTCAGGTCCATCGGACTGAGCTTCCAGCGCCGTGTGGGATCATCAATGCGCGCCTGGAAGCGCTTTTCCTGTACGTCATCGCTCACCGAGAACCAATATTTGATGATCTTGAAGCCGGAGCGTACCAACATGCGCTCAAAGGAGGGGCAAGAACGCAGGAATTCCCAGTATTCGTCTTCGCTGCAGAAGCCCATCACCCGCTCGACACCAGCGCGATTGTACCAGCTACGATCCATCAAGACCATTTCACCAGCGGCTGGCAGGTGTGTTACGTAGCGCTGGAAATACCACTGGGTCTTTTCACGTTCAGTCGGCGCGGGCAGCGCCACCACACGCACCACGCGAGGGTTGAGGGTTTCCGTGATCCGCTTGATCGTGCCCCCCTTGCCCGCGGCATCGCGACCTTCAAAGATCACAACTACGCGTAGCCCTTCGTGTTTGATCCACTCTTGCAGCTTGACCAGCTCGACTTGCAGCTTGACCAGCTCCTTCATGTATTCCTTGTTGGAGATGTCCTTGCCGTTGATCGGGACATCTTCCCCGGAATCGGGCGCAACCAGGTCCACTTCAACCGGCGGGGCGCTGGCTTCAACGACTTTCGCCTTTTTTTCCTTGTCCTTCTTCTTATCCTTGTCTTTGTCCTTGGCCACGATGCCCTCCTGCATGAACAAGCCCAACGCAGAACACTCTGCCTGAGCGGCGCGGAACAACGAGCGACTTATGTTCGATTATCGCGCATAACAAAGCGCTTTGTCAACCGTTCGCTTTGGTTGCCGATTCGTTTTCTGCCAGCAAGGCTACGCGGGCAGCCAGCATCGCCTCGCGAGCCTCAGCATCAATCGTCGGGAACTGCGGATCCATCTCGATCAGCTTTTGTGCAATGATCGCGGCCACGGCCACGCGCGCAAACCATTTGCGGTCTGCCGGCACGACGTACCACGGCGCCCAGTCGGTGCTGGTCTTTTCCAGCATTTCCTCATACGCAGCCATGTAAGCATCCCAGTAGGCGCGCTCCTTAATGTCGCCGGGGTTGAACTTCCAGTTCTTTTCCGGCGTATCAATGCGCTCCAACTGGCGCTCGGCCTGCTTTTCCTTCGAGACATGCAGGAAAATCTTGACGATCTCCGTGCCGTTGTCCACCAGATACTTCTCGAAATTGTTGATTTCCTGGAACCGCTGCGCCCACAAGCCATCGCCGAGTGTGTGCGGCGGCAACCGTTGCCCATCCAGAAAGCCCGGATGCACACGCACCACCAGCACTTCCTCGTAGTGCGACCGGTTAAAGATACCGATATTGCCGCGCGCGGGCAGCGCCAGCACGCAGCGCCATAGGTAATCGTGATCCAGCTCCGCGCTGGATGGCGCTTTGAAGCTCGTCACCTGACAGCCAGCCGGGTTGACGCCGCTCATCACATGCTCGATGGTGCTGTCCTTGCCTGCCGCGTCCATTGCCTGTAACACCACCAGCAGCGCGCGGCGGTTTTCGGCAAACAGGCGTTCCTGATATTGCGCCAGCAACTCAACGCCATCATCAAGCACGTCGTCGGCCTTCTTTGACTTTTTGTAGCCAAAGGTATCGCCCGGATCAAAATCCTTCTTGATATTGAGTTTGTGCCCGCTGGGCACAGCAAAATGCTGCGCAAAAGCCTTGAAATCGGAGGGTTTGAGATTCATGGTGTGAGGTCTTTCTGGGTGAATTGGATCAAGCTTTTGCCTGCTCAGCCGCGCGGTCGAGAGTCGCCACTTCGTCCACACCGAGTCGCCAGCCCATCGCGCCGGCGTTGTCGCGCGCTTGTCGCGCGTTCTTGGCTCCAGGGATCGGCACCGCATCTTTGCAGATCAGCCAGTTCAGCGCCACCTGCGCGGGAGTCTTGCCGTGGGCCGCGCCGATGGCTTGCAGCGTTGCGGTCAGCGGCTGAACGCGCGCCAGATCGCGGCGATAACGCACGCTGCGCACACCGCCGGGCGGATTGGCAGGCGAATACTTGCCGGTCAGCAGCCCTTGCGCCAGCGGGCTGTACGCGATCAGGGTGATGTTCAATTGACGACACAAGGACAGCAGGCCGCTGGTTTCCGGCTTGCGCTGCCACAAGCTATATTCCACCTGGTTGGAAGCGAGCGGAATACCACGGCGCGCCAGCGCGGTATAAGCGCGCTGCGTCTGCTCCACGTTATAATTGGAAACGCCCACCGCGCGCACCAACCCCGCCTCCACTGCGTCCGCCAGCCCGTCCATCCAGGTTTCCAGCGGCATCCAGGGCGAGGGCCAATGAATTTGGTACAAGTCAAGCTGTGCCAGGCCGAGGCGTTGCAGGCTGTTGCGCAGCGCACGCAGCAAATCAGTCCGTTTCAGCCGCCAGGGGTAGGGGAAGAATTTACTGGCCACTACCACCGGCCAGCCCGCACGCTCAATGAACTGGCCCAACAACCGTTCCGACTGGCCGCGGCCATAGATTTCTGCGGTGTCGAAGAAGTTGATACCGTGGGCCAGGCTGGCCTGAAACGCCGTTTCAATGGCCGCGTCGCCCGCGCCACTCTGATCATACTGCCAGAACATCGTGTCGCCCCACTGCCAGGCGCCGGTTCCCAACGGACTGATGCGCAGGTTGGTCGCGCCCAGCGGGACGCGTTCAAAATCGGTTTGCGTTTGCACAAAACTCCTTTATTGTACGGCGCTGCTAAGCGGCCAGAAGCGTTCCCAGGTGGCGGCAGCCACCGCGCGGCTGCGCGCGGTGATCGCGGCTTCGTCCAGCGTCAGCAGCTCGCGCTGTTTCATCAGCCAGTTGCCCGCCACCATCGTATGCGTGACATGACTGCCACTCACGCCGAACAGAATGTGCCAGGGCAGGTTATCCGCGGTCAGCGGCGTCGTCGGGAAATAGTCGAGCAGAATCAGGTCGGCAGCCGCGCCCACCGCGATCTGGCCCAGCGGCAGGGGGAAATGCTGCGCGGCGAGCTGTGCATTGTGGCCGTAGGCGATGTTGATCACCGCGTCGCCGGGCATGGCGCGCGGATCGTTGCGCCAAACCTTGTGCAGCAAATAGGCGGTTTTCATCTCGGTGAACATATCGTTGGAAAAGCCGTCGTTGCCCAGCACCACCGGCATTTCGCCGCGCAGCATGGCCGTCACATCGGCCACGCCCACCGCGTTGTTCATGTTGCTGCGCGGCTGGTGCGTGATCCAGGAGCCGCTCTTGCGCAGCGCGGCCATCTCCCAACTGTCAATTGCGGTGACGTGCGCCACAATGCTGCGCGGCCCCAGGATGCCGCGGGCGCGCAGCCGGTCAATCGTGCGCATCCCGTAGCGGCTCAGGCTGTCTTCTTCATCGGCGGGGCCTTCCGCCGCGTGGATATGAAAACCCACATCGCCTAGCGCGTCGGCGGCGGCCACGCACTGCTCCAGCGTCTCGTCGCCCAGCGTCAGTGACGCGTGCAGGCCGATCAGGCCAGACAGCCGGGCATCGTCACCCGCGGCGCGCGCGGATCGTTGCTGCTTGATGAACCGGACGTTTTCGGCAATGCCCGCGGCCGCGCCTTCGGCTCCGTTGCGGTCGGTCACTTCGTAGCAGAGCACGCCGCGCACACCCGCCTCCTGCACCGCATCAGCGATGATGTCCAGGCTGCCGTCAATGCAGGTGGGGCTGGCGTGGTGATCGAAAAGTGTGGTGGTGCCGTTGCGAATAGCATCCACCAGGCACACCAGCGCGCTGTAGCGTACTCCCTCTTCGTCCAGTGCCAGATCGAGCGGCCACCACAAGCGCCGTAAAATCTCGCTGAAATTCCTGGGTGCGGGGCCGGGGATGTACAAGCCGCGGGCAAACGCGCCGTAAAAATGCGTGTGCGAACAGATGTTGCCGGGCATCAGCGCCTTGCCACCGGCATCTTCGCGCGGTGCATCCGGGTACGCGCGCAGCAACTCGGCGCTTGGCCCCACCGCGCGCACGACACCATCTTCCACCAGCACCGCGCCGTTGGGCAAAACCTGATTATCTGGGCCAAAAGTACAGACGAGGGCGTTGTGGATCAAGAGGGAATGAGCAGCCATTGCCAGTGTCCTTTGGGGAGTAAGCTCAGGGCGGTGCGGGGGACATCGCCCTGAGCGCGGGACGACGAAGGGGGATTATTCGTCAGAAGCGGCAGACGGACCCGCGGTCACAATGACCGGGCCAACATTGTCGCCTTCGGCGTTCAGTTTCCTGTGCGTGCCATTGCAATAGGGGAATTTAGCGGATTGCCAGCAGCGGCAAAAGGCCACGGTGTCGCCGGCAGCGATAGTTTCATTGTGTCGGTCGGGATGTTGATGGGTGTTGATCACGAAAATGCTCCTTCTGGTTGTCTGCGCATTGGAATCGCAAGCTGGTGTTGAAAAACCCGTTTTGCACGGGCTGCAGACCTACAAAAGCCGCGCATCCGGCTTCTGTCCTATGCCTGATAGGTGCTGGCGGTGACATCGCCGCCGGTCCCTGTCCAGTTGGTGTGGAAAAATTCGCCGCGCGGGCGATCAATCCGCTCATAGGTGTGGGCGCCGAAATAATCGCGCTGGGCTTGGATCAGGTTGGCAGGCAGCCATGCGCTGCGGTAGCCATCAAAAAAGGCCAGCGCGCTGCTCATGGCTGGTGCGGGGATGCCCATCTCCACTGCGCGCGCCACTACACGCCGCCAGCTCGCCTGCGCGGCGTTCACTTCCGCGGCAAAATAGGGCGACACCAGCAGGTTATTAAGCTTGGCGTCGGCAGCAAAGGCATCCTTGATCTTGTCGAGGAAGACCGAACGGATGATGCAGCCATTGCGCCACATCATGGCAATCTCGCCGTAGTGCAGCTCCCAGCCATATTCGTGTGCAGCCGCGCGCATCAGCATGTACCCCTGCGCGTAGGAAACGATCTTGCTGGCATAGACAGCCTGCTCCAGATCGTTCAGGAAGCGCTCGGCTTCCGGATCTGAGCGCCGCCGCGGGCCGTGCAGCACTTCCGCCGCGGCCACGCGCTCATCCTTCAGCGCGGAGAGCGAACGGCTGAACACCGCTTCACCGATCAGCGTGAGCGGGATGCCCATTTCCAGCGCGGTTTGCCCCGTCCATTTGCCAGTGCCTTTTTGGCCCGCCGCGTCCAGGATCAAGTCGAGTACTGCCTCATCCTTTTCATTGCGATAAGCCAGGATGTTGCTGGTGATTTCGATCAAATACGATTCCAGCTTGCCGTGGTTCCACTGGTCGAAAACGGTGCTCATGGCATCGTTGGTCAGGTGCAGCCCGACGGACATTAGGTTGTAGGCTTCGGCAATGATCTGCATATCGCCGTATTCGATACCGTTGTGCACCATCTTGACGAAGTGGCCCGCGCCGTTGGCTCCCACCCAGTCGCAGCAGGGCACGCCGTTCGGGTCGCCATCAGGCACTTTGGCCGCGATGCTCTGAAAAATATCACGCACATGCGGCCACGCGGCCACAGAACCGCCCGGCATGATGGAAGGGCCGTGGCGCGCGCCTTCCTCGCCACCCGACACGCCGGTGCCGATGTACAGCAGCCCCTTCGATTCGACGTAGGCGGTTCGGCGCATGGTGTCGGTGTACTCGGAGTTGCCGCCGTCAATGATGATGTCGCCCGGCTCCAGGTAGGGCAGCAACAGTTCGATGAAATCGTCCACCGGCTTGCCAGCCTTTACCATCAACATCACGCGGCGGGGCCGCTTCAGCAGGCTGATCAGCTCGGCGATGGAGTGTGCGCCGAGGACACGCGTACCGCGCGCCTCGTTAGCCAGAAATTCGTCCACTTTGGCTACTGTGCGGTTGAATACAGCCACGGTGAAGCCGTGGTCGTTCATGTTCAGCACCAGGTTTTGTCCCATTACTGCCAGACCAATCAAGCCAATATCCGCAGTTGGTTCAGTCATAAGATACTCCTGCTCCGGTTGTGGCAGAGCTGAAAGGATGTGTTAGAGAGGTTGTTAGGACTTGCGCCGTTGATGTCATTCCGAGGAGTAAAGCGACGAGAAATTCTGGTTTCTGTGCATTCACCAGGGGGATTCTTCGGCACGGCGGGCCTCGGAACGACATCCCTAGTACGAACTGCATAAGTCCTGTTTGTTTTACAAGGGGCAGAAGGAGTTCGGAAGTGGCCGGCTGGCGGTGTCAAGCGGGTCTCGTCGCGGCCAAGCGGCTTTTTTAACACTGCGCCACCTCCGAATTTCCGCGCTTTGAACCTACAGCGCAAGCCAGGCCTTGGCACGCTTGGCCGCGGTGGAGGCATCTGCCGCGTAGATATCGGCGCCGATCTCCTCGGCAAACGCATCGGTGACCGGCGCGCCGCCCACCATCACCACCACCTGCCCGCGCAGCCCGGCCTGCTCCAGCGCCTGAATGGTGGCGCTCATCTGTGGCATGGTGGTGGTCAGCAGCGCGCTCATGCCCAGCAGGTGTGGCTGATGCGTGCGCACCGCTTCCACGAACTTGTCCGTGGAGGTGTCTACGCCCAGATCAATTACCTCGAACCCCGCGCCTTCCAGCATCATCGTCACCAGGTTCTTGCCGATGTCGTGCAGGTCACCGCGCACTGTACCAATCACCACGCGCCCGATTGGCTGCACGTCCGCAGCAACCAGGTGCGGGCGCAGCAATTCAATGCTCTGCTTCATGGCGCGCGCGGCCACCAGCATCTCCGGCACGAAGATCTCTTGCGTCTCAAACAGCGCGCCGACCTCGGTCATGGCGGCAATCATCCCCTGGTTCAGGATGTCGAAGGGGGCGATGCCCGCGGCCAGCGCCCGCTGCACACCAGCCTGCGCGCCCGCGGCGTTGCCATCTACAATGCTATCGTACAGGTCATCCAGAATGTCTTGCCAGTGCTGTTCCAAGCGATGCTCCTTTAAGCTGCCGACGACGGCCAACTGCGCCCCCACGCGGCCAGCACGCGGTCGGTGAGTGCATCTATGTGCGGATCAATCTGTTGGCGCACGGGGTCGGCTTCGTGCCAGGCGACGATCTCGCGTGCGCCCCAGGCAAAGGGGATGGTGCAGGCAAAACCGGCAGCCAGCCGTTTAATCTTGCTGTTGTCGAAAATCATGCTGTTGCTTTTGTCGCCTAGCAAGGCCGCGCCCTGCTGCGCGTCGTAGGCGTTGACCAGATCGCTCGGCACATGCACCAGGTGCGCATCTACCCCCTGCGCCGCGGCCAGCGTCTGGTAAATCTGGTTCCAGGTGAGCCATTCGTCCGAGGTGATATGAACTGCTTCACCGATGGCGCGGCTATTACCCAACAACGGCACAAAGCCGCGGGCAAAATCACGGTGATGTGTCAGCGTCCACAGCGACGTGCCATCGCCGTATACCAGCACCGGCTTGCCTTGCTTCATACGGTGCAGGCTGGTATAACCGCCGAACAGCGGCACTTTGCTGGCATCGTAGGTGTGCGAGGGCCGCACGATGGTGATCGGGAACTTTTCGGTGCGGTAGGCCTGCACCAGCAACGCTTCGCAGGCGATTTTTTGGCGGGAATAGGCCCAAATCGGGTTGTCCAGCAGGGTCGATTCGGTGATGGGTAAGCTGGCAGGCGGGGTTTGATAGGCAGACGCGGTGCTGATGAAGAGGTATTGGCCCGTGCGGCCACGAAACAGGTCCAGGTCGGCCTGCACCTGATCCGGCGTGTACGCGATCCAGTCCACCACCACGTCGAAATGCGCGCCGGCCAGCGCTGCGGCCACTGTGGCCGGCTGGCGGATGTCCGCGTGGAGCACGCGTGCGCCCGCGGGCAGGGGCCGACTGGTGCTTTGGCCGCGGTTCAGCAGCGTGACCTCCATACCCTGCTGCACAGCCAGCTCTGTGCAGGCTGAGCTGATCACACCGGTGCCGCCAATGAACAAGACCTTCATGGAATGCGCCTTTCGTTGCCGAAAATCGGTCTGCGGCAAAGTATACCACTCGCGGGCGTTCGCGTCCACTTGGCGAATTAGGCTTTGATTAGCGCGGCGCTGCCTTTTCGGGTACAATTTGCACAACGAAGTGGTGGACTGTTGCTTGCTGTTCTGGCAAGGAGGGAGCCAATGCTGGCTAAGGTCATCAGTTGTTCGGTAATTGGGCTGGAAGGAACACCGGTCGAAGTGGAGGTGGATATTTACTCCAATTCGTTGCCGTCTATCACCCTGGTGGGGTTGCCGGATGCCGCGGTCAAGGAATCGACCGAGCGCGTGCGCGCCGCGCTGTTCAACTCCGCTCTGACCTATCCGCGCGGGCGGGTGACGGTCAACTTGGCCCCGGCAGATTTGCGCAAGGTGGGGCCGGTGTACGATCTGCCGATTGCAGTGGGCCTGCTGGCAGCCAGCGGCCAGGTTGATCAGGAGCGGCTGGCAAATGCGCTCTTCATCGGTGAATTGAGCCTGGACGGTGGCCTGCGCCACATTGACGGGGTGCTGCCAATGGCACACATGGCCCAGCAGCGCGGCGTCGAGGCGGTTTATTTGCCGGAAAGCGACGCCGCGGAGGCCGCTTTGGTGCGCGGGTTGACCGTGATTCCCGTGCCATCGCTGAGCGTGCTGGTGTCGCACCTGCGCGATTTCGACCCCATTCCGCCGTTTCAGCACGCGGGGCGGCTGGAGCAGGTTTCCGATGCGCCGTATACCGTGGATTTTGCTGACATCAAAGGGCAGGAACACATCAAGCGGGCGTTGGAAGTGGCTGCGGCCGGCGCGCATAACTGCCTGATGACCGGCAGCCCCGGCGCGGGCAAGACCCTGATGGCGCGGGCACTGCCCTCGATCCTGCCGCATCTGACGCTGGACGAGGCGTTGGACATCACGCGCATCTATTCGGTGACGGGGCAACTGCCGCCCGACACGCCGCTGGTGAACCTGCGGCCCTTCCGCGCGCCGCATCATACGATCAGCAACGCAGGGCTGGTGGGAGGCGGACGGCTGCCGCGGCCCGGTGAAATCAGTCTGGCGCATCGCGGGGTGCTGTTTCTGGATGAATTGCCGGAGTTCGGCCCGGCCAACCTGGAAACACTGCGCCAGCCGATGGAGGACAAAGTGGTGACGATCAGCCGCGCCCAGGGCAGCCTGAGTTTTCCCGCCAATTTTATGCTGGTGGGCGCAATGAACCCCTGCCCGTGCGGCTGGTACGGCGACAGCGAACATGACTGCACCTGTTCGCCCGCGGTGGTGAGCCGGTATCAAAAGCGGCTGTCTGGCCCGCTGCTGGATCGCATTGATATTCATGTGGAAGTGCCGCGCGTGGACTTCGACAAGCTGAGCGATGTGCAGCGCGGCGAGCCATCGCACGCGATCCGCGCCCGCGTGGAAGCTGCGCGTGAACGGCAGCGGGCACGCTTTGCCAGTTACGTGGAGGGCCGGGGGGCGCTGCTGACCAACGCGGACATGGGGCCGGGGGAAATTCGTGAGTTTTGCGCGGTGGACGAAGCCGGACACAGCTTGCTGCGCGCGGCCATGCGCCAGTTGCACATGAGCGCGCGCGCCTATCACCGCACGCTGAAGCTGGCGCGTACCATAGCGGATCTGGCCGGTGTGGAGCATATCGCCACCG
Organism: Anaerolineae bacterium; assembly: GCA_049299095.1. GTDB lineage: Bacteria > Chloroflexota > Anaerolineae > JAAEKA01 > JAAEKA01 > JAAEKA01. Next base: position 4,857 of record JBAQWV010000079.1, on the reverse strand, counting down.
CGCATCTGGCCGAGGCGATACAGTACCGCCCGCGCTGGCAAGTGTAGAGGGTCTTAACTAATCCAAAGCGCAGGCGAAAAACAGCCTGCGCTTTGGATTGAATTCCAGCGGTCGGGCGGATCGCATAGCGCCGCGCGCCTCCGCTTATTGTTGGCCCGTAACCAGAGCGCCAGATCGCAGCCAGCGATAGCCATACAACAGGCTGCCACTGACAACCAGCAACGTTCCAACTATGAAATAATAAACTGGGTAGGGGGTGTCTGCGCCGGCAATATCCATGATGCCGCGCAGCAGGCTGCCCACGATCAACGTGATAACGCCGGCATTATAGAGATTAAACGCTACTCGATCTACCAGCTTCAGCCGACCCAGCGCCAGAAAGCCCATCACGCCCAGCACCAGACTGAAAACAAACGCATAGCTCATAAAGGGAGAAGAAACGCCGTGGCTGAAAAGGGCATAGACTGCGTTAAATCCGATACAAAACAGTGTTACCAAGGCGTAGCGTTTCACTGTTGTTTTTGTGTTCACAATTGTGCTCCAATGTAGATGATGTCGCTAACCTTGCGCTCGCCAAAGGAACGCCCATCGGTCGGGTTGTTGACGACCTCGCCATTAAATACCATCGTTGACGATCCGCCGCCATCAAGGTTGTACGCCTCAGTGCAGCCATACGCCTGCATCACTTCGGCCAGTTGCAGCAAGGAAAGGCCTGTGCTTTGCGCGGTGCGACCATCCGACACAACAAAGACGTAATGCAGGGGAGCGATCATGCCAAGGGCGGTTCGGGGATTGCTGGACATGGATTGCGACACCTCCGAGCTGCTTGTCACGCTGATCTTGCCCGCGTTAATCAGGCCGGGGCCAAAGGTGAACACTTGCAGCGCGCCCTGGTCGTACAGCGTTTGTGCGTCTGTGCTGCTCTCGGTAATGATCTCGAAGTTGCCATCGGCGTTCACCACCAGCGCTTCGCTGCTGCCGGTTCGGGCAGTCGTTCGGTATAACACGCCATTGCGCAGGACAAACCCAGCATTTCGGAAGCCGTAGTAGTCGCCATTGATCGCCAGAATGGCCTGATGCTCCGCGGCCATAGCTGAAGTCGTCTGCTTGATGTTCTTGCCGTAGGTGTTCTGGGCCAGCGCGGTTTTCAGGTAGGCAACGTCACTCACCACCACGTCAGCGATGTAGATGTCAGTGTTGTACTGACGGATCTTCTCAATGGTGATCTGGATATTGGCATCTTGGTACGACGTGTCGGTAACAACAGGCGTCATGCTCGTGCCGGTGCTGTTCTGAATTAACGTGTTGTCCACGCTGCCAGCCGCAGCCACCGCGTCTACGATGCTGGCCGGATCGCTGGCTGCGGCTACTGCATCGGCTGCGGCAGCCAGGCTACCGCTGGTCTGGGTGGGTTTATCCGCGGCAACAGCGGGCGTGCTGGTCGGGGTGACAGCCGGAGTGCTGGCTAAAGCTGCTTCGTCCGCGGCATTGGCCGTTTCGTTCAATGCGTTCTCTGCAGCAACATTAGCAGCCGCGGTGTTCGCGAGATTCGTATAAATGCTGGTGTTGGCCAGCGTTTCGTCAACTACAGCCAGCTTGTCGGCAATGACAAACGTGTCGAGCAGGCTCCAGACCGTTGCCATGATCAAGATAGCGGTATAAAAAAGAGCAAAGGGGTGTTTATTTTTCATCTCTCGGTACATAACTCCATTTTTCTGGCCGAAAAAATCCAGAATCGTTGCACAACAAAGTTGGTGGTAAACAGGAAAACATCGGCCACGATCTTGCTCAGAAGCAAGCCCTGACGGAAGTCGAACACGGCATCAAGCGCCTGGGTTAGCAACCCGCTGAAGAGCATCTGCGTAATAAACAAAGCCAGGTATTTCAGGAATTCGCGGCGCGTGTTGTGCGAGTTCTTCATATGAAATACCCAGATTTTATTCAACGCGAAGTTAAAAACACCGGAAATCAGTCGGGCAACCACAGTGGCCGGAAATATCCCACTTCCCAGGTTAATCAAAAGCATGAACGCCGTGATGTCCACTGCGGCTGAAAGCAGCGACGAAGCGATGTTTTTGATGAATGGGGTGTAGATTGCAGGTTTCATCTTCAGCAGGCTCACAATCAGGAATTTCAATTGTACACAGGATAACAGGAACTTGTTTAGAGAATGTTCAGGTGGTATTCAAACACCATAAAGATTACGCAGCTAATGGTGGCGGGTGCCCAGCAGTCAGATCGGAAGGGGATGCTTAAAATCGTCTACGCATCTTTTGTTTTGGATGGCTCAAGCAACCGCGTGATAACCAACAAAAAGCCGCAATCGGCCTGGCCGATTGCGGCTTTTGTGTGTAGTTTGAGCGAGTGGGTCACAGCTCGCTGTTTTGAAAGCGCGTCCACAGGTCGCGGGCGTATGTCTGTGCGTCCAGTTGCACACCGTAGGGCGCGAAGTACTGCGTCAACCGCTCGACATCGCGCTGCAACAGCCGCAGCGCATGGGGGTTTTTCAACGCCACCACGGCCTGCGGAAAGTCAATCACCACCGCGCGGCCCTGCCAGTACAGCACGTTGTACGCGGACAGATCGCCGTGTACCCGGTTCTGGCTAAGCATCAGCTCCACATGCCATAGGAGCCGCTCGAACAGCGTTTGTGCTTCGTTTGGCTCCAGCCGCACACTGCTCAGCGTCGGCGCAGGCTGGTTCACCTCGCCGAAGTACTCCATCAGGATCGTATTACCAAGATGCCCAAGAGGCCTGGGCACATCCGCGCCCGCTGCGTGCAGCGCGTGCAGCATGGCATACTCATGCTCGATCCAGGAAAAAGTCGCGGCTTCGCGGCCAAAGTCAGTCTTCCGCTCGATCGCCCGCTTCAGGCGGGTGTTGCGCACCACGCCCTTGCCCTCTTCGTCCAGCAGCAAGCGCCCTTCTTTGTAGATGGCATCGTTGCGCAAGGTGCGATGCGCCTGCGGGCGGTAGATTTTAGCCGCGATCAGGTCCAGCCCGCTGGCCGGATGCGCCTGACAGCAGTAGACATTTGCCTCCTTGCCGCCCTTCACGCGCGCCAGCACGTCACTGATCACATTGTCGCGATAGAAATCGGTCAGAGCCGCTTGCAGCAGGCGTTGTTCACTCTCGCCCACCGCCAGCGTCGTAGTCAGATCGTTGTCGCCATCTAGTTGTTCGAGGATTTCCGGCGGCAGGGCCGGCTTGGGCCGTGTCGCCGTTGGTCGTCGCGCGGCCCGTGCCTGCCGGTGCGTCTTGCGATCCTGTGGTAGGTAATGGCCGAAATCATCATGGTCATCGTATCCAAATAAATTCATGGGTAAAGGAAACTCCTCAATCCGTCCATTTTCAGAATCAAAACGGCCACGGAGAACGCGTCGTGCGCTGCCGTGGCCGCCGAAAACGGAGGATGCGAGGAATTAACCTCGTGGGGAACACCAGGCGCACGCGCAAAAGACAACCCATTGAGCAAAGCTATTCACTTGGGACATGTTGCACGTGCCTCCTTTACAGAATAAGATGTGGTTAGTATAGTGCAAGCATCGCAGATCGTCAAATCAGGGGGCTACTGCTCAATCAGCAGTGATATCAGTACTTTGGGACGGTTTACGTCTTGAGTGTCTTTCACCTTGAACAATGCCTCGTTCCGTTCAAAGCCTCGCACGGTTGTTGCGACAAAGATATCGCCCTCTATGACTACATGGTTCACAACCTGCTTCCCCTGCACAAAAACAAGCAAATCGGTCAATTCCTCGATGTAAAAACTTCGGTTGGGAAGCCATTGCATGCCCAAAGCTTTGTTAATGGCAGTGTAAGAAGTGTTCTCTCCAAAAATATAGAGAACATCCCAATCAAACTGTGCTATGTCTGCCATATCTAGGATCTCCGCATCCGAATGCAACATGAGACTCGTCTTTATTTCATTCTCAAGTTGCAGCTGTGAAGGGGTGCGGGCCGAAAGATCTGGTTGCGCGTCGGTGAACACGGCAGAATCTCCTTTACACGAAGTAACGACAAAGGCTGACAATATGAGCAGTAAAATCAAACCACGATAGTTTTTGGCCATTTATGTACTTGCTGCCTCTGGGTTCGGTAGATCTTTTACACCTTGTCCTTGGTCACTATAGATTGGTTTTTGACTGACACCATCAATAATGATTGCTTCTCCATTTCTCACAGCCTCGGCTATCTTGTTAGCCAATTCTTGTTTTGAAATATTAGGATTTTCCAAGGCTATTCTTATACCGAGGTTATTGTTCCATAAATCCATAAACGCCTTCGTTTTAGGATTGCCTGCTATATTTTCATGGGCATCACTGTAATTCTTTGCCCAGTCGTCGCCAAATCTTCTCACCATCAGCGCATTCCAATAAGCATGCCTATAAGCATCTCCTAATCCGTCTTCCTGCCCATTTGATCCGGCAAATTTTTCAGCCATTTCAAAAGCTTCTTTTTGAATATTGTAGAGGTCTATTTGTCCAAAAAGCCCCTGCTCATCCATTAACTTTTTTTCTGTCATAGTAATACTACGTCGCTGAAGACCAAATAAATCCGCTATCCATTTTTCGGGCACTTCGATCATTCCATCTTTATCTCCCTCTGGAGCTTTAAAATCTGTAAACTCCTTTTCCAAGTCAAGGGGGTCTTGAGTGGTCAGTGGTTCAACTATGGTTTCAGATGATGAATTGTTGCTTTGCACTGCTTCTGAATCACTGATGGAATCACTTTTAAAGGGGCGTGCTGCCTCCTCTTCTGCTATCCTGAAAATAACACACACTTGCTTCATAAACGTGTTGGCTTGTTCTAAGGCCCCAACTAACCTTACCAGTGCCGGAAAAACGTCAACTTCCATTT
>JBAQWV010000078.1:0-44998 GCA_049299095.1 Anaerolineae bacterium | reverse complement strand
GACAGATAGTCTGCCTTACGCAGGTTGACCGAAGTAAACTCGTCCTGGTCAACGATCACTGTGCCGCCGGGCTTCAACTCGCCCAGACTGACCTTGAGCGCGGCGGGGTTCATGGCGATCAGCACATGCGGATCGTCGCCGGAGGTGAAGATATCGCGGCTGGCAATGTGGACCTGAAAGCCGCTGACGCCTGCGGTGGTGCCGACAGGGGCGCGGATTTCAGCCGGATATTCCGGCAGCGTGCTGATGTCGTTGCCGATAATTGCGGCAGTGTTGGTGAACTGCGTGCCGGTCAACTGCATACCGTCGCCGGAGTCGCCCGCAAAACGAATAACGACATCCTCGACTTCTTCAACATGGACCGGTTTGATACGTTCGGCCATACTTATTTCTCCTTGAACCTGGCCGGCTGGCAGCACGCGGCGCAGGTAGTGGCAAACAGATACGTCATGAGACGTTGAATTCCCAGATCTTGTAATAACGAGCTAGTTTGGCATGAGGGTGTTGGCTTGTCAGCGCAAGAATCCGGCCACGCGGCCGGATTCTTGTCAATCGGCTGGCGCACGCGGCCAGGTACAATTAGCTTGCAAGTGAAACACAGTATAGCACGCCCCCCATGTCGTGTCAAAGCTTTTTGGCGGGTTTGTGAGGTGGGCTACAGGCCACCATTAGGCGCTTTCCAACGCCTGCACCAGACCGGGCAACAGACCGAGATGGGCAATTTCATGGAAACCGGGCTGATCCGCGGGCGGTGGTTCCACCACTTCGTGCGCCCACGTCAGCGCGTAGGGGACGTACACGGCCTGCGCGCCGAGGGCCAGCACGGGCAAAATATCGGAGCGCAGCGAATTACCTACCATCAGAAACGCGTCCGGCGTTACCCCGACACGGCGCAGCACAGCCGCGTAGCTTTCTGGTGTCTTTTGGCTGACGATTTCAATGTGGTCAAAGGATGCAGCCAACCCCGACCGCGCCACCTTGCTTTCCTGATCCAGCAGATCGCCCTTGGTGATGATCATCAGCGTGTGCGTGGCGGCCAGTGCGCGGACCGTGGTCGCCACATGGTCAAGCAGTTCAACATCCGCGGCCAGCATGGCTTTGGCCGTCTCCACCAGGGTGAGAATGTCCTGACCAGAGACGCGGCCTTCGGTTAGCTCGACCGCGGTTTCGATCATGGAGAGCGCAAAGGACTTGATGCCATAACCGAAATGCGGCAGGTTGCGCATTTCCGCTTCGTACAACCGTTCCTCGATCCATTGCGGATCGTGATAATGGGCCAGCAGGTGCTTGAAGCGTGCTTGCGCGGCTGCGTACAGGCGTTCGTTGTGCCAGAGGGTGTCGTCGGCGTCGAAAGCAATCATGGAAAAGCGGGGCATGGGCGTTCCTTCGGTACGGAGTGCGCGGCAGTATAGCACCGCGCCCGCGGGCTGTCAATCAGATCGGCAGCAGGAGCATTGGGAAGTCACGGTGAGCAAGGACTTCCCAATGCTTGATTACAGCGAATTTGGCCGCAGCGCATGGTCATGGTATGATGAGCCAGTAATTAAGTTTTTCCTTAATTAGGATTATCTATGCATCCATCCCCTGCCCAGCTCAAAATCCTCGGCCATCCGCTGCGGCTGGCAATCCTGCGGCGTCTGATGCACGAAGCGGCCACCCTGACGCAGCTCGGCGCGCAGTTTGCACAGTCCCCGGCGCACATTCGCCACCATGTCAAGGCCTTGGAGCAGGCCGGGCTGGTTGTGCTGACCGAGCCGCCCCCGCAGCATACGCATCTGGAAAAATATTATCGCGCCACGTCGTCGGGCTGGTTGGTGCAGTTGCCGGTGTTGCCCGCAACAGAAACCTCCCACCCCACGCTGGTGCTGGGCAGCAAGGACGCTGCCACCCAGCAGATGGCCGCGCATTTTGCTGCTCAAGACGCTGGACTGACGTTGCACCTGCTGGCCGCGAATAGTCTGGATGGATTGGCGCTGTTGCGGCAGGGCGTGTGCCAGATGACAACCTGCCACCTGCGCGAGCCGAACGCCAACACGTATAACCGCGCCTACGTGCAGCACTGGTTTCCCGGTGAAGAAATGGTGTTGCTGCGGCTGTTCGCGCGCACGGAGGGGTTGATCATGGCGGCCAGCAACCCCAAGCACATTGTCAGCCTGGCCGATCTGGCGCGGCCCGATGTTACGCTGATCAACCGCGAGCGCGGCGCTGGTATTCGCGTCTGGTTGGATCAGGCGTTGACCGCGCTGGGGATCGTGCCGCAGACTGTGCGCGGCTACGATCAGATTGCCCCTTCGCACGACGCGGTGGCGCGCGCGGTGCAGATGGGCACAGCCGACGTAGGGATCGGCATCGCGGCCAGCGCACAATCTGCTGGTCTGGGTTTTATGCCACTGTTTGAAGAGCCGTATGACCTGGTGCTGCCTGTGGCTGTGCTGCACGCGCCGGGCTATGCCCCCTTGTTCGATTACCTGGCTTCACGCCAGTTTCGCACCAATACCAGCCGCCTGCCGGGCTATCTCTTGTCGCCGACTGCCCCTGAGACAGTCTTTGTCCATTGATTTGGGAGTTTCAATATGCGCAAAGGGTTTTTCATCGTTGCTTTATTATTGATCGTGGTGCTGTCAGCCTGTACCGCGCCACCGGCAACCCAGCCAACCGCAAGTGCGCCCACTGCGACGATGCAGCCGGTAACGCTCAATGTCTTTGCTGCGGCGTCGCTCACCGAAGCGTTTAGCAAGCTGGGCGCACAGTTCGAGGCCGAGCATCCGGGTGTAACCGTGGTGTTCAACTTTGCCGGTTCACAGCAGTTGGCCCAACAGTTGGCCGACGGCGCGCCCGCGGATGTGTTCGCCAGCGCCAACCAGAAACAGATGGACGCGGTAATTGCCAGCGGTCGCATTGCCAACGATCAAGCCTTGCCTTTTGTCACCAATCAGTTGGTCGTCATCCTGCCCAAGGACAACCCGGCCAAGCTCGCTGCGCTGTCTGACCTGGCAAAGCCCGGATTGAAATTGGTGCTGGCCGCGGCCGAAGTGCCGGTGGGACAGTATGCGCTGGATTTTCTGGACAAAGCCACGCAGGATGCAACGTTGGGCGCGGCCTTCAAGGAAGCTGTGCTGAAGAATGTGGTGTCTTACGAAGCGAATGTCAAGGCTGTGTTGACCAAGGTGGTGTTGGGCGAGGCTGACGCGGGCATCGTCTATGGGAGCGATGTCAGCGGCGATAGTGCAGCCGCGGTGCAGCAAGTTGCCATCCCCGCGGCGCTCAATGTCGTTGCCAGCTACCCGATTGGCACGGTGCAGAACAGCACCAACCCTGACAGCGCGGCAGCTTTTGTGGCGTATCTGCTCTCTCCTGCCGGGCAGGCCATGCTGGCCGAGTTCGGTTTCACTCCGTTGGAGCAATAACCTCTTGTCCGTGTTTTTCCCTGCGCAGCAACAGGATCGCGGGCTAAGCCGTCAGACCCGACATGTCTGGCGGCTTTTAGCCTTGCCTTTGCTGCTGCTGATTGCCTTCCCCATCCTGATATTGTTTCTGGAAACGCCCCCTGCGCAGATTCTGGCAAGCCTGCAAGAAAAGCAGGTCTATCTGGCGGTGGACGTCAGCCTGCGCACCACCCTGACGAGCCTGATGCTGATCCTGTTGCTGGGGACGCCGCTGGCCTATTGGCTGGGGCGCTACCGGTTCCGCGGCCAGCGCATTCTGGACACGCTGATTGACCTGCCGACGCTGCTGCCCCCTTCGGTGGCGGGCGTGGCGCTGCTGATGGCGTTTGGGCGGCGGGGGCCGTTGGGCGGCTGGCTGGAGAGTGTGGGCGTGCAAATCCCGTTTACGCCGCTGGCCGTGGTGTTGGCGCAGGTGTTTATTGCCGCGCCGTTCTACGTGCGCGCGGCCGCGATTGGGTTCGCCGGGGTGGATCGCGAGCTGGAGCAGGCCGCGCAACTGGACGGGGCGACGCGCGCGCAGGTGCTGCGTTACGTGGTACTGCCGCTAAGCCGTCAGGCGCTGATCACCGGCGCGATCACGAGTTGGGCGCGCGCGCTGGGCGAATTTGGCGCGACCATGATCTTTGCGGGGAATTATCTGGGCCGCACGCAAACTATGCCCACTGCAATTTATTTGGGTCTGGAAGTAGATTTGAACACCGCGTTGGCGTTGTCGGTGATTTTGGTGACGATCTCGTTCGGCTCGCTGCTGCTGGTGAAGAGCCTGGTTAGATCGTAGCCCATTTATCGTTTCATGATCGCGCATAGCCGCTCGGAGTCGGCGCGATACTGAACAGTTGTTTTGATGGGGTCACTGAGTTTGGCACGCAACTTCGATTCTACGGAAATCTTGGGAGCGTGCAGGCTGACCAGAGCGATATGAGCCTGCAAATAATCGGTGTTGGGGAGTGCGTTCGGGCGGAGGAAGCTTCCGGTGTGTTGGAAGTAGCGCATGACGCTGCGCGTATTGCGATTCGTCTGCGAGGTGTAGCGGCCACTGACACCATCCTCGTAGCCATTGCTCATCAAGTCTTCAATAAAATAGAAGCCGCCACTGCGCAAGCGGGGAAACAGGCACCCTAGCGCCACTTGCTGATCTTCCGGGCGATGCGTGCCGTCGTCAAAGATCAAGTCGAATTCCACGTTGGGGGTGGCACGCTCAAACGCCAGCCACGCGGCCGGGCTGGCAGCTTCAACGCCGAAGCTAGCAACGCGCTCGTTTTCCAGGTAAGAATATTGCTCTTTATCCACACCGTAGACATACGCTTTAGGGAAATAATCGCACCAAAGCTTCAGGCTCGTTCCTTCCATCAGAAACGAACTCGATCCTGAGCCGCGCTTGGAACTGCTGCTCCCCACCCCAATCTGCAGGATCGTCAATGTCTCATTGCGCAGACGCCCCAAATACGCCTCGTAGATATCTGTATAGTTAAACAGACTGTGGCCGTGACTGGGATTAGTGCCTTTATTCGAGCCTTTTAAGTTCGCTAATTCCGTCAGAGATGAGTTTGTCATGCTGGCCCCTCCGATACTCCTTTACGACGATATCATTTAGACCGTTGCTCCAAAGATTGAACCGACCAGAGCGGTCGCCAGCATCGCCAGCGCCCCCCAGAAGGTGACGCGCACCGCGCCGTTCAGTACTTTTGCCCCACCAACATAAGCGGCCAATCCGCCCAGCAACGCCAGAAAGACCAGCGATCCACCAGCTACCAGCGGAATCATGCTGGACACCGGACTGAGCCAGGCCAGCAGCAGCGGCAAGGCCGCGCCCACGGCAAAGGTGGTCGCGGAGGCAAACGCCGCCTGGATCGGCCGCGCACTGTGTACGTCGGTCAGTCCCAGCTCGTCGCGGGCGTGCGCGCCCAGCGCGTCGTGCGCCATCAACTGATCGGCCACCTGGCTGGCCAGCGCCGGCTCAAGGCCGCGCTGGATGTAAATATTGGTCAACTCCTGATGTTCAAACTCCGGCGAAGTAGCAAGCTCCTCACGCTCGCGGTTAAGATCGGCCTTTTCGGTGTCGGCCTGCGAACTGACAGAGACATATTCGCCCGCGGCCATAGACATTGCTCCAGCCACGAGGCCCGCTAAACCAGAGATCAAAACCTGACTGTGCCCCGTTTGTGCCGCAGCGACACCCACAACCAGGCTGGCCGTGGAAACAATACCGTCATTGGCCCCTAACACAGCGGCGCGCAGCCAGCCGATGCGATCAGCATAATGGCGTTCTGGTTGTTTGGAAGGTTTTATTGCTTGTGTCATGGATAGAATTCTTTGTTTTAACAGGCCTGCCCTGTGAGCTGACAGCCCAAAAACGACCCGCTTGCTGTCAAATTAAGAACATCATAAACAAAGTTGTTACGAATGTCATTGCGCGCAGTTTAGCAAGCTAGGCGTGCGCATCCGTATCACGCCGAACGCAGGAAAGAGTCTTCCATACATTATGTGCGAGGATTCCTCGGCCCTGGTTGGCCTCGGCATGACAGATCTACCGGCAACCACCACCGGCAAAACTTGATTTACAACGTTTTTAGTTATTGAAGGCGATTGTATCCACAATCGGATCAAGTGACAAAAAGATTAGGTTCCCAGACAAGGTAGCTTGCGCAGCGTACATACTCCAGGCAGATTCAATCGGAACGACGCTAACCTGACGATTTTTGCAGATTGTGGTATAATCGTAACAACCATTCACCCACTTTATTCTGAACCTGGCGGAGGCAGCCAGCGCGCGGAAGGTAGCCATGACCATAACTGAACGATTAGGATCGTTTTATCTGGGTAAAGAATACGACTTGAGCACGGGAACGCTCAGTGATGTGCCTGTCATGTACGATGCCCGCGATCTCACCACCCATGCCGTTTGTGTGGGTATGACCGGCAGCGGCAAAACCGGTCTGTGCATTGATCTGATGGAAGAAGCAGCCATTGATCAGGTTCCCATGATCCTGATTGATCCCAAAGGCGACATCACCAACCTGCTGCTGACCTTCCCCGATCTGTTGCCCGCGGACTTTCAGCCCTGGGTCAACCCGGACGACGCGCGCCGCAAAGACATGACGGTTGAGCAGTATGCTGCCAGCCAGGCCGAGGCTTGGTCCAAAGGGCTGGCAAGCTGGGATCAGGGGCCGGAACGCATCAAGCTGCTTAAGCAAAGCTGCGATTTCGTGATCTATACCCCCGGCTCCGACGCAGGTATCCCCGTCAGCATCCTGAGTTCGCTGGCCGCGCCGCAGCTCAGTTGGGACGACGAACAGGAAGCATTGCGCGACCGCATCGGCGGCACTGTCAGCGCGTTGCTCGGTTTGATCGGCGTTGAGGCCGATCCGGTACGCAGCCGCGAACATATCCTGCTGGCAACGCTCTTCGAACATTACTGGCGCAACGGCCAGAACCTCGACCTGGCAACCCTGATCAACGCGATTCAAAATCCGCCGGTGCGCCAGTTGGGCGTGTTCGATGTAGATACCTTCTATCCACAAAAAGAACGCTTCGGGCTGGCTATGGCGCTCAACAACATCATTGCCGCGCCGTCGTTTGCCACCTGGATTCAGGGCATGCCGCTGGACATTGACCGCATTCTGTACGGCGGCGATGCCAAGCCCAACGTCAGCATTTTTTACATCGCGCATCTGAGCGACGCCGAGCGCATGTTCTTTGTCACCCTGCTGCTGGAACAGGTGATTACCTGGATGCGTGCGCAGGGCGGCACCACCAGCCTGCGTGCCCTGGTTTATATGGATGAAGTGTTCGGCTATTTCCCGCCCACCGGCAACCCGCCCAGCAAGCGCCCCATGTTGACGCTGCTGAAGCAGGCGCGCGCGTTCGGTTTGGGGGTGATGCTGACCACGCAGAATCCGGTGGACCTCGACTATAAGGGCCTGACCAACGCCGGGACATGGTTCATCGGCAAGTTGCAGGCTGATCGCGACAAACAGCGCCTGCTGGATGGCCTGGAAGGCCTGGAAGGCAGCAACCGGCCCAGCCGCCAGGAACTAGACAAGATTATTTCCGCCCTGGGTAACCGCGTGTTTTTGCTGAACAATGTCAACCAGCCCAAACCGATCATCTACCAAACGCGCTGGGCGATGAGCTATCTGCGCGGGCCGCTCACGCGCACGCAGGTGCGCGACCTGATGAAGGATCAACGCACGGCCTGGCAGGCGGCGCAGGCTGCACCGGCCACAGCCAAGCCGGCTGCGCCAGCCGCAGCCACGACATCGGTCAGCCAGCCCGCTGCCAGCATGGCCGCCGCCGCGCCTGCTCCCGCGGGTGTGACAATGGCCCCCGCACTGCCGCCCGATGTGCCCCAAGTCTATTTGCCGGCGCGGCGTACCATGTATCAGGCGCTGGGCGATCTGGAAGACCGCATTGGCCGCCGCTTGAGCGTGACCGATTCTAAACTGCGCTACGACGCACACCTGCTGGGCATCGGCACGGTTAATTTCATTGACGACCGCCGCGGAGTGCGCGAACAGCAAGACGTTGCCATGCTGGTGGAAGTGCCAGTGGGCGCTACGCTGATGCGCTGGGACGAGGCACACCAGGTCGAGTTAGAACCGCGCGAGCTGGGCAGCCAGCCGGAGCCGGAATCGCTCTTTGGTGAAGTGCCCTCCATGATCAACAGCGCCAAAAAGCTGGCCAGCTTGCGCGGCGATCTGACCGACTATCTCTACCGCAATCTTAGCTATCCGCTGCTGTACAGTAAGCCGTTGGATACCTATTCCGAGCCGGGCGAAGATGAGCGTTCCTTCAAGATTCGCTTGCAGCAGGTTGCACGCGAGCAGCGCGATGTCGAGATGGACGCGCTGGAAGAAAAATTCCAGAAGCGGCTGGACACGTTGCAAACCAAGCTGGATAAGGAACAGATCGAATTGCAGAAGGATCAAGCTGCCTACGACTCGCGCAAGCAGCAGGAAATGCTGTCGGCGGGTGGGTCGTTGCTGAGTTTGTTTGGCGGACGTAAACGCATCACCTCGGCCCTGGGATCCGCTTCGCAGAAGCGCCAGATGACTGAACGCGCCAAGCAGGAGATCGAAAAGACCCAGATCGGCATCACGCGCCTAAACGAAGAGATCAGCGAGATGCAGAGCGAGCTGGAAACGTTGAGCCAGGAGATCAGCGACCGCTGGGATGCTGCGCTTAACACCATTGACCAAGTACAAATTCGTCCGCGTAAAAGCGATGTGACCATTCAGCAATTGGCCGTCGCCTGGACACCACAATGGCAAGTAACCTTTACTGACTTGGGTGGTCACGCCCAAACTGAGGCCGTGAACGCTGTTTAGTCGAATCGTCGTATAATCCGTATAATCACGTCACCCTGATCTCAAGATCGAATGGATAAACGCTTATGACAACATTACCAGCTTCACCCCCGATGACTTCTCCGCGACGGCAAAGCCGTCCCAAGCGTTCTTTTTCCTGGCTGCGCTTTCTGCTTGGCTCACTCACTTTGCTGATCTGGATCAGCGCGCTGGCTGCGGCTGGCGTGGTCGCCTGGTATCAGTACGATCACACTGACCGCATCTACGAAGGGGTGTCGGTGCGCGGCATCAACCTGAGCGGCATGACCCAGGCCGACGCACGCGCCGCGCTGGCGAACGTGTTCGATCCGTATCCACTCGCGCCCGTGACGGTGACCTACGGCGACCAAACCTGGACGCTGAGCGCCAAGGATTTGGGTGTCAACTTCGACGCAGACAGCGCCGCGCAAGCTGCGTTTCGTGTCGGGCGCAGCCCGATCAACGCCAGCGAGCCGCTGGTGCAGGCCGCGCAGTTCCAGGCCAACTTGCAGCAGCAGCTTGCTGCATATCGCTTTGGGCACGAAGTCCTGGCCGATGAAGCGGTAGACCGCGCCACAGGTCTGACCTGGCTCGAAGCACGCGCCCAGGAGATCAACCGCCCAACCGCCGAAGCCACCTTGCGCCTGAACGGACTGGATATCAGCACCACGCCGAGCCAGGTTGGTTATGCGCTGGATGTAGCAGATAGTTTGGACAAAATCTACGCTGCGTTGCTGGCGAATGAAGGCGGCACAGTGGATTTACAGGTAAAGGAAACACGGCCGCTGCTGGCTGATGTCAGCGAAGCCGAAGCGTTTATCAAGCTGACGCTGTCTGGTCCGGTGCAGCTGGCTGGAGACGCTCCCGATATTGACACCGGTGCGCCGCCGCCCACCTATACCATCTCCACCGAAGAATTGGCACCGCTGGTTAGTACCAAGGTGGAAAAACAGGCTGACGGCACGTTGCGCATGGTTGCCAGCTTCGACGAGAAGCCGCTGCGCGCCACGGTGGAAACTTGGGCCGCGGAATTGGCGCGTGACCCGCGCAATGCAGAAGTAGTCTTCAACCCCAGCACCTATGCCCTCGGCGTCGTCACCTACAGCCAGACGGGCCGCAGTTTGAACGTGGACGAAACGCTGGCGGGGATCCGCAAGGCAGTTTTGAGTACTGAACGCAATGTCACCTTGCCGATCACCTATGTCAGCCCGGCAATCAACACGCATACCCTCGACCAGTGGGGGATTCGCGAAGTGGTTTCTGAAGGCTCCTCAACCTTCAAAGGCTCCAGCCCGGAGCGTATGCACAATATTGCCACCGCCGCGGCGGCAGTGGATAACACGGTCGTGCCACCGGGTGGCATTTTCTCCTTCAATCAGTCCATTGGCAGCGTAAGCAAGGACTATGGTTATCAAGACGCGTTAGTGATTTGGGGCGACCGCACCGCGGTGGGCGTGGGCGGTGGCGTCTGTCAAGTCAGCACGACGGCATTCCGTGCGGCCTTCTATGGCGGGTTCCCGATTATCGAACGCTGGAATCACGGCTATGTGGTGAGCTGGTACGGCACGCCTGGCTTGGACGCCACGATTTATACGCCGACGGTGGACTTCCAGTTCCGCAACACGACTAACCATCACCTGATTATCAAGACGTTTATGGATGCCAACAAGGGCACCCTGTTATTCCGTTTCTATGGTACACGACCAAACTGGACCGTAACTGTGACCGGCCCCGACATCTTGAAAGAAGTGCCTGCACCGCCGGCTGTATATGAAAACGATCCCACGCTAGCTGCCGGCCAGGTCAAGCAGGTCGAATGGTCGAGCAACGGCATGGATGTGGCCTGGTATCGAGTGATCCGCGACAGCGCCGGCAACATCATCAGCAACGAGACACTACGCAGCAGCTATACACCGTGGGCTGCTCATTATCTCGTCGGGCCAAAGGCCGTTTCCAACGAAGCGCCGCCCGCGGAAGCGGCTCCTGCCGAAGCTGCACCGGTGGAAGGCGCGACGGATGGAGGCACCGCCGACGGCAGCACGCCGCCGGAAGCGCCTACCCCCACCCCATAACGAAAAAAGCCCGCTGTCAAGCGGGCTTTTTATTGTGGATCAAGTATTGCGCCAAGCTCCGATCAAGCAACCTAGTTACTTGGAACGCAGCGAGCAATCATCAGAAATTCGGCCCGCTGCCTCAGCGTCTTGGTGGTGGAATAATTTCTGGAGCTGCCTGCGCCTGCAAGTTTTCAGAGCGCCATCAGAACGGCCAGGCTTGCCCCAGCAAGGAGAGCATCGGAGCCGCAAGCTCGCTGCCGGTGGCGGCAGAGCGGTCCACGATAAACACCAGCCACAGGCATACCACCGCGTAGATTAAGTTATCCTGTTGCGTGCCCTTGCCACCTGTATAAAGATAGGCCGCGGGCAGCGACAACAAGACCGTTGCGCCATACAGAGCATGGACGATAGGCCGGGCCAGGTTGCCAAGATGGGTCATGCCCACCAACGCGCCGACAATTACTTCCGCCACCATCAAAACCTGCAAAATCACCAGCCCGCCCCAATAGCTGCTGGTCACCGGCTGGCGGCGAATGAAGTTGAGCAAGCCCCAGGCAACGCAGATTGCACTGAATAGCAAAGACGTGGTGGAAAGACGCGCATGAATAAAGGTCAGAGACATAAGGACTTCCTGTCGGGTCGGATAACGGCAGTCTAATCCCGCTGGGCGGGTGTGTCAAGTTCGCAGCTCATTTGCTTGCAAGCGTTTCTTGCGCTAAGATAGTGCCACATTTGAACCGGCTCCTGCATCCATACCCTTTCTTTGGAGGCTGTCATGCTTAATCTGGCGATGTTGCTGGAATCCAGCGCCCAATCGGTCCCCGCTAATCTGGCCGTTATCTTCAACGACACCAAACTGACCTACGCGCAGCTCAACGGCGCAGCCAACCAACTCGCCAACGGCTTGCGCCAGCTTGGCGTGCAGCGCGGCGACAAGGTCGCGCTCTCCTGTCTGAACATCCCCTACTTCCCCATTGCTTACTACGCCATCCTCAAGCTCGGCGCGAGCGTGGTGCCATTCAACGTGCTGTTCAAGGGCCGTGAAGTCGCGTATCACCTACAGGACAGTGACGCAGTGGCAATGATCGCGTTTGAAGGCACGCCGGAATTGCCGATGGCACAGATGGCGCTGGAGGGCTTTCAGCAGGTGGCGGGTTGCCGCAACCTGATCATCGCCACAGCCAACCCCGCGGCCTCGCTACCGGTGGAAGGGGAGGGTGTCACCACGCTCGGACGCGTAATGGCCGGTCAGTCTCCCGTTTTCGATACTGTGCAAACCATGCCTGACGACACCGCGGTGATTCTGTACACCTCCGGCACCACCGGCAGCCCGAAGGGCGCGGAATTGACGCACGCCAACATGGTGATGAATGCCATTGCCACGCGCGACATGGTGCATTTCAACCGCGATGATGTGGCGTTGGCCGTGCTGCCCCTCTTCCACTCCTTCGGCCAGACTGTAATTATGAACACCGCGTTCGCATCCGGTGCGGCCATCACGTTGCTGCCGCGCTTTACCCCCGATGCGGCGCTGGGGATCATGCTGCGTGACAAGGTGACTATCTTTGCGGGCGTGCCGACGATGTACTGGGCGCTGATGAACTATCCCGATACCGACAAATTCGACCTGGCTACGATTACAGCCACTATGCGCGTGGCAGTCAGTGGCGGCTCGGCGCTGCCGCTGGAGGTGCTGAAGGGCTTCGAAACCAAGTTCAATGTGCCGATTCTGGAAGGCTACGGCCTGAGCGAGACATCGCCCGTGGCCTGCTTCAACCAGCTTGACCGCGCCCGCAAGCCCGGCTCCATTGGCAACCCTATCTGGCTGACCGATATGCGCATCGTGGCGCCCGGCGACGACACGCACACCCCGTTGCCGCCGGAGCAAGTGGGCGAAGTCGTGATCCGCGGCCATCAGGTGATGAAGGGGTACTACAAACGACCGGAAGCCACGGCCGAATCGATCCGCGATAGCTGGTTCCACAGCGGCGATCTCGGCAAGATTGATGATGAAGGCTATTTCTACATCGTAGACCGCCTGAAGGAAATGATTATCCGCGGCGGCTTCAACGTCTACCCGCGCGAGCTGGAAGAGTACTTCATGACGCACCCCAAGGTGTCGCTGGTGGCGGTCAAGGCCGTGCCTGATGCCAAGCTGGGCGAGGAAATCAAGGCGTTCCTGGTACTGAAGCCGGGCCAGGTGGCGACAGTAGACGAGATGATGGAATTTGCCAAGCTGGGCCTGGCGGCCTATAAATATCCACGCTACATCGAATTCCGTACCGCGCTGCCGATGACCGCCACCGGTAAGATTCTGAAGCGCGAGTTACCAGACGATTAACCCATCTATGTAACGTCAGACCGAGGTTGCGGCATCAGAAGAACGATTCTCTCTGATCTGACCGTGACAGCGGACCGTCAGCAAATCTGACCGGCGTCGCGTGACGCCGGTCTTTCTATGCGAGTAAAGGAAAAATTATGACCAAAAATGTCAGTGTCACTTGGCTGCAGAAAAAACAATTTGTTGGCGTTGGCCAAAACAAGCGCGCCGTGGTGATGTCCGGCCAGGACGAAGACAACCTGATCGGCGTGTCGCCATCGGAGATGTTATTGCTGGGGCTGGCTGGCTGCTCGGCGTATGACGTGGTTGGCATCCTCGAAAAGAAGAAATTCAAGCTAGCCGGGCTGGAAGTGAAGGTGCGCGGCGAGCAGGAAGCTGATCCGCCGTGGCCGTACCGCCAAATCCACCTCGAATACATTGTGCGCGGGCACGGCATCACCGAAAAAGCTGTGGCGGACGCCATTCATCTGTCAGAAACCAAGTATTGCTCGGTGGCGGCGACGATCCGTCCCACCGCAGAAATCACCACCAGCTTCCAGATTATTGACGAAGCCTAACCATTGTTCTTCACTACTTCAGCCGCGGTCGGCTTCCCCAGCCCAGCGTGGCTGTGTCCGTTTCAGACAATGAATTCAGCCGCTGGCTGACTTCCAAATCACGCAGGATCGGCATACGAGGTTGGCATTTGTTCGTTGGACGAATGCCAACCTCGTTGTATAATGACGGCTAGCCGCACAGCGTGTCTTCGGCGCGGCGCGTTCCCACCATTCCACTACTCCAAAGGTATGTCGCGATGACTTCCACACCTGCTTCTGCACCTTCCGCCGATCTACCACGCCTGACTGTTTCCGGTTCCTGGGACACACTCCTAACCCGCGAAAACAAAGCCCAGCTTGAGCAAATTCTGCCCGATTACCTGCTGCAACGCCGCTGGTTTGGCTCGAAAGCGCGCACCATTCAGCGCGCTCAGCTCGTCGAAACCGTGCCGATGGGCGATGCAGTGGTGTTAAGCCTGGTGCAGGTCGAATTTACCAGCGGCCCCGCGGAAACCTACGTGCTACCGCTCTCTTTTGCCGTGGACGATGCCGCAGCCGTGTGGCGAGCAGAGCACCCCAACGCGGTGATTGCCGATCTCGCCACCGCGCAGGGCAGCGGCGTCCTCTTCGACGCCATCTGGGACAAGCCCTATGCCTCGCTGTTGCTGGATGCCATTGGGGCAAAGCAGCAATTCAGCGGAGCCGCGGGGGATGTCGTCGCCGTTGCCACCATCGCCTACACCTGGCTGCGCGGCGACCCGCGCGAGCCCCTGCGCCCGCACGTGCTGCGCGTCGAGCAAAGCAACACCAATGTGCGCTATGGCGAACGCATGATTCTGAAGCTGTTCCGCCGTCTGGAAACCGGCCAAAACCCCGACCAGGAAATTGGCAGCTTCCTGACCGAAAAAGCCGCGTTCAAGCATGTGCCGCCGGTGGCCGGCGCGCTGGAATATCACCGCCGCGCAGGCTCCGGAGATGCTATTTCGCTGGCCTTGCTGCAAGGGTTTGTCGCCAACCAGGGCGATGCCTGGCGCTACACCCTCGATTCGCTGCAAGAGTACTTTACGCGGGCCGGCAGCTATTATTCGCCACCTGATTGGGTCTACGATCTGCCGCAAGAAGCGCTGTTGACCCTGGCCCAGCAGCCCATACCCGTGCAAGCCGAGCAGGCTATCGGCACCTACCTGGATTCGGCGCGACGGCTGGGGCAACGCACCGCCGAACTACACCTGGCGCTGGCCTCCGCGCCGGACGATCCGGTCTTCGGTTTGGAACCTTTCACCCCGACATATCGAAAACAATTGCGGTACAATATGCGCACATTGACGCAGTCAACCTTCCAGTTGTTGCGTGAGCACGCGGCCGAGTTGCCCGCGGCCGCACAAGCCACCGCCAGCCAGGTGTTGAGCTTGCAGGAACACATCGTTGACAATTTTGACGCGTTGCTGCAAAGCGATATTGCCGCCTTGCGTGAGCGCATTCATGGGGATTACCATCTGGGTCAGGTACTCTACACGGGCGATGATTTTATGATCATTGACTTTGAAGGCGAGCCGGCCCGCCCGCTGAACGAGCGACGCGAAAAAGGTTCCCCGTTGCAGGATGTGGCCGGGATGCTTCGCTCTTTCCACTACGCCGCCTATGCTGCTTATTTCTATGCAGTGGACCGCCCAGACCGCTCGCAGGTCGCCGAAGTGGACCTGGAAGCATGGGCGCGTTACTGGCATCTGTGGGTTTCAACCGCCTATCTGCAAAGCTATCTGACTGTGGCCGCGGGTGCGCCTTTCCTGCCTGCCGATCCGGCTGAGTTAAAGGGCTTGCTCGATTCGTACCTGCTATCGAAAGCTGTCTATGAACTGGCCTATGAGCTGAACAACCGTCCGCACTGGGTGGCAATCCCGCTGCAAGGGATTGTACAGACGGTGCAAACCGTCCAATCCAGCTAGCATCCGCGCAGGGCTTGCCCTCCTGCGCGGTAGACAAGGAGAAGAAGCGATGCAACGAAGTTCTGTCTTGCCCACCACGGAGAGCGAAGCCCTGCGGCGTCAGCGCCGCACCTTCGGTATTTTGCTGGGAACCTTGCTTGGGTTTACCTACACGCTCGTCTCGCAGGGGGTCAACCTGATCGCCTTGCCGGATGTGCCTCTCTACCAGCCGCCCTTTGGCTTTCTGGGTAATGTGGCATTTGGCGCTGTCTGGGGCGCGGTGCTGGGGCTGTTGTGTACACTGCCAGACAGCACAACAGCCGGTATCGTGATCGCCAGCATTGCCAGCGTTTTCATGACGGTGATTCGCAGCTTGATTGGGGTTAGCGAGAGCGCCTTTGAGTTGATCATCGTCGGTCTGGTGCTGGGAATCCCCGCCGCGGTGATCATGTCGCCGGTGATGACGGCCTTGCGCTGGATGGCTAATACTCAGGTCGAACTCCGCAAACAAGCGTTTTTCACTAAAGCCCGCGCACGCGGGCCGTTGACCCTATTGTTGCTGACTGCGTTTTTGGCTGTCTTCTCGTTGTACAACACCACGGCACGCACGCTGCTGGTACGAATGAATCAGGACATTCAACGCAGCCTGGCCGCGGTGCGCCTGGATGAGTTGGCCGCTGAATTCCAGCGCTTGCGCGAGGGTGACTTTCTGCGCGATGCCAGCAAAGCCTACACGCTGGAATGGACAGAAAGCGACCTGGACCGTTTCATTGATCTGCGTCCGGCCAACAACTATGAGGATCATTCGGCGATCATTACGCGCTTCAACAACACCCGTACAATGGTTTGCCTGTATCCAACGGTGGATTCACGCCCCAATTGTGCCTTTCGGCCAGTTGGGGGAGAGCGGCCATCGCTAAACAGCCTGTTCGGCGGTTGACACGGCAAAATCATAAATAAAAGCCGATCTGCGAAGCGGGCAGATCGGCTTTTTGTTTTCGGCTACAGGACGTAAATCGTTGTGATGCTCTCCGTGTTCCTCTCCGTGTTCGTTCAGATCGCCGCCCACGGTGGCCAGCAATCCTTGAATCAGTTGTTCTTTTTCAGCGTCTGTCAGGCGGGCGCTGGCGTGCATCAAAGTGAAGTAGCCCGGAGGCATTTCGCCTTCCTGCACCACCTTGGCGGCTTCGTCTGCATCGCGCTGGGGCCGGTTCCACTCGGAGAAGTTGAGCTTACCGCGCCCTTCGTCCACGTGGTGCGCCACCACCCACGACACGGGGGCAATGTTGCTGTACCACGGCCATTTCGTCTCATTGCTATGGCAGTCCGCACAGGCGCGCATCACCAGGGTGCGCGTTTGCGGGCTGTCCCAAGTTGGTTCCTGAACTACGGGCGGATTGGTGTGGTTACGGCCAATCGGCAATAACTGAATCAGTAGAAACAGTGCCAGACCAACACCCAAAATAATACGAAGCCATTTTTTCATAACCATCTCCTGCAGATATGAGTCTTGTCGTTTTCCAACGGCATCACAAGTCTTTGCACCTTGATCTCAAGAGAGTATCACGCAAGTACAAAGATAATTGGCTATTTAACACCCATCTGCAAAAAATTTGCAAATAAATAGAAGTTACGCAGATGCCAGGATTGATGACACCACCCAGTCACTCGGTTTATCCTGTTAAGAGCGGTGTAGAATTCCGATACCGCATCCCGCCGGATGCGGTATCGGAATGACAGAGATTCAGCCCAATTCATAAGTCCTAATAAAAAAGCTGGCCCTTGCGCGCAAAGGCCAGCTCGTTACCGATTCGCAAATCCCGGTTATTTTTCGTCCAGCGCAGCCACGCCGGGCAGTACCTTGCCTTCAAGATATTCGAGGCTGGCGCCGCCACCGGTGCTGATGTGGCTCATCTTGGCGGCCAGACCGGCATCGTTGACCGCGGCTGCCGAGTCGCCCCCCCCGATGATCGTGGTCGCATCCAGGTGCGCCAGCACATCCGCGATGGCAAACGTCCCCTTGGCAAACGCTGGGAACTCGAACACGCCCATCGGGCCGTTCCACACCACTGTCTTGGCCGCGGCCAGGCGGTTGGCATAGTGCGCCACGGTGGCCGGGCCGATGTCTAGCACGCGCCAGCCAGGCTGAATTTCGTCTACGCCGACTACTTTGTGGTTGGCATCAGCCGCGAACGCATCTGCCACGACAACATCCACCGGCAGCACCAGCTTGTCGCCGCCTTCAGCCAGCAGGCCCTTCGCCAAGTCAACACTGCTTTCTTCCACCAGCGAATCAGCCATGTTGTAGCCCTGCGCCTTCAGGAAAGTATTCGCCATGCCGCCGCCGATCAACAGCGCATCCACCTTGCCCAGCAAGTTCTGGATCACCGCGATCTTGTCGGATACCTTGGCGCCGCCGAGGATTGCCACAAAGGGACGCACGGGGTTTTCTACCGCGGAGCCGAGGAATTCGATTTCTTTTTCCAGCAGGAAGCCAGCCACTACCGGCTTGCCTTCGGCGCGCATAATCTGCGGGACGCCGGCCACGCTGATGTCGGGGCGATGGGCAGTGCCGAACGCATCATCCACGTACACGTCAATATCTTTGGCAAGCTGCGCGGCGAAGTCCATGTCGCCCTTCTGCTCGCCCGGGTAAAAGCGGACGTTCTCCAGCACCAGCACCTGTCCGGGCTGCAAAGCCAGTTTCTGGCTGTCCACTTCAGCACCGATGGCATCATGGGCCATGATCACGGTGTTAGCGGGCAGCAATTCCTGCAAGCGCTTGGCAGCGGGGGTCAGGCTGTACTTGGCTTCCGGCCCACTCTTGGGGCGGCCCAGGTGCGAAGCGAGTATCAAGGCCGCGCCGTGATCCAACAAATAATGGATCGTAGGCATTGCACCCTGAATGCGCGTATCGTCGGTGATGTTGCCTTCTTTGTCCAGCGGCACGTTAAAATCCACGCGCACAAATACGCGCTGGCCGTTCACATCCACATCGCGGATGGTTTTCTTGTTCATGAGAGGTCCTCTCGATCCAATAATAAAGTACTGCGTATTGCGTAATTGAGAAAGTGATACGCAGTACGCAGTACGTAATGTGCTTTCCACGCGCCGCGCGTGGATAACTCATGGTATGGATGCGGGTTAGAACTTAGATACCCTTGTCAATCATCAACTTGGTCAGGTCGGTTACGCGCACGGAGTAGGCCCACTCGTTGTCGTACCAGGTCATGATCTTGGCCATGTTACCGCCGATCACCTGGCAAAATTCAATGTCTACCACGCTGGAGCGTTCGTCGCCCTTCACGTCCATACTGACAATCGGGTCACTGGCAACGCCGAGGATGCCCTTCATGGGGCCTTCAGCCGCAGCCACGAAAGCCGCGCGCAGTTCTTCGCTGGTGGTGGGTTTTTCCAGCTCACAAACGAAGTCCACGATGGAGACGGTGGGCGTGGGCACGCGCAGCGACATGCCGTCGAATTTGCCCTTCAGCGAGGGGATCACCAAAGAAACGGCCTTGGCCGCGCCGGTGGTGGTCGGAATGATGTTCAAGGCAGCGGCGCGGGCGCGGCGCGGATCCTTGTGCGGCAGGTCCAGGATGCGCTGGTCATTGGTGTAGGAGTGCACCGTGGTCATGAGGGCCTTGACGATGCCCCAGTTGTCATTGACAACCTTGGCCGCCGGGGCCAGACAGTTGGTGGTGCAGGATGCGTTGGACACGATGTTGTGCTTGGCCGGATCGTATTGATCATCGTTCACGCCCATGACAATCGTGATGTCCTCACCCTTGGCCGGTGCGGAAATAATGACTTTCTTGGCGCCGCCCTTGATGTGCGAGCTGGCCTTGCTGGCATCGGTGAAAACGCCGGTGGATTCGATGACAATATCTACGCCGAGCTGACCCCACGGAATATTGGCCGGATCTTTCTCAGCAAATACCCGCACCTCGCGACCATTCACGACCAAATTGCCGTCCTTGACTTCGACGGTGCCAGGGAAGCGGCCATAGTTGCTGTCGTATTTCAGCAAATGTGCGTTGGTGGGGGCGTCGAACAGGTCGTTGATCGCCACGACCTGAATACTGTCGCCATACTTCTCTTCAAAGGCCTTGAAGACCTGACGACCAATGCGGCCAAAACCGTTGATACCAACTTTAACAGCCATCGTTTTATCTCCTTTGATGCAGGAACTTTATGGGTTGCACGTCGAAAAGAGCGCACCCGTACTTAAAGTGTGAACTCTTGCACATTATACCACACATTGTTAAAAATGCTATGTGGCAAAATCACAATACGCGTTACAGCGTCGGCTCTTGCTGAATGGACATCAGCACCCGCGCCAGTTTGGCAGAATCGTGTCGCCAGGGGCGTTCTTCATCAATGACATCCGCGGTGAGCAGCGTATAAACGGTTGGCTCAGTGGTGGGTAACGCCACCGGCTGCAAATGCGCGTTGACGCCATGCGGCGGCAGGATGTGATCGTTCGCCAGTACCAGGGGAAACAGGTC
This sequence comes from Anaerolineae bacterium, assembly GCA_049299095.1. Lineage (GTDB taxonomy): Bacteria > Chloroflexota > Anaerolineae > JAAEKA01 > JAAEKA01 > JAAEKA01. The sequence goes on along the minus strand of JBAQWV010000078.1, from coordinate 24,864 downwards.
GCCTACGTGCCGTCGCAGTGCTTCGACGTGCGCGTCCACGTCGAAGTGGGCGGTTTCGCCCGGCTGGGTGGCGACGTTGCATACATACACCTTGCGCGCGCGCGCCGCGCGAATGGCCGCCCCAATACCCGGCACCAGCAGATTGGGCAGTACGCTGGTGAACAGACTGCCCGGCCCGGCGATGATGATATCGGCTTGCAGGATCGCCTTGACCGCTTCAGGATAAGCTGGGGCTGTTTCTGGCTCCAGAAAAACCCGCACAATGTCATGTCTGGCGGCGGGAATGGCCGATTCGCCCACAACGCGCTGCCAGCCATAGCCTTGCTCGCCATTGTCTACCCGCACATCTGCGGCCAGCGTCACCTGCTTGAGCGTGGAAGGCACCACCTGACCGCGCACCGCCAGCACGCGGCTCGATTCAACCACCCCCTGCTCAAAGCTGCCCGCGATGTCGCTCATGGCCGCAATAAACAGATTACCGAAGCTGTGCCCGCCCAGGCTGTAGTCGTCGCTGAAGCGATACTGAAAAAGCTGGCCGGTTACGCTTTCTTCTTCCGCCAGCGCCACCAGGCATTGACGAATGTCGCCGGGGGGCAAAATCCCTGCGCTTTCGCGCAGCTTGCCAGAGCTGCCGCCGTCATCAGCGACTGATACGATGGCCGTGATGTTGTCGGAATAAGCTTTCAGGCCGCGCAGCAGGGTTGACAGGCCTGTGCCCCCTCCCAGCGCGACAATGCGCGGCCCGCGGCGGCGGCGATGATGTTGATAAACGCGTTCGGCCACGCTGGCTTGCCCATTCGCCATAAAGGGGGTGAGTAGCGTGCGGTTGATCTGTACGAGGGCTAGGACAATCAGCCCGACACCGGCCGTGCCCAGGATCAGCGCGCGCAACGGACGGCTAAAGAATTGCAGGGTGATGTAATAAAATGCTGCGGGGAGAATAAGGTCGAGGTAGAGCTGATGCGCCAAAAACGCCAGCCCTAGACTGAGCAGCACGATGCCAGCCATTAGCAGGAACACCCAACGTTTGATGTACATCCCTGGCCGCAGCCAGAGCCAGTGCGGTGAATTGCGCCCGTTCATCCTCATACACTCCAATTAGCAAGATTATAAACGAGGTGGCGCACCTTGCCAATTGCCTCTTTTGCCTGGCATTGCTATAATGCTGCCGATGCTACCACCTGCACACGTCGAGTTCACTTGGGCCGCGCTCAATGCGTTGCAGCGCCAGGCCGGTTGGTTTGAAGATGCCGACTACCGGCTGGCCGCATTGGCCGCCGTGCTGCCCGATTTGATTGACAAGCCGCTGGCAACCTTTGTTTTGACCAACGAAGACGCGGCATTGCTGTTCGGCCACACCGCGTTGGTTCATGCAGGTGTATGGCTGGCTGCTGCGGGAACCGGTCAGTTGCCGCGGGCTTGGCCCTATCTGCTGGCTTTTTCCGGCCATTTGGTGGCCGACCGCATGTGGAGTTTCAGTCAAACGCTGTGGTGGCCCTTCAAGGGACGGCGTTTTCATCAATGGAAGCACGTCGGTTCGCCTCAAGCGATTTTGCAGGCTTATGCCAAGGTGATCCGGGAAGAACCGCTCTTGCTAACCTTTGAGGCGCTGGGCGCGCTGTTACTGGTCTGGTTCGTGCGCGACCGCGGGCTTTGGCAACGCGCAGAGCTGGCCACGTTTCTGCGCACCGGACAATTTTCCGAGCCATTACCTGCTCTCTCACAAAGAGAAGAGACCAACACCCGCGTGTAGCACGAGCCGGTCTTCGACCGTGCCCCCTGTCATTTGTAACTTGCCCCCTGATTATGCGCGTCATTGCAGGCACTGCCAAAGGCCATCCCCTCCAAAGTGTTCCCGGCGACAGCACCCGGCCCATTGCCGACCGCGTCAAGTCTGCGCTGTTCAGCATTCTTGAATCGCAGAATTTCATTCGCGAGCATCGCTGGTTGGACTTGTTCGGCGGCACTGGAGCCGTTGGTATCGAGGCACTCAGCCGCGGCGCGGCCAGCGTGGTTTTCATCGAAAAGGATGGCCGCGCGGTGCAGATCCTCGGCCAGAACCTGCGCAGTACAGGCGTTGGCGAAGGCGGTCGGTCGCATGTGGTGCGCGGCGACGCCTTCGCGTATCTGGCACGGCCCGATCTCGTGCCCTTCGACCTGATCTATGTGGCACCGCCGCAGTACAAAAGCCTGTGGCAAAAGGCCTTGCAGTTGATTGACGCCCGGCCTGAGCTACTCACTGAACGCGGACAGGTGGTGGTGCAGATTTTCCCCAAGGAAGATGATCCGGCGCTGTCGCTGGTGCATTTGCGCCGCTACGATGAACGGCAATATGGCAGCACGAGCTTGATTTTTTATGAACCGCGCGCCGATGAAGCGTAAAGTGGACAACCACAAATAAAAAGACGCCTGACACAGCCTGTGTCAGGCGTCTTTTTTTAGGTTGCTTTAGCGTTGGTTCAAAGCCCTAATGCAGCGAATTAAAGATCGTCCTCATCCTCGTCGGCATCGTCCCAGTCTTCTTCCATATCCCAGGCCGCGTATTGCTCCGGCGCTTCACCCTGGCTACCCAGCAACAGCGGATAGCTGGCTTCGTCAGCGCCCTCTTCGTTTACGGCATCCACATGCACGTTGAAAAACCACTCATCGTCACCGTAGGCATAGACAAACACCTGTCCGGGCTGCAAGGCCAATTCATTCAGGGTAGAGGTAGCGGCATTTTTCGGCTCCACCCCCGAATTCACCTCTATGTTCAACAGTCCGGTCATCTGCTCAGTGGGCATTGTGTTCATAACGTTGCGCATATTGTTCAGCACACCCTCTATCATAAAGGCTGGAATGCCCAACTGTTTCTTCATCATGCGCGTCACTTCTGCGCGCACATCCTGATTGGTTTCCAGCAACGTCAGCATGTCTGCCATGGACTGCGGTGTCGGGACATCACCCAGATTAAGTTGAGGCACTGCGGCTGTGTCCTCATCGTCCTCGTCGAAATCGTCATCGTCGTCCTCATCGAAAATCACATACTGGTCCGTGCTTTCCAGCGGATTTTCGCCAAAGAGGAAGGCAATATCGTCGTCCGGCGTCCAGTCGAGCACGTCCTGAATGGCATCGTGCAAATCGGTCAGGGTCGCGGTGGCAGGTATCTCCACCTGTCGCCAGATCGTCGGATCGTCCATCAGTGAAACATGGAATGTGTAAGTTTTCATAAAAAGTAACCTAAGTGCCTTTGTGCCCTAGCAACGTCATAAATCCTGGTAACTGTGTAAATCTTGTTATCGGTAATAATAGGACTTATGTGGTTAATGTCATTTTGAAGAGTAAACGGCGGAAAATCTTGGTTTTTATGCATTCACCCGGAGATTCCTCAGCCCTGGTGAGCCTCGGAATGACACCCGTATTACGAACTGCGTAAGTCCTGAATAAAAAAGCCGCAGGCCAGGTTAACCAGCGGCTTTTGCAACAAGAGCGTAAACAATAATCCAGTAGTTAGAACCGGACTACGATTTTTAGTATTGCAACATGCGCGGCAGGTTTTTGGCCTGTTCGATCCAGTCTGTCACGGCAGCCGGGCGCGGCAGGCGCTTGACGAAGTGTTCCCCGGCCATTTCCACGATTTTGTTGTACAGGTTTTCGGGGTTGCGGCGGGCCAGCTCGGCCACCGTGTCTACACCCGCAGATTCCAGCAGGTCAGAATACACCTGGCCGATGCCCTTGATGCGCGCCAGGTCGGCGCGGTTCGCCAGTTCCAGCACCTGCTTGGTATCAATCCCCAGGCGCTCGGCCAATTCCTTGCGGCCTTCAGGCGTAGCCGCCGCTGCCAGCAGCTTGTCAGAATTCTTCAAACCAATATTCAACAAGGCGGCGTTCAGTTCTTCACGGACGCCGAAAAGTTCGGAAACACGCAATGTCATGACAGTTTCTCCTTTCAAGAGATAGGTTGGTAAGGATTATACCACACGTTTGTCGCTAGCATAATTGGGATGTGCCATTCGCTTGCCATAACAATTCGTGTAGCATTTGTGTAGTCCATGCGCCATACACCTTGTCGTTCTGGACGGGCTGGAGTATACTGTAGACAGACAAGAACCATGTGTATAGGTCAAACTCAAGGAGGAGTTATGACTGCATTATTGCCAAGTGACTACATTTCCCGCGATTATGCTGCCGATCTGACACCGGGGGACCTGATGCGTGCATACCGGTTGATGCTGCTGGCCCGCAAGCTGGACGAGCGCTGCTGGATTTTGCACCGCCAAGGCAAGATCGCCTTTCACATTTCCGGTATCGGCCAGGAAGCCTGCCAGTTGGCAGTCGGGATGGCCCTGCAGCCGGGCCACGACTATTACTTTCCTCATTATCGCGACCTCGTGACGGTGCTGGCGCTAGGGTTGCGGCCCCTGGACATCTTCCTCAGCACCTACGGCAAGGCCACCGATCCCAGCAGCGGCGGGCGACAAATGCCCAATCACTACAATTTGGCCGAAAAGCGCATCGTCAGTGCGTCCAGCCCCACCGCAACGCAGGTTCCACAGTGTGCAGGCACGGCCTTTGCCATCAAGCTGCGCGGGGAAACCAGCGTGGCCATGTGCGCACTGGGCGAAGGTGCCACCAGTCAGGGCGACTGGCACGAAGGGCTGAACTGGGCAGGCATTCACAAACTGCCCTTCGTCTGCATGGTCGAAAACAACCACTACGCCATTTCGGTGCCGATTGACAAGCAAATGGCTGTGGCCGGCCCAGCCGAGCGCGCCTACGCCTACGGGATGCCGGGCGTAGCCTACGACGGCAACGACTTCTTTGAAAGCTACAACGTCACGCGTGAAGCCCTGGAGCGGGCACGGCGCGGGGATGGCCCCAGCCTGCTCGAAGCCCGCACCACCCGCCTGACCGCCCATTCCAGCGACGATGACGACCGCACCTACCGCGACCGCGCCGAGCTGGAAGCACAAAAACAGCGCGATCCCTTGCCGCGGCTGGCCGCTGCGCTGCGCCAGCGCGGGCTTTTCGACGATACCAGTCCGCGCAGTTATGAGGAAGAGGTCATCGCTGAAATTGATCAGGCACAAACGGACGCGCTGGCTGCGCCCTACCCCCTGCCAGAAGACGCGTTACTGGGTGTTTTTGAAGCGGGCAGCGTAGGTGATCGAGCGGTGCGCAGCTGGCGCTGGCCGGGCGGCCATCTGCCTCATCACGCCGAGGACAACTAATCATGGCCATCAAAAATATCGTTGAAACCATTCGCGACACCATGGCCGAGGAGATGCGCCGCAATCCAGGCATCATCGTGACCGGCGAGGATGTAGGGCCGCGCGGCGGTGTCTTCCGCGCCACGCAGGGATTGTTCGCTGAATTCGGCCCCGATCGCGTGATCGATTCACCCCTCTCTGAATCGTCCATCATCGCAGTTGGTATCGGCATGGCGCTGCATGGCCTGCGTCCGATCTGCGAAATCCAGTTCGCGGACTTCATTTTCCCCGCCATGAATCAAATCGTCAGCGAAGTAGGGCTGATGCGCTACCGTTCGCGCGGCTCCTGGCTGTGTCCGCTCGTCATTCGCGCGCCCTATGGCGGCGGCATCGGCGGCGGTCTGTACCACAGCCAGTCCATCGAAGCAACCTTCGCGCACTTCCCGGGCCTGTACGTGGTGGCTCCAGCCACCCCGTATGACGCCAAAGGCTTGCTGCGCGCCGCGCTGCAAACCAATGATCCCGTGCTCTTCCTGGAAAACAAAAAAACCTATCGCCTGGTCAAGGGCGAAGTGCCCGACACCCCCTATCTCGTGCCCATTGGCCGGGCGGACATCAAGCGCCGCGGCCGCGATCTGAGCGTTTTCGCCTACGGCATGATGCTGCACGAATGTTTGAAAGCGGCGGAAGAGCTAGCCACCGAAGGCATCGAGGTCGAGGTGGTAGACCTGCGCACGATTTCGCCGCTGGACAAGGCGACGATTCTCGAATCGGTGGCGCGCACCAGCAAGGCGCTGATCGTCCATGAAGACAACCTGTCATTCGGCGTCGGTGCGGAAGTGGCCGCGCTGATTGCAGCCGAAGCCTTCGACGATCTGGATGCGCCAGTGCTGCGTTATGGTGCGCCCGACGTGCCAGCCGTACCGTTCAGCTTGCCCATGCAAAGCTTTTTTATGCCCGACGCGCGGCGCATTGCCGAAGCCATGCGCTGGTTGGCCGAGTATTAGCCTAAAAAGCGAGGGACGACCCATGACAACCAATGTAATCATGCCCCAACTGGGCGAATCAGTCGTCGAAGGCACCATCAGCCGCTGGCTGGTGCAGCCTGGCGATGCCGTGGAACAGTACGCGCCGATCATGGAAGTGTCTACCGACAAGGTGGACACGGAAGTGCCCGCGCCCGTCACGGGCGTAGTACTGAAAATCTATCACGAAGCAGGCAAGACGCTGCGCGCCGGCACAGTGCTCGCCGTGATCGGCCAACCCGGTGAGGCAGTTGCAGACACACCACCCCCCGCCGTGGATTTACACGCCACCCACGCCGCCGCTGAACCTGCCATTGCAGCCCCGCCCACAAGCGCAGGAAACGCGCCCGCTCCTGCCGAAACCCCGCGCGACTTGGGGCGCATTTCGCCGGTGGTGGCGCGCATCGCGCGCGAACACGACGTAGACTTGCAGCAAGTGCCCGGCAGCGGGCGGGAAGGACGCATCACCAAGCAGGATGTGCTGGCATATGTCGCCGGACGACACGCGGCTTCACCCCCCGCAACGGTCAGTGACGACGATTTGCCCGCGTGGGAACGCCCCGGCACCGGCGATCTGTTCAAACCCACCGACGATCTGCCAATGACAACACCTGCGCCGCGGCCTGTGCCAGCCCCACGCCCCGCACCCGCGCCGCAGCCCGCCGCGAGCGTGGACACCGACGGCCAGTTGATCCCGCACACGCGGCTGCGCAAGCTGATCGCTGAACACATGCTCGCCAGCCGCCGCACTTCGCCACATGTCACCACCGTGCTGGAGGCGGATATGAGCGCGGTAGTGGCGCATCGTATGGCCCACAAGGCCGAGTTTGCCGCCAAGGGCGTGACGTTGACCTTCACCCCCTACTTCATCCAGGCCGTCATTGCCGGGTTGCAGGCAGTGCCGCAGGCCAACGCGGTGTATCAGGAGGACGGGCTGCTGCTGAAGCGGCACTATCACATCGGCATGGCGACTGCAATTGCCGATGGGTTGATCGTGCCGGTGATCCACAACGCAGATGAGTACAGTCTGCAAGGGCTGGCACGACAGGTGAACGATCTGGCGCAGCGTGCCCGCGCCGGACAGCTCAAGCCGGACGAAATCCAGGGTTCCACCTTCACCTTGACGAATCACGGCGTCGGCGGCAGCCTGTTTGCGATGCCGATCATCAACCAGCCGAATGTGGGAATTCTGGGGGTGGGCACGATTCAGAAGCGCTCCGTGGTGATCAGTCGCGGCCATCCGGTAGAGCCGAGCGCCGAGGATTACCTGGCGATCCGCCCGATGGTCTACCTGAGCTTCACCTTCGATCATCGTGTTCTGGATGGCGCCAGCGCCGATGGCTTTGTGAGCGCGGTCAAGCAGACGCTGGAAGGGTGGAAATGAGCAGGTAACAAGTACAACTGGCAGCCACCTGCCCACTCGTGCATAGACTTCAAGAATGGTATACTGCGTTGCCGACAGGCAGCGCAGTTTGATGTAACCTGAATGGCAGGCTTGCTATCAGAGATCAGAACGCAACAAAACAAATCCGAGGTATTCATGATTTCTCATTTCGATGTCCTGATTATTGGCGGCGGGCCGGGCGGCTACGTCGCAGCGATCCGTGCGGCCCAGCTTGGCTTGCAGGTCGGCCTGGTCGAGCGCGAGGCGCTGGGTGGCGTCTGCCTGAATTGGGGATGCATTCCCAGCAAGGCGCTGTTGCGCAACGCCGAACTGCTCTCCATTATCCGCGAGCAAAGCAAAGATTTTGGCTTTAGCTTTGATAATTTTAGTGCCGACTTCGAGAAAGCCTACAAACGCAGCCGGCAGATTTCGCAGCGGCTGGTCAAGGGCGTTGGTTTTTTGCTGAAAAAGAACAACGTCCAGGTGTTTGAAGGCACGGCCATGCTAACCTCTCCCACCAGCATTGTCATCGAGCCGGGCGGCCAAACGCTTGAAGCCAAACACATCGTCCTGGCGACTGGTGCACGCAATCGCACCTTTCCCGGCATGGAGACCGACGGTGAGCACATCCTCGGTTATCGTGAAGCTATCGTGCTGCAAGCATCGCCCAAGAGCCTCGTAGTGATCGGCACCGGCGCCATTGGTGTGGAGATGGCCTACATTCACCATGCCTACGGCGCGCAGGTGACGCTGGTGGAAATGCTGCCGCGCATCCTGCCGTTGGAAGATGAAGAAGTCAGCCAGGAGCTGGAAAAGCTGTATGGCAAGCTCGGCATTGCCGTGCGCACCGGCACACGCGTAGAGCGCATCGAGCGCACCGCGGACGGCGTGCGCGTCCACGCCGTCAATGCCGCGGGCGAAGCAGTGACCCTGGACGCAGAGAAGGCGCTGGTAGCCGTCGGCGTGCAGCCTAACGTCGAAGGGTTGGGACTGGACGCGGTCGGCGTGCAGACGCGCCGTGGCGGCTTCGTCGAGGTGGATCGCTTCATGCGCACCAACGTACCCAGCATCTACGCGGTGGGTGATCTGACCGGCAAGCTGATGCTGGCTCATGTCGCCAGTGCAATGGGCATGGTTGCCGTAGAGCATATCGCCGGGCACGACACCGAGGGCCTCGGCGACGATGATTACCTCTTCATGCCCAAGGCGATCTACTGCCAGCCGCAGGTGGCTTCAATGGGCCTGAGCGAAAAGCAGGCTATCGAGCGCGGCTACGAGATCAAGGTCGGTCGCTTCCCATTCATGCCCAACGGCAAGGCACTGGGACTGAACGAGAAAAACGGCTGGGTCAAGGTAATCGCCGATAAGCGCTACGGCGAAATCCTTGGCGTCCACATGATCGGCCCGGAGGTGACAGAGCTGCTGCCGGAATTCGTGCTGGCGCATAACAACGAACTGACTGCCCACGAAATCGCGCGCAGCGTACATGCGCATCCGACGCTATCGGAAGTGCTGATGGAAGCCGCGCACGCGGTCGAGGGTCAGGCGATCCACATGTAGCAAGAACAGGACTAACGCACGGTTCTGGCATACAAAAAGAACTCGCCAGTCCTCTGGCAGATTGAATGTTGACTCATGAATACTCCGATAGAACTTGATCACAAACCTTTCCGCCCCGGCAAGGAGCCGGCGGATCAACTCACGCGGGGTCGTCGCCCCGACTGGTTGCGCGTGCGCATGCCCGACAGCCCCGGCTACCGTGAAATCAAAGGGCTGATGCGCGGGCATGGCCTGCACACTGTCTGCGAAGAGGCGATGTGTCCCAACATCGGCGAGTGCTGGGGCCGCGGCACCGCCACCTTCTTGCTCATGGGCGACACCTGCACCCGTTCGTGCGGCTTCTGCAAGATCAAGACAGGCCGGCCTGCCGCGCTGGACGAAGATGAGCCGCGCCGTGTGGCGGAAACGGTGGCGATGATGGGCCTGCGCCACGCGGTGCTGACCAGCGTCAACCGCGATGAACTGCCTGATGGAGGCGCGCACATTTTCGCAGCGGTCATCCGCGAGATTCGCCGCTGGCAACCCGGCTGCTCGATTGAGGTGCTGATCCCCGACTTCGCGGGCAACTGGGACGCGCTCAAGCTGGTAATGGATGAGCAGCCGGAGATTCTGAACCACAACACCGAAACCGTGCCACGGCTGTATCGCCGCGTGCGCCCGCAGGCCAGGTATGCGCGCTCGCTGGAGCTGTTCCGCCAGGCGCGGCAGATGGTTCCCCAGGGCGTGACCAAAACCGGCATCATGGTGGGCCTCGGCGAAAGCATGGACGAAGTGTTGCAGGTGATGGACGACCTGCGCGGCGTAGACGTGGACATCCTCACGATCGGTCAATACTTGCAGCCCAGCCGCTTCCATCTGCCGATTGAACGCTACTGGACACCGGATGAATTCGCGTATCTGCAAGTGGAAGGCCGTGCGCGCGGCTTCCAGTGGGTTGAGTCCGGCCCGCTCGTGCGCTCGTCCTATCATGCCGACGGGCAAGCTGATCAACTGGTACTAAAACCCGCACCCGCGACCGGGTGAAGCCAGCCGCGGTGATGAAACCTTTTTACGCAAACATGCATCATAGTGTTGGTGTGACCAATACAAATTAGAAACATAGGAGCAGACGAATGGCTAATCTTTTTAAGGATATGTTCGGCAGCAAACCGACTGAACCCAAGCAGGAAACCAACGACGCAGCAGGCGCGCACCCGATTCACGTTACCGACGCCGATTTCCAGGCGCTCGTGCTGGATGCCGGTATGCCGGCCGTGGTAGACCTGTGGGCCGAGTGGTGTGGCCCGTGCCACATGATCGCCCCGGCGGTCAACCAGTTGGCCGAAGCCTACGATGGCCGCGCGGTCATCGCCAAGCTGAACGTGGATGAAAACCCCAACACGCCCGGCCGCTATGGGATCATGGGCATCCCGACCCTGCTGTTCTTCAAGGATGGCAAGGAAGTGGATCGTCAGGTGGGCGTCGCCAGCTACGGCGCACTGGCCAAGAAGCTGGAGCGGCTGTTGGCCTAAACCCGCTGACGGCGCTTCGACCCGCCGCCAGTTGACAGCGATAACAAAACGGTGGAGCCATCGCGGCTCCGCCGTTTTTTGTTGCAAACATGCGCTGCGTCATGTACAGTAGCCAGCCAGCAGGAGTAAAATAAGCGATACACCACACGCGCTTTGTTCGGCGCGCATGGGTGACGGGCAGCGATGCGGCTGCCTCTGGACTCAATGAAGGAGACCCCGATGCCCAAGTTTACTTATCTGACCCCTGTTCCCAGCGACATCGAAATCGCCCAGGCTGCCACGCTGCGCCCGATCCGCGAAGTGGCCGCAGATGTGGGCCTGAGCGAGGACGATCTGGACCTGTACGGCAAGTACAAGGCCAAGGTACACCTGGATGTGCTGGCAAGGCTGGCTGATCGCCCGCAGGGGAAATACATTGATGTGACCGCCATCACCCCCACACCTCTGGGCGAAGGCAAGACTACAACCACCGTCGGCCTGAGCCAGGCGCTCGGCGCGCAGCTCGGCAAGCGCGTGTTCACCTGCATTCGCCAGCCCTCACAAGGCCCCACCTTTAGCATCAAGGGGGGCGCGGCCGGCGGCGGCTATAGCCAGGTGGTCCCAATGGAAGACTTCAATCTGCACCTGACCGGCGACATTCACGCGGTGACCGCGGCTACCAACCTGCTGGCCGCGGCCATTGATGCCCGCCTGCTGCACGAACGCAACTATGGTGCACGCTTCAAGGAAGTCACCGGCCTGGATCCGCTCAATATTGACCCCTACACCATCACCTGGAAGCGCGTGGTGGACGTGAACGACCGCGCCCTGCGCAACATTGTGGTGGGCCTAGGCCCCAAAGACGACGGCGTGCCGCGCGAGACCGGCTACGACATTGCCGTGGCCAGCGAGGTGATGGCGATTCTGGCGCTGGCTACCAGCCTGCAGGATATGCGCCAGCGCCTGGGGCGCATTGTGATCGGCCAGAGCTACACCAAGCAGCCGGTGACCGCCGAGCAGCTCGGCGTGGCCGGCGCGATGGCCGTGCTGATGAAGGACGCCATTATGCCCACGCTGATGCAGACGCTGGAAGGCACGCCCGCGCTGGTACATGCCGGGCCGTTCGCTAACATCGCCCACGGCAACAGCAGCATCATCGCTGACCAGATTGCCCTCAAGCTGGCCGACTACGTTGTGACAGAATCGGGCTTCGGCGCGGACATCGGCATGGAGAAGTTCTTTGACATCAAGTGCCGCTATTCGGGCCTGATCCCCAATGCCGTGGTGCTGGTGGCGACGATCCGCGCCCTGAAGATGCACGGCGGCGGGCCGAAGGTGGTGGCGGGGCGTGACCTGGACCGCGCCTACACCGAGGAAAACTTGCCGCTGCTGGAGGCGGGCTTTGCCAATCTGGGCAAGCACATCGAGATTGCCCGCCAGTACGGCATTCCGGTGGTGGTAGCCATCAACCAGTTTAAGTACGACACCCCGGCGGAGATCGAGCTGGTGCAGCGGTTGGCGGCAGAGACGGGCGCGTACGCGGCCGTGCCCACCAACCACTGGGCCACGGGCGGCGAGGGCGCAGTGGCCCTGGCAGAAGCGGTGATCAGCGCGGCCGAGCAGCCCAGCCATTTCCAGTTCCTTTACCCGCTGGAGGCCACGATCAAACAGAAGATTGAGGCGATTGCCACCAAGGTCTATGGCGCGAAGGATGTGGACTACACGCCGGAAGCCAACGCGCAGATTGCGGCCTATGAAAAGGCCGGCTTTGGCAATCTGCCGATCTGCATGGCCAAGACCCACCTGAGCCTGAGCCATGACCCGGCGCTGAAGGGCGTGCCCACCGGCTTTACGCTGCCCATCCGCGAGGTGCGCGCCAGCGTGGGCGCGGGCTTCATCTACCCCCTGTGTGGCGAGATGCGCACCATGCCCGGCCTGCCCAGCAAGCCGGTCTTCTTCAACGTGGATATTGACGAGAACGGCAAGGTGCTGGGGCTGTTCTAAAGAGTGGCGCGTATTGCGTACTGCGTAGTTCTGATTACGCGGTACGCAATACGCGTTTGAGGGCAGCTTTGAGCTTCTTCATCGTTGGCCGGCGGGTTAGCAGCGCTCGCCAGGCTTCTATTTGCGCTTGCCGTTGGGGGCCGAGGGGGTAGCCGATTTCCAGGCAAAAGTCGGCCGCGGGTTGCTGGTGAGCGATGGCCGCGGCTCACCCGCGGCACGCTGCGCCAGCGTGCCGCCCACGTTGCTCAATCCGACCCGATCGCCAATGGCTTGATAGAGCCTGCGCGTCTCATCCAGCCGGGCTTGCCCCTCACTGTCCTTCGGGGATGCTGCGCGAACCGCCCGAAACAGTCCCAGCGCCTCGTCGCAGCGCAGCCTCTTCTTTATTTTGACATCAGCCTTACAAAGGCCGTTGCTTCTCTGCCCACCACAACACCAGCAGCGCCAGCACTCCCAACACCCCCAACGCCAACAGCTTGAAGATGCGCGGGCCGATGCTCAAGGCCAACACACCAAACAACGCACAAAACGCATAGTAGCCCAAGACAATTTGACGCGGCCCAAAGCCCAGGTCAGCCAGCCGGAAGTGCAGATGATCGCGGCCGCCTGCGCCCGGCGACACCCCGCGCCGCTTGCGTCGCCAGATCAGCCATGCCACATCGAGGATCGGCAGCCCCAGCACCAGCAGCACCGTCGCCATGCGCGCGCCGCCGATGATGCCCAGCGCGGCCACCGCGAAGCCGAGAAAATACGAGCCGCTGCTACCCATGAAAATGCGCGCCGGGCTGAAATTGGCAGGCAGGAAACCCAGCGTCGCGCCCAGCAAGGCCAGCGGCAGGATCGCCACCGACAACTGGGGCGGCTGTGCGCGCCAAAGCATGTGACCGATCAGCACCGCGGCCAGGATCGCCGTCACGCCGGTCGCCAGCCCATCCAACCCATCCAGCCAATTCAGCGTATTCATCGCCCCCAGGAACCAAAAAGCCGTCAGCGCCCATACCACCACCGCGGGAAAGATGACCTGTGCGTTCGTCAAGGGATTATTGACCCGCTCGATAAAAATCAAGCTGGCGATGGCAACCGCCGCACAGGCCAACTGCGCCAGCAACTGGCCGCGCCAACTCAACTCGCGTTTGTCATCCCACAGACCCAGGACAAAGGCCAGCGCGCTGCCCACCAGCAGGCCGATCAGCCGCGTGCGTTCGTTGGGATCGCTGGATGCAGGCAGCCAACGGCCAAACAGCAGCGTGGCGATCAGCAGCGTGCCCACGAAACCACCGAACAGGGCGATGCCACCGGTGCGCGGAATGTCGCCGCGGTGCAGCCGTCGCCCACCGGGGCGATCCACCAGCCCCCAGCGGCGTCCCAGCCGGCTTGCCAGCGGCGTCAATAGGACCGTCAGCATGAAAGCCGCAGCCAGGATCGCCAAGAAAACGAGGAGAACTTGGGTACTCACCCCGGCATTATACCATAGCTGCCGCGGTCAGAGGCCACTGTGCTGCACGCTGACGAATTTTAGCAGGGGACAAAAATTGATTTCCGTGCCTGGCTATGCTATCATCCGCGTGCTATGGCTGACTTTCAAATCCTTTCCACTCGTACCCATTCCCTGCCCGATGACCGTTGGAATGCCTTTGTCGCGCAACACCCCGACGCTCATTTACTGCAAACTACTGGCTGGGCCGCGCTCAAGCAGCGCGTTGGCTGGCAATCCGAGCGCGTTGCACTGGTCAGTGAGGGGCAGCTCGTCGCGGGCGCACAGACGTTGCTGCGTCGCCTGCCGTGGGGGCAAACGTTGGCCTACGTGCCCAAGGGGCCGCTGGTAGATTGGCGCAACCCCGCGCAGGCGCGCGCGCTGCTGGCTGCGCTGGCCGAGGTCACGACCCCCCATCACCCCGCGCTGCTCAAGCTGGAGCCGGATTTGGCAAACTCCGAGCAACTCGACCTGATTTTAGCCAGCTATGGCCTGCGCCGCGGCCACACCGTGCAGCCGCGCAGCACCATCCATCTCGATCTGAGCGCCGGGCCAGACGCAGTGCTGGCGGCCATGAAGCAGAAATGGCGTTACAACGTGCGGCTGGCCGAGCGCAAAGAAGTAACTGTGCGTGCGATGACTGCCGCCGACTTGCCTGCCTGGCACGCGATGAACGCAGAAACCGGTCAGCGCGACGGCTTTGGTGTGCATGAAGCCCCCTACTACGACGCTGCATTTCATCTGTTTCCCGCGGACGAGGCGCGTTGGTTATTGGCCGAGTGGGAAGGACAGCCGCTGGCCGCGATTGTCGTATTCGCGCTGGGCAAGAAAAGTTGGTATATGTGGGGTGCCAGCAGCAACCGCGAGCGGCCACGCATGCCCAACCATGCGCTGCAATGGGCTGCCATTCAGTGGGCGTACAGCCGCGGCTGTACCAGCTATGACCTATGGGGTATTCCCGACGAAGTGGGAGCAGATCCCGCGGCTTACAGCGATGACTTTGTCGAGCAGCAAGGTGGCCTGTGGGGTGTTTACCGTTTCAAACAAGGGTTCAACGGCGTAGTGATACGCTACACCGGTGCATGGGACTTACCACTGTCGCAAGCGGGCTATCGCATGTATCATCTGGCGCGCCGCGTGCGCGGCCAGTAACCCCCCCCTTCTCCTATTACGCTTCCGTTTCCAGCCATGTGCGCAGCACTTCGGCCACCGTCCACGCCTGGGCAATGCAGGCGTGCGGCGTGAAGGGTGCATCGCCGTCGAACACTTCGCTTAAACTGCCCACACCGTGGCTGTCAAGCTGTTGCAGCAATGGCAGCAAGAAGCTGCGCGCCTGCACGGCATCGCGGTAGACGCGGTAATGCGCGCTGACGAAGGGGCCGATCAGCCAGCCCCACACCGTGCCCTGGTGATAAGCCGCGTCGCGGCTGTGCCGGTCGCCGCCATACTGGCCGATATAGTCCGGGTGGGCGGGGTCGAGGCTGCGCAAGCCGTGCGCCGTCAGCAAGCGCCGCGCGCAGACATCCACCACGGCCCGCGCCTGCTCGTCGGAGAGCGGGCTGTGTGGCAACGCCACTGCAAAGAGCTGGTTGGGGCGCAGGCTGGGATCGTCACCCTCTGGCCCATCCAGCACGTCATAACAATAGCCCAGTGCGGGGTTCCAGAAGCGGGCAAAGCCCATCCGCGCCTGCGCGGCCAGCGCGCTGTACGCGGCGGCATCGGCCGCGTGGCCCAGCGTGCGAGCGAAGTCGGCCAGACTGCACAGTGCGTTGTACCACAAGGCGTTGATCTCGACCGGCTTGCCGATGCGCGGGGTCACCACCCAGTCGCCCAGCTTGGCGTCCATCCAGGTCAGTTGCACCTCCGGCGAGCCGCCGTAAAGCAGGCCATCCGCCGCGCGATGGATGTTGTAACGCGTGCCGCGACAATGCCAGTCCACGATCTGCTGCAAGATCGGATACAGCGCGGCCAACAGCGCGGTATCGCCGGTGGCCGCGTGATAGGCCCGCAGCGCCTCAACATACCAAAGCGTGGCGTCAATCGTGTTGTATTCCGGCTCCTCGCCCGCATCGGGGAAGCGATTGGGCAACATGCCGCGATCTACCACCCCGGCAAAAGTTTGCAGGATTTGACGGGCAATCTCTGGTCGGCCCGTGGCCAGCGTCAGCCCCGGCAAGCTGATCATGGTGTCGCGCCCCCAGTCACCGAACCACGGGTAGCCCGCGATTACCGAACGCCCCGCACCACGGCGCACGATGAACTGATCCGCGGCTAGCAGCAAATGCCGAATCGCCAGCGTCGGTTGAGTCGCCAGACGTACTGAAGCCAGGCTGGCCGGAGCCTGAGCCAGCAATGCCTGCTCATAGGCTTGCCGCACCGCGTACGTGTGCGCACCGTCGAGATCGGCCTCAGCTTCGGTGCTGGCGACCACTGTCACTGCCGCGCCCGCGTGCAGTGTGACGTGCAGGTCGGCCACGTGACAATACGATTCCCAATCCTCCTGTCCACGGGCACGTTCAATTGCCAGATGATAGCCGCGTTGCCAGACGCATGGCGCAGGCACGGTTTCCGCGTCGCGGCTGAGCAGGTAAAAAGCCTGCGCGGGGTCAGCGGCTTGGATGCGCACGCCGCGGGCAGTCGGTGTTGCGCGCAGGGAAAAAGCACCGCGGCGCTGCACATTGCCGTGATGATCGCGCCAACTCGCCAGCGCGGCCAGGTGCAGATCGAGTGGCTGGCTGCCGCGCAGCAGCGTGTAACGGATGTAAGTTGTATTGGCGTCGGGCTGCATCCACACGCGCTTTTCCAGCAGCGCGTCGGCCACAGCATACATCCACACCGGCGTTGTGCCTTCCAGATGAAAGCGTTGCAGGTGCAGATAGCCCTTGGGTGTCACCCACGGATCGTCTGCCTGCCGCCGGTCTGCGCGTTCATCGGTGAACAGCGCGCAGGTTTGGCCGTCGTAAACCGCGGTTTCGTCCAGCTTGGCCAGTAGCAGGGTGCGCGCCGCGGGCGGATGACCGGGCGCATCGGGCGGGGAGATGGCAGCCACCAGCAGGCCGTGGTAGCTGCGGCTGTTCATGCCGGCCACTGTGCCCATGGCGTAGCCGCCAAGACCGTTCGTCACCAGCCACTCGCGGCGGCTGGCAGTGATTAAGTTGCTGCAAATGTCGTGTGCGTAGTCGAGCATAGAGGTAGATAAGGAGACAGGTGATACGTAAACAAATAAGCGGTGCGAAGACGAGATCGGGAGCTGCACAGTGCTGATGAAGTTGCGGTTTAGCAAGTTAATCTGGATGAAGACTTATTTCATCGTAAATCGAGTTTTGCCGACGCAGTTCGCAGGATGGGTGTCGTGCTGCGGCCTGCCAGGGCCGAGGCATCATCTGGTAAAATAACATCAACCGTAAGTCCTACTATCGAAAGAAATGCGCCCTATGCGCTGTATTACCCGCCCAGCCGCTGCGCGGCAGCCAGCACTGTGGTCACACAGCCGGGCAGGTCGGCTTGCAACTCTGCCACGGTGAAACGCAGCACTTGCCAGCCCGCCGCGGTCAGCTCGTAATCGGGCAGGCGCGGCTCGCGCAGGTCATCCGGGCCGGCCTGCTCATCGCACAGCACCGCTAGGCGTCCGCCAGGCAGGAACACGGCGAAATCCACCACCACATCGCCCGCGGGCTGCGGCGCTTCGTAGCGATATTCCACCGACAGCCCTGCCTCGCGCAGCGCCAGCCACAGGCGTTGCTGGGGATCGTCGCGCCACCACAGGTCGTTGATCTCCTGTGCAGTCAGCAGTTGGCCCAGCGTGGTGGGGATGAAGGTGATGCGGCGCAGGGCGCGGCTGCGCACCGGCTGCGGCAACCGTTGCAGCGGGCCAAGTTCGATCTTGTAATACGTCTCATCTGCGCGCGGGTGATCGGGTTCATTGGGCAGCAGTTGGCGGCGCGGCATGACATGCACGCGGCGCACCGGCGCCAGATACCGCACCGCGTACGCTTCATCGCCAAAAGCACGCGTCTGATAAAAAGCGATGTAGTCTGCTGCCACCCGCCGCGGCGCGCGGCGCACCGGAATGCGATACCAGCCTTCGTCGCGGGCGCGCGCAAAGTCACGCGCGTTGTTGATTACCACCACCAGCACCGGACTGAGATCGTCGTAGTCGTTCATGCCACCCTCCCGGCCAGATCGGATGCGTAACGGGCCACATCCTGGCGCAGCCGCAGCAACGCCAAATCCTTGGCTTTCGCCTCCAGCATCACATCGAAATCGCGCAGGCCTGCGGCCACGCGCAGAAAGCCGATAAACTCAAAGGGGTGAATATAGTCGGAGTGATTGGTCCAACGTGGCGGTTGCAGCACTTGCTGCCGACGTCCCGTGGCCGCGTCTTTCTGCTCTACTGTCACCATTTCGGTGCGCGGCGAGCTGAAATGCACTTTGGGGCGCACCGCGTCCGGCCATGTGGCCAGACATACGGCCAGCGCGTCGCGCATCGGCATTCTCTGTGGGTTGTGGTTGTGGTGATGCAGGTTATCGAAGATCAGCCGCACGCCAGTGCGTTCGTGGATCCAGAGCGTATCCGCTACGCTGAAGCGCACGTCGTCGTTTTCCACCACCAGCCGGTGACGGGCGACCGCGGGGAGACGCTCGAAGGCAGCCGCAAAGCGCGCACGGGCTGGTTCGTGCCCTTCGTAGACCCCGCCCACATGCAACACGACTACCGCTTCTGGCCCCAGCCCCATGCGCTCCAGTATTTCAGCCTGGGCGGCGACATCGAGTGCGCTGCGCGCGGCCAACGCCTCATCGGGCGAATTGAGGACGATGTATTGCGAGGGATGGAAGGAGAGGCGCAAGCCCAGCGCGCGCGCCTGTTGACCGGTGGCCGCGAGGTCATCGGCGGCTTCGTCGAGTTGATGGTGAAACTGCGTGTATTCCGGGTGCGTCAGGTAAGGGGCCAGGTCCGACGACATGCGGTACATGCCGATCTGCTCGCGCTGCAGGTACTGGAAGATGTCGCGCAGATAGGCCAAGCTAACGCTGAGGTGGGGGTTGTTCTGCCAGCGTCGGCTGTCGTTTTCACGCAGGCCGCCCTGACCGAGCACTTTGACCGCAAAACCGAGGCGCATAGGAGGTAGTTAGATCGGGAAACGGGTAAATGGGTTGTTGGGACGCTGGCCCCACGATGAGGTCTATTGTACCAGACGGGGGTAGGAGTAGCAATTGGCAGGGCGCTGTGGTGTACTCTATGACACGAATTGCCTAACGCCTATCTGAATTTCGTTTGACCGCCCCCTTCACTTCTTGTATAATCAGCCGGTAATCGCCGCGGCTGGGCTATCCGCAGATTACCTGCCCACGATGCCCCACTCTCTTTGCCAGCGAGCATCTTGATCCAACCTGCTGCACGCTTCCACCTCCTCAGGCGCCTTGCCGGTTCTTATGACAGCCAGGCGCGGCTTTTTTTATTGCCCTTTTTGCTTGGGTCCTTTCTTTTAATCGTTCTGCCTGCTCTGATTACCATTGGAGTGGCCTTCACCAAGTATAATGCCATTCAGCCACCGGTCTGGAACGGCCTTGATAACTTCCGCACCCTGATTAAATCACCGTTGGCGTGGTTGTCACTGCGCATCTCTTTGCAATTTATCTTTATGGCGGTTCCTTTACGTCTGTTGGGGGCTTTGCTGCTGGCGCTCTTGCTGCAAGCACGCGGCCGCGCGTTCGGTGGCCTGCGTGCGGCGGTTTATTTGCCCACGATTATACCGGAAGGCGCGTTTGCTCTGATCTGGCTGTGGATCCTCAATCCGCTGTACGGCCCGTTGAATGCCGTGCTGGGCGCGGTTGGCCTGCCCACACCCGACTGGCTGCTGGAGCCTGCGACAGCTCGTTTGAGCTTTGTGTTGCTCTCGTTGTTTACGATTGGCGAAGGCATGGTGGTGCTGCTGATCGGCCTGAAGACGATCCCGCGGGTGTATTACGAGGTGGCGCGCGTGGACGGAGCGAATGCCTGGCAGGTTTTTGCCCGTATTACCTTGCCGTTGCTGACGCCCTGGCTGCTGGTGTTGACTTTTCGTGATATTGTCGTCAGCTTGCAGAATACCTTTACGCCCTCTTTTGTGATGACGTATGGTGGGCCGTACTATGCGACCACCTACGTGCCACTGCTGTTGTATGAATTGGCGTTTGATCTGTTTGACTTTGGCGCGGCCGCGGCCATGATGGTGGTGATGTACATTCTGACGACGTTGCTAGTGATCGGCATCATCAACCTGGTGGGCCTGAACCAAAACGAGGATGTTGCGTAGCTTATGATGTCGCCGCCCCTCCGCCCACCTGACCGACCATCCAGCGCCATCCGCCGCCGTGCCGCACGTCTTTTACTGGGCATTGCGGTGGCATTCTTGTTCGTTCTGCCCCTTTACTGGATGATCATGGTGTCGCTGCGCCCGGTTGGGCTGCCACCGCCGCGCACTGTGGAATGGTGGCCGAGCGCCCCCAGTTGGAACAACTACGCGGAGATCTTCCGCCAGTTGCCGATGGCGCGCTATCTGCTGAATTCGCTGTTCGTGGTGCTGGTGAGCGTGCCAGCCACGCTGTTCACCGCGTCGCTGGCTGGCTTTGGCATGGCCCAGCAGCGCGATCCGTGGCGCGGGCGGCTGGTGATGCTCACTGTTTTCTTGCTGATGATCCCCCCCTCGGCGGTGTGGCTATTTCGCTACCAAATGTTGAGCTGGACCGGCCTGCTGACCACGCTTTGGTCGTTGATTTTGCCCGCGTTTGCGGGTGGCGCGCCGCTGCTGGTCTTGCTCTTTTACTGGACATTTCGTCGGACACCCGCGGAAATGTACGAAGCAGCCCGGTTGGATGGCGCGAGCGCCTGGACAGCCTACACGCGGCTGGCCTTGCCGATGGCAAAGCCGACGATTGCCGCAGTGTTGGTCTTGGCATTTGTCCTCTTCTGGAACGACTTCACCAATCCGGTGTTATATCTATATCGCCCACAAACGTATACCGTGCCGATTGGTATACAGATTTTGAAGCAGATGGACTCGACCAACTGGCCGCTGTTGATGGCAGGCGCCACCTTTATCACCGTGCCGGTTGTACTCCTTTTCCTCGCGTTGCAGCCGCTCTTTCTGAGCGACACCTCGATTGATTCTTTGTTGGAAAAAGGATAACCCTATGCGTAAACTATTGGCCTTCTCTCTTGTGGCCGTGTTGTTGGCAGTAATCCTGGCTGGCTGTACCACGCCGCCAATGCAGCATACCACAGCTTTTATGGTTTCTGGCAGCCAGGCCGAATACGAAGCTTATCAAACACTCGTTGAAGCCTATCAGACCGCCAATCCCGATTACATGGTGGAGATTCGTTATACACCCGATGACGCTGACTATCGGCGCAAGCTGGCGGCTGATTTCTCTGCCGGTACGCAGCCCGATGTCTTCTTGCTCAACTACCGCCGCATCGCTCCCTTCGTTGACGAAGGCGCATTTCAGGCGGTCGGGTCCTACCTACAGAACAGTACAGTTTTTAAGGCCGACGATTTTTATCCCCAGTCCATGAATGCTTTCCGCTATCAGGATCAGCAGTGGTGCATTCCGCAGAACATCTCCAGCCTGGTGGTCTACTACAACAAGGCGCTCTTTGACGCTGCTGGCTTGAGCTATCCAGCGGACAACTGGACCTGGAATGACTTTGTGGCTGCCGCGCAGGCACTGACCGTTGATAAGGATGGCGATGGCGTGACCGATCAGTATGGTGTCAGCATTGACCCTGTTCTATATCGCTTATCTCCCTTTATCTGGCAGGCAGGCGGCGAATTGGTAGATGACCCGGCTAAGCCGACTCGTTTGGCATTGGACACGCCAGAAGCGCTGGCGGCTTTTCAGTGGTTCGTGGATTTACAAGTCAAGTATCAAGTTGCGCCCGATGCGGCTGCCGAAGCGGCGCGCGATGGGGAAAGCCGTTTTCTGGATGGCACGCTGGGTATGTACTTCAACAGCCGCCGCCCAGTTCCCACCCTGCGCACTATCACCAGCTTTGATTGGGACGTCGCGCCCTTGCCGCAGGGAACCGAGGCCGCTACTGTATTACACGCCGACGGCTATTGTATGGCCGCCAAGAGCAAGGATAAGGATGCTGCCTGGAAATTTATTGAATTCGCTAACTCAACCCAAGGTCAGGAAATTGTTGCTCGCACCGGTCGCACGGTCCCATCGCTGAAGGCCGTTGCAGAATCGTCGGCTTTCCTCGATCCGACACAAAAGCCCGCACACA
Source organism: Anaerolineae bacterium (assembly GCA_049299095.1). Classification (GTDB taxonomy): domain Bacteria; phylum Chloroflexota; class Anaerolineae; order JAAEKA01; family JAAEKA01; genus JAAEKA01. The sequence goes on along the minus strand of JBAQWV010000078.1, from coordinate 2,469 downwards.
GCCAGGTTTGGCTCGATGTCGCGCCGCTGGTACGCACCGTACCGATCATGTCCAACTGGCCTGCCATCGAAGATGCCGTTAGCAAAGAAGTAGAACGGGCCTTTTATGGCCAGGCCACGGTGGAAGGAGCTGCTGCGGCTGCCGCTGAGCTGACCCAACCGATTTTCGATGAAGTGAATAAGTAATCTTGTCGTTTGGCAACGGCCAGATTGATGTCAGCCCCATCAATCTGGCCTCGTCAGGATTTGCGCAGAATTCCGTCAGACAGAGAAAAACGGAAATTGATCCTCTGTGTAAATCCTATTTGCAGCATTTGGCAACAAGGAGGTTTCCAGTGAAGTACACGCGCAAGTTCTTTGGTGCAACCATCATTTTGATGCTGGCGAGCATGGTTTTTTGGCTGCCTGCTGACATGAATAGTGTTGCGGCTCCTGCCGCCCAGCGCAGCGCGGTTAATTCGGCAAATCCCAATCAACCCGCACAGCCTGCGCCTGATTTCTGGGTCAGCGATCCGGTCGCGCCAGTGTTGACCATCGCGGCCAGCGATGCCCCCGCAGTGCAAGCCCTGCCCCTGCTCGACCGGGAGATCAACCCGCGCTTGAGCCTGCACAAGGCCGACTTGATCAAGGATTTGGTCGAAGGCCCCGATCCCTTGCTGGCGATTCAGGAAGCCGCGCCGCAGGCCAGTCCAGACGCGTTCACCACGCCGATCTTCAACTTCAACGGCCAGGGATACACCTTTGTCAACCCACCGGACACCGTGGGCGATGTGGGCAAGGATCATTACGTTCAAATGATCAACTCCACGGTGGTGGCCGTCTACAACAAGACCACCGGCGCGCTGATTCAGACCTTCGATCTCAGCACGTTAGGCGGCTGTACCACTGGCAGCGGCGACCCCATCGTCTTATACGATCAAATGGCCGATCGCTGGTTTTTGAGCGAATTCGGGTCTGGCAACTCCTTGTGCGTGCTGATCTCGCAGACTGCCAACCCGCTGGGTGCATACTATTCTTACCAATTCACCACGCCCAGCTTCCCCGACTATCCCAAGTACGGCGTCTGGCCGGATGCCTACTATGCCACTGCCAACGAATCCAGCCCCTCGGCCCTGGCGCTGGACCGCGTCAAGATGCTGGCAGGCCAGCCGGCTACAAGCCAGCGCTTTACCGCCAGCATACTCAGCGGTTTTGACTTCCAGGCGTTGACTCCCGCTGACCTGGACGGTATGACCACGCCTCCCAGCGGCGCGCCGGGCATCCTGATGCGCCATGTGGACACCGAAATCCATAGCCTTGCGGGCTATCCCTCCACCGATCTGCTGCAACTGTGGGCTTTTCATGTGGACTGGACCACGCCAGCCAACTCGACCTTCACCGCGCTCCCCAGCATTGAGGTTGCCGAATTCAATTCCACCCTGTGCGGCCAGACCTCCTTCTCCTGCATGGGCATGCCGGGTGTGGCGCAGGGCAGTTCTTCCGCGCTTGACCCCCTGCGCGAAGTGATTATGAACCGTCTGGGCTATCGCAACTTTGGCGATCACCAGACCCTGGTGGGCAACTTCGTTACTGACATCGGCAGCGACATTGGCGGTGTGCGTTGGTTCGAGCTGCGCAAAGTCGGCACAGGTGCGTGGACATTGTACCAGGAAGGGACGTATGCCCCCACCACCGCCGATAACCGCTGGATGGGCGGCATCGCGATGGATGGTTCCGGCAACATCGCTCTGGGCTACAACGTCTCCAGCCAAACCATTCGCCCGTCTCTGCGCTACACCGGTCGCCTGTCCAGCGATCCGTTGGGCACGATGACGCAGGGCGAAACGACCCTTGCAAACGGCACTGCCAACAATGGCAGCAATCGCTACGGCGACTATGCAGCCATGAGCATTGACCCGATTGACGACTGCACCTTCTGGTTTACCGGTCAGTGGAATGATAATAGCCAGTGGAAAACCCGCATCGGCGCGTTCAAATTCGATGCCTGCGGTACGACTGACTTCACACTGGCCGTGACCCCGGCGACACAGCAAATTTGTGCGGCCAGCAATGCCCTGTACACCGTGAACACCGCGCCGGTTGGTGGCTTCGCGGGCGCAGTCAACCTGAGCGCGGTCGGTAATCCGGGCACGGCCAGCTTTTCGCCGAATCCAGTGACCCCGGCTGGCAGCAGCACGTTGACGATCAGTGGCGCGGCCGCAGGCACGTACAACTTCGAGGTGCATGGAACGAGCGTTATCACCCCCAGCCTGACGCAGTCGCAAGCAGTGTCGCTGGAAGTTGTCGCTGGCGCGCCGGCCGCGCCGACGTTGGTCAGCCCGGCCAACAACGCGGTCAACCAGACGGTAACGCCGACCTTCACCTGGAACGCAGCTGCGCAGGCCGGCACGTATGACATCCAGGTGGCGACCGACAGCGGCTTCACCAATGTGGTGGCCTCGGCCACTGGCCTGACCGGCACAAGCTGGAC
>JBAQWV010000077.1:0-3353 GCA_049299095.1 Anaerolineae bacterium | reverse complement strand
GTCCAGCTTGTGCCGGTCAGGCCAGTGGCCGAGGCCACCACATTGGTGAAGCCGCTGTCGGTCGCCACCTGGATGTCATACGTGCCGGCCTGCGCAGCTGCGTTCCAGGTGAAGGTCGGCGTTACCGCCTGGTTGACCGCGTTGTTGGCGGGGCTGACCAGCGTCGGCGCGGCCGGCGCTACGGTGTACAGATTCAGACCCACCGTAGTCGTGTGGGTGCTGGTGGGCGCAACGCCACTGATAATCATGCTATACGAGCCAGCCGCCGCCGCTGCAGTATTGCCGATGGTCAGCGTGCTGCTGCCGACAGGCGTAACAGGATTGGGAGAAAAGGATGCTGTTGTGCTAGCCGGATTGCCGCTGACGCTAAGGGTCACCGGATCGGTGTAGCCCAGAATGCTGCCGACGTTGACGGTGTACACCGCATTGCTCGGCGCGCACACGTTCAGGCTGGCCGGCGTGGCGCTCAAGGTGAAGTCGCGGGCCAGGACGCAGTTTTGGCAGATCAGGGCAAAGTTCTGATCAGTCAGATCGGCATTGCCCAGCACGGCATCCCCGGCAATGTTGGTGGCGTTGATGGTGATCTGCAAATCACCGGCATTGACGGCGCGGCGCACCGGCGTTTGAATGTAAACGTTCTCCAGATTGTTGCGAATGTCCGCGGAACCGCCGGTGGTACTCCAGCCGCCACTGAACACGTTGCCCTTGTAGGTATTCGCGCCATTGACGACGGTCAGGTCGAGGTTGTTGACCAGCGACGGGTTTGCGCCGACCGCACCCGCGGCATCACTCCAAGCTAGCGTGATTTTGACCGGCTTGCTGGGGTCGGCAACGCCCACCGTGAGCAGCCATTGCTGACCGGTGCTGGCGAAGACATGCTCCTGATCCCAGTAGAGCGTGTCGGCAGCGGGCTGGATCATCTTGGTGATGTTGACACGCCCCCAGCCTTCGGCGAAGTTGGGAATGTCGGCTGTGCCCATGTCCACCGCGCTGTTGACCAGCAATGCTTTCGCCATCGCCGGGCTGGGGTTGGCGCCCGCGTTAAAGCCGCGCCACCATTGCGTGGCCAGGATTACCGCGCCGGATGCGTGCGGTGCAGCCATGCTGGTGCCGGAGCAGAAGGCATAGCGGTTGCTGGTGCCGGCGATGGCCGTGGAGCAGTCGCCGCCGGTATCGTTGCGGGTTGAGGCAATCTGCTCACCGGGGGTAGTGATCGTAGGGACGATGCGTCCATCCACGGACGGGCCGCGACTGCTGAAATCAGCAATAGTGTTGATACTGCCCACACGGTAATTCTGGCTGGCCGCAACGATGATCAGGTTCTTCGCTTCTTTAGGTGCGGTAAGCGTGTTGGACCCGGGGCCGGAATTACCCGCGGAGAAAACCTCGATGAACGGTTCCACCGCGACGGTATCGAAGTTACCATCCAGCACCATCAGGTCATGGGTGCGTTCGGAGGCTTGATACCCGTGATTGGTGCCCTCGCCGGTGGTCCAGGAGTTGTTGCCACCGATGGCATTGCCCAAAAGCGCGCGCTTGCTATGTTCCTGCCAGCCACCCGCGGGGGGCCAGGCGGCTGCTGACAAGGAATTCATGGCAAAAATACTGTATTCGGGCGCGATGCCCAGGCCGTATTTGAAGCCGCTGGCATCCGCAAAGCCCGCTGCTGCATCAGCGCCGATAATACCGGTGACGTGCGTGCCGTGACCGCCCGCGGCACAGTCACTGCCGGGCTGACCGGCGACCGCACAGGAGCCGGGGAATTCGTAGCCGCCGACAATGCGCCCGGCAAAGTCGGGGTGATCGTAGTCAACGCCGGTGTCAATCGTGGCCCAAGTGACGCCCGTACCGTCTACCCCCAGCACGCCGAGGTGACTGACGTAGCCGGTGAAAGGCACGCCTGCGCCGGAATAGTTACCGGCCATGATTTGCCCCGACATTTCGTCGTCCAGCGTTGGAATTGGATGCGAATAGCCAAACCAAACCACAGTGTTGATCTGTGCAACCGCGGCAAAAGCCGCAGCATCCAGCGCAACAATGGCATCGTAAAAGGTTTTGTCGGGTTGCGCGGGATTGGCCTGAACGACCTTGCCGCCCAGCGCGGTCAGCGCGTCGAGCGTGCCTTTAACGTTGCCGTCGTTGTAGAAAAAGACGTCTACATTCTGCACGACGCCGGTGCGCTCTACCAGATCACTATTCATCTTGTAAGCAGGGTGGAAGTTGCCAGCCCAGCGCACAAAATCAAGGCTTCGGGCACTGTTCAGCGTGGCTTCTGCGCCCCACACCAGATAGCTGTAGTCAGGATAGTATTGCAGGACTTGAAGCCCGGTGGCTTTCAGGCCAGCAAGCCAGGCATCCTGCACGGGGCCATAAAACTGCACCAGGCGCAGCCCGGCTCCCTGACCATTGAAAGCCTCTGTATTATCAAGCTTTGGTTCGCCATCGAGAACGGGGTCAAAGGTATAGTTGGGGACGTGTAAAGTCACGCCTGCTTGTGGAGGGGTGGAAACTGCGGTGGAAGTAGCTCCGACCGTCATAGCGGGGGCCAACAAGGCTGCCAAAATGGCAGCCACCATCAGAAGGGACAGAAGACGTTTCATGCGTGGTATCTCCTCTGGTGACGACAAATGCCCGGCCAGGGCACAAGGGGCGTAGCAAGATGATGACATCTCACCATTGCAGGGGTAAATTGGGGGTGTAGCACCTCCTATGAAATAAACGGGCGGGCGGGCACGTTTTTTAGCCCGCCCGCCCGCCGCCGATCAGCAACCGGTATACCAGTGCTCGACAACAGCCTGAATATCCAAAATGTCTACCGAACCACTGTGATTAAAGTCGTAGGCAGGGTTAGCTGTGCCAAACGCGCCTGCCACCAACTGAATGTCTACGATGTCAATCTGACCGTTGGTGTTGACATCGTAGATACACGAAATGCGGCAAGACTGCACCATCACATCGTCCACGTCCCAGCCCGTGTCGCCCACCGAGCTGTCCGAGCCGATGCGGAAGCGGAACTGCACCGTCTGCCCCGCATAGCTGCTTACGTCAGCAATCACATTGCTGTACGCCGCACCACCGCACCACCCCGATAACCCACCCAGCGGGTTGCTCCATGAGGTGGAGATCAGCCCGGTGTAGCCACCCTGCAAGATGCTCGCCGCCGGAACCTGCGTCCAGGTGACGCCGCTGTCGGTCGAAACCTCCAGGATGCCGCCGTCGTAGCAGGCTGTTGCACCGTTGTTCTCCATGTTCGGCAGATGCCAGAACTTCAGCACCACCGGATCTTGACCCGTCGGCAACGCCACCGCTGGCGACACCATGCGCTGATCGCTCACCGTGGAGGGGTTGAGGCC
>JBAQWV010000076.1:0-42046 GCA_049299095.1 Anaerolineae bacterium | reverse complement strand
GCGCTGGCCACGGAGGCTGAGCAATGGTGAGCGCCACCGAACTGGCCGCGGCTCGCCGCGCCGATCCTGAACAACTGGTAGTTGCCCTGCCCAAAGGTCGTTTGCTAGAGGAGGCGCGCACATGCCTGGAACGTGCCGGCTATGGACTGCGCGACGGCGACAATGGGCGGCAACTGGTGCTGCCCAGCGCGGCCGCGTCGGTGCATTACGTGCTGGCGAAGCCCGCGGATGTGCCGGTTTACGTCGAATATGGCGCGTGCGATTTGGGCATCGTGGGGCTAGATGTGCTGCGCGAGGCAGAACGCGACCTGCTGGAGCCGCTGTTGCTGCCTTTTGGCTATTGCCGTCTGGCCGTGGCCGGGCCGGTCAGCCGCGCCGACCGGCCGTTGCGGCTGGAGCCAAACCCGCGCGTGGCGACCAAGTTTCCCCGGTTGGCTGAAGGTTTCTTCCGTCAACGTGGGGTTAGCGCCGAGATCATTGAGTTGTCTGGCTCCATCGAACTGGCTCCGCTGGTAGATTTGGCCGATTTGATCGTGGACCTGGTGCAAAGCGGCCAGACGCTGCGTGACAACGGCCTGGCCGAGCTGCGGGTGATTTTGCAAAGCCAAGCGGTGCTGGTGGCGAACCGTGCCTCGTGGCGTTTGAAAGCTGCCGCGGTGGGCGATTTTGTGGCGCGCCTGCGCGCGGCTGTCGAGGAAAGCTGATGAACACATTGACCATTCGTCCGGCCATCAAGCGCGAGATCAAGGAGATCGCGGCCTGGTATATCGCTGAACGCAACAAAGACCCGCGCTTTATCTCGCTGACGCGCGGGCCGTGGCAACGCTTCGTCTTCCGCACCTGGGTGCTGCCGCGCTATCTGCGCAGCGGCGCTAATACGCTGGTGCTGGAGCAGGAAGGCCGCCGCGCGGGCTTTGCGGTGGTGGAGCAAGGCGGCGACACAGTGACGCTGGGCGAGTTCAACATCGAAGAGGGCTTCGACGCTGACGGCCTGCTGCGCGCGCTGCTTGAATACACCGAGACGTTGGCGCGCGAGCGCGGCTATCGCTACGTGCGCATTGCGCCGCTGGATAGCCGTGAAGCGCGGTTGGCGCTCTTCCGCGCCGCAGGCTTCGAATTGGTGGATTATTATTTATGGTGCTTTACCGGCTCGCTGAGCGATGACCAGCCCGATCCCGCGCTGTCGCTGCATCTGGTGAACCCCAAGGTCGGGCTGGATTTGCGCGTGCGCTATCTGCGCATGGAGCTGGATGCGTCGGTGATTGCCGCGCGCACGCTGATCAATGAGACCTTGCTGCCCACGCGGCCCGCGTCGTTTGGCTCGTATCGGATCGAACGGCGCGCGTCGGAAACGGCTGAAGCCGAGACGATTGGCTATTTGTCGCTGCGGCCTGACGAGCGGCAAGATGGCGTGTTGTCGCTGGCGTTGTCGCTCGATCCTGATTATTGGGGCACACCCGCAGAGCTGGGCGCGGCCGTGGCCGCGCTGGAGCGGCAAAAGCAGGTTGCGCCGGTTCCTGTGCGTATCATGCTCAGTACTACGGCTCACGCGGATCGGTCACAGGCGTTGTATGAAGCCGCAGGGTTGCAACGCGGCCTGGACGAGCGGCCGATCTTGTTCAAAGCCTTGGAGATTGGCGCGTAGGCGGCTTTGACAGCCCCCAGACCGCGGCGTATACTCCATTCTATGCTGATTTTTCCTGCGATTGATCTGCGCCGCGGGCGTTGTGTGCGGTTGCGTCAGGGTGACCCGGCCGCGGAAACGCTGTTCGGTGATGACCCCGCGGCGATGGCGCGCCACTGGCAAGCGCAGGGCGCAACGTGGCTGCATGTGGTCAACCTGGACGGCGCATTGGGTGATCAGGACGTGGACGCGCCGAACTTGCAGCGGCTGGCCGAAATGCGCGCTGCGGTGACGCTGCCGATCCAGTTTGGCGGTGGACTGCGCAGTCTCGACGACATTGCCCGCGCGCTGCGGCTTGGCGCGACGCGCGTGGTGCTGGGTACAGCCGCGGTGCAGCATCCCAGCTTGGTAGCTGAGGCACTGGCGCAGTTCGGCGCGGATGCGGTTGTGGCCGGGCTGGACGCGCGCGATGGCTACGTGGCGACGCACGGCTGGCAGACGGCCAGCACGATGCCGGTGCAAACGCTTGGCCAACAGTTGCGCGATCTTGGGGTAGTGCGCGCGGTTTACACCAACATTGCCCGCGATGGGATGTTGAGCGGTGTGGACGTGCTGGGCACAGCCGAGCTGGCGCGCGCTACTGGCCTGCGCATGATTGCCAGCGGCGGCGTGCGCGATCTGGACGACGTGCGCGCGTTGTTGGCTGGTCAGGAGGCCGGGATTGAAGGCGTCATCACTGGCCAGGCAATTTACACCGGGTCGCTTGACCTGCGCGCGGCTTTTTACCTCATTGACCATTGGCAATCGGCTATTGACGATTGACCTGTTCGCCTCTGCATCCTGTCTGTCAATTAGCCATTATGCTTGCCAAACGGATTATCCCCTGCCTTGATGTTAAAGATGGCCGCGTTGTGAAGGGCGTTAGCTTTGTGGATTTGCGCGATGCCGGCGATCCAGTCGAACAGGCGCGCATTTACGACGCGGAGGGCGCTGACGAACTGGTTTTTCTTGACATAACCGCCAGCCACGAACGCCGCGAGATCGTGCTGGATATGGTGCGCGCGGTGGCCGATAACGTGTTCATCCCGTTTACGGTCGGTGGTGGCATCCGCACCGTAGACGACATACGCGCGATGCTGCTGGCGGGCGCGGACAAGGTTAGCGTCAACTCGGCTGCGGTACACAATCCGCAATTGATCGCAACGGGCGCACGCGAGTTCGGCAGCCAGTGCGTGGTGGTGGCGATTGATGCCAAGCGCCGCGGCGCTGGCTGGGAAGTGTATGTCAACGGCGGGCGTATCGCCACCGGCCTGGACGCGGTGGCGTGGGCGCGGCAGGTGGCCGATCTGGGCGCGGGCGAAATCCTGCTGACTAGCATGGACGCCGACGGCACACAGGCAGGTTACGATGTGGCGTTGACGCGGGCGGTGGCGGATGCCGTGCCTGCGCCGGTGATCGCATCGGGCGGCGCGGGCACGCTGGCACATTTTCACGCTGCGCTGACTGCCGGCCACGCCGACGCGGCGCTGGCGGCCTCGCTCTTTCATTATCGTCAGTTGAGCATCGGGGAGGTGAAAGAGTATCTGGCTGTGCAAGGCGTGCCGGTGCGTCAACTGGTGGTGCGCCCATGAACACCGTAGATGCTTTGCGCTGGGACACCAAGGGCCTGATCCCGGTGATTGTGCAGGATGCAGCCACGCAGCAGGTGTTGATGCTGGGCTGGATGAACCACGAGGCGCTGGCTTTGACCCGCGCCAGTGGCTTTGTGACTTTTTGGAGCCGCAGCCGCCAAACGCTCTGGCGCAAGGGCGAAACGTCCGGCCACGTACTGGAGCTGGTGTCGTTGGCGTATGATTGCGACGGCGATGCACTGCTGGTGCAGGCGGTGCCACATGGCCCCACCTGTCACACGGGCGCGACGTCCTGTTTTTACCGCGCTTTGCCAGCCGATGATTTTCTATCTGTAAATGAGATTGGAGACGACCGTGAGTGATACGCTGGCCCAGTTGTGGGCAACGATTGAGCAACGCAAACAGCAGCGCCCGGAGGGATCGTATACGGTGCGGCTGTTGGATACCGGCCAGAATGAAATCTTGAAGAAGATCGGCGAGGAAGCGGTGGAAGTGATCGTCGCCGCGGCTAACGAGGGCGATGAGCGGGTGGTGTACGAGATGGCAGACTTGTTGTATCACGCTTTGGTGTTGTTGGCGGTGCGCGGGCAGGCTTGGGCCGATGTCGAAGCGGAGCTGACGCGCCGTTTCGGATAGTCAATATGCGTAAATCACAGCAATTGATTGTTTTTTGTCTGATTTTGGCGGCGGTGCTTTGGCTGGCGGGTGGTTGCGCCAGTACGCCCACCGCCACACCTGTACCCACGGCTACGCCGACGCCAACACCGGTTGGCGCGACCGCAGTGGGTAGCGTGCCCGCGGGGCAGATTATCTTCGGCGTGCAGCGCGCCGGGCAGCACACTGAAGAAGTATGGCGCGTGACGGCCCAAGAGCCGTTGGCCCCGCTGCGTAATGATGTGCTGGCGGGCGGCTGGGGCTGCGGCGCGACCGCCGCGGGCGTGACCGGCTGCGCGTTTGTGGGTGCGGATCACGGGCTGTATGCGCAGTCGCCGTTGACGACCAGCCTTGCGCTGCTTGACGAAATCGTCGTTGACGAAGCCGCGCTGCCTGTGCCTGTTATCGTAACGCCAATTTCGCCGACCGTTGCCCTCACCTCCACCGCAGCTTTGACCGACAGCGTGGCTGTTTCCATGACGCTGCCCTTGACGGCTACAGAGACGATCACCCTCACGACTACCCCGGCACTGACGGCGCTGGTGAACTCAACCGGCGATCTGCTGGCGTTACAAACCGCCGCAGGACTGGCTTTTTACGATCTTAAACTGCCCGCACCGTTGGGGGTGTTCCCAGCCACGCAGTTCAGCGAAATGCAATGGTCGCCCGATGGGCAATGGCTGGCGCTGGTGTTCCCTGGCACAACCGGCAACGCAGTGGCGTTATGGGGACGCACCACCAACCAGGTGCAGGTGCTGGCCGACATGATCGAAGCTGGACACATGGCTTGGGCGCCGGACAGCGCCAAGCTGGCTTTCGACGCGCGCATAGATGCATCTAGTCCTTTTAACCAGGGTGGCCAGTCGGAGGTGTATGTCTATTCGACGGCTACGAGTGAAATTGACAACATGACCGAGATGTTCCTGCGCACGGGAGCCTATGACCCGGCAGAGCCTTATGGCGCGTGGCGTCCGACGTGGCAGGCAGACAGCAACACGGTGCGGTATTTCCGCGGCTTGGCGGATGTATACGAGGAACAGAACTGGATCGAGCAGGGCATCGGCTCCGGCGGGCCGAAGGTGGTGGCGGCAGGTACGGCCGAGGATGCCGCGCCGACGCTGGCAAGCGCCGATGGCCGTGCGTTTGTGCGCGTGCAGATGGCTGATGGCCGCGCCCGGTTGCAAACGCGCGTTCTCGACGACTACTGGCAAGACATGGCGACAGGAACCTTTGCGCCCACGATCCGGCTGGCTTGGCAACGTACCAGCCCAACCAGCTCCAAGCTGCCTTTGTTGTTGGCCGTGGACGATAAAAGTCTGTTTATTGTGGATCCTGCCAGCGGCCAGGTGCAGGGTCTGGTCGTGACTTGCGCCACCTGCACGGTGACGCGCGCGGTGTGGCTGCCTTGACCGTATTTTTTAGACAAGGAGACAGATTATGTCAGTGACTGCGGTGGTAGGCGCACAATGGGGCGACGAAGGCAAGGGTCGCGTCATTGATTATCTGGCTGAAAAGGCCGATATGGTGATCCGCTTTCAGGGCGGCGACAACGCCGGGCATACCGTGGTCAATGATCTCGGCCTGTTCCGCCTGCATTTGATCCCATCGGGCATTTTTTATCCCGCCACGCAAAACATTATCGGCGCGGGGCCGGTGGTGAACCCGGACAGTCTGCTGCGCGAAATGGCCGAAGTGGCTGCCGCAGGTGTGGATTTAAGCAATTTATGGCTGTCGGATCGGGCGCACATCGTGATGCCGTACCATCTGCTGCTGGATGGTCTGGAAGAAAACGCGCGCGGCGGCGCGGCCATTGGCACCACCAAGCGCGGCATCGGCCCAGCTTACAGCGATAAAGCCGCGCGCTGGGGGCTGCGTCTGGGCGACCTGTTGCACCCCGACTGGCTGCGCCGACGTTTGCAGCAGGTGGCTGAACGCAAAAATGTGCTATTGGCGCATTACGGCGTGGCTCCGCTCGACGAAGCTGCACTCTTCGACCAGTGCATGGCGTGGGCCGAGCAGTTGGGGCCGCGCATTGTGGATGTTTTGCCGCGCGTGCGCTCTGCTGTACAGAACGGTCAAAAGGTGCTGCTCGAAGGGCAACTGGGCGTCATGCGTGACCTTGATTGGGGCATCTATCCCTACGTTACGTCGTCCAACCCGACCGCGTCCTTCGCCGGGGTGGGGGCTGGTTTGCCCCCTGCACAGATCCGCCAGGTGGTCGGCGTGGTCAAGGCCTACTCGACCTGTGTCGGGGCCGGGCCATTTCCGGTGGAACTGCTGGATGACGCGGGCGTGCAACTGCGCGAGCTGGGGCAGGAGTACGGCGCGACCACTGGCCGCCCGCGCCGCGTGGGGTGGTTTGACGGTGTGGCCATCGGCTACGCAGTGTGGTTGAATGGCATGACTGATCTGGCTGTCACCAAGCTGGACGTGCTGGATACGCTGGCTGAACTGAAGATTTGCACCGGTTATCGCCTCGGCAACGAGGTGCTGACCCATGTGCCAGATACGGCCTTGCTGGAGGAAGTGACGCCCATCTACGAAACATGGCCCGGCTGGCAGCAGCCAACCGTGGGGTGCCGCAGTTGGGACGAATTGCCCGCGGCAGCCCAGCGTTATCTGCGGCGCATCGAAGAATTGGCAGGCGCGCCGCTGACGTGGGTTTCCGTTGGGCCTGAACGGGAAGCAATGTTTAGCGTGCTGCGTAATCCGTAATTTGGATTTGGCATCTGTGTTTCCAAAGTATCCTTGAGTTACGAGTTACCCATTTTCTCTCACATGTTTACCCACGACACCTACCTTTCCCCTCTCACCTGGCGTTACGGCTCCGACGCGATGCGCTCGATTTGGTCCGAGCAGCACAAGCGGTTGTTGTTGCGTCGCTTTTGGGTGGCGTTGGCGAGCGCCCAGCATGAAGCCGGTCTGGTGACCGCGGCGCAACTGGCTGATTTGGCCGCGCACGCAGATCAGGTTGACCTCGCACGCGCCGCGGAGATTGAGGCAGAAATCCGCCATGACTTGATGGCAGAAATCCGTACCTTTGCTGAGCAGTCGCCGGTAGGCGGTGGCATCATTCACCTGGGCGCAACCAGCATGGATGTGTTGGACAACGTCGAGCCGCTGCGCGTGCGTGAGGCGTTGGATGTGTTGCTGAAGCAGCTTGCGCGCCTGTTGCGCATAGTCAAAGAGCGTGTTATCGAATTCGCTGCGCTGCCGTGCATGGGATTTACCCATTTGCAGCCAGCGGAGCCGACCACGGTGGGGTATCGTCTGGCGCAGTATGGTTACGATCTGCTCACCGACTGGCAGGAATTGCAACGCGTGTGCTCATCGGTGCGCGGCAAGGGGTTGCGCGGAGCGGTGGGAACCGCGGCTTCTTACACACAACTGCTTGAAGATACCGGCTGGACAGTGGAACAGTTGGAGCAGCAGGTGTTGGCGCAGCTCGATCTGGCCGCCCATCCGGTGGGGACGCAAGTATATCCACGCAAGCAGGATTGGCTGGTGCTGAACGCATTGGCCGGGCTGGCGCAGTCCATCTATCGGCTGGCTTATGATGTCCGTCTGTTACAAGCGCCAACCATTGGCGAATGGAGTGAAGCATTCGGCGCCAAGCAGGTCGGCAGCAGCGCCATGCCGTTCAAGCGCAATCCCATTGACGCCGAGAACCTCGATAGCTTGGCGCGCGAGCTGGCTACGCTACCGCGCGTGGCGTGGGACAATGCTGCGCATAGTCATTTAGAACGCACGCTGGATGATTCGGCCAATCGCCGGATGTTATTGCCGGAAGCCTTCCTGCTGGCTGATGAATTGGTGCGTCGGGCGACGCGGTTAGTGGAAGGGTTGGTCGTGCGTGAGGATGTTGTGGCCCGCAATGTGGCGATTTACGGCGTTTTTGCCGCGACCGAGCGGGTGTTGATGGAGGCTGTAAAGGCAGGCGGTGATCGGCAGGTGCTGCACGAAGTGATTCGCGAGCACAGCCTGGTGGCGTGGGAGGCAGTGCGGCAGGGACGACCGAACCCGTTGGCAGCCAGCCTGCGAGCAGATCCGCGCCTGACGTGCTGGCTGTTGCCAGGCGAGGTCGCATCGTTGCTGAATGCCGCTGATTATGTGGGCGATGCGCCCCAGCGCGCGTTGGCGCTGGCACAAATGCTCGAAGAAATAGTCGCAGTGAAAGAATGACCCGCGTGCCTTCTCGCCGAGCAGTTCAGACCGGATGAGACACGCTTGAGCAGTAATAATATGAAGGAGACTGTTTGAATGTCGTCAATGTATCGTATCGAATCCCTGCTGTCCGCCCGCCTGTTCCTGCATCCGCAGGTGGTGGGCGACCAACTTTACTTCATCAGCAACTTGTCAGGCCGCTTAAGCCTGTACGTGATGGATCTTCATGGCAGCGTCCCCCTGCCGCTGCTGCCGCCTGATATTGCCTTGCCCAACCCGCATCATCTGGATGACGCAGTCGCCTTCAAGGTGCTGCCTCAACTCGGCCAAATTCTGCTAATGCTCGACCGCGACGGCGACGAAAACTATCAGCCGATGTTTGTACCGATTGCGGGCGGCATCCCGCAACCGATCTTTGGCGACCGTTTTGCCGGGCAGCAGGTTTTTTGTAACTTCTGTGATCCTGACCGTCTGTTGGCACTGTTCGGCGTTGATCCACGCACCAATCCAGTCTTCCGCACCCTCCGCGTTGATCTACGCACCCTTGCCATGACCGACTTGGGGGAAAGTATACACGGCAATGTGCCGGTAGGCCACACGCCTACGCTCGACACCGTGTTGCTGGCCGATCAATACTCCTTTGGCGATGTCGTGCTCTACCAGTGGCAGGAAGGTGCGGGCGCGCGGCAATTGCTCTACGGCGTGCCCGTGGAACAGCGCGACCCCATTCAATCGTTCCCCCCCAACGGCATCGGCGCGGCGCAGCCCATGAACAAAGGGGTGCTGTTGACCACTTCGCTCTTCGATGACCGCTATGGCTTGGGCTATTTCTCCTATGCCGATCCCGCCGCGCTTCAGCCAGTTTCGATTGAGGGGCTGGTCCACGCTGGCAATGGCGAGTTGGAGAGCCTGCACCACCGCGCCGGCAAGCGCTTCACCCTGCAATACAACATTGACGGCAGCACATGGGTCTACGAGGGCGAATTCGACGAAGTCAACCTTCGCTTCATCGTACAACGTGTTCTAGTCGGAGAGGGCAAGCTCAGCGGCGGCGTGCTGGAATCGTTGGACTACGAGCCTGCTTCGGGCCGCTACGTCCTTTCCTTCTCCACCGCGACCTCGCCCGCACAGCTTTATCTGCTGGAGCCAGAGGGCGCGCTGCATCAGATCACCCAGGAACGCCTGCTGGGCATCCCCGCCAGCGTACTGGCTGCGGGCGAAGATTACCCTTACACCAGTCACGACGGGTTGCGTATCTCCGCGCGCCTGTACCTGCCCGCGGCCGAGCTTGGTTTTACCGGCCCGCGACCCGTGATTTTCTATATTCACGGTGGCCCGCAAAGCCAGGAACGCCCCGACTTTACCTGGTTCTCAATGCCCTTGATCCAGTTCTTCACCCTCAACGGCTTCGCCGTCTGGGTTCCCAACGCGCGCGGCAGCACCGGCTACGGCATGGACTATATGAAGCGCGTTGACCACGACTGGGGCGGCCAGGACCGGCTGGATCATATTGCCGCGTTTGACCTGCTACGTCAGGACGAGCGGCTGGACATGACCCGCGTCGGCGTGATGGGCCGTTCTTATGGCGGTTACATGACTCTGACCCTACTGGGCCGCCATCCAGACCTCTGGAGCGCCGGGGTGGATTTGTTTGGCCCCTACAGCCTGATCACCTTTGTTGAACGCCTGCCTGAAACCTGGAAAACCTACTTCTACCAGGTACTCGGCCACCCGGAACGGGACAGCGCCTTCTTGCAGGAGCGTTCTCCCAGCACTTATCTGAGCGATCTGGCCTGCCCGCTGCTGGTGATGCAGGGCGCCAACGATCCGCGCGTCGTCGAACGCGAGTCGCGCGACGTGGTCGAGGCGCTGCAAGCGCAGGGCAAACAGATCGAATACGAAGTCTACGCCGATGAGGGCCACGACGTCATCAAGTACGCCAACAAGGTACACGCGTACAACCGCATCGTTGCCTTTTTTGCCGGGAATTTGCACCCATGACCCAGGCCATGCTAGCTCTGGAAGATGGCTCAATCTTCATCGGCGAGGCCTTTGGCGCGCCGGGCGAAGCCGTGTTTGAACTGGTGTTCAACACCAGCATGACCGGTTATCAGGAGATCATCACCGATCCTTCCTATCGCGGCCAGGGCGTGCTGTTCACTGTGCCGCACATCGGCAACGTCGGCATCAATCTGGAAGACAACGAAGCCGTCACGCCACAGGTGGAAGCAGTCGTGGTGCGCAGCCTCAGCCCGTCCGTGTCCAACTGGCGCGCCACGCGCGATCTATCCGGCTGGTTGGCCGAGCACGGCGTCCCAGGTATCAGTGGCGTAGACACGCGGCGCATCACGCGCATCCTGCGCGAGCGCGGCGCGCTCAAGACCGCGTTGTCCACCGTCATCAGCGATCCTGTTGAACTGGTGGCCCGCGCCCGCGCCTGGCCCGGTCTTGACGGGCTGGACATGGTAAAGGCGGTCACTTGCGCCGAGCCGTATGCGTGGATGGGCGATGCGGGGGATCCGTGGGTTTCTGCAACGCCGTCGGGCCAGGACACGCCGTTGGTGGTGTTGTATGACTTTGGAGCCAAGCGCAACATCATGCGTCATCTGGCTGCCGCCGGGCTGCGTGTACAGGTGGTGCCCGCGGACACGCCCGCAACAGCGGTGCTGGCCTGGCAGCCCGCCGGCGTGATGCTCTCCAACGGTCCCGGCGACCCGGCGGGCCTGCCGTATGCCGTGGACGCTGTGCGCGAGCTGATCGCAGCCGATTTGCCTGTTTTTGGTATCTGCTTGGGGCATCAATTGATTGGCCGCGCGCTGGGCGGCAGCACCAGCCGCCTGAAGTTCGGCCATCACAGCGGCAACCATCCAGTGCAGGATGTGCGTACCGGTGCGGTGGCGATCACTGCGCAAAATCACAACTATCAGGTGGACACGACCAGCCTTAACCTGTCGGAAGTCGAAGTGACGCACATCAGCCTGAACGATGGTTCGCTGGAAGGGATGCGCCTGCGCGGCAAGCCGGTCTTCTGTGTCCAGTATCATCCCGAAGCCGCGCCTGGCCCGCACGATGCGCACGGTTTATTCGACGAATTCATGCAGCTGATCCAACATGGAGAAAAGGGGCCGATTTAGACCCGCTGCGCGGTACGCTGCAAGACCGGCCAAAGCAACTACGACATGACGCGAAGCGGCGTCCTTCAGGACCAACGCCCTTCGCGTTTTTGTTGCCCATTTGTTTCCTTAGTCTACTGGTTATCCATTCACCATCCCATTCCTAACCCATGCCCAAACGCACAGACATTCACACTATTCTTGTCCTTGGCTCTGGCCCGATTGTGATCGGTCAAGCCGGTGAGTTCGACTATTCCGGCACGCAGGCGATCAAGGCGCTGCGCAGCGAGGGGTATCGTGTCATCCTCGTCAACTCCAACCCGGCCACGATCATGACCGACCCCGATCTAGCCGACGCCACCTACATCGAGCCGACCACGCCCGAAGTGTTGGAGGCGATCATTGCCCAGGAGCGACCGGACGCGTTGCTGCCGACCGTGGGCGGCCAGACCGGCCTGAATTTGGCGCTGGCCTTGAGCGAAAACGGTGTTTTGCAGCAATACGATGTCAAGCTGCTCGGCGCGTCACTGGCGGCTATTCAGGCCGCGGAGGATCGGTTGCGCTTCCGTGACATTATGCAGGCCGCCGGGCTGCCCGTGCCCGCGGGTGGCCCCGCGCATTCACTGGCCGAAGCAGAGCATCTGGCGCAGCAGGCAGGCTATCCGTTGCTGGTACGCGCCTCCTTTGCCCTCGGCGGCAGCGGGGCTTCGTGGGTGTACGCGCCTGCTGAGCTGCCGGAGGCGGTGCGGCGCGCCATTGCCGAGTCGCCAATTGCCCAGGCATGGGTTGAGCAGTCCATCATGGGCTGGAAAGAATACGAATTAGAAGTAATGCGCGACCGCGCCGACAACTTCGTCGTCGTGTGCAGTATCGAAAACCTGGACCCGATGGGGGTACACACCGGCGACAGCATCACCGTGGCCCCGGCACAGACCCTGACCGACCGCGAATACCAGGTGCTGCGCGATCTGGCACGGCGCGTGATGCAGGCAGTGGGCGTGGAGACGGGGGGCGCGAACGTGCAGTTTGCCGTCCATCCGCACACCGGCGAAGCGGTAATCATCGAGATGAACCCGCGCGTCAGCCGCTCGTCTGCGCTCGCCAGCAAGGCCACCGGCTTTCCGATTGCCAAGATCGCCGCGCGCGTGGCCGTGGGCTATACACTGGACGAGATCACCAACGACATTACCGGCCAGACGCAGGCCGCGTTCGAGCCGTCATTGGATTACGTCGTAGTGAAGATCCCGCGCTGGTCGTTTGAAAAGTTCCCCGGCGTGGATGGTGTTCTCGGCCCGCAGATGAAATCGGTGGGTGAAGTGATGGCGCTGGGGCGCACTTTCGCCGAGGCGCTGAATAAAGCGGTGCAGTCGCTCGACATCGGCGTCCATGCGCTGGACGGTTCTGGCCCGCGGCGCACCCCCGCCCGCACAGACCTAGCCACCCTCTTGCAGCAGATCGCCCAGCCTACGGCCGAGCGGCTGTTTCAGGTCTATCGCGCACTGCTGGCAGGCGCGACCAGCCAGCAGATCACCGCGGCCACCGGCATGGATGCGTGGTTTGTGCAGCAACTTCAGGAAATTGCCCATTATCAGGAGACGCTTGCCAACAGTCAGTTCGGGTCTGCTGATTTTCCTGCCCAACTGCGCCAGGCCAAGCAGATGGGCTTTGCCGACAGTCATCTGGCAAGCGTGCTGGATTGGGGGGGACGGGATGTGCGCACTGCGCGCCGCGAGCTGGGCGTGTGGCCCACCTTCCTGCGCGTGGATACCTGCGCGGCTGAGTTCGCCGCGCAAACGTCGTATCTCTACAGCGCCTATGAAAGTGAGGACGAGGCCGCACCCACGGCACGGCGCAAGATTTTGATCTTGGGCAGCGGCCCTAACCGCATCGGCCAGGGCGTAGAGTTCGACTACTGCTGCTGCCAGGCTGCCTTTGCCCTGCGTGACCTGGGCTTTGAGACGCTGATGCTGAACTGCAATCCCGAGACGGTCAGCACCGACTATGACACCTCGGATCGGCTCTATTTCGAGCCGCTGACGCTGGAACATGTGTTGAACGTGGTGGATGTTGAGCAGCCCGACGGTGTGATTGTGCAGTTCGGCGGCCAAACGCCGTTGAACCTGGCTGAGGGCTTGCAGGCGCATGGCGTGCCGATTTTGGGCACATCGCCCGCGTCGATCTGGCTGGCCGAGGATCGGAAACGCTTTGCCGTGCTGCTGGCCGAACTGGATATTCCCCAGCCGGTCAACGCGATTGTGCATACGCTCGCGGAGGCGCGCACCGCCGCGCAGCAGATCGGCTATCCCGTGCTGGTACGCCCCTCCTTCGTGCTGGGCGGGCGGGCGATGGCAGTGGTGAGCGATGAAAGCCAGTTGGCTGGCTTTGCCCAGCAGGCACTTGACGCGGCCGCGGGCCAGCCGCTGCTCCTTGACCAGTTCATGGAGGATGCTTACGAGATTGATGTGGATGCGTTGTGCGATGGCGAGCGGGTGGTGATCGGCGCGATCATGCAACACATCGAGGAAGCAGGGGTACATTCCGGCGATTCCGCCTGCGTGCTGCCCCCCTACAAGGTCAGCGCCTATCATCTGGACTTGATCCGCGACTACACCGAGCGGCTGGGGCTGGCCCTGCAGGTGCACGGACTGATGAATATCCAGTTCGCAATCAAGGATGATATTGTCTACGTGCTAGAGGTGAACCCGCGCGCCAGCCGCACCGTGCCCTTTGCCAGCAAGGCCACAGGCTTGCCGCTGGCGCGTATCGCCGCACAGGTGATGGCTGGCAAGACGCTGGCAGAGTTGGACGTGCTGGAAGAGCCGCGGGTGGATGGCTTCTTTGTCAAAGAGGCGGTGCTACCCTTCAAGAAACTATCGGGCAGCGACGCGGTCCTGGGGCCAGAGATGCGCAGCACCGGTGAGGTGATGGGCCATGCCAGCCGGTTTGGTCATGCTTTTGCCAAAGCTCAACTGGCCGCGGGTGTGGGGCTGCCCCTCAGTGGCACGGCTTTGTTGAGCGTCAACGAATTCGACAAAGGTGGCGCGCTGCGTGTCGCGCGTGACCTGAAACGCCTCGGCTTTCACTTGATGGCAACGCCCGGCACCGCCGATATGCTGCGCCGCGCCGGTATTCCGGTGCAGACGGTCAATAAAACGTCGCAAGGGTCGCCGCATGTGGTGGATTTGATCCGCGCCGGGGGGGTGGATTTGATTTTAAACACGCCGCTAGGCCCGCGCGCCCAGACGGATGGCCTGCTGATCCGTCAAAGTGCCACCGCGATGAATGTGCCGTTGCTAACAACCCTGTCCGCGGCCGTAGCCGCAGTGGCAGCCATTCGTGCGCTGCGCGAAAAGGATTTTCGTTATCGAAGCTTGCAGGCGCACTATCAGCAACGCGTTTGAGCGGTTTTTTGATCGCGGCGTCTTCGATCATTGCCAGGGAGCGAAGCAACCGGGGCAATTTCTTCCGGCGCACGCGCAACGCCTGCCTTACGCGGAGCAAGATTCCCCGGCCCGTCAGGGCCTCGGAACGACAAACGTTCGGAGTTCTGGAAGCCCTGCAGAAAAAACATAGGAGACTGCAACCATGTCCCATCCCCAAGCTCTTTTGAGCGTTTTTGATAAAACCGGTTTAGTAGACTTTGCTCGCGGTCTGGAGGCGGCCGGATTCAAGCTGCTGGCCAGCGGTGGTACAGCAACAACCTTGCGCGCGGCCGGGCTGCCGATTACCGATGTCAGCGAACTGACCGGCTTCCCGGAAATCCTCGGTGGCCGCGTCAAGACGCTGCACCCGGCGGTGCATGGCGGCATTTTGGCGCGCGACACGGCCGAGCATCTGGCTGAGCTGGCCGCGCATGGCTTGTCACCGATTGACCTGGTGGTGTGCAATCTTTATCCCTTCACCCAGGTGGCCGCACGGCCTGACACCGCGCTGCCGGAGCTGGTGGAGCAGATTGACATCGGCGGAGTGACGCTGCTGCGCGCCGCGGCCAAAAACCACGAGCGCGTCACGGTGGTGTGTGATCCCGCAGACTATGCCGCGGTGCTGGCCGCCGTGCAGAGGGGCGCGGTGGATCAGCCATTGCGCAGCCGGCTGGCCTTGCAGGCCTTTCAGCACACCGCGGCCTATGACGCGGCCATTGCGGCCACGCTGGCGCAGCGGCTGGCGTCGGAGCAGCCACTGCCGGTCACGTTGCCGCTGGCTTACACGCGCATGGCGACGCTGCGCTACGGCGAAAACCCACACCAGGCCGCGGCGTTGTATCAGCCCGCGGGTCAGCCTGCCGCGTTTACGCAGTTGGGCGGCAAGGAGATGAGCTATAACAACTGGCTGGACATGGACGCGGCTTGGGGGCTGGCGCAGGAATTTAACGCGGCGACAGTGTGCATCATCAAGCATACGAACCCATGCGGTGTCGCCAGCGCCGACGACCTGGTGACTGCTTACACGCGCGCATTGGCCGCCGATCCTGTGTCCGCGTTCGGTGGCATCGTGGCGGTCAATCGCACCGCTGATCTGGCGCTGGCCGAGCAAATGGCTGATTTGTTTGTAGAGGTGGTGATCGCGCCGGCTTATACCGCGGAGGCGTTGGCGCGCTTCCGGCGCAAGGCGAACCTGCGCATTTTACAGCCGACCGGCGCGGGTGACGCGTCGCTGATGCTGCGCAGCATTCACGGTGGGCTGCTGGTGCAGGGCACGGATCGGTCGCACGAGCCAGCGGCCAGTTGGCAGGTGGTCACTGCGCGCCAGCCCAGCGCGGCCGAGCTGGCCGATCTTGATTTTGCCTGGCGCGTGGCCAAGCATACCAAGTCCAACGCGATTGTCTTTGCCCAAGACGCGGCAACGGTGGGCGTGGGCGCAGGGCAGATGAACCGCGTCGATTCGGTGCACCTGGCTGCGCGGCGCGCCGGTGAGCGCAGTCGCGGCGCGGTGCTGGCTTCCGATGCCTTCTTCCCGTTCGCGGACGGCGTGGAAGCTGCGGCGGCTGCGGGGATCGTGGCGGTGGTGCAGCCGGGCGGTTCCGTGCGCGACGCTGAAGTGATCGCGGCCTGCGACCGGCTGGGGCTGGCGATGTGCTTTACTGCCACGCGGCATTTCCGGCATTAAGCCGGGTCAGGAGCGCTTGCTGCGGTCTACAGCTTTCAGAATGGTCAGATTGAGGACGATGAAACGCCAAAATTGATAGAGCTTGTTGTTCATCAGAGCGCGCTGGCGGTCGGTAATGTCCATGAGTGGTCTCCTTTATTCGGGAATAATCGTCCAACCGGGCCGGCCTTGCAGCTTCCACATGAAGGTTTCGTGGATCATGCGTTTCATCCAGGCGCCCGCCAGACCCATTTCCATGTGGGTAACTTGCAGGTCGCGCCCGGCTTCGTTCGGGAAGCGGCGCTGATCAGGCACGACCGGATAGATGTTGATGACCACGGCTGCGCCATCGCGCAGTGAGTCGCCCATCGAGGCAATGCACGATGCGAACATCTCGGACATACGTTCGTGATGGGTCATGCGCCCCTTTTTGATCAGGTCAATCACATTGAGCGCCACAACACGGCCAATGATGCCGGACACCATGCCGGTGCGCGGTGGTGCGGCAGTAATGGCTGTGCCGTTGGGGGTGACATGGGGCATGGAAATCGGGCCAGGCGGGGCAAAGGCAATGCCCGCGGCAAAGATGTTGCGGTAGGTGGGGTTTTGGTACACCGAGGGCCAGGCATCGGGGTTTTCTACCAGCACCTCGTAGGGCAGACCGTAGATGCCATCGGTCAAGATAAAGCCGGCCTTGTTGGTGAGCTTATCGGAAACATCCTGGCCGTCGCTGCCGATATAGCGCAGCGGCGCGCCGGTGAATTGTGGGATCAGCATGGCAAAGTCATACGGCGTTTCACCGTAGTTGCCCTCGAAGTCTTCCCAGTGGATACTGTTTGCCTCGACATGATGCACCCCTTTTTGAATCTCCCAGGCGATGTCATAGTCCTTGAAGATCGAGTGGATGAAGTCTTCGCTGTGGTATATTTTGCCGTGCTGGCGCACGCTGACCCCACGTACGCCGAAATCGCCCAGCGCCTGCTCGTTGGAAAGCCAGGTGAGCTGTACGCGGTCGCGCACCCCCTGCTTGACCAGGTCGCGGTGAATGTTGATCAGGTATTCGAAGCCCGCGCCCTGGCAGGTTGCGCCGGGGTGGCCGGTGCCGATCACCATGCGGCTGGTTTCGCCCTTTTTCAGGCGTTGCACGATTTCCAGATAGCGGTCGCGCGCTTCGATAGCGTGTGGCAAGGTGCAGATGGAATGGCTCAGGCCAGCTTTTGGCCCCAGACCGGGCGTACCTTCGTAGTTTAGCTTGGGGCCGGTGGCAATGATCAGGTAGTCGTAAGACTGGCGCACCCGCGCGCCGTTGTCTGTTTCCACCACTACATATTGATCCTGCGGGTCTGGGTGAATTTCCGTGGCCTTGCCAATCACCAGCTTGACGTGCATCCGGTCGTAAACCGGTTTCAGCTTGAAGGTAGTCTTTTCCGGGGCCATGTGGCCGATCCCGACCCAAACCCAGGAGGGCACAAATCCAAAGAAGTCATAGCGGTTGATGACAGTAATATCGTGCTCTTTACCGAGCCGATTGCCGAGGTATAATGCCGCCGTATGTCCGGCAAAACCGGCTCCAATCACAACGACTTTAGCCATGGGGAACCTCCTGCGGAGCGAATAGGGGGGTGGGATTGAGTTGGGACGAAGGCGCCACCCGCTGGCGGCATCTATTAGGACGCGCTTTAAGAGAAAACGTTACGTTCCCTGACCCTCTGAAACGAAAGTTGACAAACTATGCAGACCTGATTATACTCCCGCTACGTTTGTAGCTAGACAGTTCCCAGTTTATGTCCTATGATCACTGCTGGTTCTATCCTGTTCGCCCTCCTGGTTATCGTCATTAGTGTGCTCCTGGTCCTTGCCGGGAGCCAATGGCAGCTGGGAGCCGAGCGTTGAGCCACTTGTAGCAGCATCACAAGTATGTGTGAAACCCCTCCCAGCCGCGGAGGGGTTTTTTGTTGAATTGGATAGTAGCCGGTTAGCCAAATCAAGTCGCTTTCCGGAGTATGGCAAGCCGATCCAGGCGATGAAGCCTCTACCTGATCTGCCCAGCAAGGGCAGGCCCAGGTTGAGGCTTTTTTGTACCTGGCTGGGCAAAACACAGTGAAAGGTGTGATTCACATGGAGAAGACAGGCGCTCAAATCGTTTGGGAGACCATCTTGCGTGAAGGCGTGGATACGGTCTTCGGCTATCCCGGCGGTGCGACTTTGCCCATTTATGACGCCATGCCGGCATACCCCATTCGGCATGTGCTGGTGCGCCACGAACAGGCCGCTGTCCACATGGCCGAAGGCTGGGCACGGGCTACCGGCAAAGTCGGCGTGGCGCTGGCTACCAGCGGCCCCGGTGCCACGAACCTGGTGACTGGTTTGGCCGACGCGATGATGGATTCGATTCCGATTGTGGCGATTACCGGTCAAGTGGCAACCCACCTGCTGGGCGGTGATGCCTTCCAGGAAACCGACGTGACCGGCATTACGCTGCCGATTACGAAATATAACTACCTGGTGACCGATGTCAATGATTTGGCGGAAGCGATGGCAGAAGCTTTTTACATCGCGCGCAGCGGGCGGCCCGGCCCGGTGTTGGTGGACATCTGTAAGGATGTGCAGAACGCCAAGACTGATTGGGTCTATCCCACCGAGTTGACCCGTCCCGGGTTGGTGAAGGTGCTGCGCGAGCAGCCCAGCGCCATTGATGCCGCGGCGGAACTGATCAATCTGGCTCAGCGCCCCCTGATTATCGCCGGGCATGGCGTGCAGATGGGGCAAGCGCAGCAAGAGCTGATTGATCTGGCCGAGCGGGCTGAAATTCCAGTAGTCACTACCCTGCTGGGTCTGGGCAATATCACCGAAAGCCATCCGCTGGCCCTCGGCATGGGCGGTATGCATGGCGAAGCGGCCACCAATCACGCTGTGCAGGAATGTGATGTGCTGGTCGCCATTGGTATGCGCTTCGACGATCGCATCACGGGGCGCCTCGATCAGTTTGCACCCAAGGCCAAGGTGATCCATTTCGAGCTGGACCCATCGGAAGTGGGTAAGAACGTCAAGCCTACAGTGACGGTGCTAGGCGACTGCAAGCACACGCTGGGCCAGTTGTTGCCCAACATCGAGCCCAAGCAGCATGAGCAGTGGCTGGCGACCATTCGTGGCTGGCAAGAGAGCACCAGCAAGGTGGACATCGCCAATCAGGAAGTGGACGAGTTGATCCCGCCCTTCGTGATGCGCCAGTTGTGGTACGCCACGCAGGGTAACTGCACGGTGGTGACGGATGTGGGCCAGCATCAGATGTGGGAAGCGCAGTATTTTACCCACATGCGACCTGGTCAGTTGATCACCAGCGGCGGCCTCGGCACGATGGGTTTTGGCGTGCCCGCGGCTGTGGGAGCCAAGATTGGCCGTCCTGACCAATTGGTGTGGGCGATTGTGGGCGATGGCGGCTTCCAGCAGACCATGCAGGAACTGGGCACAATCATCCAGGAAAACGTCGGAGTCAAGATTGGTATCATCAACAACGGCTTTTTAGGTATGGTGCGCCAATGGCAGCAGCTTTTCTATGAGAAGCGGTATGCCGGCACGCCGATGATCAGTCCTGATTATCTCAAGCTGGCCGATGCCTACGGCATCCCGGCGCTGCGCGTGACCAAAAACGAAGAGGTCTTTCCGGCCATGCAGCAGGCCAACGCTCATGATGGCCCCTTCCTGGTTGAATTCCGCGTGCTGGAAGAAGTCAACGTGTACCCGATGGTGGCCCCTGGCGCGGCCGTCGGTGATATGATCCGTCGCCCCGGCCCCGCCATTGTCCAGGGCTATTCCGGCGTGCAGCCGAGTTGGTAGATTGGTATAGTGGTACATTGGTAGGCTGGTCATGTGCCTGGTGGCTGACCAATCTGCTAATCTACCAATTTACCAGCCCAGGAGTTCATAAAACATGAAACACACAGTCGTCGCATGGATGGAAGACCGGCCCGGCGTTTTGTCCCGTGTTGCCAGCCTGTTCCGCCGTCGTGGATTTAACATCGAAAGCCTGGCTGTCGGCCACAGCGAAACCGTCGGCATCAGCCGCATGACCTTTGTCGTAGACGGTGACGAGCGCATGGTAGATCAGGCTGTTAAGCAACTGGAAAAGCAGATTGACGTAACCCGCGTCGAGGATGTCACCGATCAGCCGGTGGTCGTGCGCGAACTGGCGCTGATCCGTGTGCGCACCGACACGCAAACCCGCACCGAGATCATGCAGATCGTCGAAGTGTACCGCGCCCAGATCGTAGACATTGCGCTGGACTCGCTGATCATACAGGTGGTTGGCGCTGAAGAGCGCATTGACAGTCTGATTGACCTGCTTAGCCATTACGGCATTCGCGAGATGGTGCGCACGGGCCGCGTCGCAATCACACGTGGTCGGGCCACCCTGGAAAGCGCGCATCATAATGGCAACGGCAATGGCCGCAAGATGGGAATTTAGTGCGCTAGCAAGGTGGAACGCCTCCCCGTTTTCATCATTAACTCATTCCAGCACTATTTCACTCATACACTCTCTTACTTTGAACCGAGGAATTCATGGCAACCTTATTTTACGAGAAAGATGCTAATCTGGACCTGCTGGCAGGCCGCAAAATCGCCGTTATCGGCTATGGCAGCCAGGGCCACGCCCACGCGCTCAATCTGAAAGACAGCGGCATGGACGTGGTCGTCGGCCTCTATCCCGATTCAGCAAGCTGGGCCAAGGCTGAAGCCGCAGGCTTGACAGTCCTTACAGTAGAAGATGCCGCTGCTGCCGCCGATATGATCATGGTTGTAATTCCCGACACAGTGCAGGCGCGCGTGTACAAGGAAAGCATCGAGCCATATCTGACCGCGGGCAAGACCCTCATGTTCGCCCACGGTTTCAACATCCGTTTCGGCCAGATCACCCCTCCCGACTTCGTGGATGTGAGCATGATCGCGCCGAAGGCCCCCGGCCATCGCGTGCGCGAAGTTTATCAGGACGGCCAAGGCACGCCCGCACTGGTCGCCGTGCACCAGGACGCTTCCGGCCACGCGCTGGAAGATGCCATTGCTTACGGCGCGGCGATTGGCTGCGCACGGGCGGGCCTGCTGCTCACCACATTCACCGAAGAAACCGAAACCGACTTGTTCGGCGAACAGGCAGTGCTGTGCGGCGGCGTCAGCGAACTGGTCAAGAGCGCGTTTTACACCCTGGTAGATGCAGGCTATCAGCCGGAAGTCGCTTACTTTGAATGTATGCACGAGCTGAAGCTGATCGTGGACTTGTTCTACCGCGGCGGCCTGAGCTACATGCGCTATTCGGTCAGCGATACCGCCGAGCATGGCGATTATTACAGTGGCCCCAAGGTCGTGACCGACGAGACGCGTGTGGCGATGCAGGGCATTTTGAACGATATTCAGACCGGTGCATATGCCGAGGACTGGATCGAAGAAAACGCCAAGGGGCGCCCCTGGTTCAACGACGTGCGCGCCCGCGAGCGCGACCAGCAGATCGAGCAGGTTGGCCGCCAATTGCGCAGCATGATGCCCTGGCTGCATCCCGTGGAAGTCAAATAGCTGGTACGAGGAAGAAGTACACAAGGAGACAAGGAAAAAGTACACAAGGAGATGTAGATAAGGAAGAAGCACAGAATACATAAAAATTCCAGTCACCTGTGTACTTGTCTACCTGCCTCCTGTGTACTTGTTTACCTGTCTACCTGTGTACTTGTCTACTTTCCCGAAGGAGCCCTCCATGTCTTCACAACCCGACCGTGATGTCGTTTTGATCTTTGATACCACCCTGCGCGACGGCGAGCAGTCGCCGGGCGCGACGCTCACGGCGCAGGAAAAGCTGGAGCTGGCGCGTCAGTTGGCGCGTTTAGGCGTTGATATCATCGAAGCAGGCTTTCCCGCAGCCTCGCCGGGCGATCTTGAGGCCGTGCGCCAGATCGCGGAAACCGTTGGCCGCGAACCTCGGCTGGACAAGTTCGGCCAGGCCGCACCGCCGCCTGTGATTGCCGGATTAGCCCGCGCCAACCACAATGACATCAACGCGGCCTGGCAAGCAGTGCAGGGCGCGACCCGTCCGCGCATCCATACCTTCCTTGCCACTTCGCCCATCCACATGGAGCATAAGCTCAAGATGACGCCGGACGAGGTCGTCGAGCGCGTGCGCGAGATGGTTGGCTACGCGCGCAGCCTGTGCCCTGATATCGAGTTCAGCCCGGAGGATGCAGGCCGTAGCGACCCGCGCTTTCTCTACCGCGTGCTGTCTGTCGCCATCCAGGCCGGCGCCACCACGCTCAACATCCCGGACACTGTCGGCTACACCGTGCCCGCCGAGTACGGCCAGTTGATCCGCGACATTCGTGAAAACACCCCCGGCGCAAAGGATGTGATCATCTCCTGCCACTGCCACAACGACCTCGGCCTGGCAACCGCCAACACACTGGCAGGTGTTGAAAACGGCGCGCGTCAGGTAGAGGTGACGGTCAACGGCATCGGCGAGCGTGCAGGCAACACCAGCCTGGAAGAGATCACGATGGCGCTTTACACGCGGCACCAGGTCTACGAGCTGGACACCAACATCGTCACGCAGGAGATTCACCGCAGCAGCGACATGGTCAGCCGCTACACCGGCATGGTGGTGCAACCCAACAAGGCGATTGTCGGTGCAAACGCCTTCGCGCACGAAGCGGGCATCCATCAGGACGGCATGTTGAAGCACAAGCGCACCTACGAGATCATGGACGCGGGCACGATTGGCCTGAGCCAAAGCAAGCTGGTGCTGGGCAAGCATTCCGGTCGCCACGCCTTCCGCATCCAGTTGGAGCAGATGGGCTATAATCTGAGCGACAAGGACCTGGAAGAGGTTTTCCGGCGCTTCAAGGAGCTGGCTGACAAGAAAAAGGTCGTTACTGACAGCGATTTGCAAGCGCTGGTTGGCGACGAGTTGTACAAGCCGCCAGAGACCTGGCAGGTCGAGGACGTGCAGGTGAGTTGTGGCACGACGGTAATCCCCACCGCGGTGGTGCGGCTGCGCCACGTTGCCACCGGCGAAATCGTCACCGACGCCGGCTTTGGCACCGGCCCGGTGGACGCCGTGTATCAGGGCATCAATCGTCTGGTGGGCGTGCCCAATCGCCTGGTCGAGTTCGTCATTCAGGCCATTGATCAGGGCATGGACGCCGTCGGTGATGTGACCATTCGCATTGAATCGGAAGAGTTGATCGGCACGGTGGAGCGTGCGCAGGGCGGCCGCGGCCAGCGCATCTTCTCCGGACGTGGTATTGATACCGATATCGTAGTTGCCAGCGCCAAGGCCTACATGCAGGCGCTCAACAAGATGCTGGCAGCCCGTGAGGAGACCGAAGCCGTACTGGCTTTGGGTGTGTAAGTTTCCCCGCGCGTTCAGCGACAAGGAGCATCATCATGGCAGAGCAAACCACCCCAACCACCGACGCCTTTACGCCTAACCGTGTGTTGACTGAATGGCTGGACAAGCACTACGACATGCCGCAGTGTGGCAACTGCGGGCCGGAAGCGCTGGCTTGGGACACCCACAGCCTGCGAACGACAGGCCAGCAGCCTGCCGTACAAGTCTGATCTATTTTCCGTTGGCGCGCTTTCCTTCGCCCAGCGTGTGGGCGACCGAGCAACGCCGCTCCTGCGCGGCCAACTTCATCCGCAGCATTGCCGGGCCATTTGGGTTCGGCAATGCCGCAGGTTATCTTGACCCGGGAGCACCGTATGTACGAAGACAACCTTAGCCAGCCGGGCCCGTTTCCGCCCGGCCCCCTGTACGACCCAGCCTTTGAGCACGATGCCTGTGGCACCGGCTTTGTGGTGATGCGCAACGGTCAGCCCAGTCATCGTGTGATGGCGCTGGCGCTGGAGGCGCTTTGCAACCATGCCCATCGCGGGGCCGTGGCTGCCGACGGACGTTCGGGCGACGGCGCGGGTGTGTTGACGCAGCTTCCTCACAAGTTGATCAGTCGCGATCTGGCGCAGCTCGGCGTGCGCACCCCCGGCGCGGGCGATGTGGCCGTGGCGATGATTTTCATGCCACTGCGCAACCTGCTACATCGCGACCGCAGCCAGGAGTTGTTCCAGCAGGCAGTCGGTGAATTTGGCCTGGAATTTCTTGGCTGGCGCGAAGTGCCGATTGACCTTGACGCGCTGGGCGAGTGGGCGATCAGCCTGCGCCCGTACATTGTGCAGGCGTTCATCGGGCGACCGCCCGCACTGGCGCGCGGCGACAGCTTTGAGCGTACATTGTACTTGGTGCGCAAGCGCGCCACGCAGTTGTGCTGGGCTGAAGGCATCACCAACTTCTACGTCGCCTCCCTGTCCTCGAAAACCATCGTCTACAAGGGGCTATTCATGGCCCCGCAGCTCGCCAATTTCTACACCGATGTGGCCGACCCCGATTTTGAAACGGCCATTGCGGTTTTCCATCAGCGTTACAGCACCAACACTTTCCCCACCTGGGAGCGCGCCCAGCCCTTCCGCATGTTGTGCCACAATGGCGAAATCAATACCTTGCGCGGCAACATCAACTGGATGCGTGCCCGCGAGGCAGATTTGGTGCGCTCGGCCAAGCCCTATTTTGGCGATGCCGTACATTATTTGTCGCCGGTGATCAGCGAGCGCGGCAGCGACTCGGCCATGCTCGACAACGCCCTGGACTTGCTCGTGCAGTCAGGCCGCGACGTCCGCCACGCGTTGCTGATGCTGACCCCGCGCGCATGGGAGCACGATCCTGAACTGAGCGCCGATGTGCGCGCGTTTTACCATTACCATGCCTGCCTGCAGGAACCCTGGGACGGCCCGGCCGCGCTGGCGTTCACCGATGGCGTGGTGGTCGGTAGCGCCCTGGATCGCAACGGCCTGCGCCCAGCCCGTTTTCTCGAAACCGACGATGGCCTGGTGATTATGGCCTCCGAAACCGGCTCCGTTCACATTGACGAGGCGCGCATCGTGCGCAAGGGGCGGCTCGGACCGGGCGAGATGCTGGCTGTGGATACACGCACCGGCGAGTTGCTGGCGACCGAAGACATCACCACGCGGCTGGCGGAAGCACAACCTTACGAGCGTTGGTTGCAGGAAAACCTGGTGCAACTCGAAGATTTGGTCACGCCCGGCGCGGGCACGGCTCCAAGCATGATCTCCAATGTGCGCTCCGCGGGCGCGGCACGCCGCCGCCCCAGCGCGACCGCTGGCAACGGCAGCGCGTCAATCATGGCGTCGGCCACGACCAGCCTGACCACTCTGCAAGCCGCTTTTGGCTACAACCGCGAGGAACTGGTGGTGCTGTTCCGTCCGATGTGGCAGCAGGGCGTGGAAGCCATCGGCTCGATGGGCGACGACACTCCCACCGCGGCGCTGTCGGCCCTGCCCCGCCCACTCTTCCATTATTTCTACCAGCGATTTGCTGAAGTGACCAACCCACCGATTGATCCGCTGCGCGAGGCGCAGGTGATGTCGTTGCGCCAGCGGTTAGGACGGCGCACCAGCCTGCTCAGCCGCGGGCCGGAAGTGACGCGCATGATCGAGCTGGCCAGCCCAGTGCTGACCGACGAACACATGCAGGTGATCCGCGAATTGAAGCATTATCTGCCGGGCGGACGCAGCGAGGACTTCCAATGTGCCACCCTTGACACCACCTGGCCGGTGATTGACGGCGTGGATGGGCTGGAAGCCGCGGTAAAGCGGCTGTGCAATCAGGCGGTGGCCGCGGTCAAGTCGGGCGTGAGCCTGCTAATCCTGAGCGACCGCGGGATTCTGCCGCAGCGCACGCTGATCCCCGCCTTGCTGGCGACTTCGGCTGTGCATCAACGCCTGATCCAGGCGGGTGTGCGCAACCAGGTCAGCCTGATCGTGGAAACGGGCGAAGCGCGCGATGTCCATCATGTGGCGACGTTGGTTGGCTTTGGCGCCAGCGCAGTCAATCCGTGGCTGGCTTTGCGCACGGTCGAGGAAGAAGTGCGCGGCGCAGGGCGTCATGCCGAGGGTGTGACGGCGCCACAGGCCGCGGAGAATTTCTGCAAGGCGCTGGAAAAGGGCCTGCTCAAGATCATGTCCAAGATGGGCATCACCACGGTGGACAGCTATTGCGGCGCGCAGATTTTTGATGTGCTGGGCTTGGCCGAAGAGGTGGTGGAGCACTATTTCCCCGGCACGCCTACGCGGCTGGGGGGCCTGGGGCTGGCGGATATCGCCGCAGATGTGCTGGCGTGGCACGCGTCCGCATATCCCGCGGGAGACGCCGCCGCCGCGCTGGAAAGCTATGGCCTGTTTAAGTATAAGCGCGACGGTGAACATCATACTTATAATCCCGATGTGGTGCGCGCATTGCACGAAGTGTCGGGCGTGGCGGGTGGCACCGCGCGCGACGTGGATGACCAGACAGGGTTGACAGAAGCCTACCAACGCTACGCGGACTTGGTGCAGCAGCGCCCGCTGTCGAACCTGCGCGACCTGCTTGACTTCACTTCGCGCCGCGACCCGATCCCCGTGTCCGAGGTGGAACCGGTGGAGGCGATTTTGCGCCGCTTTTCCTCTGCGGCTATGTCACACGGCGCGTTGAGTGGCATCACGCACGAAACGCTGGCCGTTGCTATGAACCGGCTGGGTGGCACATCAAACAGCGGTGAAGGGGGCGAGGACGAAGCGCGCTTCAGCGATGAGCGCAACAGCAAGATCAAGCAGGTGGCGTCCGGTCGTTTCGGCGTCACCACGGCCTATCTGATGTCAGCGGAAGAGCTGCAAATCAAGATGGCGCAAGGCTCCAAACCGGGCGAAGGGGGCCAGTTGCCGGGCCATAAGGTGACAGATGAGATTGCACGGCTGCGCCACAGCACTCCCGGCGTGGCCCTGATCTCACCGCCGCCCCATCACGATATCTATAGCATTGAAGACCTGGCGCAGTTGATTTTCGACCTTAAACAGGTCAACCCCGAAGCCTACGTGTCGGTGAAGCTGGTGAGCGAGGCGGGTGTCGGCACGGTGGCCGCGGGCGTGGTGAAGGGCAACGCGGATCTGGTGCATTTGAGCGGTGCGGACGGCGGCACGGGGGCATCGCCGTTGAGCAGCATCAAACATGCAGGCGGCCCGTGGGAACTGGGCCTGGCGGAAACGCAGCATACCCTGCTCACTAAC
This sequence comes from Anaerolineae bacterium, assembly GCA_049299095.1. Taxonomy (GTDB): domain Bacteria; phylum Chloroflexota; class Anaerolineae; order JAAEKA01; family JAAEKA01; genus JAAEKA01. The sequence continues at coordinate 14,624 of JBAQWV010000076.1, read as the reverse complement.
GGCTTGCGCGGACGCATACGCGTGCGCGTGGACGGCGGTTTTCAGACCGGACGCGATGTGATGATCGCGGCTTTGCTGGGCGCGGACGAATTCAGCTTCGGCACAGCCGCACTGATCGCGGTGGGCTGCAAGATGGCGCGCGCCTGTCACACCAACACCTGCCCCGTGGGCGTGGCAACGCAGCGGGTGGATTTAATCGCTAAGTTCCCCGGCCAGCCAGAGCAATTGATGATTTTTATGGTGCAGGTGGCCGAGGAAGTGCGGCGGCTGCTGGCGCAGCTGGGCTACCGTTCGCTGAACGAGGTGATCGGCCACGCGGAGCTGTTGACGCAGGCTGTTCACGGCGAGGCGGCCAGCTATCTCGATCTGGAGCCGTTGCTGTGGACGCCGGACACCGGCTACCCGCGGCGCAACGTGGACGAGCGCAATCCGCTGCTCGCGGGCGCAGACCTGGGCGACCGTCTGACTGACGAGGCATTGGCTGATCTGGATGATTTCGGCGCGCCGGTGCGGTTGCGCTACGCTATCCACAACACCGACCGCACTGTCGGTACGCGGCTGGCGGGGCAGCTTGCCAAACGCTATGGCAGCGCGGGGTTGCCCGATGGCAGCATTGTGGTGGAGCTGGAAGGCACGGCCGGGCAAAGTCTCGGCGCGTTCCTCTGCCCTGGCATTCACCTGCACCTGACCGGCGAGACTAATGACTACATCGGCAAGGGGCTGGGGGGCGGCGAGATCGTGGTGCGCCCGCCGGCTAGCACGCGCTATGTGTGGCACGAGAACGCGATTATCGGTAATACGGCGCTGTACGGCGCGACGGGCGGCAAGCTGTTTGCTGCGGGCCGCGCGGGTGAACGCTTTGCAGTGCGCAACAGCGGCGCGCAGGCGGTCGTTGAGGGTGTTGGCGATCATGGCTGCGAGTATATGACTGGCGGCGTGGCGGTGATCCTGGGTGAGACGGGCCGCAACTTCGGTGCGGGTATGACCGGCGGCCTGGCTTATGTCTACGATCCCGCGGACGCGCTGCCGGGCCGCTATAATGCACAACTGATCACGCTGCGCCGTGTGCAGCGCCGCGAGCAGGAGAAGCAATTGCGCGCGCTGGTCCGTCAACATGCACAGTTGACCGGCAGCCCGCGGGCACGCGATATTCTGGACGACTGGGAAACCGAGCTAGGCAATTTCTGGCTGGTGATCCCGAAGGACGCCGTGGCCGCTATCGAGGCGGTGAATGAAGGCGCGGAAAAGGAAGAAAGTGGCAAATAGGTAAGTAGACAAGTAAACAAGTAGACAAGTAAACAAGTAAACAAGTAGACAAGTAGACAAGTAGACAAGTAGACAAGATGAAGCTTGTTTGTCTCCTTGTCAACCTGTCATCTTGTTTACCTGTGTATCAACTCCCAACCATTAACCGAGTATATCCATGACCACTCCCCAAACGATGTTCGAGAAGATTTGGAACAGCCACGTGGTGACGCAGGACGACGGCGCGCCCGCGGTGCTATATATTGACACGCACTTGATCCATGAGGTGACTTCGCCGCAGGCTTTTGCCATGCTGCGCGAGCGCGGCTTGCCGGTGCGCCGACCTGACCGCACCTTTGCCACGATGGATCATGCCATTCCGACGCGTAATGTTGACATAACACTGTGGCCAAGCGATGCGGCCACACAGGTGCGCACGCTGCGCGAGAACTGCGCCGAGTTTGGCGTGACGCTGTACGACATCAACGGTCCGGTGCAGGGCATTGTCCACGTTGTCGGCCCAGAGATGGGGATCACGCAGCCTGGCATGACGATTGTGTGCGGCGACAGCCATACTAGCACGCACGGCGCGTTCGGCGCGCTGGCCTTTGGCATCGGCACCAGCGAGGTGGGGCATGTGCTGGCGACGCAATGCCTGCTGCAAAGCAAGCCCAAGACCTTTGCCATTACGGTGGATGGTGAACTGGGCTTGGGCGTCACTGCCAAGGACATCATTCTGGCGATTATCGCTAAAAACGGCGCAGGCGGTGGTGCGGGGCATGTTTTTGAATACCGCGGCAGTGCCATCCGCAGCCTGAGCATGGCTAATCGCATGACCATCTGCAACATGAGCATCGAAGGCGGCGCGCGTGCGGGTTTGATTGCGCCCGATGAAACCACCTTCGCTTACTTGAAGGGACGTCCCTATGCCCCACAGGGTGCAGAATGGGAGCGAGCGGTGACGTATTGGCGTACACTGCCCAGCGACGAAAATGCTGTGTTCGACCGTGAACTTTTCCTCGACGCCAATGCCTTGCAGCCGATGGTGACGTATGGCACGAATCCGGGGCAGGGCGTGGCTGTGACCGCCACGATCCCGACCGTTGACGAGTTGGATGATCCGGCGGAGCGGCGCAGTCTGCTCAGCGCGCTGGACTACATGGGGCTGCGCGCTGGCCAGCCGATTGCCGGTCAGCCGGTTGACATCGTCTTCATCGGTTCTTGTACCAATAGCCGCATCGAAGATTTGCGTGCCGCCGCGCAGATCGTGCAGGGTAAGCGGGTTGCTGGCGATGTATGGGCGATTGTTGTGCCCGGCTCGAAGGCTGTCAAGGCGCAGGCCGAGGCCGAAGGGCTAGATCGCATCTTCAGTGAAGCCGGTTTCGAGTGGCGCGGTGCAGGGTGCAGCATGTGTCTGGCGATGAACGACGACAAGGCGGGTGCGGGCAAATATGTGGCTAGCACCAGTAATCGCAATTTCCAGGGACGGCAAGGCCCCGGCGCGCGCAGCCTGCTGATGAGCCCGATTATGGCTGCGGCCGCGGCGGTGAATGGTCGCGTGGTGGATGTGCGCGAGCTGCTGTAGGCAAGGAGTTTTCTGTGCAACCCTTTACGACTTTGACCGCTACGGCGGTTCCGCTGCGTGCGGAAAACGTGGATACTGATCAGATCATCCCTGCCCGCTTCCTGACCGCTGTCACCAAGGCGGGTATGGGTGAGGGGCTGTTTGCGGCGTGGCGCTATGATGGATCGGGCGCGCCGAACCCTGATTTTGTGCTGAACGATCCCGCTTATCAGGGCGCGTCGGTGCTAGTGGCCGGACGTAACTTTGGCAGCGGTTCCAGCCGTGAACATGCGGTGTGGGCGCTGACAGAATATGGCTTCCGTGCAGTGATCGCGCCTGCCTTTGCCGACATCTTCTATAACAATTCGCTGAAAAACGGTCTCTTGCCGGTGGCGCTGGACGAGGAGCAGGTGGCGATGTTGTGGGATTTGATCGAAGAACAGCCGGATATTGCGCTGAGCATTGACCTGGCCGCGCAGACGGTAACGCTGCCCGACGGCCAGCAAGCCAGCTTTGTCATTGATCCCTACCGCAAGCTGTGTCTGCTCGACGGCCTGGACGATATGGGCTATCTGTTGTCGAAGGATGCAGCGATTGCAGCGTATGAGGCAAGCAGGCAAGTGTACAAGTAGAGCAAGTCCTGGTCTACCTGTGTACTTGCTCCACTTACTTTCAAAGGAGCCTCCTATGATCCCCTTAGCCGATAAAAAGCAGCCCGCGGCAGGCGAGCCAGCACAGCGGTTCTGGATTGATCCCGATGCTGAGGTCGCTTTAACCGCACAAATCAATGAACATTTTCCACCAGAAGGCGCAACGCCAGACAAGATTGATCCGGCAACGATCAGCGTTTTGATGAGCCGCTATAACCGCGGCGAGGCGCGCGAAGCGGAGTTGGCGCGTTCGTTCGGTGAAACTGGCGAGGAGCAGGTTGTATGAAGGCAGTGATTGCTGTTTTGCCCGGCGACGGTATTGGCCCAGAGGTGACTGCGGCCACCGTGCGGCTTTTGCAGGTGGTGGCGCAACGCCACGGCCACGCGTTCGAATTCGCGCAGGGATTGATCGGCGGCTGCGCAATTGACGCCACCGGCACGGCGCTGCCTGCCGAGACAGTCAGTTTATGTGAGGCCAGCGACGCGATCCTGCTCGGCGCAGTGGGTGGTCCTAAATGGGACAATCCCACGGCCAACGTGCGGCCTGAGCAGGGCTTACTGGGCATCCGCAAGGCACTCGGCCTATTTGCCAATCTGCGGCCCGTCAAGCTCGCCCCGGCCCTGCTCAATGCGTCCACGCTCAAGCCAGAGGTGCTGGCCGGCGTGGATTTGCTGGTGGTGCGCGAGCTGACTGGCGGCATCTACTTTGGCCCGCGGCAGGAAGCGGACGCCGGGCGCGAAGAAGCCTATGACACCATGCTGTACAGCCGCCCGGAGATCGAACGGGTGACGCGGCTGGCTGCGGCCGCAGCGCGCGGGCGCAGCCGCAAGCTGGCCTCCGTGGACAAGGCCAACGTGCTGGCCAGCTCGCGGCTGTGGCGGCGGGTGGTCAGCGAGGTGGTGCAGACGGAGTTCCCCGATGTGGTGCTGGAGCATGTGCTGGTGGACGCGATGGCGATGCACCTGATCCGCCGCCCCGCGGCCTATGACGTAGTGCTGGCCGAGAACCTGTTTGGCGATATTCTCACCGACGAAGCCAGCATGTTGGCGGGCAGTATGGGGTTGCTGCCCAGCGCCAGCCTCGGTGAAGCGACGAACAGTCACGGCCTGCCGCGCGGCCTGTACGAGCCGATCCACGGTTCAGCGCCCGACATTGCCGGCAAGGGCGTAGCCAATCCGCTGGCGACAATGCTCAGCGGGGCCATGTTGTTGCGCCATTCGTTGGGACTGGAAGCGGAAGCACAAGCTATTGAAGCCGCGGTGGATGCAGTACTGGCTGACGGGCTGCGCACTGCCGACATTGCCGATGGTGCGGGCGATGTACTGGGAACCGCGGCGATGGCCGATGCAGTGATAAGCCGCTGGAGCTGATTTTTCAGCGTGAGGATTCATGGATTTAACACGTTCTGGCAGTGTTGTTGTGCGTGAGGAAATTCCGGGTGTGTTGAGCGCGACTCGCGTCGTCTCGCGCACCCGCTCCATCCGGTGACGATCAAGAAGCAGTCAATGGCAAGTTGTGCAACCTGTCACTTGCCAGTCTTCGACCGTGCAATCTGCACCCTTCACCTTATGGAGATTTTTATCATGCAAACACCCCCGATCTGGCTTTATGACACGACCCTGCGCGACGGTACGCAGGGCGAAGGCGTTAGTTTTTCCTGTGACGACAAGCTGCGCATCAGCCGCAAACTGGACGAGCTGGGCGTGCATTACATCGAAGGCGGCTGGCCTGGCTCGAACCCCAAGGACATTGAGTATTTCGAGCGAGCGCGCCATGAGTTGAAATTGAAGCAGGCGCGTGTTGTGGCGTTTGGCAGCACCGTCAAGGCGCATACCGACCCTGCTGATGATCCACAAATCCGCCTGCTGGTGGACGCGCAGACGCCGGTGATCTGTATCTTCGGCAAGACGTGGGACTTGCACGTTCTTGAAGTGCTGCGCACCACGCTGGACGAAAACCTGGCGATGATCGGCAACAGTGTTGCGTATTTGAAAGCGCACACCGGCGAGTTTATCTATGACGCCGAGCATTTTTTCGATGGCTACAAGGCCAACCCTGACTACGCGCTGGCAACGCTTAAAGCCGCGGCCGATAACGGCGCGGACGCGCTGGTGCTGTGCGATACCAACGGCGGCAGCTTGTACTGGGAAGTTGGCGAGATCGTGCGCACGGTGCGCGCCTATCTTGACAGCATCGGCTACCGCGGCGTGCTGGGAATCCATACGCACAACGATGGCGATGTAGGCGTTGCTAATGCGTTAGAAGCTGTACGCGCGGGCGCGACGCATGTGCAAGGCACGACCAATGGCTATGGCGAGCGCTGTGGCAACAGCAATCTGAACAGCATCATTGCCAACTTGAAGCTGAAGATGGGGCTAGATGTGGTCAGCGATGCGCAACTGGCGCGGCTGAGCGAAGTGGCGCACTTTGTTTCGGAGCTGGCGAACCTGCAACTGCCCTCGCATATGGCTTTTGTGGGGCGGTCAGCCTTTGCTCACAAGGGCGGCACACACGTTAACGCGGTGGTCAAGCTGGAGCGCAGCTATCAGCACATCGAACCGACGCTGGTGGGCAACCAAAAGCGCATCGTGGTCAGCGAGTTGAGCGGCAAGGATAATATCGCAGTCAAGCGCGAGGAATTTGGCTTGCACGGCTTGAGCAAGGATCAGGAGCGCGGCGTGCTGGATCGCATCAAAGACCTGGAGAATCAGGGGTTTGCCTTTGAGGGTGCGGAAGGCTCGGTGGCGTTGTTGCTGCGCCGTTTGCAGCCCGATTACAGGCCGCCGTTTGAACTGCTGCGTTACAAGGTCGTGGTGGAACACATGAACGGCAAGGCGCACAACGGCCTGGTGGGCGACCGTACCAGCGTTGCCGCGCTGGAAAGCGCGGAGATGATCTACGACCCATCGGCGTGGTTCGTGGAAGCTACCGTTAAGGTGCGCGTGGGCGATCAAATCTTTCACACCGCTTCCGAGGGTAATGGCCCGGTCAACGCGCTGGACTTGGCCCTGCGCAAGGCTATTTTGCAATTCTACCCCCAACTGTCCGACGTATCGTTGATGGACTACAAGGTGCGCATTCTCGACAGCCATGCCGCGACCGGCGCCACTGTGCGGGTGTTAATCGAATCGACCGACGGACACAGCACCTGGAGTACTGTCGGCGCGAGCAGCAACATCATCGAGGCGAGCTGGCAAGCAGTGGCCGACGGCGTTGAATACGCGCTGCTGGGAATGAACCAGCCGGCTAATGGCCGCTAACGACGCCTATATCCGTTAAAACAGAGCAGGCTGCTTCAAAAAGAAGCAGCCTGCTTGCTTTTTTAGCCTTGACGGGCCAGCACTGTTTCCCCGGCGCGCACATGAACGCCTGGCCCCACCGCGATTTGCGCGGTGACAGGCACATAGACAGTCACTTCGCCACCCAGTGGCAAATGCCCGGTCACCTGCCCGCGCGCGACCGCATCCTCCAGGTCAGCCAGCACGGTAATCGGTTGGTCCAGGATGCCCGGCGCCCTGTGCCAGAGCGTGCTGGCGGTCCAGGCCATCAGCAGCCGCGCGCCCTGCTCCTGATGGATGCCAAACCAGAGGGTATCGTTGCCGCTGGCTGTTTCGTTGCTGGTTTGATAGCGACGATAGCGCACGAAGCCCGCAGCGGGTGCGCGGGTGATTTGCACATCCGCGGGTGTGATCTGGATCGTTACTTCGTAGGCGGGTGCGCGCAGGTAGCGCGGCTCCAGCACGGTGTTGACACGCACCACCGCACCATCACATGGCGCCACCACCAGATCAGCGCCTTGGGGCACGCTGCGCGGCGGGTTGCGAAAGATCCACAGCACGCCGGCCAATGCGGACAGGCCCGCGCCAGCCAGCACCAGCCAGCCGGGCTTGCGTTGTCCGAGCCAGCCAGCCAGGCCACTCAAGCCTAATGCGCTCAGGATGCTGACGACGCCGCCAGCCTGATTCAGCACGGAGATGCGTTCTTCGGGAATGACAACAGGAACTAGAGATTGTGTCATACGGATTATAAAGCCTTTCGGCAGCTTGGTTTAAGTTGGATTTGGCTCGTAGTTGTGTTACGATAGCGGAATTATGGCACACCCGTGGGGGTGTGTCAACCTGTGCATGAATGGATACGACGATGACGGAACTGGCCACATCCACTGCTACTGCTGCTTTTTTTGATATGGACAAGACGTTGCTTAGCGACAGCTCGGTCGTGCTGATGGCGCGCTATATGCGCAAGCGCGGCGAGCTGACCTTGCGCGATGTTTTGGAAGCGATCAAGAAGTTCCTGAGCTACAAACTCGGCAAGCTGGACATGATGGAAACCATGCGGCATTATGTGGCGCAAATGGCAGGCCATCTGGAAGCTGACCGCATCGAACATTCACGCCAATGGTTTAGCGAACAACTGATTGATTACGTTACTGAAGAAGGGCAGCGGCTGGTCAACGAGCATCGCAGCTTGGGGCATCGGGTAGCGTTGATTACCGCGTCGCCATCGTATACTGCTGACCGCCTGGCCGAGCACCTGGGCATTCCGGCCGAAGACGTGATGGCCACGCGGCTGGAGGTGCAGCATGGCCGCTTCACCGGCCGCGTGGTAGAGCCGATGGTTTTTGGGCAGGGCAAGCTGGACGCGGCTCGCGGCTATGCGGATCGCTATGGTATTGATTTGACCCAAAGCTATTTCTATACCGATAGCATTGATGATCTACCACTGCTGGAGAAGGTCGGGCATCCTGTGGCAGTCAATCCAGATCGCGCCTTGCGCAAGCTGGCTGAACGCAGCGGCTGGCCGATTGTGCAGTTTTATTGAGCCGCGTTTAGCAGCAGGGGGAAATAGTGGCGTTCACACGCGTTCGGTTGGCCCGGTGTGGGCTGGTAATGATATTCCCATGCCAGGCTGGCTGCCAGACAGCGCCCATACGATACATCATCCTGTTGTGCGGGGAAGACGACACTATCTACAGGGGTCACGCCATCCGGGTGGAAGAGGCCGACCGCTTCGCCGTTTTTGTCCAGCTTGAAAGTGGCGTGGAGCGGACCTTGCGCGGCGTCATCGTCCGCCCATACGATCAAGGCTTCGCCGGGGGCCAGCGGTGTTGCGCCGTTGATCTGAAATTTGGTGGGGCGTTGCAGGTTGTCGGTCAGGTAGTAGCCAGCCAGGTCCAGCGTTGCCGTGCTGATGTTGGTCAGCTCGATCCAGTCGGCGTATTCGCCCGGTTCTGCCGGGTCTTCGATGGTCATCGTGTTGGCAGCCATAAATTCGCTGATCAGCACTGACGTCACATGTCCCACACGGTAGGTGTGGACGAGCACAGGCGCGGCCGCCGGATCAAGACTGGTACGTTGATCGTCATCGGTGGCGCGCAGGTAATAACTGACAACGCTGCCAATGGGGAAGGCGGGAATTATCGCGCCAAAGCGGCCATCATTGGCCGCGCCATCGCCGTGCCGCCCATCGTCTAACATGGAAACAGCGTTGTTGGGTATGTTTGTGCCGTACAGCAGCTGCACGGCGGCAATTATGCCGTCATCGGCTACGCGGGCCGTGATGGTGACAACGTTGCTGGCCTGTGGCTGCGCGGGCGTTTGCATGATATCGGTAAGCTGCGGCGGAGAGAGATGGTTTAGGCGTTGCGGTGTTGGCTGCCGCAGGGCGCGCCATGCACCGGTTTGATCGGGAAAGCGGCCCCAGGCAACATCGGCGGGCAACGCTGGATAGGTTACGCTATCCACGAGCGTCGTGCCGTCGCGGTCAAACAGATACACATTACCGCCGCTGGCGGGCAGGGTGATGTTGACATGCTGATTGCCTTGGGTAGGCTCATTATCAGCCCAGAACAGCAAGGCGCTCAATGGGGCTAGTTGTATGCCTGCTGGAATTTGGAAGCGGATAGGGGCTGACAGGCTGTCGCTGAGGTACATGCCGCCCACGTCCACCGGTTTCAGCCCCACATTCACCAGCTCAAACCAGGGATCGTGGCGCCCGTCTGCGGGATCGGCGATGGTGTGTGTGTTGTGCGCCATAACCTCGTTGAAGCTGATATAGCGACTTTGGGGCGGCATGTACGCGGGTGCAGCAGTTTCGACATAGGCGAGACGACGCATGCCTATGTCAGGAATATAGGTAAAATGAAGATCGAAAGAGGCGTTGTCCTCACGGAAGATCTTCCAGACATCGCGCTGGGCATCGAACCAGATTGCGCTGCGCGCGGCCCGCACCCGATTTTCCAGCTCCGGCGGAGTCAAAAATATCCTGGCCAACGCCAGCACGCGTTCGCTGTAATAACGACGGTATTGCGGCACATTGAGTACGCGGCTGAGCAGTACATTGATTTGATCGAACCATCCGGGAGAATTGAACGTGCCGTAATCGAGTGGTTGTAAAGGGTCACTGAACGTAGCATTGTTGTCCCAGGGCAGTACCTGCCAACGGCCCGTGCTGTGATTGCGATAGAGTAGGTATTGATAGGTAAAATCGCCGTCTGATGTCAAGGCTTTGACCGCCTGATAATCCAGAAACGCCGGGACATCTAATACCTCCGCGATGGCTGCGGCAAATTCTGCGTCGGTGGTGCGATTGACCAGCGCAGCAAATTCGTACAGAGCAGCCATGTTGCGCCCCTTCACCACCTGGTTTACGCAGCTTGGCTGCGTATCCAGACCGTCTTCGCATTTAAAAATATCATCCAACGGGCCGCGGCCGGTGCGCAGCAAAAAATAACGGTCGGGGTTTTCCACCGCGGTAAAGACCCCGATAAATTCGCCATTCAGATCAAGATGGACAAACTGGGTTTGCTGTACATCCAGGCCGATGTCAGCGTATATGGTATAAGCCAGCTGTTCGCGGATCATAGCCGGGTCGAATCCTTCGCCGCCGAGCAACAAGGTCTCCGATTGCCAGCCAGGTAGTACCTGCTTAGCTTCGATCTTCCAGCTTTTTTTGTTACTGAAGCGTGTGGTAGCGCCGCGATAGGCTACATCCACGTTGTAGGTTTCACCTTGCCAGGTCAACGTCGCTGGCACTTTAATATCCTGGAACGGTGCAGCCGCCAGCGCGTGTAGGTTAGCCGCGCTCACCGTCAGGTCAAGCACCGGCAGCGTGCTGGCGTCGTTGTCAATCGCCGTTGCACAGACCGCCGAACTTCGGGCGCTCTCGTTGCCGTCCACGTCCACCGTGGTTATCATGTAGCAGGCCGTGTCACCGGGGATCACGTCGTCATCGAAAAAGCGTGCCAGCGGCGTGGTATCCTCTGTAAGGGGGGCGAATGGCCCGGCAGGCGTGTCCGCGCGGTAGACATGGTAGCCGGCGACATCGTCTTCCTGTACCGCCGGCCAGCTCACGATCATTCGACGATACCCTCCCACAGCCAATACATTATCTGGCGCACTGGGCGCGTAGATGTCGGGCGTATACGGCACTACCCAGATCGCTGAGATCAGTGGCTCGCCCGTAGCAGCTGAAAAGACCACGTTTAATTCGTCGTCAGTTACATGCACGCCGAAACGATAACGCACCGCATAGTCGCGCTGCGCCAGCGCGTACAAATCCAGCGCGTCAAGAACGGTTTTTCCTTCAATGGCGACTGAAAAGACGGAAAACTCCGGCCCGTGATGGCGGATTTCCGCCATGTTCAACTCGACAATGTAATCCCCGTTGTGGACGCTGAAACGATAAGCTGACAGCCCTGCGCGTGCGCGGCGGAACAGCGAATCTTCATCAGTGGCATTGATGGGTTGCCATTCAAAAGCAGTAGCCACCTCGTACCCGCCCACATAGCCCGCGCCATTGGCAGAATTGAATGACTGGTCAGCCAGAAACCGCCGGCCATCTGTCAGGTCAATGGTTGCACCGGCGCTGTTGAAGCCGATCGGCATCGGCGAGCGCGGGTAGGGCGCACGGCTGATCAGCGGCAAATAAAGCATGCACCCCGTCACACTGTTATCAACACACGCCTGCAAATGAGCTATTGAGCCGCTAGACCAGAGGGCGGCTCCTTCTAGATCGCTTGTAAGCACGAAATAACATCCCGCTAATAGCAAACAGAAACACCACAAACGCACCCGCCGATAGACTCTCTGGTTCAATAATAGTCGCATAAGCTCTCCAATCCCGCTTTCATATAGTATCACAGACCTTTTACATTTTTTAAAAGCAGCAAAAAAGCCTGCAACGTGCAGTGCAGCGGTTGCAGGCTTTTTTATCAGAAATCAGGTACTTTTCCAGATTCTAAAGGTATAACTGAAAACATTCGGATTGGCAGGCGGTGGCTCAGCCGGCCTCGGCGCTCGCGAGCGGATAACCGGTTGAATGGGAGCTTCCTTGCGCGGCTCCGCTTCCGACGTCGCATTGCGGTCTGTTGTGCGCGTCTGTGTTGGGCCAGCCACATGTGCTTTTGCACCGGCGGACTTGCGTCGTCGTCGCCGCGGCACGCGTGTGGGCGGCTTGTGTACGGGGGTTTCTGCCGGGTTGTCAGATGGTTTACGTCGCGCCACGGCACACCTTCTACAGGTAATCGCGCAGCTGGCGGCTGCGGCTCGGGTGGCGCAAACGCGCCAGCGCCTCTTGTTCAATCTGACGAATACGCTCGCGGGTTAGGCCGAACATTTCACCCACTTCTTGCAGTGTGTAGGTGTGACCATCCAGCAGGCCGTAGCGCAGGCGCAGAATCCGCTCTTCGCGCGGTTGCAGCGTGTCCAGCAGATCATCCAGCTTTTCGCGCAGCAGCGATTGCTCTGCCCGTTCCGAAGGCTCCGGGCTGTCATCGTCTTCGATAAACTGGCCCAGCGTGCTTTCTTCTTCCTCGCCGACCGGCTGCTCCAGCGACAACGGACGCACCGCCGTGCGCAGATAGCGATGCACGCGCTCGGCAGGCAGGTCAAGCGCCTCAGCCAGCTCTTCCGGCGTTGGTTCGCGGCCCAGCGTCTGTTCCATCTCCTGGCTGGTGCGGCGCAGCTTTAGTAGCTTTTCGCTCATGTGCACCGGCAGGCGGATCGTGCGTCCCTGATCGGAAACGGCACGGCTCACTGCCTGACGAATCCACCAAGTGGCGTAAGTGCTGAATTTGTAACCGCGGTCAGGATCGAACTTGTCCACCGCGCGCATCAGGCCCAGATTACCTTCCTGAATTAGGTCAAGGAAGGGCACGCCGTGGCCGATGTAACGCTTGGCCACGCTGATCACCAGACGGCTGTTTGATTCAATCATACGGCGGCGGGCACGCTGCCCCAGCGCAACGGTAGCGTTTAAGTCTTCCTGCTCATGCGAGGACAGATCGTTCGCCCGTGCCAGGCGGCGGCCAGCTTGCTTGCCTGCCACCACGCGGCTGGAAAGCATCTTTTCTTCCTCCGCTGTCAGCAGAGGGTGAGCGCCCATTTGTCGAAAGTACAGGTCTACAGCATCGCGCGCTAGCGCGAGATCGTCTTCGTCCTTGGCCGAGATGACGCGGCTCGGAGGCAATTCGATCTCCTCTTCAACCTCGTCTACCTGATCCTGCACGGGAATATCCATCTCGCGCAACCGTGAGAAGAGATCTTCCAGTACGTCCAAACGCTCTTCGACTTCGGGCAAGGTTTCCAGAATTTCATCGTAGGTGATATACCCTTGCGCCGAAGCGCGCTCCATCAATTCCGCTAAGGCATTCGCTTGCTCAGTATTCTCAGTGTTTTCTAAGGTCGTGTTTTCTTCCATAAAAGTCCTTAGCACGTTCCAATTCGTTTTCTTGCACGCTTTAGATGCGTTTTGGGTCTACTGGGCTACATAAAAACGCCGATTGACCCAAAAAAACGTTTCGCTCCACAAGAGTGGTGAGTAGCGACGATCAGAAAGTGACTGGTACAACAAACAAGACGCTTGCTGGGACAGCGAGCAATTCATGAGAAAACCAGTCTCCCGCCTGCTTAAATTAACAGCTGCCGAGGTGGGAGGCAAGCAACAGGCGGTAAAATTTCAACGCAGCCACCTCAAAGAGAGGATGGGCTGCGTAAGAGCGCCTGCTCAAGAAATTGTCAGGTTGTTGCGTTGCCTTCGAGCGATGACACCGGCAAGAATGATGCCGATTTACTCCCAAAAGATGTCCTAAAGCATCCACTACTACACGTTTAGTATAACATGGAAAAAATGCTATGTCAACACGTTTTCTGTTTAGATTGTGTAATAGCTCTCAAATCTTAATACGATCAAGTGATTTTTGCTGCTCAAATAGGTTTTTGACAGCTTTTATATCGTTGTTGTATAATAAATCGTTCGCAATAAACATTTTTCTTTGAGATTTACGAGACCATTCCTCCCTGACGTTTTGTCGGGACGTCGTTACGCGTACTGAAATGGCAGTGTAAATCTCGTTGCAGGAGGAAGTACACGTGACGTCAGTAGAAACCAGCCCAAACGTCGAGCCGCAGGTGAACGCACCCGTGGACGTCGAGACATCCGCTTCAACCACACCAGCGCCGAAGGAGAAGTCGAAGCAGAAAGTACAAACGCTGCCTCGCAAGAAGGTTGTTAAGGTTCTCAGCGTTGGGCAAGAAGTAACTGGTAAAGTTAAGCGAGTCTCCGAATATGGCGCGTTCGTAGACATCGGCGTCGGGCGGGATGGCCTGCTCCATATTTCCGAGCTTTCCACCAACCGCGTCCGCAAGGTGGACGATGTTATCAAGGAAGGCGATGAGATCAATGTCTGGATCAAGGAACTGGATCGCGAGAAGAATCGCATCAGTCTCACCATGATCGCACCCGGTACCCGCACCATTCGCGACCTCGAAGTCGGCGAACTGGTCACGGGCACTGTGCAGCGCCTGACCAACTATGGCGCGTTTGTGGACATTGGCTTGGAGCGCGATGCCATGCTGCATGTCAAGGAAATGGGCGATGGTTATGTCGCCAAGCCTGAAGACGTGGTCAAGGTTGGCGAAACGATTGAAGCCCGCATCAGTGGTGTGGATGCGCGTCGTGGCCGCATTGACCTGAGCCTGAAGGGCCTGAGCGCGGCGGCCTCCGCCAACGAGCCTGCCCTCGAAGATGTCACCGTTGTAATGGATGACGTCGAAGAGGATGATGCAGAGCTGCCCACCTTGATGGAGTTGGCATTCCGCCAGGCATTGGATGGCGAAGACGGCGGCAGCTATCGCGACGCCCCCCGCCGCAAGCAGTCCAAGCG
>JBAQWV010000075.1:0-11779 GCA_049299095.1 Anaerolineae bacterium | reverse complement strand
AACTTGTTCGTAATGATTTTTATGCACGAAATGTGAATGACATTTCTGGAAAATATAAATGTGAGTACATTGTGAATCAAGGTGGCGAATTTGTTCTTATGGTGATCTCGTCTTTGTTTAGTGGGCGTAATTAACATGGAGAAAAATTATGAGCGATGAAAAATGGTTTGTGTTTCTTTATGGTAGCAGTAGCAAGGTCAGTATTTTTGCCTACTCCTCTTTTGCAGAGGCAAAGGAGGCGGTAAAGGACTATATGAGCGCATCTGATGAGCAGATGGAGAAACGGTTCAAAAAGAACAGGTCTGTTGTCGTTCCTAGTGAACTATTTTGGAGATATGCGGGCGACAAAGCAGTTGAGGCAGACATATTTTCCTCTTCATATCCAGATTGTGAAAAGGAACTGGAATATGTACTAAACGCCATTGCGATTGGATCGCAATGGAAAGAACTTATCCCGCTAACGACGAAAGGGGAGAAATTAGTTAACAGCATGAATGCGTCGGCTTTTTGGTCTGTATCAAACGAAACGATTGATGATCTGTTTGAGAAAATTGACGATATGGTAAGCGAGCTAAATAGTGAAAATTATGGTTGCTCTAGCGATGCAATTGTGCTTGTTAATCGATACACCGTCAACGATTTAGGTTGGGGATCGAATCTCGGCATGATTGTCAATACAGACGGATTGTACTCGCTTCCAATTTTCTCTGTGGCCGATTTGCCGCTCGACAAGATTGTTGTAACGACAAGGGCATATAAAAATCGGCGTGATTGGCGGGAAGGCCAAGCCAAAATCATCAACATCGTGCCATAGGCAATGGCAAATAAAATAATGAATGAACGAAAGCCGCTATAAAAGCGGCTTTTTTGTTTATACCAATTTGTAAATTGGCCTGCAAAATGCTTGACTTCTATGAATGAATAAACTATAATAGTATTCAAGGTTAACAATTAAGCAACCAACAAAGATATAAGGAATAATAACATGGCAATCAACAAGCAAATCGCAAGCAGTCGCTCTTATGTACAACAAGAACTCCATTACAATATGGGAAAAATCAACGCGGCTGGCTCTGACATCGATGCAAGCCTACTGGCTTACTATTACGAGCGAGTTGGCTGGTTTCGCCACTTGTTGGGATATAGCGGAGACGCAATTGGGGCATATAAGGAGGCGATTCGCCTTTGCCCAGATAACCATGATTACTATATGGGCTGTGGGAACTGCTACTTTTTATGCGGAAATTATGAAAAAGCACTTGAATACTTTAACAAGTCATTGGATATTCACCCATACAGCACAGATGCTTATTCGAGCCGTGCAGAAACACACGAAAAACTCGGAAATAGCAAACTCGCCGCCGCTGATTTTAAGTTGGCAGAAAGCTATGAAGGTTGGGAAGATTGCTAAAAAGCATTTTATAGGTGGGCAGATAACTGTTATCTGCCCACAAAAAAGAGGTATAACAATGAGAGATTATGATACTCAGACAGCATTGATGATAGTGAAAGAATTGGATGATGAGAGCGAGATGATTGGTTTTGCAACACATCATAACGACATTGTTCGGCAACGGCTGGCAACAAATCAAAACATCACGAGAAATGTTGTGGAGATTCTCCTTAAACAAGAGAACGATTACCCGTTAGTCGTTTCCAACCTATTCCGTAACGAGTACGCCCAAAAGCACATTATCGACATCTTGGGGAATGATTTATTGCTATTGGATTGCTTTGACAAAATTCGTGAACTAAAAAGCACGGAATTAGCTCAAAGCAATACTAAGGCATTGAGGAAAGAATCCCAAAAACTGTACACTCAATCAATGATTGTGTTGTATCAGTGGGTTAAACAACAGGCCGTTGATGAGTATGATTATCTCATCAATTTGGCGCAAGACGCATTGGAATATCTATAAACCGCTTGGCCTTTAACCATAATCACAGCAACTGATAAGGAAATAATTATGAACACATACAAAAAGTTTTGCCCCAATGTATTCGCCGCTCTTTGCGATGCTCCTCACGAAAAAGGTGATGTTATCGAGATGACAACACGTCACGGGAACACCCACGACGCTATTGTTTTTAACAAATTACCATCAACAGTTGGCACTTACCTGTACTCAATAGTTCGGGCCGATGGTTACAACGTTCAGGAACGCGCAAAGGCAAAAGCGGCCCGTTATGAACAGTGGTCTGCAAGCGCAACAGAAAAGAGCAATAGCTACTATCAAGCCTCACGAGAGGGAAGCGAGTTCCTATCGATGGGTGAGCCAATCAAGATCGGTCATCACTCAGAGCAACGTCATCGCAACCTGATTGATCGCAATTGGGATCGCATGGGAAAATCGGTAGAGTTCAGTGAAAAAGCTGATTCTCATCTTGACCGTGCGGCATATTGGGAATCACAAGCCGATAAGATCAACCTCTCAATGCCCGAAAGCATTGAATACTATGAGGCGATGGTCGATAAGGCAAAAGCAACTCATAAGGGGATTAAAGACGGCACGATCCCCCGTGAACACGCTTACTCTTTGCCTTATGCAAAGAAAGCTGTAAATGAGGCCGAAAAGAATTTTGCATTAGCGATTAAACTTTGGGGATAATAACAATAAGGGGCCGACAACATCTATCGGCCCCAACTAAAAACCAATTTATAAATTGGCCTATAAACCGCTTGACTTATATTGTTTTCCATGTTATAATTTTATTCATGGTTAGCAATTAAGCAAACCAGTAAACGACAAGGAACAAAGAACATGGAAATTGTTAAAAATAGCAATGGAAAGGCAGTAAAAATTTACGGTGATCACTCCAATCAACCAGTGATCATCATGCAGGATGCGGTAGATCGCCATTTTGGCGGGGATTATGAAAAGTGTTTCCGCTACATCAAACGCACTGCTTCACGGGGCCTGATGCCACGCATGGGAAGCGATAGCAACCCGCTTACAACTCGCATTGTCGAATTGGCAATGGAAAATGAAGCTCACGGCGAAAAGAAACATTTTTATGTGAGTTTGAGTGGGGCTAATGTTCGGCGCGATACGGGATATGACTTTGTTCACGGCATTGCTACACAGGATGAAGATTTCATCTATGTGGCGGGGGAGAAAATCCGCAAATAGTATATAAATATAAGCGGCCACTAACCAATTAGTGGCCGCTTATATTAACTAGATAACAAATTTATTCTGGTGAAACGGGTGTTGCTGATGCAGTATCTGTTTCCGCTTCTTCTACCTTCATTTTGCGTGAGTAGGCAACTCGACATTTTGGGCTACAGGTCTCTCTTTCAACCCTTCCCAAATACGTATTGCAATTTTTGCAATACTTAATCGGTTTTTCTCCTGCTGAAAACCCGATCTGTTGCTGGGTTTGCCCTCTAACATCTTCTACAGGATGAGGTTGCTCTATCTGTGCGAATGACGTGAGTTGCGATAGCCATTGGGCCGATAATTGTGCTGAAAGTGCAGGTGCTTGCTCTTGTGCGCTTGTTACTGCCTCAATCACCGCCTGACGTGTAACCGATTGTTGAAAGGCGAACTGCTCTGAGATGAGCATGGCGCTGTTCTTTTTTTGATGCGCCTGATTCCGTTTTTCTGGCTCATAATCTCGCCAAAATTTGACCAAAATCACCATCACGATGAGGACACCTGTAAGAACAGTTTTGGCTATCCACAATAACCAAAATTCCAGATCGCCATTAACACCGCCCGCCAAAACGGTCGTCAATTCGATTGCACTGAACAGTAAGCTGGTAACAAAGGCGATCCCCTCGCCAATATCCGCTATCTGTATTTGCTCGTGCGATTCTGATGCTTTTCGTGAAGTGTGACCCCAAAGAATGAACGATCCCTCCAACAAAGCAACTGTAAACAACCCGCCTAACATGGCGTTTATGCCTTGTTTTGTCCCTTCGGCTATGGGCAGGTTTTTCGTCAGCGGCACGAAAAAATCGCCCACCCATCGAACTCCAAATGAAAACGTGGTTAACGCGCTAAGTGTTAACAAAACTAAAAAAAACGACTTACGCAATGCCTGAACATTCCTCTTTTCCGATTGTATCATCTTTTATGTACTCCAATGTTGATATAACTAAATTATACCATACCTGTCAACCCCTTACAGAAAGCCTCAAAATCATCTTTTATTACGTTAGAATTTCATATATGGTTTAACTTATCCTTAATATATATATATTAAGGATAAGTTAAACTACTTATACAATTCTAACGATAAATTGCCTTATAAATTACTTGACTTTTGATAACAGGTAAGATATAATTCTATTTAAGGTTAGCAATTAAGCAAACCAACAAAGATATAGGGAATATGAACATGATGAACACAATGATTAAAGTGTTTTTGGTTGGTGGAGCAGTTAGGGATTTCTTGATCGGCAAGAAATCCAAAGATTTGGATTTTGTGGTGACGGCGAACTCTTTCGACGAAATGAAGGAGTTTGTTAAAGGGTTGGGGTGTCGTATCTGCCAAGAGGCAGAAAAGTACGGGACAATCCGCGCAATTCACCCCATACACGGGGGAGTTGATTTTGCACTGCCTCGCAAGGATGAAAATTGCGATGGTCGTCACTGCACAACCGTGCCAACAACCTCAATTGTTGAGGATATGGCACGACGGGACTTTACGATGAACGCCATTGCGGTCGAATGTGACCGCAATCTGAATCCAGACTTTGGATCGATCATCGATCCATTTGACGGGGTTGGAGCGATTGAACGCAAAGAGATCGCCTTTGTCGGGAATGCCCAACAAAGAATCGCTGAGGATTCTCTGAGAGTGCTGAGAGCCATTAGGTTCTCTGTCACAATGGGATTCGAGATGACAGGTGAAACCGCTGAGGCCGTCCGCATGGCAACTGTTGGGGCAGAGGTAAGTTCAGATCGGATTTTCACTGAGATGAACAAAATGGCAACCGTTGATAACGTTGCAATGGTGGCCGCTATGGTCAAAAGTGAGAAAATCGGCCTGTTTTCTCGTGTTAAAACGGTATTTAGTGGCAAATAGAGGAAAAGCGGTTTATAAAACTGACCTATAAACCGCTTGACTTTCTATGCGCGACGTGTTATAATCGTCTTCGTAGTTAAGTGACAAACAAGGAAACATAATGAGCAAATTTGAAGTTAGGTATGTCGGCAACAAAGTATTTTCATTCCACACCGCAAATGGCGGCAAAGCGTTTGAAGTTCGCTATGGGTATTCTGGCGACGTGAATTACAACGGATCTGTGATCAGTGCAAGAGAGATCGATAAAATGATCAAAGTGTGTTCTGGGTTTCAGCAGTATTCTGCTGAGAGCGCACAAAAGCAAAAAGAACATGATGAGCGCGCGATGGAATATGCTAAAAAGCATAGTGGCCCGCGAGTGATTAGCGATGCAACAATCGCACGCAATGCCGAAATCGCACGCATTGCTGGAATTATCCGCGAGCGTGTAGCGCGTGGGCATAACAAAACAGCATCTGCCATGATGATGGGTACGGCGGTATCACACGTTGCCGATACATTTAAGGTTGATCGTGGTATCGCCTACGAAGCGGTGGAGAAGGCGAAAAATGTTACTTAAATCTGATAAATATATTATACACTCACGAGCAGTGGGAATTTGACAGATTTTAATCAGGGCAAATCGTCTAAGAACGATTATTGCACGGCAGTGAAAAAAATTACAACACAAGGAAAATGAACATGAAAACAGTAACAATGGCTTCGCCAAAACAATTAACCGTTGAACGACTATCGTCTATCTGCACGGTGATTGACGGCAAGGAAAGTGCAAGCGGTGAAACTGAGTGTTTCTTTGGCTCGGTTTGGACATTATTTGGGTACAAGTTCAACACAAACGACGCTGGTGAGTTGGTGTACTCGAAAGACGGCGTGATGATTGAATCACCAACAGCTAAGGAATTTATCAAGGGACAAAGTTTGGGTGTTTTAATTTATAAGCCAGAAAGCAACGTGTTTGATCTATCCTGCAATGATGGATTTACAGGTACGATTGAGAACTGGGTTGAAAAAGTGATCGCCTATCACGACATGGCTTCTATATCGCTAGCGACGAAGATCAATAAGTCGTTTTTCAGCAAAGTCGGCGAGACGAATGGCACGGGCGTTGTTGTGGTGATCGATGATAATATCATAACGATAACAATGCCAATGACCAACATTAGCCTTTTCATCGAACTGATTGGCGATGAGGCGATTTTCACACTCAGTTGCAATCGTGGTATGGTGGAGAAAGGCAACAACTATATCCTGCTCAATCATGACGGTTGTGAAATGTACGTCAATACACGCGGCGAGAAGGTTAAAACGATTGGGTTATCTCGCTATGTTGATGGTAAGCTGAGGAATCGGATTAAGCTATCGGATAAATGGACACGCGAGGATTATTAAATGAAAAACTTAAAGGTTGTGAGAATTGGCGTAGAACAATTGGAGTTTGATAACGGGATGATCTTAAAGTCATACCACGAACGGGATTGTTGCGAAAGTCACTATTTGTCGATGGCCGATCTAACAATGGATGATTTCAAGGGATTGTTATTTGACTTGTCAAATGACGATTTCTTTGAGAGGATAGATGACTATGGAATTGCGTTAAATCCTAAAAACGGCCATCCTGTTAGAATCCCTGGATATGGTGCAAACAATGGCTACTACTCCTCAAACCTTAGTCTCGTTATCACTAGGACAAACGGGAAGGGGTATTTCAAGAAGTACGACATTGAGGAATGTCAGAAAATAGATTATTAGGGCAAATTAAACTAATTACCTCTAAATCGGGGTAATTAGTTTACAAATGGAGACAAAAACATGAGTTGGGAAACAGCGCACTTACGATTGCCAATAGAGTTGTTGGAAACAATTGTTGAACTGCATCGGTTGATTCAGGTTCATGCAGGCACTATAAATCAGTATCAATATCCAGAGGATCACGAATTTCTAACGGATATTGAAAAATTGGTCGATAGAGTTACGGTCAACGGAGTAGAAGCGGTTGCCAAAGAAATGGATTATTAACACCAATGATCGAAGAAATTGAGATTATATGGGAATTAATCCCAAAAAGTTATACAAGGAACAAAAACGAAAAATGATGAATTTAGGAAACTTAGAACTACAAAAGTTGCTTTGTAGAATCATGTACAACAATAAAGATGTGGATGCGTATTATAAGATCGGGTTATTGTATTATCATGATAGGCAGTACGACAAGGCGATAAGCTATTTTGATGGGGCGATTGAGCTTGATCCAACTGCGTATCTGCTCACATTGCGTGGTGGGGCATATTTTCAGGCTGGGCATTACGCCAAAGCAATTGCCTGTTTTGATGAGGCGATTGAGTTTGATCCACAATATCCTGTGGCTTATTTAGGTCGCGGGCTTTCTTATCAGATGTTAGGAAAGCACGATCTGGCAACCGTGAGTTTTGATCTGGCAAGGCAAATGAATCGTATACATGGACAACCAAATGATTGAAGAAATTGAACAAAACTACGCCACTGTTAAAGAAATCGTCGCCAAGCTCAAACAAGGCGAGATTGTAAATCAGCTTCCAAGCCTTTGGAGCAATGACCAGAAAAGCGCGTTGATACAGGCCTTGATATTACGAACAATCGATCTCGTGATATTCACAGAGCTTAAAGCCGATGGAACACACGCGGTATTCATCGGCAACGATGAGCTATCTGCAATCAAAGAGTTTACAAATGATGAATTTAAGATCAATTGGCGTAACGGTCAAAAGTTCTCTGAAATTTATCCTATTTTTCGGGAACTATTGATGACACGAGAAATAGAAACGCGCACCATACATGAAAAAGATAGCTCCGCAATACCTGATATTATTTGGGTAAATAATCTGCCTCAATTCCGTGTAAACGTTATTCGAGTTCTGGATAACTCAGAAATGGAGTTTTAAGCAGGGATTTTTTGTTTTATACCAATATCTATAAATCGCTTGACTTGTGTCGTTTTTCATGTTATAATCTTATTCAAGGTTAGCAATTAAGCAACCAACAAAGATACAAGGAATAAAGAACATGAGCGCACTGAAAATAGCACTATTCAACACAAGAAAATACGGCACTTTGGCAATGGCCGAATCGGTTGCATCTAAACAACAGTATTGGGTGCGGGTTATTTTGGGCGATGATGGGCTATTCTGGGTAGCGGCAACAAACAAAGAGGCTGGATTGTTGGTTAAAAGCGGATACGAATACGCGGCATAATTACATACAAGGAACATGAACATGGAAACAAAAACACAAAAATCAGTAACACTTTACACAAAGATGAGCGCGGTCATGGTGAGGAAGCTACTCGCTCCGAACAATCCATTGGTGAAAGTGGTGAAAATCGCACCGTTCAACTACACCATCGCCATGCCGTCGGCAACTAAGCAGGTGATAAGCGTTAAGATCATTGGCAGTAACAATGTTTTGATCTCTGCCAACACTGGATTTAGCTGGTCAGAAGGCCATGATCATTTTCAAGTGGATTATAACGAATCGGGGAAACAGGTATCGTTAAAAGCGAAATCGAGAGATGGTCGTTTTGATAGCCTCTGCATCTCGGCCAAAGATGAAAAACACGCGGTCGCAACCTTTGACCGCAATGGCTGGGATATTGGCAAATGGTAAAAGCTCCGCAATAAACAAAGAAAGCCCGATAGTCGGGCTTTTTGCATTCTAGTGAGGCCAATGGGATTTGAACCCATAACCTAGCGATTAAAAGTCGCTTGCTCTACCATTTGAGCTATGGCCTCAACGACATTATACCATACCTGTCAAGCTCCAAACCTATTGACAGATGTGGTATAATTAAGGGATGCTGAAAATAAACGACACATTCAAGAAACTGATTCCGCCACTTTCAACAGATGAATATACTGCACTAGAAACATCCATCGTCAAAGAAGGCGTTAGGGATGCTATTGTTACTTGGCAAGGATTCATCATTGACGGCCACAACCGCTTTGAGATCGCAACACGTCACGGTATTGCATATAAAACAACGACCAAAGAGTTTGATAGTGAAGATGATGTTAAAGAGTGGATGATCCTGAACCAATTTGGTAGACGGAATTTGAACAGTTACCAACGGTCAGTACTTTCTATTCCGTTGGAAGAGATTATTGCACGACGGGCTAAAGAGAATAAGGTAGTTGGAATGAACACTACGAACCTTATTAGGCAAGAAAAAAAGAACGCAACGATTCCGTCAACATTGACAGAATCGCTTGTTGAAAAACCTGTCATCACCCCAATCGACACTAGAAAAGAAGTTGCTAAAATCGCAAGTGTTAGCACTGGTACAATCCATAAAGTTAAAGCTATCGAATCAAAGGCAACACCTGAAACAAAGGCTAAATTAAGCCGCAGTGAGATGTCGATCAATGAAGCCTACAAAGAGATTCGAGCGGTTGAAAAGAAGGCAGAGGTTCGGGCTATTCAGCAGAAAGAAGCCGAAATACTTTCATCAATTAAAGTCGTTCCTACTTTTGATTTTGTCCACAACAAATCTATTCTTGACTGCAAAGACGTTATTCCTGACGGAATCAAACTGCTTTTGACCGATCCACCTTACGGACAGGCATTCATCAGCAACCGACGTGTCATTTCTGAAAAAGACAAAGGTATTGCTAACGACGGCGACTTGGAAACTGCACTGCAATTACTTGACGAAACATTAGCAATCATCTACCCAAAAATGCAAGATGATTCATTTGCTTTTGTCTTCACGTCATGGCGTTTTGAGCCACAATTCAGGGAAGTCTTTGAGAAGTATTTCGCTATTAAAAATTCATTGATTTGGGTAAAACCTAATCATGGAAGCGGCGACTTGACAGGTTCTTTTGCGCCCAAACACGAGCGCATTTTGTTCGGGGTGAAAGGAAATCCAAAGTTGCGTTACAGGATTCCTGACGTGCTGAACGGTAGCGACATTGTAACCAGTCACCCAACATCAAAACCGATTGACTTGCTACAGGAACTTATTAAGGTGACTACAGTAGAAAATGACATGGTTATTGATCCGTTTTCTGGACATGGAAGCACCTCCATAGCGTGTATAAACACAGGCCGCAAGGTGTTCGCCACAGAAATAGATTCCGATAATTATGGTCACATCCTGAAAAACTTGAAAAATGCCAAATCATAAAACATATTTTGACAATGATGTAAAAATAGGCAAGCAAGGAGAAAGGATATTTGTAGAGGATTTTCTGGAGTTCAACAACATTGAATATATCGATGTTTCAGCTAGTACACATTGGCGAAAGCGCGGAGTTGACTTTATCACAAGCGGCGGTGTCTCTTATGAAGTAAAATACTCATACAAAAAAAAAGGATATTTACAAATAGAAGAAAATGCAGACATTATAACAGATAGTGAAGGATGGATATACACCACACAGGCCGAAATTGTCGTGTTTGTATCTCCAGAAAGAGCCATGATCATGCTTAGGTTGTCTGATGAGTTCCACGAACACTATAAAGCAATAAAAGACAACTATGAAACGAAAAACAACCGCCCGTCTACTAGAAATGGAATCGACACATGGCAGTCATCTTATAAAGAAGTGCCGATAAGCGATCTGAAAGAATTTTGCGCTTATTACAAGAAAGCCCACGCAATAAGCCCACAATAACAACCTATGAAGAAATTCAACAAAAACCCACGCAAAATAACCGCGTCTAGCAAAGACAAACTACAAGCCTCCCTCACCGATTTAGGCGACTTATCGGGCATTGTCCATAACCGCAAAACCGATGAAATCGTCGGCGGCAATCAACGTATGGCGATCTTTGGCAACAATTACGAAACCGTTATCGACCATCAAAACGATCTTCCCGATGAGCAAGGCACTGTAGCCATTGGCCGTATCGTGTGGGAAGGAAATTCTTATGCCTATCGCCTTGTCGATTGGGATGAGGAAACCGCCAAAAAAGCGAATTTGGCCGCTAACATTTCAGCGGGAACGTGGGATTACAGAATCCTTAGCACAGAATGGACACCAGATGAAATTTCTATGGTGTTCGATGATGAGCTTATCGACAACATGAAAATGGATATTGAGGCAATTAGCGCAATCATGTCTATCGATATAGAAATAGATGAAACGGAAAGCGTTGATGACGTTAAATTCAAGGAGTACGGTGAGGATATTGCAGATGACGTTGCAATGATTGCTTGCCCTCATTGCGGAGAGCAATTCCCTAAATGACAATTGACTACCCTAAACATCTCGAAATGATGGGAGAGCGGGCAAAAGCACCAAGATCGCCCGATGCGCCAACAGTTATTAGCACATTTGCAGGTGGCGGGGGCTCGTTAACAGGTTATCTCATGGCTGGTTATAACGATCTTTTAGCGGTAGAATGGGATGACAATGCAGTTGCCACACTCAAACTAAACTACCCCGATCTCGAAATTTATCATGGCGACATTGCCAAGCTATCTGCGGATCATGTTTTGAGCAGAACTGGACTAAAGGCTGGTGAGCTTGACGTGTTGGATGGATCGCCGCCGTGTCAAGGCTTTTCAACTGCTGGAAAAAGAGATTTTGCAGATGACCGCAACCAACTATTCAGAGAATACTGTCGGCTTTTGCGTGTTCTTCAACCGAAAGTTTTTGTGATGGAAAACGTGTCGGGTATGGTCAAGGGGAAAATGAAGCTGGCATTTGTCGAGATACTTAAAGAGCTAAAAGCAAGCGGGTATCGTGTCTCGGCGAGGCTCCTGAAT
>JBAQWV010000074.1:0-18090 GCA_049299095.1 Anaerolineae bacterium | reverse complement strand
GCAGCAGGCCGGCCTCCAGGCGGCGGCGCGCCAGCGCGGGCGCGGCTACATCGGGCACATCCAGCAGGCCGGCTTGCATGGCCTGTTGCAGGCGCTCCGGCATGGCTTGTATCACCTGCTGCGCGGCCTTTTGGTGGGCCGAGGTGCGCACGCGGTGTGGCTCTAACAAGCTGACGTATACCTCGCCCAGCAGGATGGCGCGGCTGCACTCGGCCTCGCTGCTGATCTGATCCGGCAGCAGTGCCTGTAGCGTCAACAGCGCGGCGTCGGGCTGCTCCTGCTTGAAGATCTGATGGCCGAAGGTGAGCAGGACCACCTCGGCCCAGTTGGGATCATCAATTTTCGCCTTCAGGCGCGTGGCCGTGTCTGCCGAGGCGATCCAACGCGCGGCCAGGTATTCTTGAAAGGTGCGATGAGCAAAGGTGTAGAGCTTGCCCTCCTGGCGGGCGCGCAACAGGCCGGAGCGCTTGTCTATGAAGTGTAGCACATCGGCCGCCCATTTGGTGGCGTCTGTGCGTTGCTGGGGATGTTTGCTCAGGTACAAGCCCTCGAGCGCGTCCTGCAAGGCGTGCCGGCCAACGGTAACGGTATCGCGGCTGCCGCTCTGCCCATGCACCTTGAAGGCCAGCTCGTTGAGCACGCGGTTCAGGTCGGTGAGCGCCAGCCCCGCGCTTGTCAGCAGCCTCTCCAACTCGGTTGCGGCTCCCTTGTCCGCCTGCCGTTTGCGTTCCCATTCGTGCAGCCATTCATTGACATAAGTTTCGTAGAGCATGGCGCGGCTGCCGGGCAGGCCGTGGCGATAGTTGACGCGCGCCATCAGGGTAAGCTGCAAGGGCGCGCCGGCCAGCTCGCGCAGGTCGCTGCGATTGGGGTCGTTGATGGCCTCTTGCAGGCGTTGCCGCGCCTGTCCGGCTTCCTGTTGACCGTAGATGCCCGCGGCGTGCAGCTCGGCGTGCCAGCGCTGCAAAAAGTCGGCCACGCTGCGTTCGCTCAGAGGGGCCAGCGTGCAGGCCGGCAACTCAAGGCGAAAACCAGGGTCCTGGTAGGGCAGCACACGGCAGGTAACAATCACCGCCACATGCGGGTAGCGTTGACAAAAGTGGTTGATGGCTGCGCGCACCGTGCCGCGCTGCGCGGCGTCCGTCACTTCGTCCAGGCCGTCCAGCAAAAGCACCAGCGCGCCGGACTGTGCGGTCAGTTGATCGGTCAGCCAGGCACGTAGGGTGTCCTGACCGAGGTTGTTAGCCTGGCCCACCACCTGCTGGCAGGCTGTAATCAGATCGTCAGCCACGCCTTTGTGGCCCGCAGGTAAGGTCTGCGCCCACTCGCTGAGCACAATGCGGATTGGCATGCACCAGTGATCGAAGAGCGGAGCGAGCGCGCCGCGCCAGTCGCGGTCTTCCGTAGGCAGGTTGTCGTGCGCTTCAGCGGCCAGCAGTCCGGCGATGCGCCGCGTGAGCGTGCTTTTGCCGCTGCCTGGGTCGCCAAGTAACACACAGTGGCGCTGGTCGCGCAGCGCCTCGAAGGCGGTGACCGGATGCAGGGCCGCGGCCAGACTGTCCTGCGTCACCCCCCATTGCGCCAGGCGTTGCCAGACCTGTTTTTGGTCATCATCTGAAGAGGTGAAAGCCGCAGCCTGCAGCAGGCTGCCGATCCATTCCTCGCTTAACTCAGCTTGCCGGCGGCCCTGCCCGCGCAGCTCCTGCGGGCCAAGCTCGGCCAGCGCGGCGTGCACCGCGGCTTGATCGGCAGGAGCAATCTGCAGGCGCGTCAGGACGCGCGCCAGCGTCAGGGGTTGCTTTGCGTCCAGATCTACGTACACGCGTTGCAGCCGCGGCGCGGCGCGGCCGCGCGGCGCGTCGGGCGTGTCGTCGCCGGCCAGGGGCAGGTCGTTGCACTCGGCGTACAGCCCGCACAGGTAGGCGCGTTGCACCGCGCTCAGCCGCGCCTGCTCCGGCTGCGCCAGCTTCTCCGGCAGGGTATGCAGAGCTTCGACACCGGCCCAAGCCGCCGCGATCAACTGGCCGAGGTCCGCATGTATGTCGGCCCGCTGCGCTTCGGCGCGATACGCACGCAGCGCCGGCCCCCACACCGCGTCGCGTTGCAAAAGCAGCTTGATCTTGCCGAAGAACATCTCCAGCGGGTGGCGCAGCTCATCCCAGCGCCCGTCGTTGAACAGTGTCTGATACTCGCGGCGCACCGCGTCCACATCCAGAGTGGCATTGTCCAGCAGGGCGCGCGCGATCTGCGCCAAAAAGGGCGGGTGCTGGAACAGGGACCGGGGATCCTGTCCGCTTGCTTGCTGCAACTGCTCCAGCTCCGGCTCGATTTCCTCCGCCGCCTGCTGGATGATCAGAGCCAAGCGCGCGGCTCGCTGCGCTTGCTCTTTTTCCAATTCCTGATGCGCATCGCGCAGGGCCTGGGATGCAGTTGTGAGCGCGCCATCCAGCGCCTTGCTGATTGCGCCGCCCAGCAAGCTGTCGAGAATTTTAGCTGCTATGGCTGCGGTTGTGAGCGGTTCTGCCATAAATTCCTCCACAGAGCGTGAGATGTAAGAAGTAAGCAGTAACCGGTAATCAGTAATCAGTAACCAATATTCGGATCACCGATCACCGATCACTGGTCACTTGTCCGGCCTTTGGCCGTGCCTACCTGTCTATCCCCTCCCTAACACTCGCTATACCCGCACACGTGGCACTTCACGCAGCCTTCGATGTTGAGCAGCGTGCTGTTGCCGCAGTCCGGGCACAGATCGCCGATTTGCTTGGGCATCGGCAGCGCCAGTTGCTCCGCAGGCACAGCCGCGGCCGCCGGCTGGGGTGCAGGCGTCTGCTCCAGGTGCTCACTCAACACCTGGGCAATCGCATCCGGCAGGCTGCGCACCCGCTGCGGGCCAAAGCCCAGATGCCGCCCCCCGCCGATGCCGTTGAGCTGATACACCACCTGCTGCAAGCGCTCCGTGGGCGTCAGTGAACCGGGCATGCGCAGCATCAGGCTGATCAGCCGACCCAGCGCCTCGCTCACCGCGGCCACATCCGACCCCGCTTTGCCCACGTTCATAAACACCTCGAACGGCTCCCCTTCTTCCGTGTCATTCACCGTCACATAGGCCGTGCCCAGCGGCGTCAGGCGGCGATAAGTCGCGCCGTGCAGGCGGCGCGGCCGCGGGCGTTTCAAGTCATAGTCCACCGCACTGTGATGCGCACCGTTGCCATTGACCGCAGGCGGGGGGGACATTGGCACAGTGGCAGCCAGCGCCTCAGCCGCAACCTTGCCATTGCTGGCCGCGTCCGTCGTTGCCTTCTTGGCCTCCGCGGTGGCCTTCGTTTCCAGCACCACCTCCTGGCGGCTGCCGGTGACATATACCGTCAACCCCTTGCAGCCCAGCTCCCAGCCGAGCAGGTAAGCCGTTTTCACATCCGCCGGAGTGGCTCCTTCCGGGAAGTTGACCGTCTTTGAAATGCTGTTGTCAACATAACGTTGTAAAGCGGCCTGCATCAGCACATGCTGTTCGGGCGCAATGTCCTGGCTGACCACGAAGGTGTGCTGCAGGGCCGCGGGCAATTCCTCGACGCCTTGGCACGTGCCGCTGACCACAATCTGCTCCACAATGCGTTCGCGGCGCTCGCCGCTGATGCCGGCGCGCTCCAGCGCCTCCAGGAACAGCGGGCTGACGTAGGTCAGTGCCACGTCGCCGCCAGCTTCCTTGACATAACGCGTGTAGGCTAGCGCGAACACCGGCTCGCAGCCGTAGCCTTCGCAGCCGGTCACCGTACCGATGGTGTTATGGCTGACAAAGCCATTGGCCAGATAAGCGTGAGGCCCGGGCACGGACAGGTCGTAGGTTTCCTGCCAGCCGCCGTCCTCTACCGCCACGAGTTCATCGTAGAACACCCCATCTTCGATGGCCGTCACCAGATGATCGAGGCCCGCGGCCATCACCTCGCGGCGATGTTCGACCACGAAGTCGGCAAGGCTGGCGCGGGAAGCTTGCAGATTTCTCTGTCGCCAGCTCCAAACTCGCTGTTCTTCCTGGCCCGCATTAGCCAGAGACAACAAACTGGAATACTCAGGCTGGGTGAGGGGGATGGTGTCGCCCAGCGTAGGACGCCGCACCGCGCTGGGATCGGCATGCAGGCGGCAAAGCTGCGGCAAGTGCGTCAGCAGCTTTTGGGCAGCTTCGGCATGGGCTGTGCGCAAGCGGTAGCTGACGCTTTGACCCAGGCCCGTGGTTTGCAAATCGGATGTGGTGAGAACACCGAGAGCCAGCAAAAGGGCCTTCACCTGATCGTGGAACAGCTGGTCAGTGGTCAACCAGGTGACGAGATGATCTTGATGAATCGTCCCGTCAGCGTCGAACAGGCCGGCCAAAAACGCGCCGTAGATGGCGGCGTCGTTGCTGCGCAGCACGGCCAGGGGGATGGCCGGGCGATAGCCCTTGCCGCGATGGTGCGGGTGAGGCGGCTCTTTGGCAAAGCCATTGGCGCGCCAGAAGTTGACCACATTGACAGAATGCAGCTCGATGCTCTTCAGGGTTTTGCTGCGTGTATCGCTTGCTACTTTCACTTCAGCGTTGAAAAGTTGGCGAATCAGATCAGTTAATTTGGCCTCGCTGGCTGCATCAGAGACAGCAAAGCGCAGCGAGCGATCTTTCAAACTGCCGTCGCCCATAAAGAAGCCGACAAGGTAGGCCAATTCCGCGCTCATAGCCACTGGCAGGGTGACAGGCGTGGGGTGGAACTCCGTGGCGAATTCGCAGTTCAGCGCCACGGCCTGGGCCTCACCGATCAGGCCGGAGACCTGGAGCGGCACGCGCATACCGGGCTGAAGCTCATCCATGCGTCGCCATTCCCAGCCGCCGTTTTGCCAGACGCGAATACGGTGCTGGTCGGTGCCTTGCAGCGTGTAGCCGCGACGCGTCACCGCGCGCAGGGTATGGGCGCGACCGTTGAGATAAAATTGCGTGGCCCAGGCCGGCCCGCCTTCCGACGCCACTTGCAGATCAATCGCTTGCCAGCGTTCGCCGCTGCTGTCGCCCAGCGTTTCGATGGGCAGCAAGCCCTGGTCAGTTGCCACCAAACTGCCTGCTACCAGACAGCCGGTCGGGGCCACGGTGGTCTGCGCGCCGTTGCGGATGCCGTGCGCCTTGATCCCGTCCACGATCTCGCTCCAGTCCACCGCGGGGCGGCCAAAGTCGTGCGTGGCTGGCTCTAGCGGCGCGGGGGGCTGCCACAGCAGGTTGGCCGGATCGTAGATCGAGCCGGTGATGGCCGGGAAGGGGCCGCGCGCCTGCGCCAGCTCGATGGAGGTCTTCATGCAGTGGAAGCGCACGAACTCCATCACCTGTCCCGCCAGGTCCAGCGACTCGCGGTCGCCGTAGCGCACACCGATCTTGTACATCACGTCGGCCAGGCCCATGATGCCGAGGCCGATGCGTCGCACGCGGTGCGCGGCGTCTTGCAGTTGCGGCACAGCCGGCACGTATTTGTTGGCGTCCACCACATCATCCAGGAAGCGGGTTGACTCTACCGTGGTCTGTTGCAGCGCGGCCCAGTCAATCGTGCCCTGCGGGGTGACGTGCTGCGCCAGGTTGATCGAACCGAGACAGCAGTTTTCGTACGGCCCGAGGAATTGTTCGCCACAAGGATTCGTGGCCTCCAGCTCGTACAAATGCGGCACCGGGTTGAAGCGGTTGGCCGCGTCCAGAAACAGCACGCCCGGTTCGCCGTTGCGGTGTGCATAAGCCACGATCTGATCGAACAGGCTGCGGGCGCGCACGGTGCGGCTCACCTTGCCGGTGTGCGGGTTGACGAGATCGAAATCGCTGTCTTCCCGCACCGCCTCCATAAAAGCGTCGGTGATGCCGACTGAAATATTGAAGTTGGAGATCGCCCCTTCTTGCGCCTTGCACGCGATGAATTCCTCGATGTCGGGATGATCTACGCGCAGCACGCCCATGTTCGCGCCGCGACGGGTGTTGTGCGTCACCAGGCCGTTGGCGAGATAGGTATGGTTATCGGCCACTTCCAGGTCGAGCGTCAACGCTTCGCCCGCGCTCGCGCTGCCGGTCACTTCGACAAACCAAAGCCGGCTGGCGGGCCGCGCCAGTTCCGCAAAGCGGGGTGAAGTCGCGTGCAACTGGCGGTAAACGTGGCCGGTCAGCGGCGACTTGCCAGTGACGTAGGGCAGCAGCTTGCGGCGCAGCAGCAAATCGTCCGCGCGGTGGCCGCTGGCAGCAGCGGCTGGGGCCAGTTCGGCCGCGGCCTCGTCCAGCACCGGTTGCAACCAGTAGGTCGCATAGGGCAGCACGTAATCGTCGTGCTGCTCATCGGCGCGGTAGGTGTACGCGCCCGCCAGTCGGCTGCGGCGGTCGCAACCTACCTGCTCGCGCCACGCGCTCAAGCCGGTGAAGGTCGTCACGCGCACCGTCCAGTGGCCCGCGTCCTCGCTCACCGCAACCGGGCAACCGAGGCCGATCAGCAGGGTGGCTGCTTCGCGCGCCAGTCGCTCCGCTGCAACGCTGAACTGCGGGTACCCGTCCGCCGTCAGGCTGCCCGCGGCTTCAAACAGGCCACGCAGGAACGCCCCCACCACCGCAGGCGGGCTTTGCCGCACCAGCTTGGGCACGCCAACCCCATCGTTGGTGGCCTGCAAGAGGCCGTTGAAGGCCAGGAAGTGGCGGATTGCTGGGTAATCGGCGGTGACCAGCAACAGGCTGGCGTCGGTGGAAGGCAAAAGATGTGGCGCGCTGTCGGGGAAAATCTGCGTCAGTAGGTGCGATAACTCCTGCGTCAGATAGCTGTCGCGCGCCACGCGCCAGCCCGCGCGCGCGGGGGTGGCGTTGGCAGTGGCGGCCTCGTCGCCCGCGGTATAACCAAGCAGAAACGCCAGTGTCTCGTCTAGCAGCGCGGGAAAAGCCGTGGCGGCCTGGCTGGCTGGGCGGCGCAGGGCACGCAGCCGGCCCTGGTGCTGGCCCAGCATCACCAGCACGGCATCGCCTGCTTGCAGTTCGTCCAGCCGTCGCCACGCTGGCCCCTGCTCCGTCATCACCTTGACCTTGTGATTGAATGTGCCGGTGAGCGTCAAACCCGCCTGCGTGTTCACCGTCAGCACAGGCTGCACGCCGTTGTTGTAACCGCGTGGCGAAGGGCGGTCGCCTTCGTCGGTGGCAACGTACAGCCGATGCTCCTGCCAGCCAGCTTGCTCGCGGTCAACCAGCTCATCCAGTCGCAATGCGCCGTGGTCGGTGAAAACCAGCGTGTCGGGGGTCAGGCAGCCACCCTGGGCGATTTCGCCAAAGGCGGCGTCATACACGCGCAAAAAGCCCACCGGGCCGCTGGCAACGCCTGCACTGCTGTTCACCGGGTCGCTCTTGGGGCGCAGGCGGCTGAAGCTGAAGCCGTTGCCGCCGCCGGTTTGTTGGATCAAGGCCGCGTTGCGCAGGGTGTTGAAGATCCCCTCCGACGAATCTTTGCCCATATCGTCGTCAATGGCCAGCACAAAACAGGCAGCCAACTGACCCAGCGGCGTGCCCGCGCCGGTAAATGTGGGAGAGTTGGGAAAAAAGCGCAGCTCGGTGAGCAGGTCGTAAAAACGCTCGGCAAGCTGTAAATACGCGGCGTCATCGCCGTAAGTTCGCTCCGGCAGGGCCACATTGCTCGCCACGCGCCAGAACATCTCCGACACGGTCTCGATGGCCTTGCCATCCAGCCCTTTGCGCAGATAACGTCGGCGTAGTACCTCCAGGCCGTTTTCGCTGATGCGTGACAGGCCATCTTGCTTTTGCGTGGGGAACGCGGCAACTTGATCAACCACTACAGACATACTACTCATGACAATCCTCCAACAGACTTATAGTCAGCCCAGTCTATTCCCGCAGCGCGGGCGACAGGCAAGCAGATTGCAACCACAAGCAGCAGCGGTTTCAACAGGTTTTTGTGAAACCGCTGCCGAAAAAAAGAGAAGGGTTAACGCACAGGTTCGTAAATAAACCGTCGCCCGCCGCCGTCAATCACTTCTTCGCCGATGCGATACAGCAGGCCCCGCCGCTCAAGTTCTTTTAGCCGATTACTTTTGGTGCTGGGTGATAAACTGTCGGGTAAATCCTGGGCGCTGATCTGACCGCGCGCCACTGCCATGCTATAGGTAGATAACAGCGCGGGGCTAAGGCTGCCCAGCACCGATGCGCTGCCTTGCGCGTCCACCTGCACACAGGTCAAGCCGTGGAGCGCCACCGCGGCCGCGATGCTTTCGCTGACGCTGGGAGAGGGTTGGTGCACGGCGATAAAGCGGGGGGATTTGGCGCGCGTGGCCGCGCGTAGCAAGCTGGCCACCACCTCGTCGGCCCAGGAATAGTCCATAAATTGCACCTGACCTAAATCCAGCACCAACAGGCTGTTGGCCGGTAGCGCTTTTAGTTTGCTGAGCAGGGCCTCTTTGGTTTGGCTATCGCGTCCGCCCAGGATTGGGCCCGTCAATTCATAGTGTTCTTCGTGAAGTGGCATGGTCGCTATATCCAAAAGCTGAGAATGAGAGATGATAAGTTTTGATTACCGCTGGCTGAAGCTGATACCCACCTGCGTACCAGGGAACCAGGCGGCGTCCAACGTGCGTGGCTGATGATCGGCGCTGAAGTGTACGCGGGCTGCGCCGGAGCGGATCGTCAATCGCCCGCCGTAGCGTCGCACCACTGCGGTGATGCTGCGCAACCCCACGCCGCCGCCGGTTTCCCGGCTGCTTAGCCCACCCAGCGCCCGCTGAATGGCATCGCCGTAGCGCCATTGGGCTGCTTCCGGGTAGCGGCGGGCCAGGCTGGCGCGGATGCCGATACCTGCATCCACCACTGCCAGCGCCACGTATCGTTTGCCCTGGCGGTCGCGCGCAAGCTGTGCCACTGCCAGCCCGTCTACCTGGCTGTGATCCACTACGTTGTAGCACAGTTCGGAAACGACCTTGCTGGCGTCCAGCACGTCGCCGGGATCAAAGCTCAGGCGGTCTTGTGCCAGGTTAATCAGATAACCCAGCACCGTTTGTACTTCGCTGCGCGAGCGGATCGGGCTGAGCGGCAGCGCGCCGCGGTGGTCGCCGCGCTGCGTCTGGATTGGTAAGTTGCGCAGCTCTGCCCAAGGGCGAAGCGTGTGAACCAGGTCCATCTGGTTCATGGCGGTTTGTGCGCGCTGGCTGGAAGGAAGCACCAACACCAGTGGCTGCTGGCGTTCTGCCATGTGGCGGGCCAGTAGGCACAGGCTGGCAGCGCCGTAGGGGTCTACATGCTCGGCAGCTTGCAGGTCAACCGTGATCTCGCCGGTGACCGGCGTGTGGTCGTCAGGCAGGCGAGCCAGCAGGCGGTCACAGGTGGTCGCGTTCAGCCCATCCCCTGCGGGTAATACCAGACGCATTAAGGCTGTTCCAGCATACGGCTGATATGCTGCTGCAAGCCTTCCAGATCGCTCATCTGCATATATACCATCGCGAAGCGGATATAGGCCATCGGATCAAGCTGTTTGAGGTGTTCCAGCACATAGGAACCAACCACGCTGCTCTTGACTTCGGCCCGACCTAGCCCGGACAACTCATCTTCAATGGCGTTGACCATATCTTCGATGGCTGATTGCGGGATGGGGCGTTTGGCGCAGGAGGTCAGCACACCGTGCATCAATTTCTGCCGGTCATACGGCTCACGGCGGCCATCGCTTTTTACGATAATCAGCGAAGCCGCAACATGTTCGTAGGTGGTGAAGCGTTTGTTGCACACTTCGCACTCGCGGCGGCGACGGATACCGTCGCCGGTGGTTCGGGTATCAATCACGCGTGAGCGATCTTCACCGCAATGCGGACATTTCATCGAAACTCCTGCCAACCAGATCGGGCCCGTGCGTTAAGTATCTCGACGCCTGAAGGCAGCCGAAAAACGGGTTATGGCTTTTTTCCCAGCTTGACGCAGGGCTTACTGGAACGGAAACGAATCTCCCAACTTAGCACGTCCGCCAAAACTTAACACAGGTCAATTCGTTATTTAGTATAATATGGGCAATGGGATACTACATCTTGTGTCTTAACGGCAGGGGCAATTTTACCATAGTTCCGCCGACTTGGCAAGGGGTTTTTTCGATGAAAAGATGAAACCAGTGAATTTTAAGGTAGCCCCGTAAAACAGAGCGCACAGATTGTGTGCAAATGGTTCACAAAAAAAAAGCGGCTTGCCATAATTGACAGCCGCTGATCAGGAAAACAAAAATTCCCCGACCGATCCGTCAGCCAGACCGGTCAGGGTTCATAGTGGAAGCGACACCGACGTACTTAGCCTTGCTGGCGCTTGCGCAGGAAGGCCGGAATTTCCAGATCGTCGGGGTTATAGGTGCGTACCGGGAAGGGCACGGTCTTGTCACTGCGCTCATGATGCGCTACCGCCGACGGATAGTTGCTGGCGGTGTTGGTGACAGGCTTGCGCGCTTCGGCGGCCATCTCGAAGCCGGTGGCGATCACGGTCACGCGCAGTTCGCCGTCCATGCTCGGATCGAGGACTGCACCGAAGATGATGTTGCACTCGGGGTGCGCCGTGGCGCGGATGATCTCCGCAGCCTCGTTGACCTCGTGCAGGGTCATGTCCATGCCGCCGGTCACGTTGAAGAGGATACTCTGCGCGCCGTCAATGCTCACATCCAGCAGCTTGCTGGCGATGGCTTGCTCGGCAGCCTGCTGTGCGCGGTTGTCGCCGCTGGCAGAGCCGATAGCCATCAAGGCCGAACCGCCATTTTCCATCACCGCGCGTACGTCCGCAAAGTCCAGGTTGATCAGGCCGGGGATCGTGATCAGCTCACTGATGCCCTGAATACCCTGGCGCAGCACGTCGTCGGCAATCGAAAAAGCGTCGCGGATCGTGGATTTCTTGTCCACGATTTGCAGCAGACGGTCATTCGGGATGACGATCAGCGTGTCAACCTGCTCCTTCAGACGGCGCAGGCCCTCTTCTGCCGCGCGACGGCGCTTGGCCCCTTCAAATGTAAAGGGACGGGTTACCACACCGATGGTCAGTGCGCCGGCTTCGCGGGCCAGCTTGGCAACCACAGGAGCAGCGCCTGTGCCCGTGCCGCCGCCGATGCCAGCGGTCACGAAAACCATGTCTGCGCCGTCCACGATCATCGCCAAATCTTCCTGCGATTCCAGAGCGGCCTTTTCGCCGATCTCCGGATCGCCGCCTGCGCCCAGGCCGCGGGTCAGCTTGTCGCCGATGCGCATGCGCTGCGGTGAATTTGCATCCAGCAATGCCTGGGCGTCGGTGTTGACGACGATGAATTCCACCCCCTGAATACCGGCTGCAATCATGCGGTTGACCGCATTGCTGCCGCCGCCGCCTACGCCGATCACGCGGATCTTGGCGAAGTTGTCTACATACGTCGGTTGTACGTCACGAATTGATTTGCGTGTCATAAGGTATCGCTCCTCACTGTGAATAGTCTGCCGCTTGCTAACGGCATCTTCCAAAATTCCTAGGATCAATCAATCTGCTGCCGGCTGGATCCCTGTCAGCCGGGTAGCAGGTTCCGTAGCCAGCCCATGATCCGTTCGATGAACGGGCTGCGCTGGCGTCTCTCACTCAGTTTATTCGAAGTCCACGGGTTATGCAGCGCCCACAACAGCAGGCCCACACCTGTGGCGTTCTCCGGGGTTGCCAGCTCTGCGGGCAGATTGGCAATGCCCGCAGGCACGCCGATCCGCACCGGCAGCTGGGTGCGTTCTTTGGCCAGCTCGCGCAGGCCGGCCAGTTGTGCAGTGCCGCCAGTCAGTACCAGCCCGGCGGGCACCAGTCCTTCGTAGCCAGATCGCTTGATCTCACGCAGAACCAGGTCAATCATCTCTTCGGCGCGTGCTTCCAGAATCTCGGCTACGAGTTGCCGTGAGACCGAGCGCGGCACACTTTCGCCAAAAACCTCGACCGTTACTTCCTGTTCAGTCGGGACGCGGCTGGCCAGCGCGCTGCCGTGGCGTACTTTAAGCTGCTCGGCAGCTTCCAGCGGGGCACCAAGACCCACGGCGAGGTCGTGCGTCAGGTGCTGTCCACCGAGGTCAATCACCATCGTGTGCCACAGGCTGCCGCGCATGAACATCGCCAGGTCACTCGTGCCACCGCCCATGTCCACCACTGCCACGCCCATGTCGCGTTCGGCGTCGGTGAGCACTGCCTCACCGGAAGCTAGCGGCTCCAGCACCAATTCTTCAATCTCGATGCCGTGCGTCTGCACGCAGCGCACCAGATTGCGCACCGCGCCCGTCGCGCCAGAGATTACTTGCGCGTCTACCGACAGACGGAAGCCGTGCATACCGATCGGTTCCTGCAAATCTTCCTGCTCGTCCACGGCAAAGCTGCGCGGCACCACATGAATGATCTCGCGGTTGTGCGGCAAGGGCACCGCGCGGGCAGCCTCCTTGGCGCGTGCCACATCCTCCGCGGTCACGATGCGGTTGCGTCCTGTGGGGACTGCGCCCTTGCTCGGCTGCGACTGAATGTGGCTGCCCGCGATGCCGACGTAGGCGCGGCTGATCGAACGGTCGGCCGCGCGCTCGGCTTCTTCGACCGCCTGGCCGATGGCTGCCGTGGCTGCGGCCACGTTCACGACCACGCCCCGCGCCATGCCGTCGGAGGCCGCGCGGCCATAGCCTAAAATTTCCAGCGTGTTGTCGCCAACGACTTCAGCGATGATGGCGCTGACTTTGGTAGTTCCTACGTCAATGGCGCACAGTAAATCTGCCACAATTCGATCCTTCGCTAACGGTTGGTTACTGGGCCAACCGGATAAAATAGCCGTCTTCGTCGCGCCAATCAATCTCGGCGGGCATAGCGTCTTCGCTGGCCAGTTGTTTTTGCAGCAGC
The DNA here is from genome assembly GCA_049299095.1 of Anaerolineae bacterium. GTDB lineage: Bacteria > Chloroflexota > Anaerolineae > JAAEKA01 > JAAEKA01 > JAAEKA01. Next base: position 5,219 of record JBAQWV010000074.1, on the reverse strand, counting down.
AGCAGCGACGCGGTGCGCTTGGTCATGCCTTGCGGCTGGCCGAGATAGACAAATGTGCCGCCGGGCAGGCGAAATTGCAGGCCGTTGTTGCGGTCGTAGCCGAATTCGCTCACATCGGGCGTTTCTGTCTTGAGCTGACTGACGCTGGCGATCAATTCTTCGTTCAGATGACCGTCCGGCGTGATTGTGCTGCCGTCCAAATCCCACAACACCGGCAAGACCTGCGCTGGATCAGCAATCGGCATCGCCACGCCTTCCGCATCAGCCCAGTAGGCGTTGCCGCCCACGTTCCACACCACCAGCGGCGCGCGCTCGACGACTTCGATGCGCACTTCGTTCGGCAGCGAGGCGGCCACAGTGGCCTGCTTGACATAGGGCAGGCTTTCGATGCGTTGCTCGGCCGCACGCGTGTCCAGCCAGAAGATGCTGTACTGGTCCACGTCGGCCAACCGATAGACCTCTTCCGCGGTGGCGTGCTGCAAGCCGCGGATGGCCGCGGTTTGCACGAAGAAGACTGGGCTGCTGAACAGGTAGGCGGTTAAAGCGATCAGCGTGGCCAGCACGACAAAAGCCACCACACGCACGGCGGAAATGCGCACCCGCGGCAGCGTGGGCCGTCGCAGTTGCGGCAAGGCGCGCGCCACAGTCTGTTCCTGTCGCATCTGCCGCGTGGCAGGTCGCCGGCGCGGTTTGCGCGGCTTGGTCAGGAATTCCTGTTCTTTGACGGGTCGTCGTTTGGTCTCTTTGCGAGCCATGCTACTTGTCCGCGCGGCCTAAGCCGGCTGAAACGATGTTTCACTGCGGCTCTTGTCCTGATGCCGCTGCTGGGCCAGGTCAACAAGCCGATCAATGAGCTGCGGAAAGGGCAAGCCGCTGGCTTCCCACAGTTTGGGATACATGCTGATCGAGGTGAAGCCGGGCAGTGTGTTGACTTCGTTCAAATATAGTTCGCCGCTTTGGCGATCTAGCAGGAAGTCCACGCGCGCCAGACCCGCACCGTCCACGGCCAAAAACGCGGCCACTGCCAGCTGCTGCACTATGGCGGTTTGTTCGGGCGTCAGCGGCGCGGGGATCAGCAGGGCCGAGTCGTCGTCAATGTATTTGGCTGTGTAGTCGTAAAATTCGCGGCTGGGGACGATCTCGCCCGGCAGTGATGCCATCGGTTCATCGTTGCCCAGCACACTGACTTCGATCTCGCGCGCGTCAATGCCCTGCTCGACCACCAGCTTGCGGTCATAGCGGGCCGCCTCGCGCAGCGCGGCCTGCAAGCCCGCGCGGTCGCTGGCCTTGCTCACGCCGACACTCGACCCCATGTTGGCAGGCTTGACGAAGAGCGGGTAGCGCAGCGCGGCCTCTACTGAGTTCAACACGGCTTCCGGCTCGGCGTCCCATTGGGCGCGCTTCACTGTGACGTAAGGCACTTGCGGCAAGCCGTGCGCGGCAAAAACCGCCTTGCAAATGACTTTATCCATGCCCACGGCGGAAGCAGTCACGCCACAGCCGACATAGGGCAAATCGGCCAATTCCAGCAAGCCTTGCACCGTACCGTCCTCGCCCATCGGGCCGTGCAGCACCGGGAAAATCACATCCAGGCCGCGCAGCGAGGCGTCGTGCGGGATCAGGCCGGTTTCAACCGGTTCAATGGGCGCGGTTGTGGAGGGCGCGGCCAGCAGGTGCGTGGCATTCGGGCCAGCCAGCCAGTGGCCTTGCTTGTTAATGCCGATCAGCGTCACATCGTAACGCGTCGGGTCGAGGCCCGCGATCACCGAACGCGCTGAACGCAGGCTCACTTCATGTTCGCCTGATCGTCCACCAAATAAAACGCCAACCCTTAGCCTGCTCACTCTGTCACCTCTACCAAAGGCTGCTGGGGCCAGTCACCCACAAACAGGATTTCTGGCGTCAGCGTTACCCCGAATTGTTGCCAGGCGGCCAACCGCGCCCGGTTGATCAGCAGCAGGATGTCGGCTGCCGTGGCCCCGCCCAGGTTTACAATAAAATTGGCGTGGACCGTAGAAAATGCTGCACCACCCTGGCGCTGACCCTTCAAACCCAACGCCTCGATGATCCGCCCAGCATAGTCGCCGGGTGGGTTCTGGAAGGTCGAACCCATGCTCGGTTCGACCGGCTGTGTCGTTCGTCGGTGAGCCAGGAAGCCCGCCGCGCGGCTTTCTAGCGTGGCACTGTCCGCGGCGTGCAGTTGAAAGGCCGCAGCCAGCACGACAGGATGCTTCTGGCCTGTGCAGATACTGTTTTTAAGCGCGCTGGTGCGGTATTGATAGTCAAAGCGCGCCGCGGGCCATTCAACCAATGAACCATCGTCGGTTAACAGCGTGGCCCGCACCAGATTACCGGCGATGCTGCCGCCATGTGCGCCAGCGTTGCCAACCACCGCGCCGCCTACCGTGCCCGGAATGCTGACACCCCATTCCAGACCGCCCAGGCCCCAGCGCATGGCCTGACGCGCCACGCCCGCCAGATTTGCGCCCGCCTCGGCCCACACCACATCGCCTTCGTGACGCTGTACTGTGCGGCAGCCGTTGGCAATCACCAGCCCGCGCACGCCGCGGTCACTAACCAGCAGGTTGCTACCACCACCCAGCACCAGCGCTGGCACATCCAGGCTTTTCGCCAATGCCAGCAGTGTCACCAGGTCGTCCAGCGCGCCCGCGGTCACGAATAAATCGGCGGGGCCACCCACGCGCATCGTGGTGTGGGCGCTGAGTGGTTCGTCGCGGCGCACCGCCAGACCGGTGGCTTGGGCAATCGCAGTCGCCAGCTCGTCGTAGCGTTGGCGACCGGCGGCGGGGTTGGCAGGGTGTTGGCGGCTGCGCAAGCCCGCCAGCACCTCGCGACCTACCCGGTCGCCATCCCCGGCGCCCAGCGTCAGCAACACATCGCCCGGCTGCATTTCAGCCAACAACAGGCGGGTGGCGGCATCCAAGTCGCCGCTGTAACGCACATCGCTATGCTGTACCGCGGCGACTACGTCCTGCGCGCTGACGCCCAGGGTGTCCTGTTCACGTGCGGCGTAAATATCGGTGATCAGCACGTGATCGGCGTTTTCAAAGCTGTCACGAAACTCGCCAAGCAATGCTTTCGTGCGGCTGTACGTGTGGGGCTGAAACAAAACCCAGAGCGAGCGGAGAGGGAACCGCTGACGTGCTGCACGAAGCGTTGCTTGCACCTCGGTGGGGTGGTGCGCGTAGTCGTCTAAAATAATTGTATCACACCATGTACCAATTGTCTCAAGCCGTCTTTTGGTCCCCGTAAAAATTCGCGAAATTTTAAGGTTTTCACGAGGGGTAGAAAAAACGTCATAGCCTGCGAGCGTGGCCGCGGCGAAGCTCGCCAGCGCGTTGCATACGTTATGGTCGCCTGCGAGGGGCATGGAAACCCGTGCCAGCAGCTTTTCGTCGTGATACACGTCAAAATCTACGCCGCCTAGGGCATTGGCCTCAAGGTGTTCGCCGCGCCAGGCGTTGCCGGGCTGCAAGCCGTAGGCAACCCACGTCACATCAGGTTGGGCCGCGGTGGCGTGGAGCGTTCGGCACCCCGCGTCGTCGCCGCAGTAAACCACCGCGCCGCCCGCGGGCACCAACTGCGTGAACTGCACGAAGGCTTGCATGAAATCGGCTGGGTTCGGATAGCAATCTACGTGATCCCATTCGACGTTGGTCACGACGGCAATCTGAGGGTGCAGGCCCAAAAACATGTGGTCGTATTCGTCTGCTTCGATCACGAAAGGGCCGCCGGGCCGTCCGCTGCGCGCGGCTGTGCCCAGGCTGAGTATGGTGCTGCCAACGATGAAGCTCGGCTCTGCGCCCAGTGCATCCAGCAGCGCGGCGGTCATGGCGCTGGTGGTGGTTTTGCCGTGCGTACCGGCCACAGCTAGCGTGGTGTCACCAGCCATCAGCGGGCCGAGGAATTGTTCGCGTTTCACCACCGGCACACCCGCGGCGTGTGCAGCCATCACTTCGGGGTTACTGGCTGGCACTGCGGAGGAGACCAGCACAAGGTCAGCCCCCGCGCTGTGAGCCGCGGCGTGGCCGACCAGTGTTTGTGCGCCCAACGCGGCGAGTTCGGCGGTGGCGGCGCTGGCGCGCTGGTCCGAGCCGGACACGGTGAAGCCGCGCTGCAACAGAACGCGGGCAATGGCTGAAAGGCCAGTGCCGCCGATGCCAACCAGGTGGATGTGGGTGCGTTCGGGCGTCGCGAGCAGGTGGGTCCAGCTCGCGGCTGATTGAGCAGAAGAAACCATTGTTATTTGATCACGCGGACAATCAACATGGCGACTGCCAGCAGGATGAAAAATTGCCACGGAAAGATGGCGGGCGGCAGTAGCTTGACAAAGAAATCATAAAAGTTCGTGTAGTTTGGCAGGACGGTCGTCAGCGGCCAGTTGGCGCGCGCCAGATAATACCAAACGCTGCCGATCAGCAGGTAGCCATTGATCAGGCCAACGGCCAGGCTCAACCCGGGGCTTTTGGCATTGCCGGGGTAGGTCAGGCCCATGCCCTGATAGGAAATGAAGGCCACCGCCAGCAGCAGTAGCACGGCCAAAATCCCTTCCAGCGGCACGATCTGACTTTCGGCAATGCCGACACGGCCAAAGATAGAATCCAGGCGGCCCGGCGCGTCGGTGCGAAAGAGAAAGGTCAGTAGAAACAGGGCTAACAACAACATGGTGGTCACGCCCAACTCGCGCGGCCAGGTGCGCACCACACCCACGACGCCAAAAAACGCGATAAGCACTAAAAACAAGGTTTCGATAGGGCCCATAGGTGCTTATCCTTTCTTCTGACCGCCTGCGCTGCTACCCGCACCCTTGCGCACACTGGTTAGCAGGATCACTACGATCAGGATGCCGATCAGCAAACCAAAGATGCGCACGTTCTGCGGCTGATTGAGCGTGGCGTAGACCTTGTTCAGTGCGCTAGCTCCCTGCGCAGTGGCAGCTGCTGTACCTGGCTCCACGGCTCGCAGGAAGGGCACCGGCAGTTTGAAGTTGGCGTCAGTGATGATCAGCGGCAGCGCGGCTGCGCTGAGCATATAGCCGTACAACATGCCCAGGAACAGACCCATCGCGGAGGGTTTGCTCTTGGTGGACATGCTAAGCAGTAAGGCCAGACCAGCCGCTGCGAAAATCACCAGTAACATCACCATAGACTTGTTGGCATCTGTCACCGGACGCTGAATGTCCTCGATCAATTGCTTGG
>JBAQWV010000073.1:0-2196 GCA_049299095.1 Anaerolineae bacterium | reverse complement strand
ACGCACGACCACGCTGACGGCCACAGCCACGACCATGATCACACGCACGACCACGACCATACGCATGACCATGATCACGGCCATTCCCACGACCACGGCCACGACCATAGCCATGCAGCCCCGCCCGACGCCCTCAGTTGGCGCAGCCTGCTGGCGTTGGGCATCTCCGGCGGGCTGCTGCCGTGCCCGTCGGCGCTCATCCTGATGTTGAGCGCCATCGCCCTGCGGCAGGTGGGCGTCGGGCTGGTGCTCATCCTGGCCTTCAGCATCGGACTGGCCGGGGTGCTGACCGGCATCGGGCTGATCATGGTCTACGCCGGGCGCTTCCTGGAGCGGCTGCCGGTGCGCCACAGCGCCGTCACGACGCGCCTGCTGCCGATGGCCAGCGCGACGTTCATCACCGTCGCCGGGCTGGCGATTACTTATCGGGCACTGGTCGAGGCAGGCGTGATATGAGAGGAACGCAGAGAGACGCGGAGGAAGAAACCGAGGTTTTTCCTCCGCGTCTCTCTGCGTCATCTCCGCGTTTCTCCGCAACCTCTCACTGACCGACCACATGCCGACTACAAGCGACGCCTACAGCGACGACGAGCAGTCAGACGCGGCAACGGATACAGGGGGCGGCGAGGAGAGTTGGAGCGAGATTAGTGACAAAAGTCATGCATATCTGGTGACGTTGCTCAGGTGACCCGGGCCAGCAGATTGCCGATAATAGTAAATGGGGGAACTATCACTTCTAAACCACTCTTGTGTCATATCTGAAAATGGTTGCGGTGATGCTATGGCTCCCCTTGAGAGAATCGCCAGTTCACCACCAAGGAAATAAGGAGCCTTGACAATGAACCACAAATGGCTCGGTAAATGGGTAATCGTGTTGCTCCTGCTGGCCGCGCTGCCGGGATTGACGGCGGTGATGGCCCAGGGGCAAGAGCCGGCGAGGAAGGCACCGCTACCGGCCGTAACGGAAGTGGGCGAGTCGGCCCCGATCACACCATGGGTCAACAACGAAAAGGCCACGACGAACGATAGCATGGCCACGGCTGAAGATTGGTTGAAGTGCACCGACACTAGGAGTGAAACCGGTGCATACAACCCGGAGTTAACTTTCAAGAGGGGCTGTGTGCTCGGTGGCAAGATCGACAGCGCGAGCGATGCCGACTACTGGCAATTGCGCGTTGAGTATGCTGATGATGGTCACGTTCCGATCCTGTTCGACATTGACGCTGCATCGAATGGCTGGCCACTGGATGCTCTCATCTGCCTGTACGCCGATGACGCCGTGCTCATGGGTTGTAACGATGACACCGACACTGTGGACTCGCTGATGTTCTACAACCTCGAAACCGGCCGCACCTACTACCTGCGCGTCTCAAGTGCGGACGAAACCGGAGGAAGCAACTACAAGTACCAACTCCTGATCTCGACCCCGCTGCTCATCAGCGCCGCGGCGGCCAACCTGGGCACCGGCAACGTGGCCGGTATCCCATTTCTGGCCGGTGACATCCTGGCGTGGAGCAGATACTACAACCAGATGGAGGTAGGACTTGGCAGCAAGTGGGTGATGTTCCTGGACCTTTCGGATCTGAACGTGAAGGGCAACCTCACCAACCTGGCCAGCGCCTGGCGGAACAGCGACTATCTCTTTGTCGGCTTCGCGGCGAATACGAGGTTGCCGGGAATTGCCAAAGCGGTCACTCCGTGGGATGTCGTTCTGTTTGATCCGTCCACGATCGGACCAAACACCACTGGCGTCTTTCAACTCTGGTGGGCAGGTAAGGAACATCAGCTAACTACCAGCGCCGAAAAGGTGGACGCAATTGATTGGCCCAATTGGAATGGAGCCGCCAGTCTCTATGTCAGTACGATAGGCAACGCGAAGGTAGGTGTCGCCGCAGTCAAGACCCTGGCGGACGAAGACTTCGGCCAATGGCACCCAAACAACGAATGGTCAAAGGTGGATATGAGTGTTATAGACTGGATGGCCGCTAAGGATGTCATTGCGCTGGATCATAACGTATCCGGCTATAGTGACACCTATGATGAGATCCTTATGGTGCTTCAGGGCCAGGGTTACCTCGACCTCGACGACGACCGGTTTACTCCAGACGTCTTCGTCACTCAAAAGGATATCGTCGAACTCAATACCCAGTGGGCTATCGGTGGCAACCACGTCTTCTGGCATGGCCCGGACCATGG
>JBAQWV010000072.1:0-2255 GCA_049299095.1 Anaerolineae bacterium | reverse complement strand
GTCATAGGCTTCGACGCGGATGTGTACGGGATGGGTTTGCTCGGCGGCCTGCCCCCAGCTTACTTCGACCACGCGCGCGGGGTCCTTTTTGATCATGTGTGCCACGTTGGGGCAGGTGGCACGGTGGACCGTGACCCCGCGCCCGCGCGTGACGTAGCCGATGATCTCCTGGCCGGGCAGTGGATTGCAGCACATGCCGGTGCGGCTGAGGAGGTCGGCCACCCCCAGCACGGTGACGCCCTCGGAGGAAATGGGAACGGGCGAAGGATAGCCACTGTCGTCGTGTGTGCTTTCGTCGCGTTCCTTGCGATCCATATCCAACACTTTGCTGGCGACCTGTGGCGTGTTGATGTCGCCAAAGCCGAGCGCCGCGTAGAAGTCGTCCACTTTGTCATAGCCGAACAGCTTGGCAATCGAATCGTGGCTGCGCTCGATGTTCAGCCGCTTCAGCTCGCGGTTGAGTGTTTCCGTGCCTTGCTGGATATTCTCTTCGCGGCTTTGCTTGCGGAACCACTGGCGGATTTTGGCGCGGGCGCGGTTGGTCTTGGTGAAACCCAGTGAGGGGTTCATCCAGTCGCGGCTGGGGCCGCCGCGCTTCGAGGTGATGATCTCCACGATGTCGCCGTTGCGCAGACGGAAATCGAGTGATACCAGCTTGCCGTTGACGCGTGCGCCGCGGCAGCGATGCCCCACCTCGGTGTGGACCATGTAGGCAAAGTCAATCGGCGTTGACCCGGCAGATAGGTCTTTCAGGTCGCCTTGTGGTGTGAACACATAGACGCGGTCGGCAAAAACGTCCGACTGCATCGAATCTACGAATTCGGTGGCGTCGGTAACGTCGCTTTGCCAGTCCATCATCAAGCCGCGCAGCCAGGCCAGCTTGTTTTCAAATTCGACATCGCGCTTGACCTGCTCTTTGTAACGCCAGTGCGCGGCAATGCCGAGCTCTGCGGAGCGGTGCATTTCGTGCGTGCGAATCTGCACTTCCAGGCTGTGCCCGTCTGGGCCGACCACCGCAGTGTGCAGCGAGCGGTACATGTTGTCTTTGGGGTTGGCGATGTAGTCGTCGAACTCGCCTGGGATGGGCCGCCATAGGCCGTGAATCGCACCCAGCGCGATATAGCAATCGCTGATTTCATCAACCATGATGCGCACGGCTTCGGTGTCGTAAACCTGTTCCAGTTCAACGCCCTTGCGTTGCATCTTGCGGTAGATGCTGTAAATGTGCTTGGGGCGGCCTTCGACCACTGCGGCAATGCCCAGCTTTTGCATCTCGGTCTGGATCATGCTGATGACGCGGCTGATGAAGTGGGTGCGCTCGATGCGGCGGCGCTGCAAATCGCCGGCGATGGTTTTGTAAACTTCCGGCTCCAGCCAACGGAAAGAGCCGTCCTCCAGTTCCCATTTGATTTGCCAGATGCCCAGGCGATTAGCCAGTGGTGCGTAGATTTCCAGCGTCTCGCGCGCGATGCGCCGGCGTTTGTGTTCTTTCAAATGGCCCAGCGTGCGCACGTTATGCAGGCGGTCGGCCAGCTTGATCAGCACTACGCGGATGTCCTGGCTCATGGCAAGGAAGAGCTTGCGCAGGGTTTCGTCGCGCTGGCTGCGCAGTCGCGGGTTGACCGCGGGTTGCGGGCCGTCGCCATCCTCGCTGCGCCCCATACGCCCGATTTTTTCCAGTTTTGTCACCCCGTCCACCAGTGTTGCTACATCACTGCCAAACTGTTTTTCAATCTCGGCGATAGAAATGCTGGTGTCTTCCGCCACATCGTGCAGCAAACCGGCGGCAATTGCCTTGGCGTCCAAACGCAGGTCAGCCAGGATGCCGGAAACAGCTAGCGGATGAATGATATACGGCTCGCCTGAGGCGCGCGGGGTGTCACCATGTGCCTCGCTGGCCAGCGCATAGGCTCGGCGCACGAGTTGGGTGTCCTCCTCGCTATAGGTGCGTGGCAGTTGCCCGACTAACTCATCAATCGAAGTGGGGGATTTGGAAAAGTCGCCGTTATTCATAGCTGGTGAAAAGCTCCCATCAAAAAAGCTGCTGGCTGCGAGGTTGCGTCGAAAGCTCGGTGCAGGCCCGAAACAGCAGCACTGCGGGCCTCATTATAACACAACGAGCAAAATGTGCAACGGGAAAACATTTGACAGGGCCTGCCGTGACGGATACAATCTGGACAGATCGTTAGCCTCCGTAGCTCAGTGGACTAGAGCATCGGTCTTCGGAACCGAGTGTCGCAAGTTCGAATCTTGCC
>JBAQWV010000071.1:0-47524 GCA_049299095.1 Anaerolineae bacterium | reverse complement strand
ACCAAGCTCAACCATTACGCCCTGAAGACCAAGCTCTATCTTGCCGCACTCCAATCGGCCTTTGAGCAACTTCAGACCATGCAGCCATTTCGCTTCGCCTCGCTAGAGGCGCCTGCGTAACATGAGTTACATATAACAAAGACAGGAACTTGACATCCTTGACGAAATACAGCCAGATTCCGAGTACGTCTACCATAATCCAGTAAATCCAACTCTCGGTTTTCTTTTTTGCCATTAACCACATGGCTGAAAAACTCATGATTGTGGTAATTGCATCAAGATAGGGAAATGAGGCTGCTTCGGGGAAGATTACAGGTAAGAAAAGATGCACCTGGCTCATAAAATAGCCAAAGGCGACTGAGATAATGGCAGTAAAAACAACCCATAAAATCAGGTTCTTTGGGGCACTGTATTTAACGCCGGTTATTTGCCCATCGCCTTTCGGGGATTTGTTCCAAATCCACCACCCATAAATACTTGCTCCAAGATAGTAGATTTGTTCAATGGTGTCGGAATAAAGCCTGATTTGGTAGAACAGGATCATGTAAAGCAACACACTGGCGATGCCTACGGGCCATGTTAATATGTTTCGTTGAGCAATGAGCCAAACAGACCATAAATATAAGATAGTACCAATAAATTCAACATAGCTCATCGGGTATCCAAGAAAGGTAAATAAGATATTATCAACGCTGAAAAAATTACTCATTATTTTGTTCCGTGTTGTAAAACGCTGCTAATGAATGATATTTCTGAAAGTTATTCAAAACTTGCTTAACCTTTTCGCTTCTGGCTTCTAAATCACCGCGTAAAACGATGTAAGGGATTTTTCGGGCAACTAAATCGCCGATTATTTGTTTTTGGAAAACCTTTCTGTTAACGTCACCGGACCTGTCCCAGGTATCGTCATAAGGAATGTCAACATCGCAAAGAAAAACCAAATCGTAGCGCGATTGGGCCAGGTTTGCCAGTTCCACCAGCCGGCTGTGGGCGGATTGATGATAGGACATTGAGAACATAAAAGTTGTTATTGCATTCGTGTCAGTAAAGATATATTGATTTGCCTGGTAAATAAGTTGATTCTCCCGTTCTAAATGCCCTTCTGCAATTTCCACCAATTGTTCTAAAGATAATCTTCGATCTACCTGATTGTTTTCCCAATAATCTCGCCCGTATTCTGGCATCCAAACCGTCTTATATTCCTCAGCCATCTTCCTGGCAAGCGTTGTCTTACCCGTGGATGGTGCGCCCAAAAAGACAACATTGGTAATCAAGTCTTGGTACACAACTGGCGAAATATATTGACGCCACAAAAACGGATTTTTCCTGATTTTCTTTCCCGAAACAGGAACAATATCACGGGAAGGATCTACCAGCCTGTTTATTGCGCCAAGAGCAATACTCATATGTTCCCCGTAAAATTCGCTGGAATAAAAATGGGTTATGCCCGAAATTTTTAAATTTTCGATAATATATTTTTCATGTTTTCGCTTTATTTCGGGAGTATTGCCAACTTCGGTTGGCCCATCCCATGCTTCAATTACTTTGACGGTTGGGTAGAGCTTTTTTAGCCAATTAGAGCGAATGTTCAGCGGAATAGGCGTTGTTTCGGGTGCATCATAGATAATGACAGACACTTCATCCATTTCGGCAAGTGCGGTTTCTATAACCAATTGATGCCCTTCATGCAAAGGGGTGAACTTTCCCAGCGTGAGACCGTGTGTTTTTTCCATGTTTTATTAAAATTGTTGATGATGAAGTGGGCCAACGACTTCTTAAAAAAGAAAAATAATTATAAATACAAAGCCCCAGCGTCAAAATTAACATGAGAACATCAATGGTTGATGCTTTTGCGCCAATTACATTGAAACAAAAGTAACCAATGACAAAAAACGCTAAATCTTTTGTCATCAGCATTAAAAATAGCGCAACCACACCGATCACCAGCCTGCCGCTATGATATGTCAATCAGCCAAGTATAAGCCCGTTTCTGTCATCGTCAAGTCCAATTTTCCCCGCGCCCGTCACCCTCCCGCCTGATTAGCCGCGGCAGCATGACAATGCTATAATTCCAGCGTGGGCTGGCTGCCTGGGTAGCCGCCCACGCGCTTTGTCAAAGCCCAGGCTTCCCATCGCGAACCGTGACCAGCCCATGACCCTCGACCTTTCTGTCCTGATCCCTGCCCGCAACGAAGCCGGCAACATCCCTGCCCTGCTCGACAGCGTAGCGCAGGCCTTCGCTGCCCCCGCGCTGCGCGGGCGCACCTGCGAACTGGTACTCGTGGACGATGGTTCCACCGACGGCACGAGCCAGGTGGCCGCCAGTCTCGCTGCCACCTATCCCTTTCTGCGCCTCATCCGCCATCGCCGCAACCTCGGCCTCACCGCCGCGTTGCGCACCGGCTTTCGCGCCGTGCGCGGCGAAGCCATTGTCTTCCTCCCCGCCGACCTCGAATCGAACCCGCAAGAGGACATTCCCAAGCTGCTGGCAAAGCTCGACGAAGGCTACGACGTAGTGGCGGGCTGGCGGCAGGGGCGCGACGACGGCAAAGTTTTCGCGTCTGGTATCTACAACCGCGTATCGCAGCGTCTGTTCAACGTCCACGTCCACGACATGAACTGGATCAAGGCCTTTCGCCGCGAGGTTATCGAGGCGCTGCCCCCGCTACGCTCCGACTGGCACCGCTTCATCCTGCAAATCGCCGCGCATCAGGGCTTTCGCATCGGCGAAGTGCAGACCACCTGGTATCGCCGCCCCAGCGGTCAATCCAAGTTCGGTCTGAGCCGCATTCCCAAGTCCTTTCTCGATGTGCTGGTCGTCTGGTTCCTGCTCACCTTCAGCCAGGCCCCCATGCGCTTCTTCGGCGGCCTCGGGCTGCTCTTGCTGGCCGTCGCCGGCATCACCGGCGTGGGTTTGGCCGTGCTCTATGGGGTTGCCCAGACCCAGATTCGCCCCTTGTTTATTGCGGCCAGTGTACTGGCTTTAGCTGGCCTGCTGCTCTTCCTCGTCGGTTTCCTGGCCGAGCTAATCGTCAACCAGGGCGAGCAACTGCGCGAGCTGGAGCAGCGCCTGCGCGACGTCGAATAAACGCCATGCACATCGCTGTTTTGACGCACAACTACCCTCGCTTTCCCGGCGACTTCAGCGGTAACTTCGTCGCTGCCTTGAGCGCCGAGTTGGCGCGTCAGGGACAGCAGGTCTCGGTGCTGGCCCCCTGGGACCCCGCCTACCAGCCCATGCCGCAGCGCGCCGAACCCGCGCCGCAACTCTGGCGCTATGCACCCGTGGACGCGTGGCATCGCCTCGGCTACATGCGCACTATGCAGGCCGACGTGCGTATGCGCCGCGAAACCTACGCGCTCGCGCCGGCTTTTTTCGCGGCCGGCACCGCGGCCACGCTGCGCTGGTGTCGCCAGCACCGACCCGACATACTGCACGCGCACTGGCTGCTGCCCAACGGCTTTTTCGCCGCGGTCGCCAGTCGCGTGCTGCACATTCCCCTCGCCCTCTCCATCCCCGGGTCCGATGCGCTCGTGGCCGCGCAGAACCCGCTTTTCCGCGCTATGACCCGCTTTACGGTGCAGCAGGCGCGCCTCGTTACCGCCAACAGCCACGCGCTGCGCAGCGTGGCGATCCGCGAGCTGGGCGCAGACCCCGCGCGCTTCGATTTGATCATCTACGGGGTGGATCCTGCCGCCTTGCGCCCCTCAACGCAGGGCGTGGCCGAGCTGCGCGCCCGCTGGGGCGTGCCGTCCACTGCATTGCTGTTGCTGGCCGTGGGCCGCATGGTCTATAAAAAGGGTTTCGATGTTCTGCTGCAAGCTCTGGGCATCTTGCGTGCTGCGGGCTGGCTGACCGGGGCTGCCGCGCCCCCGATCCATGCGGTTTTTGTGGGCGACGGCGACCTGTGGCAGGAATGGCAGGCGTTGGCAACAGCCTTGCAGCTTGACCCCTTTGTGCATTGGCTGGGGCGAGTGCCCTTCGACCAGATGAGTACAGTTTACAATGCCGCCGACGCGCTGGTGATGCCCTCGGTGACGCGCCCGGCGGACGGCCTCAACGTCTGCGTGCTCGATGCGATGGCTTGCGCTAAACCGGTGATCGGCACCCCCGCCGCTGGCAATGAACTCGTGATCGAGAACGACATGAATGGCTGGATCGTCCCGGAGCAAGACCCACACGCGCTGGCCGCGGCGATCATTCGGCTGGCCGCCCTGCCCACCGCGCAACGTCAGCTCATGGGGCAGGCCAGCCGCACCCTGATTGACACCACGTTCGGCTGGCCGCATCTGGCACAGCGTTACCTTGCCCATTTTACCGCCATGACGCGCAGCTAGTCACCCCGCCCGCGCTTATTCGTCATTCCTCCCCAGTTGCAGTAGAATGGCTGGCATGGCCTCAGTTGCGCAACGCAAACCCTGGACACAATTTAAAAAGCCGTTGCGTGGGGCGGCGCTGGTGCTGGCAGTTGGCTTTCTGGCCGCGCTGCTCGTCACGCAATGGCAGGCCCTGCGCTCCTATCCGTGGCAACTGCGCCCCGCCTGGCTTCTCCCCAGCTTCGCCTGCCTGCTGCTGTCCTCTCTGTTTGAACTCTCGATCTGGTGGTTTTTGCTGAACCGGTTGGGCAGTCGGCTGGCCTGGGGCCGCGCCGCGCAAACCTGGTTCCTCTCCAACGCCGTGCGCTACATCCCCGGCAACGTCTGGCAATTCCTCGGTATGGCCGAACTCGCGGCCGACGATGGGGTCAACCGCGTGACCACCTTCACCAGCATTGTTCTGCATCAAGCCTTGAACATGACGGTGGGACTGGCGCTGGCATTGGTGGGGTTTGCGTTCACCGGTCAAGCGAGCTGGCTGCAAACCGTGCGTCCCTTTCTGATCCTCGCACCGCTGGCCCTTATCATCTGTCACCCGCGCGTACTCGAATGGCTGCTGAACAAGCTGTTGACCGCGCTCAAGCGTCCCCCCCTCCACATTACCCTGACCTTTGCACAATTGCTGGTCGCCGCGCTGGGCTACGCGGGCGTCTGGCTGTTGAGTGGCGCGGGCTTTGCGCTGTTGGTCGCCACCTTTACCCCCATCACCTTGGCACAGACAGGCGCGCTGCTGGCAGCCTGGATCGCCGCTTACGTCATTGGCTACCTCAGTTTGCTAACCCCCGGCGGCCTCGGCGTGCGCGAGGGCGCGCTGGTGGCGTTGCTCGCCCCGTGGTTCGTCGCGCCTTTGCCCACAGTGATTTCGCTGGCCGCGCGGTTGTGGGCTGTCGTCTTCGATCTGGTTGGCGCGGGCGTGGCCTTGTGGGCGCGGCGCGGCAGTGCATCTGCTCCTCTCGTCCGCCCGCGCGTGCAGCCGTCCGCATCCGCGCCCGATGCAGCCCCTCCTGCCGCGCCGCGTTGGGCATTGGGTCTGCTCGTCGTCCTGATCGCCCTGTTTAGCCTCTATTTTTCCGCGCTGGCGGTGCAGCGTCACGCCGCCCACACCACGCACATGGCCGACCTCGGCCAGATGGATCAGGCGATTTGGAACACCAGCCGCGGCCGTTTTGTGATGGAAACTAAGGGCGAAGACCCCTTTAATTCGCGCCTGACCGACCATGTCGAGCCGATTTTTGCGCCGGTCTCGCTGGTCTTTTGGCTTTGGAACGATGTGCGTGCCTTGTTGATCCTGCAAGTGCTGGCGTTGGCGTTCGGCGCATGGCCGGTTTTTCAACTGGCCTGGCTGCGACTCGCACCACACGGCCCCCCGGATAGCTCACCGCGAGCACGGCAGCAAGCGATCTGGCACGCTGTGGCCGCGCTCGCCTTTGCCGCGGCCTGGCTGCTCTTCCCCGCGGTGCAGGCTCCCATCACCGCCGAGTTTCACGCGCTGCCACTGGCTGCGCCGCTGATTCTGGCCGCTTTGCTGGCGCTGGCGCGCGGCCAGTGGGGCCGTTTCGTGCTGTTTGCGCTGCTGGTGGCCGCCGTGCAGGAAGGCGCGGCCTTGCTCGCGGCCATGCTGGGGCTGTACACACTTGGCACAGCCTGGTCGTTGTACCATCAGGGCCGGGCAGGCAGCCGCGCGGCCGCACTGGCAGGGGGTACGGTGGCGTTGGTGGGCGGCGTCTGGTTCGCCCTCGCCACCTTCGTCATCATCCCCAGCCACGCCGCGCAAGCCTATGGCCTGGACACAAGCCCCTATGTCGCGCGTTTCGGTGCCCTGGGGGACAGCTTCGCAGGCGTCTTGAAGGCGCTCATCACGCAGCCCGGCCTGGTGCTGCGGGTGATCGCCGAGCCTTTGCGCCTTGAGTATCTGCTCAAGCTGCTGGCTCCGGTCGGCTTTCTGGCGCTGGCAGGGCCAGAGATCGCGCTGCTGGGCCTGCCGTTGCTGCTGGCGAATTTGCTCAGCGCCTACCCCTTGCAATACAGCGGTCAATTACATTATTCCGCGCCGCTGGCAGCTTTCGTCATCGTGGCGGCTATTGTCGGTAGCCAGCGGGTGGCGCGCGCCGGGCAGTGGCTGCTGCGTCGGGGTCGTCGCACGCACGTGTACATGCTGCTGACGGGTTGGTTGCTGCTGGCGGGCCTGGCCGCGCAGCTTGCCTGGGGCTACGCGCCGCTCGGTGCGCAGTTCAAAGCAAGCTGGCCTGCGGTGACTGCCCATCACCGCCTACTGGCCCGCTTTGCCGCGCAAATCCCCCCCGACGCGGCGCTCTCCACTTCGTCCACGCTTTACCCGCATTTCAGCCATCGCCAGCGCATTTTTCTCTTTCCCGCGCTGGCCGACAGCCAGTTTGTGCTGCTGGATCAAGCTGCTACCAGCGATTGGACCCTGCACCCCACCGAGATGCGCAACCGCGTGCAGGCATTGCTGGCTGCGGGCGACTGGGCGGTGCAGGACGCGGCGGATGGCTATTTGTTGCTGCGGCGACAGCCCGGCAGCCCGGCGCTTACTTTGGCTGATCTACCCGTCGAATTCTTCACCTTTGCCCGTAGCGACGCCGCGCCGCAGACCGCGCTGGACATCCTGTTCACCGGCCCGGCAGGCGAGCAGCTCAAGCTGGTTGGCTACGACTTGCTGCCAGACAGCCAATGGCGCAGCACAGGGATTCGCCTGTACTGGCAGGCGCTCACGCCGTTGCCCGCTGGCATCCAGCCGCGGCTGTTCGCGCGTGCGCCCGATGGCCGCGAGGTGGATAGCTCCGACACGCGCCCGCTCATTCAGGCGTTGTGGCTGCCGCCGGAGGCATGGCCCGTCGGTGAAACCATCGTCACCGACAAGCTGCCGTGGTATTTACCCCGTCAATGGGCACTCGGCGTCGGCGTGTATACCGGCGACGAATGGCAGATCGTGGGCAATCGCTGGCACGCGGCCAGCGCCGATCCGCAGACGCCGGTCTTCGAGTTTGCAAGCTGGGCCAGGCTCGGCATGTATCAATGGCAGGACAACCGGCTGGAGCCGCTGGCCGCGCCGTACTTCACCGACACCGCGCACGACTTCAGCAACGACCAATGGGCCGTGCGCCTGACCGGCGTACAGTTGCCCGCGGTCACTGCGCCGGGCAAAACCGTCCCTCTGGTGCTGCGCTGGCAGGCCGAGAAGCCGTTTTACCGTGATTTGACCCTGTTCCTGTACGTGCGCGATGCCGGAGGGAACATTGTGGCGCAGGCCGATGCGATGCCGACCTGGTTTGGCATCCTGCCCACCACGTTGTGGCCGTGGGGGCAGCCCGTTTTTGATGCGCACCGTGTAGCCCTGCCCGACACACTGCCCCCCGGCCTTTACGATCTGGTGATTGGCTGGTATGATCAGGCCACGCTGGCGCGTTGGCCGCTGCTGGACAGTGCAGGCAACCCCGTCGGTGACGAGTTAGTGTTGGGGCCATTGACCGTTGGCCCGCATCCAATGCCCGCGCCTGACCTGCCCTGTGCCCTGATTGCAGAAACCTGTTTGAGCCAGTAACTTTTTGCGCAACTGCACTGAGACTTTATGACCGATTATCTGGATTTTTACGCCAATCGCCGCGTGCTGATCACGGGCGGACTGGGCTTCATCGGCTCTAACCTGGCCCGACGGCTGGTAGAGCTGGGCGCGCGCGTGCTGCTGGTCGATTCGCTCGTGCCGGAATACGGCGGCAATCGCCACAACCTGGCCGGTATTGAGCATGCAGTCGCCGTGAATATAGCGGATGTGCGCGATCCGCACGCCATGAACGCGCTGGTGCCGGGGCAAGAGGTGCTGTTCAACCTGGCCGGGCAGGTCAGCCATCTCGATTCCATGACTGATCCCTTTACCGACCTCGAAATCAACGCGCGCAGCCAGTTGTTCATCCTCGAAGCCTGCCGCCTGCACAACCCACAGATAAAAATCGTCTATGCGGGCACGCGGCAAAGCTATGGCCGCCCGCTCTATTTGCCGCTCGACGAAGACCATCGTAACCGCCCCACCGACATCAACGGCGTGAACAAGCTGGCAGGGGAGTGGTATCACCTCGTCTATGGAGCGGCCCACGGCCTGCGTACATGCAGCTTGCGCCTGACCAACACCTATGGCCCGCGCCAACTGATGCAGCACAGCCGCCAGGGGTTCATCGCCTGGTTCGTGCGGCAGGCACTCGATGGTGAGGAAATTCAGGTGTACGGCGACGGTCAGCAGCGTCGCGATCTCACTTATGTGGATGACGTGGTAGACGCCTTCCTGCGCGCAGGCGCCAGCGACGCGGTCAACGGCCAGGTGCTCAATCTGGGCGGCCTGCCTGCCGAGCGCATCAATTTGCTGGATTTGGCGAGTTTGATCGTGGAACTGGCTGGCAGCGGCAGCGTACGCCTCATTCCATGGCCAGAAAACCGCCGGCGCATTGATGTCGGTGATGTCTATTCCAGCTACGATCTTATCCGGCAAACGGTGGGCTGGCAGCCCGTCACCCCGCTGCGCACCGGCCTGCAAGCGATGCTGGCCTTTTATCAACAGCACCGCGCCTGGTACTGGTAGACAGAAGCCCGCGATGACCGAGCGTATTCCTTTCAACGACTTGCAGGCCGGCTATGCCGAGCAGGCCCAAGCACTCGACGCGGCCGCGCTGGCCGTGCTGCGTTCCGGCTGGTACGTGCTGGGGCCGCAGGTGCGCGCATTCGAGGAGGAATTTGCCGCGTGGCTGGGTGTGGCCGGCGCAGCGGGTGTAGCATCCGGCACCGATGCGTTGTTGCTGGCCTTGCTGGCTGGCGGTGTGGCCGCGGGCGACGAAGTGATCGTGCCCAGTCATACCGCAGTGGCAACCGCAACCGCGGTGACGCTGGCCGGCGCAACGCCAGTGTTTGCCGACATCCATCCCCACAGTTTCACCCTTGACCCGGTGGTAGTAGCAGCGGCCATCACCCCACGCACGAAGGCCATCATCGCGGTGCATCTGTACGGCCAAATGGCCGACCTCGCTGCGCTGTCATCGCTGGCAGAAAGCCGCGGCCTTCTGCTGATTGAGGATTGTGCACAGGCGCACGGCGCACGCCAGCACGGGCGTTTGGCCGGTACCGTGGGACATCTCGCCTGCTTCAGCTTCTATCCCACCAAAAACCTCGGCGCGGCGGGCGATGGCGGGCTGGTCGCGGCCAACCGGCCTGACCTGATTGAGCGTGTACGTACCTTGCGGCAGTACGGCTGGCACACGCGCTATGTCAGCGACACCGTGGGCATGAACAGCCGCCTGGATGAACTGCAAGCCGCACTGTTGCGGGTCAAACTGCCTCGGCTCAACGACTGGAACCGGCAGCGGCAAGCGCTGGCCGCGCGCTATGAACAAGGCTTGGCCGGCAGCGCGGTGCAGACACCGGGCATCGCCGCGGGCAACGAACACGTCTATCATCTTTACGTGGTGCGTTGCGCCCAGCGCACCGACCTGCAAGCACATCTGGCCCGGCACGGCATCGAAACCGCCATCCATTATCCCCTACCCATTCACCAACAAGCCGCGTATCAAGCCCTGGCCCCCGCGTCCGGCTTGCCGGAAACCGAACGCGCCGCCACTGAAATTCTCTCGTTGCCGATCTATCCGCAAATGCCCGATGCGCACGCCGACCAGGTGATACGCGCCATTCGTGCCTTCCCGTCATGAACCAACGGCTGCGTTATTTATTTCTTCTTTTCTGCCTGCTGCTGGCCTTTGCCCTGCGCACCCACGCGCTGGGTCGGCAGTCGCTCTGGTACGACGAGGCCGTCACCGCACAGGTGACGCAGCAAGGACTGGCGGAACTGGCGCGCTGGACCGCAGACGACATCCAGCCACCGTTGTACTACGCGGTGGTGGCCGGTTGGACGCAGGCCGCGGGCACGAGCGAATGGGCGCTGCGTTTCCCTTCGGCTTTCTTCGGCGTATTGCTGGTGGCGCTGGCCTGGGCGCTGGCGCGGCGGCTATGGGGACCGGGCGCAGGCAATGTAGCCGCGTTGCTGGCCGCGCTGCACCCGCTCTGGCTTTATTACAGCCAGGAAGCGCGCATGTACACCCTGCTCACTGCGCTGGGCATGAGCGCGGGCTATGCTTTGCTGCGGGTACTGGATGCCCGCGCGCCGCGCGCTCGGCGCGGCTGGTGGCTGGCGCTGGTTCTTGCCGCTCTGGCCGCGCTCTACACGCACTATTTCGCGGCCTTTTTGTTGGTTGCTCTGGCGTTATTCTTCCTGCCAAGCGTCGTGCGTCGCCGCGCGTGGCTGTTGGTTGAGGGCATCGGCGCGATCGTACTGGTGACGCTGGGCTATCTGCCCTGGCTGCCCAACTTGCTGCGTCGTTTTGGCGAGGACGCCAGCTACTGGCGTGGTGCGCTCAAGCTCGATGAAGCACTACGGCACACTGCGATCAGCTTTGCCGTGGGCGAAACCATGCTGGAGCAACCCGCCACTCTCTGGGCCGGCATGAATTTGGCGTTGGTTGTGCTGGCAGTCGCCCTGCTGGTCTGGGCCACCTACCGCCGCCCGCAATGCAGCAGACCGCGCGGTCTCTGGTTCAGCCTGACGTATTTGCTGCTGCCAGTGGTCGCGATCTTGCTGCTGGCCGCGGCCAACCCCAAGTTCAACCCGCGTTATCTGATGCTGGCCTCGCCGGGCCTGCTGTTGCTGCTGGCAGGCGGCATGGCTGTGGCCGGACGTTTGCCAGCCTTTCGCAAGCCGGCGCGGTATCGGCTGTTGCTGGCCCTGTTTCTGCCGTTGCTCGCCGGTTACATCCAGGCCGACCGCAACTGGTTCGTAGACCCCGCCTTCACCAAGGATGACTGGCGCGCTGCCGTGCAGTTCATCGCGGCGCAGCAGGCCGTGGACGAGGCTGTGGTGCTGGTCAGCGGCCACGCCTATCCGGCCTGGCGTTACTACGCGCCTGACCGCACGGTGATCCGCCTGCCCGCCAGCGAAACCTTAGATGTAAACGCGGTCCTCGATCTGCGCGTCGCCGACGAGTTGAACGCTGCGTTGGCAGGCAAGCAGGGCGCGTGGCTGGTGCAATGGCAGGATGAAGTGGTGGACCCTGGCAGGGTTGTGCCCTTCTTGCTGGAGCAGATCAGCCAAGAGCTGCCGGTGGACGCGACCTTCTGGGGGCTGGCCCGGCCGCGGCACTTCCGCTGGACCGGTAACGCTGATTTCGCCGCGGCCGCCGCAGCTATGCAGCCGGTTACAGCTAATTTTGCCGGCCAGGTGGCGCTGACCGGTTGGATGCAAGCCGCTTGCGGGCGGCTGGTGAACGATCCCACCTGCCCGCTCTACCTGACTTGGCGCGCACTGACCCCGATGCAGGCTGATTTGAAGTTGACGGCGACACTGGTGGACGCCGAGGGGCACGAATGGGGGCGCGTGGATCAACGGTTGGCCGCTTATGGCTATCCCACCTTCCGCTGGCCGCTGGCCGTGCCGCAGCTTGGCACCGTGTTGCCAACAAGCGACCCCGGCACGCCACCCGCCACCTACCGCCTGCGCCTCGGAGTCTATGACGCGACCAGTGGCCGCGCGCTTGACTTGCTCGACGCCGCAGGCAACCCTGCGGGGCAGACGCTGTGGCTTGAGCCGGTGCGCACAGGCTTGCCCCCCTTGCCTGCTATGCCCATACAACCTCCGGCGGAGAGTGTTGGAAAGCCAGTCGCTTTGCTGCAAGCCAGCGTCACACCGCTTGAGGCGGAGGCAGGGCAACTGGTGCTGGCCGAGCCGTGGTGGCGATTACAGCAGCAGAACTTGTCTGATGCCGTAGTCGCCTGGCAGTGGTTTGATCCCGCGGGGGTGGCCCAGGCTGCGGGAACGCTGGAGCCATTTGTGGCCTATCCAACCACACAATGGCTGCCGAACATGCCGCTGCGCAGCCAGTTAACGCTGCGCGTGCCGCTGGCCGCGCAGGAGATGCCGGGCATCTGGCGTGTGCAGTTGCAATTGGTGGCGCGCGCCGATCCGGCGCTGGCTGTGAGCAACGCGCTGGCCGTGCCGGTGACCGTCCGCGCGTCGGCGCGCCTGTTCGAGCCGCCGCCGCTAGATGTAGCACTCGACCACGACCTGGCTGGGCAGATCACCCTGTTGGGGTTGGATTTGCCCGCAGAGCCCCTGCGCGCGGGTGTCACCGTGCCGATTACTGTGGCGTGGCAGGCTATGCAGACAATGGACACGTCGTACACTGGCTTTATGCATCTGTTGGCCGCGGGGCGGGTAGCTGCGCAGGACGATCATCTGCCGCAGCAGGGGCAAACACTGACCTCGGCCTGGCTGCCGGGCGAGGTGGTGCTGGATCCGTATACGTTGACGCTGCCTGCGGACTTGCCCGCGGGCGCGTATTCGCTCGAAATCGGCCTGTACGACGCGAGTGCGCCCGGCCTGCCGCGGCTGGCCGCACCGGCCACGGTCACTGTGACGATTGGTGCGCGCTAACATCGCCACCCTTCCTAATCCTGTTTTGTATGACACTGATGCAAGCGAAAACCGCTCCAAGCTCTATGCGTTCTTCTCGTTCCTTTTGGCTCATGGCCTTGTTGAGCGCGCTGGGCTATCTGGTACTGCTGCTGTGGATGCCGTTGGCTCCGCACGCCGCACCGACGCCGCGCCCTGACGTGAGTGCCTTTGCCCCGTGGCCTTGGGGAACGCTCGCTTACGCCGCGTTGCTGGCAGGCTTGCTGTACGCGTACTGGCGCGCCTATCGGTTGATCGTCACGGGCCAGGCACGGCCCAGCCTGGTCGCTATCATGCTGCCCGCCGCGCTGTTTTGCGCGTTTTTGGTGGCCGCGTTTCCGATCAATGCGCTCGACATCTACAATTATTTGATCCTGGGGCGTCTGGAAGCGGTATTCAGACAGAACCCGTATTTGCTCGCGCCCGCAGGCATTCTGAACGACCCCTTCCTCAAATACGCAGGTGAGTGGGGCAAGGATGTGTCCAATTACGGCCCGGTGTTTCACCATATCGCCCGCTGGCTGGCCAGCATCAGCCGCGACAATCTGCTGCTCGGCTTGTTGTTGTTCAAGGGGCTGGCCGCGCTGGTTTTCCTCGCCTCTGCGGGATTAATCTGGCTTGTGCTGCGCGGACAGCCGCCGCAGGTGCGCGCCGCGCGCACGTTGCTGTGGGCGTGGAACCCGGCGTTGTTGTTGATCTTCGCCATGGACGGCCACAATGACGGCCTGATGTTGATCTGGCTGCTGCTGGGCTTGCTGGTGATGCGCCGCGGTCAGGCCGTGCCTGGCTTCACGCTGATGGCGCTGGCTCCGCTCACTAAGTTCAGTGGCGTGCTGCCCATTCCCTTCCTGCTGCTCGCGGCACTGCGTGCCCTGCCCGACCTGCGCGCCCGGCTGCGTTTGCTGCTGTTGACCGCGCTGGGGATGGCAGCCGTCACATGGCTGGTGTTTTTACCTTACGGCTCCCCATTGGTGCTGTTACAACGGCTGGCGCGCTCGGCCACCGGCGCGGGCTACTCGCCGTTGACTATCATCTTGTTGACTGGGCAGCGTGTGGGTTTGCCTCTTACGCGTGAGCAACTGGCGACCGCCGGAGTGGCGTTGTTCGTGCTGATCTGTCTGGGGCTTTTGGTGTGCACCTGGCGCGGCCGGTCTGCCCTGCGCGCGGCTGCGGACAGCACCGCGGCCTATCTGGTCTTGTCGCTCAGCTTTCGCATCTGGTATCCGGCATGGGTCTTTCCGTGGGTGCTGCTGGATGCACCGCAAGATGATCCGGCAGCGCAGCGCAGCAGCGCGCGGCGGCTGGCCGCGGGCAATTGGTTTTTGCTGACCGCGCAGTTTTCCGTGCTGGTTTACGGCCAACTGCGCGTGGCGCTGCTGCACGGCGACCGCTATTGGGCGCACCTGCTGGGTGTGTCGCTGGTGTTTATTTTACCGCTTGTGCTGGCGTGGCTGGGCGTCGCCCCAACGCCGCCAGTAGACAGCCACACATCGAACGCGGAGCAGATCAATGACTGATCGTTTGACCGTTTGCGCCTTGCAGCCGCTGGTCTATTGGCAGGACCCGCCGCGCACTTTTGCCTCGCTGGCTGCGCTGCTGGCTGAAGCAGCTACGCGCGCGACACTCGATGTCGTGGTGCTGCCAGAGCATTTCGATGTTGCGCTGGCCGAAGAGGGCGATCAGAGCCGCTGGCTGGAGGCGCAGGCCTTCGCGTCCGGGTTGGCGCAACAGCACCGCGTGCATCTGGTGGCTGGTTCAGTGGAGCGATGGGACGTCGCACAGCAAGCCCGTTTCAACACCAGCATGGTGTATGATCGCGCCGGACAGGAGGTCGGGCGTTACGACAAGCGGCGGTTGTTTGGCTTTGAACAGCGTCGGGGCGTGCAGCCTGGCCATGCGCCGCTAGTCGTCACGGTGGAGGGGGTGCGCATGGGCGTGCTGATTTGTTCCGACCTGTGGTATCCGGAGCTGGCGCGGCGCGCGGCACTGGACGTTGACCTGCTGTGCGTGCCCGCGCAAACCACCATTCGCGCCGAGTCGCAGCCCGCGTACGCTCGCTTGCTGTGGCGCAACCTGGCCTTTACGCGCGCGCAGGAAAATGTTACTGCGGTGGTGGTTAGCGATCAGGCCGTCAATTCTCCGACGCCTTTTCGCTGCGGCGGCACAAGCTGCATTGTTGATCCCGGCGCAGAACCTGATCTGGCTGCGATGCAACGTGTACTTGCCGACGGCGAAGCAGGCTATTTAATCGCTGATATAGACTTTGCGCGGCTGGCGCGCTTCCGTTCTTATCGCCGCGACAATGGTTTGTTGCCGTAGCGGGAAACGTTGTTGAATTTGTTTCGCCTCCTGCTTACTCAACTTGCACGATTACGCATAGACTGGTATACTCTTGGCACTCGGTTGATCCGTGAGGGGCCGATGTTGCCGCCGATATAGAGCGAGCTTGCTCTGCTGCTGTATGTCCGGTCAACGCAATTGAGGGCAGGCTGGTGCGGTCAATCGGGGACGCAAGTTGTAATTTATCAAGCGGTGGTAGTTTGTTGGCATTCGTGTACAGTGGAGTCGCCCCCTATACAGACGTGCCAGTTGCTAATCTTTGTGGGAAATATCCTGCTAGAATTCGTGGGAAGTTCTTATGAGTGATTTTGAAGCCACCGAAGTAGTCGCAGAGCTTCGGCCTTTGGCAGAATTAGTAGTTTTAGTTGAGAGTTTGCTCTTCGTTGCTCCCGAACCAGTCAAATTGTCCAATTTGGCTGATGCTTTAGACGAAACACTTGAACGTATCGAAGAGGCTCTTGCTGACATGCTGGCGACGCAGGCGTTACGTGGCGTGCGTATTCAACGGCAAAACAGTCGCATCCAACTCGTTACCGCGCCCGAATCGGCTGCAGCCATCGAACGTTTTCTGGGTCTGGAACTCACCACTAAATTATCACCGGCTGCTATGGAAACACTTGCCATTATTGCCTATCGCCAGCCGGTCACGCGTGCCCAGATTGACGAGCTGCGCGGGGTGGCAAGCGATGGCGTACTGCGCACGTTAGTCCATCGTGGCTTGGTGGAACCAGGTGAGCGCCTTGAGCAGGCCGGCAGACCGTTTCAGTTCCGCACGACCTTTGACTTTTTACAACATTTTGGCTTGCAATCTTTGGAGGATTTACCCGCTATTGACCTGTTGGCGGATGAGACAGCCAACCCATTTGGCATTGTCGCCGAATCACAAACTACTGATTAAAGCTTTGGGGTACAGCAAACTAGCTTACACAAACCGAAGGGACATATTATGGCACTCGATCTTTGGCAGCTTAGGCGTCAGAAACGCATGACAATCGAAGAACTGGCACGCACCGCAGGCGTGCATCCCGCGCTGATAAAGGCTTATGAACTGGGGGAACGCGCCATCCCTGAGCGCGACCTTGAACGGTTGGCTAGCGCGCTGGAAGTGGATGTTGAGCAGATCAAGGAACTTTCCGATCCGCCTCCGCGCGGCCCGGTGCGTCCGACCCCGCAATCGCCGCTGGATGCCGACCCGCCGCGTGCACCGCGCTATGACAGCGGCTCGCGCTATGAAGGCGGCAGCTCGCGCTACGATTCCGGCTCGCGCTATGAAGGCGGCAGCTCGCGCTATGGCAGCGATCAGAATCGCCCCAGCTACAACCGCGGCGACTCTGGCCGCTCTGGTTTTGGTGGCGAGCGCGGCAGCGGTTATGGCAGCGGCGAAGGCCGCCCCAGCTACGGCGGTGGTGACCGCAGCAGCGGCTATGGCAGTGGCGGCGAAGGCCGTTCCAGCTCTGGCTTTGGCGGCGAGCGCAGCAGCGGCTATGGCAGTGGCGGCGAAGGCCGTTCCAGCTCTGGCTTTGGCGGTGAGCGCAGCAGCGGCTATGGCAGTGGCGGCGAAGGCCGTTCCAGCTATGGCGGCGGCGAGCGCAGCAGCGGCTATGGCAGCGGCGGCGAAGGCCGTTCCAGCTATGGCGGCGGCGAGCGCAGAAGTAGCTACGGCAGCGGCGAAGGCCGTTCCAGTTACGGCGGCGATCGTGGCAGCAGTTACGGCGAACGCTCCAGCGGCTATGGTGGCTATGACCGCGGCTATGGCGACCGGCCCGCACCGCGCTATAACAACGACCGCGGCGACGCGCGCCCGATGCAGCGCCCCGGTGGCTATCGCCAGGAACGCCCTATGGGCGATGACCGTATGGGGCCGCGCCCGGAACGCGCCGGCGGCATGATGCGCAAGCCCGGCGGTCTGAAGCGGCGGCCTCAAGTGGCTCCGGCCCGACCCAGCCAGCTTGAACATTTGAAGATCCTTTTGCAGCAACTGGATATGTCGGGCGATGACCTGCTGCGGTTGGCTGGCAAGCCGCTCAGTATGTTGAACCGCCGTGAGGCATCCCATTTGTTGACGACGTGCCAGGAAATGCTGTCTGAGCGCAAGCCGGAACGCCCCAAGGGCAAGCGGCAGCGCCCGTATCTGCCTGAATCGGTGGACGAGCACGAGTTGGTTTATCTGACCCAGGTGCAACTGGATGGCAACCCGATGCATGTGACGCTGTTCGACGGCTCTACCCTGGAAGGCGTGCTGCGCGGCTTTAGCCCGTATGCCCTGACGCTGCGCACTGATGAAGACAATGAAGTGACAGTGCAGAAGCTGGCCGTTGCCTTTTATCGTGTCCATCCGCCGCAGATTACCAAGTCGGCGCACGTTGAGGCTGAGGAAGCGTTTGAAGACGACGTGGACACCGACGAAGACGTTGAGGATGTCCTATGAGTGCGGGCGATTACCTGCGTTACCTGCGTGCGGTCAAGGGTGGCCCCACACCGCAGGAGATCGAGACTGAAAGCGGCGTATCTGCCGGGTCCTACCGCCAGATCGAGCAACGTTACCGTGCGTTCGGCAGCGAAGACGACCTGTCCAAGCTGGCGGCTTATTTTGGTGTGCCTGTTGAAGAGATCACTAACCGCGTCGAGTGGACGCGCAAGGCGCTTAGCGCCGCACTCGTGGAGGCCATTGAACAGGACACGCCGATCCAGTTACACCTACGCACCGGTCAGACGATCAGCGGCAAGGTGCAATGGTCGGATTTGGGTGCAGCCTTGATCCAGCAAGCAGACGGCGACGAAATCATTGTGCAGCGGCATATGGTTGACCGCTGGCAGCTTGGAGCGTAGCCGCGTGGCTGCTTCTCCTTGCAGCGAGGTGACTGCACTACTCAAGCTGTATGAAATGGCGACAGCGCCAGCCATGCGCGATGCGGAAACTTGGGTGCTGACTGAATTACAAGGTATGGACTATGCCGAGTTTCAGGAGTTTTACCCGGTTGGCAGTCGCGGTTGGCGTCAGTTCACGGATATTTGCGGCTTGCTGGAGCTGTTTGGCGTGCTGGTCAAGCATGGCTTGGTGCAGGAAGCTGTCTTATTCGACCTGTTTGGCGGTATTGATGTGCTGTGGGAAGCGGTTGCGGAGATCGTGATGGGTATGCGCAGCACGGGCGATCAGCGGCTATACGAGAACTTTGAAACACTCTACCGCCGCGTGCGGGCCTGGGAGCGCAGCTAAAAAGCGAAGCCCCTCGGAAGTTGGATACCGCGTCCGAGGGCTGGAGTACAGCAAAAACTGCCTTGAGGCGACATCGCAGCCGTTGCGAGGTAGTCTCAAGGCAGTTTTGTTTACGTGTGGAGCGCATCAAGCCAGTTGACGTTCGGGTGCGGCCTGGGCCAGCAGCGGCATCAGCATCTCATACACGGGCGCAGGCAGGCGATGCACCTGGCCGCCGCGGTCGGTGCAAATCAGCTTGGTGAAGCCGGTGACGAGCGTCTGCTCTGGTGTTTCTCCTGTGGCCGGACGCACCACCGCGTAGCGAAAGGTGATGCTGCGGCTGTGCAACTCGCTGATCCAGGTACGTACTGCTATCACTTCGTCGTAGTTGGCTGGTGCGCGGTAGCGCGCACCGATCTCGGCGATGCGGAACTGATAGCCCATCGTCTCGACTTGCGCATACGAAAACCCGGTGTTGCGCATTAAGCTGCTGCGTCCCACCTCGAACCAAACAATGTATTCGCTGTGATGCACCACGCCCATCGAATCGGTTTCGGCGTAGCGCACGCGCAGCGTGGTTTCATCTACGTATGACGTTGTTTTCATGGCCCTTATTGTAATCAATGCCAGCCGCCGCGGCAAGCGCCGATTGCGCGTCCGCGCATACGTGTGGCGCAGTCTAGGGGTGCTGCTTGCGCTGCTGTTGCTGCGCGCTGCCTGGCACTCCCCTCCCGAACGTGCGCAACTGGCGGTGGATCAGGCCACCCGTGGCGAGCGTTTTGACCTGGTCACCTGGGAGATTGCTGCGTTGACTGGCAAACTGGTGGACGCGCTGCATCCTCCGGCGGCGGGCTTGGACGTCGCCGCGCGCAGCAAGCTGGTGCGTGGTTATCTGCAATCCGCACGTCGGGCGGGCGAGCTGGAGGACGAGATCGAACGTATCTACAGCGACCCCGCACAGCGCGATCCGGCCGCGGCCAGCGCGGCCCAACGGCAAGAGCTGGCTACGCTGGCCGCGGCGCTGGCTGTCCAAGCGCCCACTGTGGAAGCGATACTGCAAGAACAGTTGACTACGATCATCGAAGCGGAGGGGCTGACCACGGGGCATTTTGTTTGGCCGCCGGTGCGGATGCGTTTCACCGAACCGCCGTATCTGCTGGTGGTGTCCCCGCGCACGCGCATTGAGCGGCTGGATACCGTGGACTTGCTGCCACGGCTGGACAGCGCGCAGCGCACAGCGATTGAGCAGGGTGTGGTGACGAATGACCCCAGCCTGTCGGCTTATGTGACCGGCATCGGTGGCTATGGCGTGTACCCCACGATGGTGGTGGATCGCTACGGCTTGCCGTGGAGCGCAGAGACGATTGCGCACGAGTGGATTCACAATTATTTGGCGTTTAGGCCGCTGGGGTGGTCTTTCCTCGAAGGCGGCCCCAACGTCACGATCAATGAGACGGTGGCATCTATTGCCGGGGAGGAACTGGGCCGTGCGCTGCTGGCGCACTATTATCCCGATTTGTTGCCGTCGCCGGCTGCGCCTCAGGCCAATCCCCCCAAAAAAGACCCCAATGCGTTTGATTTCAACGCGGCGATGCACCAAACCCGCCTGCATGTGGATGAATTGCTGGCTGCAGGGCAGGTGGACGAGGCTGAAGCCTACATGGAGGCGCAGCGGCAGGTGTTTGTGGCGCATGGCTACACATTGCGCGTGCTGAACCAGGCTTATTTCGCGTTTCACGGTTCCTACGCCACCGGGGCAGCGGCGAGCGATCCCATCGGGCCGAAGCTTACGCGTCTGCGCGCCGCTAGCGCGTCGCTGCGTGATTTCTTACACACGGTGGAAGGGATCACCAGCGTGGCCGAACTGGACGCAGCGATTGGTGAGTAGTGGAGAAGTGAACGGTGAACCGTAAAGAGTTGCCTACGCAAACTTCCCTCTTGACTCTCCCGCGAGGGCAGGGTGTACACTGATGGCAGAAGCTTCTAATCACGATAGGATGGATGAGGACAAACGATGTTCAAGATCGGTGACTTCAGCAAGCTCGGCCAGGTGACGATCAAAACACTGCGACACTACGACGAAATCGGCCTGCTGCGTCCCGCGCAGGTGGATCCATTCACCAGCTACCGTTACTACACCGCGGCTCAACTGATGCAACTGAACCGCATTTTGGCGCTGCGCGACCTGGGTCTGAGCCTTGAGCAGGTGCGCACGGTGCTGCACGATAAGCTGTCGGTGGAAGAGCTGCGCGGTATGTTGCGCTTCAAGCAGGCAGAGCTGGAGCAGCAGGTCGCCGATCAACAAGAGCGCCTGCGCCGCGTCGCGGCCAGGTTGCACCAACTGGAATTGGAGGGCACGATGCCAACTTTGGAAGTGGTAATGAAAGAAGTCCCGGCGCTGCGCGTGGCTGCACTGCGCGGGGTGGTAGAGAATTACGGCGCGCAGGGCGAGTTGTGGGGCAGGCTGGGTGAGGCGCTGGCCCGCCGCGGCCTGCGCATGACTGGCCCCTGCTTCACGATTGATCATAACGAAGGCTACCGCGAGCGTGATGTTGACCTGGAAGTGTGCCAGCCGGTGGATGGCGAGCTGGGGGAGGATGGCGCAGTGCGCATCTACGACCTGCCTGCGGTGCCGCAGATGGCTTGCCTGCTGCATCAAGGTTCCTACGACGGCTTGAGCGCCGCCTATCAACAGTTCATTCTCTGGCTGCAAAGCAGCGGCTACCGCATCACAGACTACAACCGCGAAGTCTATCTGCGCAACATGGGCGACGATGGTGTGACGGAAGACCAGCTTTTGACGGAGATTCAGTTTCCTGTAACTCGTGACGCGTAACCCTGACAACACAGTTCCGGCTGTAAGCATGGCTTTTGGGGTTACGAATTCATTCCAGCAGGTGCAACCATGTCCAAAATTGATCTCAAGAAAGAGTTGAAATACCTTTATCAACCATCGGCCAGGGAAGTAGTGCAGGTGACCGTGCCGAGCTTGCAGTTCTTGATGATTGACGGCGCGGGCGATCCCAACACCTCAACGGCGTATGCGCAGGCTGTAGAGGCGCTCTTTTCTGTCTCGTATACCGCGAAGTTCATGGTGAAAAAGGCAGTACAAGGCATTGATTATGCCGTCATGCCGCTTGAGGGCCTGTGGTGGGCGGATGATATGTCGGCGTTCGCGACCCGCGACAAGGGGGAGTGGCAGTGGACGATGATGATTATGCAGCCCGATTTTGTCGAGCCAGCCGTCATTCTCGCGGCTATCGAAGCTGTGAAGCGCAAAAAAGACTTCCCTGCCTTGAGCGCGCTTCGGCTGGAGCGCGCCACCGAGGGCCTATGTGCCCAAATTTTGCACGTTGGCCCCTTCAGCGAGGAAGCCCCCACCATCCAGCGCGTGCATGATTTCATTGACAATGCGGGTGCTGTGCGCAGCGGCAAACACCACGAAATTTATCTGAGCGATGTGCAGCGCGTCGATCCGGCCAAGTGGCGAACCATCATCCGCCAGCCCATGCAGTGACCGCGGCACTCTTTAATCACTATCCCAGCAGCCCCAGCAGCGCGCTCACCACGCGGTCTTGCTGGGGCTGGCTCATTTCTGGGAAGAGCGGCAGAGAAAGCACCTGCTGCGCAGCGGCTTCGGCCACAGGAAACGCGCCGGCCGCATAGCTCAGCCCCGCGTAGGCCGGTTGCAGGTGCAGCGGCAGGGGATAATGAATACCCGCTTCGATGCCCGCGGCGCGCAGGCCAGCCAGCAGTGCGTCGCGGCGCGGCGTGCGCACCACGTACAGGTGATACACCGGCACGGTGTCCGGGGCAGTAACGGGCAAAACCAGATCGGTGGCGCTGAGCAACTCGTCATAACGCGCGGCCAGACGCCGCCGCGCGGCGTTGGCTGCGTCGAGGTGGGGCAGCTTGGCGGCCAGGATCGCAGCTTGCAGCGCATCCAGCCGGTGGCCGTAGCCCACTTCATCGTGCACGTATTTGCTGGCGCGGCCATGATCGCGCAGCTTGCGCAGCCGCGCGGCCAGCGCTTCATCGTCGGTGGTGACCGCGCCGCCGTCACCGTACGCGCCCAGGTTTTTGCCGGGGTAGAAGCTGAAGCAGGCGGCGTGGCCGAGGGTTCCCACGCGCTGGCCTGCGATCTCACCGCCGTGGGCTTGCGCGGCGTCTTCGATTAGCGCCACGCCGTGCCGCTGTGCCAGCTCGGCCAGCGCGGGCATGGCTGCGGGCTGGCCGTAGAGATGCACTGGCAGCAGGGCGCGCGTGCGCGATGTGACTGCCGCGGCCACTGCCGCGGGATTGATGTTTAGCGTGTCGGGTAACACATCCGCGAAGACTGGTGTCGCACCAGTGGCCGAGATTGCCTCCGCGCTGGCGATGAAGGTAAACGGTGTGGTGATTACCTCGTCGCCGGGGCCGATGCCGAGGGCGCGCAGGGTCAGTTCGATGGCCGCGGTGCCGGAGGAGACACCAACAGCCAGGTGGTTGCCGCAGAAGGCGGCAAAAGCCTCCTCGAACGCGCGTACCTCCGGTCCCATGATGAAGCTGGTGTTGGCGATTACGCGGGCAATCGCCGCGTCTATCTCCGGTTTGAGCGCGTTGTATTGTGCTTTGAGATCAACAAGGGGAATGATGGACATAGATATTGAGAATGGAGAATGGATGACCCGCCCTGAACAGAGTTGACAGTATTCAGTCAGGGCGATGAAATCATGACAAAGGAACAGCTACAGATGCACCGTATGAATATGGGATATTGGGGCCTGTTCACCGCTCCACACGCAGCCATTCGACCTCGGCGGCGGCGGTTGGTTCGCTCCACGCGGGGCCGACGCTGACGCGCACGCTTTGCAGGCCGTTAACCTGCTGTTGCCGCGTCCAGCCGGCGTCGAGTAAGGTTTGGCCCGGCACGATGGCGGCCTGGCTCCAGCGCAGACGGCCTTGCAGTGGGTCCAGCCCTACCGCGGCCAACGCCGCGGCGGCTTCGTCGCTGAGCTGCGCGCCTGCGGAGTCCTTGATAGCCAGCGCCAGCAGGCTGTCTGTGTCGAACTGCTGCAAAAATGCCACCAGTGCGGCGGACGCAGCGGGGTCGGCGTGGGTGTCGAACACGGCCACGGCACGCGGCTGCCAGGTAGCCGCGTCAATGATCGCCAGGTTGTAGCCGCGGCTGTTGGGGGCCAGGTCCACGCCGTTCAGCCAGATGTGGGCGTAGCTGCCCGCGTCCAGCCCGGCGCTGGTTACGGCCAGGCTGACGGGCGCGGGCTGTACGGGGTACACCTGGCTGAAACGCAACGCGACTGCGTTCAACTCGGCGTGCAGCGTAAAACGCAGCTCGGTCCACGTTTCTGGCAGCGGCTGTGCCGCGGTGGTGCTGCCGTCGGCCTGCAAGGCCAGCGTTTGCCCCGGCCCCGCGGCGCGGGCGCGCACGGTGATGCTGGTTGCTGCTGGATCAAGCGGCGGGAGTAGCAGGTGTGTGTTTTGGCGCTGCGCCCACAGGGTCGCGCGGTCACCGGGTTGGCTCCATCCCTCGCCGCGGCTGAGCGCGTCGGTGGCGGGGTGTACGGTCAGCGTGGTGGGCAGGGGCGCTGCCTGCACACGGTAGAGACGATGCGCGCCGTCGGCAGTGACAAACGTTACCGGCAGGAAGTGTTCGACGAAGGTGACGAATTGCGCGGGCACGCTGTCGGTGTGGATCACCACATAGCGCACGTTGAGGGCTTGCAGCACGCGTGGGGCGTCGTCCGCGGCCTGCTGGAGCAGGGGGCTGCTCTCCAGCGTGGGGGCGTTGCCGTCCAGCCCAGCCAGCGCGGGGTGCATCTGCTCCATGATGTGCGGGTTGGCGGGTACGGCGTTGGCCAAAACGGTCAGCGGGCCGATCAGCGGGGCTTCCAGAAAGTAATTGAACTTGTATTCTGGGTTGCGCGAGGTGTTGCCGCCCAAAATTGGTCGTTCGTGGCGCGTTTGCGCCCATTGCTCGGCCATAATCACCAGGTCTTGCTTGCCGAAGACGTTGAAGCCGTTGCGCCAGCCCAGCGGTAAATCCAGTACCACACCGGGCGCGGGATCGGCTGCGATTAGGTCGTAGATGGTCGGAATGCGCGTGGTGGCAGTGGGCAGGGGCACGGAGAGGTTTTCGAAGAGCAGCAGCCCAGCTAGCAGGGGGGTGATGATGCGAACGCGGTCGGACGCAAGCCGGCGCAGCAGGGCTTGCGTGCCCCAGGCTACGAGCGGTGTGAGCGTGGCGAGCAGCATCACGCTGAAGCGGCTGGGATAGCGGTTGCCCTTGAAGAAGGGCAGGGTTTGCAGAATGCGGAAGGGGCCGGGCAGGCCGGTGTCGTAACCAGCGATGCGCAGGGACGGCCCCAGGGCCAACAGGAAGAAAAGCAGCGCGGCTGCGGCCCAGAAGGCTGCGCCGCGGCGACGACCTGCGACGATCCCGCTCAAAGCCAGAGCCAATCCGATCCAGCCCAGGGTGATGTGCTGGCCTTTGTCTACCGGCCATTGATCGGGAGGCTGTGCCGCGGCCTGTGCGGAGAGCGTGCGGATGGCGTTGCCCAGCAGGGGATGAAGCTGCGTGGGCAGGGTAAAGCCGGCCAAATCCGCGGAGTAGATGTCGGCAAAGCCGTCACCCTCGACCATGAAATCGCCCTCGGCGCGCAGGTCGGGCAGCATGGCCGCCAGCACCGGCGTCAGGCCGACGAGGAAAACCACAGCCATCACGGTCAGATTGCGCGCGAGCGGAAGTAGCAAGGCGGGTTGACGGCTGCGCAGCGTTTGTGCGCCGCGCCCCAGCGCCAGCAGGCCAATGAAAATCACCAAAAACGAGGCATAGGTTAGCTCGGCATAGGCTTGCAGTAGTAGAAACAGCGCGGCCAACCACGGTTCTCGCAGGCGGGCGCGCGGGCGCGTGCTGCGCACGGCGTACAGCATGGCGAAGGGAACCCACTGCGAGCTGGCGATGTTGTACTGGCCGAGGCTGGCGTAGAAGAGTTTGCTGGAGGCGAAGGCGTAGAAGAGGCCAGCCAGCAGGGCCGCGCGGTGAGCGTGGCGGCCGCGGCCCATCATCGTCAACGCCAGCAGGTATGTGCCGTAGCCGCCGAGTATAAAGGAACTCAACAGGCTGAGATTGACCGCGGGAACCAGGTTCCAGGCGCTTTGCAGTGGGATGGAGAGCAGGCCGTTGAGCGGGGTGAGAGTGTAGAAGGCAAGGTTGATGCCGATGGGGTAGAACATCCAGCGGCTGAGGAAGGGGTTTTGCGGCTGATCTACCAGGCTATGTTTGATCCACCAGAGGTTCCAAGCTAGCGCGGGATCGTCAATGCCATCGCCCGCGACGCGCGTGGTGAAGTGCAGGGCCAGCGGCAGGGTGAGCAGCAGGCTGAGCAGCGCGTAAAGGCCGAGAGCACTTAGGTGACGACGCCAAGTGATAGACATGGCTTGGTTATACCATTGGCCGCGACCTTTTGGCAAAGCGAAGGGCAGGGGGAGTGCGGGGGGACGATGCTGGCTTTCTCTCTGGTTTCAATCCACCGCCGATGGCACTCCACCGGCGCTGCCGTCACCTGCGACCCATCCTTGCGCGCCTTTTCGTTTTTTGCATCCTGCGGTAAAATTGCACGGGATATTTGACAGGTTGTGAGGAGTGTTGCTGCCATGTTGGAACCGGATTATCAGGCTGCGCTGGATTATATCTTTAATTACGTGGACTATGAGCGGCGACGCTCGGTGCCATATACCGAGGCGGCGTGGAATTTGGAGCGCACGCGGCAGGTGCTGGCCGCGCTGGACAATCCTCATCGGGTGCTGCGTTTTGTGCATGTGGCGGGCAGCAAGGGCAAGGGTTCGACCGCGGCCAACATCGAGGCGGTGCTGCGTGCCAGCGGGCTGCGTACCGGTTTCTACACCTCACCGCATCTGCATACCTTCCGCGAGCGCATTCGCGTGGACGGCCAATTGATTAGCCCGAAAGAAGTAGTCTGGCTGCTGGAGCGTTGCAAGCCCGCCATTGAAGCTGTGCCTGGCATCACGACCTTTGAAATTATGACGGTGCTGGCGCTGCTGCACTTTGCCCGTCAGGGTGTAGACTGGGTGGTGCTGGAGGTGGGACTGGGCGGGCGACTGGACGCCACCAACGTGGTGACCCCTGCAGTAAGCGTTATCACGCCGATCAGCCTGGAACACACCGCGCTGCTGGGCGATACGCTGGCTGACATCGCCCGCGAAAAAGCGGGCATCATCAAGCCGGGGGTGCCAGTGGTGATTGCGCCACAAAAGCCGGAGGCGCAGGCTGTATTTGACGCGGTGGCGCGCAGCCAGGCGGCCCCACTGATCCAGGTCGGTGCGGACTGGACATGGCAAAGCGTGAGTAACCGCGTGTCAGGGCAGCTTTTTTCCGTGCGCTCCGAAGGCAGCCCCTGGGACGCCGAGGATTTGGAGGGCTTGTACACGCCGCTGCTGGGTAGCCACCAACTGAGCAATGCCACCACTGCCATCGCGGCCTGCGCGGCGCTGGTCGCTCAGCGCGCCCCGATCACAGGCAGCACACTGCGCGATGGCTTGGCGCATGTGGTCTGGCCGGGGCGGCTGGAGGTGTTGACCGGCCCGGCACCTGAGCGCCGCACGCTGGTGCTGGATTCGGCCCACACCGACGCTTCTGCGCAGTTGCTGCACAGCGCGCTGGCCGCGTATTTCCCGGCGCGGCCGGTGACGTTGGTGCTGGGTGTGTCGAATGATAAGGACGCTGCGGGCATCCTGGCTGCGCTGCTGCCCGATGTGCAGCGGCTAATCGTCACCCGCTCACGTCATCCGCGCGCGGCGGACCCGCTGACACTCGCTACGCTGGCTGCGAACTGGCTGTCCGCGACGCAGATTGTGGACGCGCCAGATGTGGCCGCCGCGCTGGACATGGCGCTGGCACAGACGCCCGCGGAGGGCATTGTCTGTCTGACCGGCTCGATGTTTATTGTGGGTGAGGGGCGCGAGGCGTGGCTGGCGCGCTTTCCGCATGTGCTGCCAGCTAACGACTGGGCGCATCAGGCGGAGCCACCTGGCACGGGTTGGCAAGTGACGCAAACGCTGAACGCGACGGCTGGCAAAGAGGTGCTGCCATGAAGGAATCGATAACTACCCATCGCTGGTACGGGATGCAACGGCTGCGGTTGCTGGGCTTGCTATTGCTGGCTGTTCTGGTTTTGAGCGGCTGCCGACGTGGTGGGAGCAGCCAGACGACTGAAATTCTGAACAGTTACTTGCCTAAGGATTGGGTCGGCCTGACGGATAACTCTACTGTGCGCGGCTTTCAGAAGATCACGCTGGACGGCGATGAATACAGCGAGTGGCTCTATTTTTTTCACTACGACAACCAGGGCGACGCGTTAGGGCCGGTGGGTGGCATCATTTACGATGCCCAACAGACAGTAGACCCCTTGCAGCCCGCGGCTTATTTCGTGCCTTATCGCTTGCTGCCTGACTGGCGGGATGGCAAGGGGCAGGGCTATTTGGGCGAGACTACGGTGACGTGGGCTGCCAAGCGGCTGGATGCTTCAATTGAAGAAGGGTCAGCCGACGAGTTGGCGGTGTTGGGGTACAGTGTGGGGGGTGTGCCGACGCGTTTGTCCCTGTTTCGCTGGCTGGACGTTGATCGCGGCTATGCGGTGGCGCACTTTGACGGCAACGCGGGGCTGCAGATTACGCCATCTGATCTAGCTTCGCCGGGGCTGATTACTGAAGTGCTGACGTTGGACAAGCTGAACGACCGTAGTCGGCTTTGCAAGCTGGTGAAACACACGCGGCAGGGTGACGGGCTGAGCTTCGCCAGCGCACCCGCCGGCATCGTCTTTTGCCCGGCCGCGGCTGATCTGGTGCTGCGCGTGCCGGACAATCCTACGCATCCTGAAGCGGTGGTAATGGCCTGGCTGCTGGGTGGTCAAAACAGCGTGCTGGCGTTGCCTGGCCAGAATGATGCGCTGAAGGCCGCGCTGAAGGGCGAGATGTTACAGGTTGTGACGGTCACCTATCCGGGTGTGGCGACGCTGGACGCAACTGGCGCATACGTGTCACGCCAGGAGGTGCAGACCTTGCTGGCAACCAACAACGGCACGCAGGTGGTGCAGTGGAATCTGGTGGAGTTGCGCCCGACGATCGAGGAACGCACTAGCCGTTGGCGCATTGAATCGGCGCAAATCATTGAATAACATGAATTTTCTTGCTTCTTCTCCCTATCAAACCAGCGCGGAACAGGCTGCGCAATGGATCGCGGGCGGCAATAGTGCGATTGTGGCGTTGTTGCCGGAAACCGCGCCCCCGCGCAAGATTGCTGAAACGTTGGCCGCGCTGGCGAATGGACATGGCGGTGTGCTGGTGTTGGGGGCGAGTGCAACCGGCGGCGTGCTGCCCGGCTTGAGCGCCCCTGCGGAGGTACAGGAACGAGCGGCCGCGGCCGCGCTGCTGACCGAGCCTCCGCTGGTTTTGCCCGCGCCGGAGATTGTCACGATCGGCGGGCGGCAGGTGTGTTTGGTGCACGTGCCGCCGGGGCTGGCGCAGGTGTTCAATGTGCGCGGGCAGTATCTGGTGCGCGCGGGCAAAGAAAATCGTCCCCTGACGACTGTGGAACTGCGTTCGCTGCTGATCGCCCGCGGCGGCGCACATTTCGAGTCCGCGTTGGTTCCCGATGTGACTGTATCTGATCTGGATGACGCGGCGGTGCAGCGGTATCTGGAGCGAATGCCGGGGCTGGGTACACAGACGCCCAGCGGGGCGCTGGTGACGCGCGGCGGCCTTAGGCAAACGCCGCAAGGCCAGTTGGCCCCGACCTACGCCGGGTTGTTGCTGTTTGGCCGCAGCCCGCAGCAGTATTTGCCTTCGGCGGAAATCATCGCCGTGCGCTACGCGGGCAACACGATGAGCGATGAGTTCGTGCGCGAGGATATCCGCGGCACACTGGGCGACCAGATTCGACGGGCGGAGGCGTTTTTGGCGGCTAACATGCGGCGCGGAATGCGCATCCGCGGCTTCACGCGCGAGGAAGTACCGGAATATCCGCTGGCTGTGGCGCGTGAAGCGGTGGTGAACGCGGTGGCGCACCGCGATTACAGTCTGCGCGGGGACAGTATTCGCCTGCTGATGTTCAACGACCGCATGGAGGTGTACAGCCCCGGACGGCTGCCTGGCCATGTGACGCTGGATAATATGCTGCACGAACGCTTCAGCCGTAACGAGATCATTGTACAGGTGCTGAGCGATCTGGGTTTCATCGAGCGGCTGGGCTACGGCATTGACCGCATGGTTGCCGCGATGCAGGAGGCAGATTTGCCTGCGCCGCGCTTTGAAGAGACGGCCGCGGGCTTTCGGGTGGTCCTGTTTGGTCACGGCCACGATCTGGTCAGCGCGTCACCGGCTGCGCAGCGGTGGGGTAACGAGTTGCTCAACTCCCGGCAGGAGGAGGCGATGGTCTATGTGGCGCAGAATGGGCGCATCACCAACAGTGCGTTTCAGGCGTTGGTTCCCGACGTTAGCCCGGAGACAATCCGCCGCGACCTGGCTGACCTGGTAGATCGCGGCCTGCTGATGAAGATCGGCGAGAAGCGCGCGACGTATTACATTATGAAGTAGACAAGTAGGCAAGTAGGCAAGTAGGCAAGTAGACAAGTAGGCAAGTAGGCAAGTAGGCAAGTAGGCAAGTAGGCAAGTAGGCAAGTAATTCATGTGTACCTGTCTTCTTAAGTTACGGAGTTCTTTTGTTTGTATTCGTATAGCGAACATGCCTTTGTTGTCCCTCTGTTAGGCTGTGATCCCATGACAAGAACCCACACTATCCCACAACTATCCCTCACTATCCCACATAATCCCCCAAAACGAAATGGTGTATTCTTCTCAATCGTGTGAAGCTTAAGGAATTTTCAGTGAAACAGCCGTTGGCAGCCAGCCCCCCGAAATTTTTGGCGCAGCAAGCGAGACGAACCACTGTAAGCGATATACTGCCGTTCGGTGTCGTGATGGTTTGGGCAGTACTTGCGCTTTATCTGGCTTGGCAACAACATGCGACCTTTCACACGCATTTGTTGGATCAAGGTTATTATGTTCAGGTTCTTTGGAATACCGCACGGGGATCTTGGTTTGCTAACTCATTGAAATATCCTTCTTTTCTGGGTGATCATTTTTCGCCCATTCTGGCACTATTAGCGCCTTTATTTTGGTTAGCACCTAACGGCTACATGCTGCAAATAGTCAAAGTGGCAGCTTTGGCTTTGGCCTTGCTTCCAACAGGCTTATGGCTGCGTGAAAAATCTCCCAGGCTTGCGCTGTGGGTGATGGTGGCTTTAGCGCTCAACCCCGCCCTGCATCAACTGGCTTTACAGGAATTTCACGAGATTATCCTGGCCGCTCCGTTAATTGCTGTGGCGTTTTACGCAGCAGAAAGGCAACGCTTGCGGGGCTTTTTGGCCGCATTAGTGCTTTTGTTGCTCGTTCGGGAGGATATGGGTGTCTATGTGGCCTTATGGGGGGTATATCTGCTATTTTTTCGGCCTGCCTGGCGCAAAATTGGCGCATTTTTGCTCTTGATTGGCCTGCTGTGGACAACGAGCCTGGCAGTTTGGATAATGCCCTATTTTCAAAAGAGTGCAGATCAGCAACTTTTAGGCGGTGCTTATGCCGGCAGCCAGTTGCTGGCGAGTTTGCAGAGCCTCGAAATGATCTGGCAGATGCTGTCGTCTGGGACGAGCTGGCAGGCTGTGCTGGCATTGCTGCTGCCGTTGGCGGGTCTGCCTTTGTTGGCGCGCGGACAACAGGTGATCTGGGGCGGTGCAATTCTTTTTCTGTTGATCGTCCCCTTATCGGCAGTCGGTGCTTTGCATGGCTGGTATTTGGCGCCACTGCTGCCTGTGTTGTGGGGAAGCGTGTCGGTTGCTCTTTGGCGCCTGCCACATCCGTGGCGTTCGGTGGGCACGGCCGCGCTGCTGCTCACCAGCTTGGTCACTTTTTACCTGTGGAGTCCTTTCCCAGGAGGCAAAGCCTATGCTACTGCCCAATTCTCTGTGACGCAGCATCAGCGGATTGGACACCAGATTATGCAGAGTATCCCGGAGGAGATGACGCTATTGGTGCAAAACGGCCTGGGCGCACATCTGGCAGCCCGTGCCAACATACACCTGTTCCCATGGTATCAAGACCAGCGCCAATCCTACCTGATTGTGCTGGATCGTAACAACGCGGATATTTATCCATTCACCACGCCGCAAGAATATCAAACAGCGGTAAATAACTATTTGTTTAATCCCAATATTCCCATCGAGCTGGAGCAAGACGGTTATCTGATCTTCCAGGTGGGCACATCAGCGCCGAACTGGCGTCCGGCTGCTGTTTCCTTTTCGTCTGGTATGCAGTTGCGCGGCCTGTTGCTGGCACAAACCGATGTAACCGGTAAATTTCTGCCGGTGACCGATCAGCTTGCTGCCGGGCAAACGCTGCGAGTCGAATTGTTGTGGACTACTCTGCAACCGATGACCGCCAACTATGCGATTTCATTGATTTTTCAGCGCACGGATGGTGTTGTGCTGACGCAGCGGGATGCCTGGCCTGGTCAGGGAGCGTTGCCAACTCCGTTGTGGCAAGTGAATACACCCCTGCGCGATATTCACTATCTGCCCGTGCCTGCTGATTTATCCGGTCCGGTGCAGCTAAAGCTCGTGGTTTACGATGTTGATACGTTGGAGCGCTTGTCGCCGGCTGATGTCGAAATCTGGCGCGGCGGCGTTGCTCCGTGAAATGCAAGGGCCATCGGTTTTCGATGCCCTCCACGCTCTCCCATAAAGGGGGGGCGTTGATCTGACCCACAAAAAAGCAGGCGCATTGGAGTGTCGAATGGCCTGCTGCGAGTTGTTGAACTACAACTTGTCAGTCTATCCACATAGAGGGCAGGAAAAGCCGATTATCATCGCCGTAAATCGGGGGAATGTCGGGGCCGTTGACAATACCGAGCGGTGTGTAGTGGTTGTAGCCGGGGAAGATTGCACCGAGATGGGCATTGCCGAGACGACGAATAAGAATTTCACTTAAGATGCGGCGATAGTCGGTGGTGATGGCCAGGTCCACACCTTCGTCGAGCGCGGCGGGCTGCAAGCCAGGCCACGGCGAGGTGTAAACGTGACCGCCGTTCACATTGCCGCCCAGCACCATCATCATGTTGCCGTGGCCATGATCGGTGCCTGCGTCAGCGTTTTCGCGTAAACGACGACCAAACTCACTCATCACCACCACCGTCACGCGGTCTGCGTAGTTGAGCATATCGGTATAGAACGCCATCAACCCCTTCGATAGATCTTCCAACCGATAGGCGAAGTAGCCCTCGCCACCCTCACCCTGATTTTCGTGCGTGTCCCAGCCGCCCAGATCAACAGACGCAACGTGCAGCCCAAGATCGAGTTTGGCAACCTGTGCCACTAATTTAAGCGATTCGCCCAGCTCGCCTTCGTAGACTGCACCATTGGCGGGGACGTAATCATCGGGATTCGCGTAGTCAATGATATCAATTGCGTTAAGAGTACGTTCACCAGCCCGATGAACAAGCGTGTCACCGGTATACATGCTGCGCATGGCGCGGCGTAGCTGGCTTTGCCATGTCCAGTCCCCATAGAGCGTGAAGTCGTTGACATTGGACATGGACACTGCTTCGGCGCTGCCGAGAAAGACCGTGGGGGTAATCGCGCCAACACCGAGGGCGGGCAGGAGGCCAGTTTGACCGGCTGAAGTGAGGTGGCGAGTCATCCAGCCGGTAGTGGTGGTTTTGTTGCCCGGCGTACCGCGCTCCATGTACTCCATAGCGTCGAAGTGGGAACGGGTGTCACTGGTCAGGCCCGCGGCATGAACGAAAGCCAGCTTGTTGGCCTGATACAAATCGCGCAGCCCGCCTGCCGCCGGATGCAGCCCGAACTGGCCGTCCAGGTCGAACGCCGCGCGTGTGCCTGAGCCAGGGGGTGCAACGCCGATGCGCGGCCGATTCGTGTAGTATTCACCTTCGTTGTAGGGTACAACCACATTTAGACCATCAATACCACCGCGTAAAAACACTGAAACCAATAGTTCGTTGGAGTTACTGCTGGCTGCCAGCGCGGGATCGAGAAAGCCAAACCCCGTCAGGCGCGCGCCAGACATCGCTGCA
This sequence comes from Anaerolineae bacterium, assembly GCA_049299095.1. Taxonomy (GTDB): domain Bacteria; phylum Chloroflexota; class Anaerolineae; order JAAEKA01; family JAAEKA01; genus JAAEKA01. Next base: position 13,954 of record JBAQWV010000071.1, on the reverse strand, counting down.
ATGGCAGTGGAACAACCCTTCAAAAAGGTTCGACGTGAGATTTCCATGACACGCTCCTAACGGTATTGAAAATCGGGCGCCATGCAGATCAGCTGCACAGTGCTCGGCAGGCGGTCGGCGATTTGATCTGCGGGCAGGCTGCCGCCCGCGGCAAAGCCCTGCGCCATAAAAGCCACGATCTCAGCGCGATCCGCGGCATCCAGCGCGCGCCCCAGCAGGCGTTGGCTCCACCAATCCACGATCTGGTTAGCCGATGTTTGCGTAGCGGGCATTTGCGCCAGCAGGTCAACCTGAACGCTATTGCCCACCCAGTTTTCCAGCAAGCCCGCGGTGACGTTCCAGCGTTGCAGCATGACACTGGTGCTGGTCCAGGCCGTAGCAGTATCGGGATGGCCGTTGGGCGCGGGCCACTCAAACACGCGCTGCCCCAGCCCGGCCACCCACCAGTAGAATTGCCAGTCCCAGTCGGGTGACCAGGTGGCGTTCACCCCGCGCAGCACTGAAACCACCAGCTCCAGCGGGCGTTTAACCTTCTGCCCCCAGGTGGTTTTGAATTCAGGGGAGAGCAGGATGGTACGTACCACCCGTTTGAGCTGATCGGGCGCGGCAAGGTTGGCCTGCCACACAGCTACTGCCGCGTCAATGACCGCTTGCGGCGGGTCATCGGCGATCAGACGACGACAGAGTTTGGTGCAGACGTGGCGAGCAGTGGCAGGATGTGCAGCGAGCAGATCGAACACTGCGCGGCCATCAGGCAGTGTTCCTTGATTGCTGGGTATGGTGTTGCCTAGTATGTGCTTCTGGAAGCGGTCATGCCAGTCGTCCCAGGTCAAAAACGTGCCTGGCACGTAGCGCTCTGGCGGGCCAGGATCGTACGCGGGCAGCTCCCAATGCGCGCCATTGATCGTCCAACCAGTAAACGCGCGCGCGGCTTCGTAGACATCTTCGTCCACATAAGCAATGGGGCGGCCCTGTGGATCGAGGGGAACCTGCCCCTGGTTGAGGTGGCCGAGGTAGGCATCGGCGCCCATTGCGTGCAGCTCAAATAGCTCACGCGCGTAGTTCTCGTTCGGTCCGCCGTCGCTGCTGATGTAGTTGTCGAGGTAGAAGAGCATGGCCGGGTGCGAGCCGACCGCTTCCAGCAGCGTGCGGAAATTGCCCAGCGCGTGGGCGCGGATCACGTCACGGTCGAATGATGTGAATATCGGTGCGGCTTGGTCAAAAGCATAGACGTTGAAGTGATTGTGCCAGAAGTCCGCCAACACCTCTAGCAGTTGACGTTTGCTGTAAATCGCCCGCAGCCAGGTCGCCTGCACCGTTTCATCCGCCGGGCGCACATACCATTCATAGCCCCCGCCGGTATTGTTGGTGACATGGTCTTCCCACAACTGGCGCAGCGACTTGTTCAATGTCACGAAGCCGTTGCTGGCTAGCCGGGCATCGCAGTCGCTGTCGTTGATGGCTGCCGGGTTGAGTTGCTCGTCCACATAGGCTGTCAGCCGGGCTTCGTCGGTGGCACCGAGGCTTTGCCAGAGCGCCCAATCGGTCGGTCGCGGACCAAAGCCCATGCGGTTAAAGGCAATCACGCTCAATGGCGGCAGGGTAGGCGCGCGGTTGTTGTGCCGCGGCAGCACATGGTCGTCCATGCTCTGTGCGCGCGGTGTCAGCAGCTCAACGGCGGTTCCTCGCAACAGGGTGCGTCGGTCAAGTGGCGCAGCAGATGACTGAGGCAGGGGAGGGTGTGGGAGCAGTGCAGCAGGCGTCTGGCCGGGACGCGGGCGTTCCATCGTGGCCGCGCGCGGCGGGGCAAACTGGGGATTAGATGAGTTCATGGGCTTTAATCTCCGGTGAAAGAACAGAAGAACAGACGTGTGTGTTATTTTATACCAGCAAGCGTCGTATTGCTGAACGTTTTCCCCACGAATGCTGTACAATCTTTGACTTCGCCCGGCATGTGGTTTTTCGTTCAGTCATTTCGGCGCGATAATAGGCGCAGTTGTCGCAAGTCCGTTGTGGATCATCCGTCAGGAGCCATCATGTCATCGCAAATCGGCGTTCGCCGTGAAGATAAAAGCCTTTGGGAGCGCCGCACTCCCATCACCCCCGCGGCCGCGCAGGCATTGCTTCAGCAGCATCAGGTGCAAACAGTGGTGCAGCCAGCGCCGCAGCGTGCGTTCAGTGCCACAGAGTTCGAGGCCGCAGGTGCAGCCATGCAGGAAGACCTTGCCGCGTGTCCGATTGTGTTTGGCATCAAGGAAATTCCCGCCGACACCTTCCTGCCGGGGCAGGCCTACATGTTCTTTGCCCACGTCATCAAGGGCCAAGCCTACAACATGCCGATGCTGCAAAGGCTGCTTGATCTCGGCTGCACGCTAATTGACTATGAGAAAGTGACCGACGATACGGGCCGACGCCTGATTTTCTTCGGTTGGCACGCGGGCGTGGCTGGCATGTTGGAAACGTTGCGTGCGCTGGGCCAACGGCTGGCCGGGCAGGGCATTGCCAATCCTTTCGCTGCGCTGCGCCGTGCCTACGACTATCACGACATTGCCGAGGCCAAAGAGGCCGTGCAGGCAGTGGCTGACACGATCCGCCGCGATGGCCTGCCTCCGGCGTTGACGCCGCTGGTGATCGGTGTCGCGGGCTACGGCAACGTGGCGCGCGGCGCGTGGGAGATTCTCGACCTGCTACCGGTGCAACGCATCGCGCCGGAGGAGCTGGCCGGCCTGGCGGCTCAGAATTGTTCTAACCAGGTAATTTACGCCAGCACCTTCCGCGAGGAACACATGGCCGCGCCGCTGCAAGCCGGTTCCGCGTTCGATTTGCAGGAGTATTACGCGCATCCAGAACGGTACACCGCCGCATTTGCTCCTTATCTGCCGCATCTCAGTGTGCTGGTCAACGCTATCTATTGGGAACCGCGCTACCCGCGGCTGGTGACGAAAGCTTATCTGCGCGCAGCCTGGCAAGCAGGTGTTCCGAAGCTGCGTGTGATTGGCGACATCAGTTGCGATATTGACGGCGCCATTGAATGCACCGTCAAGTCCACCGAGCCGGGCGAGCCGGATTTCGTCTATCATCCGATCACCGGCGCGGCGCAGGACGGTGTTGAAGGCGAAGGCGTGCTGGTGATGGCCGTGGACATCCTGCCTGCGGAGCTGCCGCGCGACGCCTCCGACTACTTTGCCGGTGTGTTGCTGCCCTACGTGCCCGCGCTGGCTGCCGCCGATTATAGTGTCTCGTTCGACGATCTGGCGCTGCCGCCGGAGATCAAGCGCGCGGTGATCGTGCATCGCGGCGCGCTCACGCCGTCGTATGCGTATTTACAGCACTATCTGACAGACAGTGGCCGCTGATCGGCAACTGGTAATCAGTACCTTACCCAATCCCAATCCATCCCCTAGAGGCCCTCATGAAACACATAGTCGTGTTCGGCGCTGGCATGGTTGCCGGTGCGCATGTCGAATATCTGCTCAACGTTCCTGATTTTGAAGTAACCGTCGCCAGTCGTACGCTCGCCAAAGCGCAGGCGCTGGTGGGCGACCATCCGCGCGGTCACGCGGTGCAGGTCAATTCCGACGACGAAGCCGCGCTGGAGGCGCTCATCGCTGACGCCGACCTCGTGGTCAGTCTGTTGCCCTACATCTATCACCCCACGGTAGCGCGGTTGGCTGTCAAGCACGGCACGCACATGGTCACCACCTCCTACGTCAAAGAAGCGATGGCACACCTAGACGCGGCTGCACGCGCCGCGGGCGTGATCCTGCTCAACGAGATCGGCGTTGATCCTGGCATTGACCACATGACTGCCATGCGTATCATCCACAGCGTGGAGGCCAAAGGCGGCCGCATCACCCGCTTCGTCTCCTGGTGTGGCGGCCTGCCTGCGCCAGAAGCCAACGATAACCCCTTCGGCTATAAATTCTCATGGAGTCCGCGCGGTGTGTTGCTGGCGGGCAAGAACCCGGCGCAGTATCTGTGGGACGGTGAGGATGTAGTGATCCCCGGCGGCGAGCTGTTCGATCACCACTGGACCGTGCCGGTGCAGGTGGAGGGGCAGGAGATCGGCTTCGACGGCTATCCCAACCGCGATAGCCTGCCCTATATGCAAACCTACGGCATCCGCGATCCGAAAACTTTCTTCCGCGGCACGTTGCGCTACCCCGGCTGGTGCCAAACCCTGCGCAAGATGGCCGATCTTGGCTTGCTAGAGGAAACGCGGCTGGCCGGGCTGGACAGCGCCACTTTCGCCGATTTCACCGCGCAGTTGGTGGGCAGCGATGGGCACAATCTGCGCGCATCCGTGGCCGCATACCTCGATTTGCCGCTGGACTCGCCAGTGCTGGACAATCTGGACTGGTTGGGGCTGTTCAGCAGGGATCTGTTGCCAGCCTGCCCAGCCACGCCGATTGATATCCTCACTGCGCGCATGTTGCAGAAGATGCAATACGCACCGGGCGAGCGCGATATGCTGGTGTTGCAACACCAGTTCGAGGCAGAATATCCTGACCGCCGCGAGCGCATCGTTTCCACGATGGTGGACTTCGGCCAGCCGCACGGCTACACCAGCATGGCGCGCACCGTAGGGCTGCCCGCGGCCATTGCCGTCAAGCTGATTTTGCACGGCGACATCACGCTGACCGGTGTCCAGGTGCCGGTAGTGCCGGAACTCTACAACCCCGTGCTAGACGAGTTAGAGGCGTTGGGTATTCACTTCGAGGAACGTGTGACAGACAGCAGCCGGTGAGGGCGTTGAGCGACAGAGCAGCTCCCGCACCTAACCCCATACCGAACACTAAATACGGGATATGGTAACTCTCACACCATGACCACACCCCTTTCACCCCTGGATCTGCTGCTGATCGCGCTGGCAGCCGTTGCCGCAGGCGCAGTCAACGCGATTGCTGGCGGCGGCACGCTGATCACCTTTCCCGCGCTGACGTTCGTCGGCATCCCTGCGGTGGCTGCCAGCATCACCAACACAGTGGCACTGACGCCCGGTTACCTGGGTGCGACGCTGGCGCAGGCCAAAGACCTGGCCGGGCAACGTCGCCGCGTCTGGCTGCTTGCACCGACGGCCGCGCTGGGGGGAGTGGTGGGTGGGCTGCTGCTTGTCAATACCAGCGAAAAGCTCTTCGCCAACCTGGTGCCTTTCTTGATTCTCTTGGCCGCGGCCTTGCTGGGCTTTCAGGATCGCCTGCGTGCCTGGGTGCTGCGCCGCGCGCAGCGCGCCGGTCACGTTGCGTTGCCAGAAGCCTGGGTGGTGGGGCCGGTGTTCCTGGCTTCAATCTACGGCGGCTATTTCGGCGCCGGTCTGAGCGTGATCGTGTTGGCGGTGCTGGCATTAGTGCTGGATGACAACCTGACGCGGCTGAACGCACTCAAGCAGGCGATTGCCTTCGCGGTAAACGTGGCTGCCGCGTTATTCTTTCTCTTTTCCGGCCGTGTGGTGTGGAGCGCAGCCGCGGTGATGGCCGTGGGCGCACTGCTGGGTGGCGTGCTGGGTGGGCGACTCGCCAGTCGCATCCAGCCGCAAACCCTGCGCCGCGTGGTGATCAGCATCGGCGTGGCTGTGGCGCTGATCTACTTTGCGCGCAATGTGATGTCAGCTTCTTAAGAGTATCCATGCCTCCGAAAACAACACGACCTCCCACTCCCGAAGAAATCGCTGAACTGGTAGCGTTTTTGCCGCGGTTGGAAACCGAAGGGATGCCCCCCATTAAATGCTGGCATGGTGGCCCGAACGCGGCCGAGGGCACTTTTACGTTCCCGTGGCCAGAGTATCAGGCGGTAGTCAGCGCGTTCTTTGCCGCGGTCAGCAACGAGTGCTGGCTCGATTACGCATACGACACAAACCGCGCGGCTGCTCTGCTGGCGGACGTTGAGGCGGTGCGTAACGCCAGCCTGGATGAAATCAAAACCATGCTTACCTACTGCCTGCGCGGTGAGCGATTTTGCGACGGGCATTGGGGAATTTTGATCGAAAATGGCGCAATCAGGCGACTGTTGCAGCGACTGCAAGTGCTGCAAGGCGCGGATAGGTAGAGACCTTTTTGGCGCACGAAAAAAACACCGCGGTTTTGGCCGCGGCGTTTTTATTTCAAAGTTACCGAAAACGGCAATGGCTAGCGCTTGACGCGGAAAGCCTTCATACCCGGGTAGATCGCATCCTGGCCCAACTGCTCTTCGATCCGCAGCAGTTGGTTGTACTTGGCGATACGGTCCGAGCGGGCCGGCGCGCCGGTCTTGATCTGGCCGGTGTTGTACGCCACCACGAAATCGGCGATGGTGGCATCTTCGCTTTCGCCGGAGCGGTGCGACGTGATGACAGCCCAGCCCGCGCGATGGCTCATGTCTACCGCGGCCACAGCCTCAGTCAGCGAACCGATCTGGTTGACCTTGCACAGCAGCGCATTGCAGACCTGCTTTTCGATGGCCTGCTCAATGCGCTCGACGTTGGTCACCAGCAGGTCGTCGCCTACCAACTGCACGCGGCTGCCGATCTTGTCATACAGCAGCTTCCAGCCGTCCCAGTCATCTTCGGCCATACCGTCTTCCAGGCTAATGATTGGATACTTGGCAGCCCAATCCGCCCAGAGGTCAGCCAGTTCGGGGCTGGTCAGCTCGCGGCCTTCGATTTCGAGCGTGTAGCGGCCTGTCTTAGCGTCGTACAACTCGCTCATGGCGGGATCCAGCGCCAACCACACATCTACGCCCGGCTTGTAGCCGGCCTTTTCGATGGCCTTCAGGATCACTTCGATGGCCTTGGCGTTGCCGCCCAGCGACGGCGCGAAGCCGCCTTCGTCGCCCACGTTGGTGCTATAGCCACCATCATGCAGCACCTTCTTCAGGCTCTGGTAGATTTCCGCGCCCCAGCGCAGCCCTTCGGCAAAGTTCGGCGCGCCCGCGGGCATCACCATGAATTCCTGAAAGTCAGTGCTGCCGACCGCGTGCTTGCCGCCGTTCAAAATATTCATCATCGGCACGGGCAGCGTGCGGGCAGAGGTGCCCCCCAGATAGCGGTACAGCGGAATTTCCAGCGCGTTGGCAGCCGCCTTGGCCACGGCCATCGAAACGGCCAAAATCGCGTTGGCGCCCAGCTTGCCCTTGTTGGCAGTGCCATCCAGTTCGATCATCGCACTGTCAATACCGACCTGATCCAGCGCGTCCCAGCCGATCAGCTCTTCGGCGATGATGTCGTTGATGTTTTCAACGGCCTTCAAAACGCCCTTGCCGCCGTAGCGGCCCTTGTCGCCGTCGCGCAATTCCACGGCTTCGTGCACGCCCGTGGACGCGCCGGAGGGAACAATGGCCCGGCCAAACGCGCCGGAAACCAGCTCAACATCGGCTTCCACGGTGGGGTTGCCGCGCGAGTCAAGGACTTCGCGGGCTACAATGTTTTCAATTAACGTCATGGGTGTTCTAAGCCTCCTTCAAAATAGTGGCTGAAAAATAGTTTTTTTCTGACGAACGCTGGGCAGGCTTAAGCGCCCAAGCCCAGCGCGGCATACAGGCGGTTGTAATCGAAGTTTTCTTCCATCAATTGGTGGAAGGAATCGATCTTGGCGTGCTGCTGGAAGCGGCTGCGGCCAAAGTAGCTTTCGGCGATCTCGATGGCGGCCAGCGTATCCTGCGGGGCCAGCATTACGACAACGCCTGCTTCTTCAGCGCGCGCCAGAATCGCACCTGACGGCGACAGGTTGCCCGTCAGGATCAAACACTTCGTGGAGGTTTCTAGCGCGGCCGATTGAATGTCAGAGCGGTCGCCACCGGTGATGACCGCCTTGTTGGCGCGGCGACGGAAATAGCGCAGCGCCTGATCCACGTTCATCGCGCCGACCATCAGGTTCTCAACCAGTTCGTCGCGCAGTTCGGGGTGGACGAGGATTTCCGCGCCCAGGCCGTCGGCCAGTTCGCCCACCGTGGTCGCTTGCAGGATGCGCTGGCGCGGCAACACGCCGAAGACCGCGATGCCGTGGCCTTCCAGGTAGTCGCGCAGCACGGTGTTGACGAAGTCCAGGTGAACCTTGGGCACGCTGTTGATCACCACGCCCAGCAGGGCGTCGCCTAGCCGCTTCTGCGCGGCCAGAAAATGGTCAATCGAGCGGGCGTCGTCGTAGCGGATCACTGCCAGACCGCGGGCATCGCTGCCCCCTTCGCTGGCGATCTGGGCCAGGTCGGGCGGGGCCAGCTCCACAACATACCCCTCGCGCAGGTTGCTGCCGCCTTCCATGATCAGCACATCGTGGTTATCGTTTACGGCACGATACGCTGTGATCAGCCGCTCGCGGAAGCCGCCGGGCGCTTCGCCCATCAGCAGCGCCTGGATGCGCTGGGCAGTCAACTGTACCGGGGCCAGTGTTTCCAGCGGCTCCGGCAGGCGCAGCACATCCTTCATGAAAATCACGTCTTCGTCATGAGGACGGCCCGCTTGCAGCACCGCGTTCATGTTGACCGGCTTCATATACCCCACATCGTAGCCGTCATCGCGCAGGTGTAGCCCCAGGCTAACGCAGACCGCGGTTTTACCAGAGTAGTTCTCGGTGGACAGAACGTAAAGAGTTGCCATTTCGTTGCTCCGGATTCGGATAGCGGTAGTAGCAGTGACCAGTAAACAAAAGGTTGATGACCAATTTATCCGTTTACCTTGTCTACTTGTCTACTTACCTACTTCAAAATCAACCGCATGTCAATGCCCAGCGCACCCTTGCCCTGTTCAAAGACCATCAGCGGGTTAATATCAATTTCGACGATTTCGGGGAAATCGGTGACTAGCTGGCTGAGCCGCAGCATCACATCCACAATGGCATCGGTATCGCTGGGCGCTTCGCCGCGCACACCCCGCAGCAGCGGATAGGCGCGGATTTCATTCAGCATCTCGCGCGCCTGGCGGCGGTCAATCGGCGCGACGCGGAATGTAACGTCCTTGAGTGCCTCCACGTAGATGCCACCCAGACCAAACACCAGCAGCGGGCCAAATTGCGGGTCACGGTTCACGCCAAGCAGGATTTCCTTGCCGCCCTTCACTTGCTGCTGCACCAGACAGCCCCAGATGTCCGCGTTCGGCTGATAGCGTTGAGCGCGGTAGACCATCAGGTCGAAGGCGTCGCGCACTGCTTCGGCGCTTTGCAGGTTCAGCTTGACGCCGCCGATGTCGGTTTTGTGCAGGATGTCGGGCGAGGTGATCTTCATCACCACCGGAAAGCCCATTTCTTCGGCTGCGCGGCCCGCTTCTTCAGCGGTTCTGGCCAGCACCGATTGCGGGAAGGGGATGCCATAAGCAGCCTGCACCGCGCGCGCTTCGGCGTCGCCAATCGCCAGCCGGCCATCAGCCCGCACTTGGCGGAACACCTCGGCCACGGCCTCGCGATCCACGTCAAAGCGTTCGATCTCAGGCATGGGGCGTTCTTGCCACTGCTTTTGACGTACCATCGCGGCCAGGGCGTTGACGGCCCGCTCTGGCACGGGGTAATTCGGCACCCCGTGGGCACGCAGGATGCGCTCGCCGGGGCCAATTGCCTGTTTGCCCATGAACGCGCCCAGAATCGGCTTGCCGGTGCGCTGCGAAGCGGCTACTGCGGCTTCCGCGGTTTTTTCGATCTGCGTCATGATCTGTGGTGTCAGCACTACGATGATCGAGCCGACGTTAGGATCGTCGGCTACCGCGTTGATCGCCAGTGCGTAGCGGTCTGCCATCGCATCGCCCAATACGTCTACGGGATTGGCCGCGCTGGCTGCAGCGGGCAAGCCGGCTTTCAGCAGGTTTTGCGTCTCGGCGGTGAGCGCAGCCAGGTTCAGCCCGGCACGCTCCAGCGCGTCGGTTGCCATGATGCCGGGGCCACCGGCGTTGGTGACCACTGCCACCGCATCGTTGACCGGTAACGGCTGGTTGGAAAAGGCCACAGCCATATCGAACAGGTCTTGCACCGAACCGGCGCGCAGCACGCCCGCTTGCAGGAATGCGGCTTCGTAGGCGCGCTCGGAACCGGCCAACGTGCCGGTGTGGCTGGATACAGCCTTGCTGCCGGCCTGCGTGGTGCCAGATTTGATGGCAATCACCGGCGTGTGTTTGCTGACCTCGCGGGCGATCTCGATGAAGCGCCCGCCGTCGGTGATGCCTTCGAGGTAGCCGGCAATGACCTTGCTGTTGGGGTCTTTGCCCCAGACTTGCAGGAAGTCAATCTCATTCAGGTCGGCCTTGTTGCCGAGGCTGACAAAGCGGCTGAAGCCGATGTCGTCAGCCAGCGCCATGTCGAGGATGCTGGTGCAGAGCGCACCTGACTGCGACATGAACGCGATCTTGCCTTGCTGCGGCATTCCGAGCGCAAAGCTGGCTTGCAGCGGCGCGTAGGTGTCAATGATGCCGAGGCAGTTTGGCCCGATCAGGCGCATCCCGTACTTGCGGGCAATGGCGATCAGCTCGCGCTCCATGGCCATGCCTTGCGCGCCCGTTTCGCGGAAGCCCGCGGTGATGATAATCGCGCCTTTGACGCCCTTTTGTCCGGCTTCTTCCAGTACAGGAGCCACGGCTTTGGGCGGCACGACAACCACGATCAGGTCAATCGGGCCGGGCACGGCCGTGAGGCTGGCATAGGCGGGAAGACCCAGGATTTCGTCAGCTTTGGGGTTGATGGGATAGATGGAGCCGGTGAAGCCGTGCTCCTGTACGTTATGTAGCACGGCGTGGCCCAGCTTGGTTGGGTCGGCGCTGGCGCCAACCACAGCGACAGAACTGGGGTTGAAAAATTGATCGAGGTTCAAGAGACTTTCGTTTGATGACATGCGCTCGTCCCAGTCCGCAATGGACGCAGCTTGAGGCCGGGCAAAGAACAGGCTCGGCTGGGCGGGTAAATGCGAGTTACAACAACAACAGAGAATAATACTCTATTTTGGGTGGATGGCAAAAGTGAGGCGTCTGTGGGATTTTGCGCGAATGATTTATGGTATAGGCATAATTAGTACTTTATCTACTCGACGCTCATCCATGTCAATAACTTCAAAGCGCAAGTTGTGGTACTCGAAGGATTGTCCGGCGAACGGAATACCGTTAATTTGGCTCATCATTAGGCCGCCGACCGTATGGTATCTCTTGTAATCTTCATCGGGTAAGTATTCAATATCCAGAATTTCTTTCAGCTCTTCTATATCGAACAGCCCGTCGACCAGCCATGAACCATCTTTTCGTTGTTGTATGGTTGGTTCAGTGGCAGTGGAAATATGGCCTGTGATCGCTGTCAGGATGTCATTATGGGTGATCAGTCCTTCAACACCGCCGTATTCATCAGTAACCACGGCCAGATGCGTTCCCTTCTTTTTGAATGCTTCCAAGACGTCCAACGCTGAGAGACTTTCAGGAATGAAAAGCGGCAGTTGCATCAGTGCTTCCAAAGTCAACGACTTAGAATTCAGGATTTGTACCAATAAATCCTTGGCGCGTACGACCCCTACTATGTTGTCAATATTACCTTTCGCCACTGGAAAGTGAGAGTATGGGTGGCTGATAACCATCTGCCGAATATCTTCAGCGGGTGCCTCGATATCCAGCCAGATAATTTGGGTGCGCGGGGTCATCCAGGCGTTTACCGGACGTTCGTCTAACCGCAGGACGTTTTCGATCATATCCTGTTCGGTTTCTTCAAAAATGCCACTGGCTGTGCCTTGCTCAATCAGTACCTTGATTTCCTCAAGAGTAATGGGCGGCTCATTGGACGGCTTGACACCCAATATACGAATAACGATGTCTGTGGAGATATCCAATAAGCGTACGATGGGCGAAGCGATTTTGCTCAACAACTGCATTGGCAGGCTGATCATGGAGGCAATTCGTTCAGGATTATTGAGCGCTAATCGCTTGGGAACCAACTCGCCGATGATCAAGGAGAGGTAGGTGATGATCATTACCACAATTGCTACCGAGATCAACGTACTATAGGGAGCGAGCAGCGGCACTGTGTTTAGGAATGTCTCCAGGTTTTCGGCGATTGTGGCTCCGCCGAAAGCACCGGCCAGAATACCAATGAGCGTGATACCTACTTGAACGGTGGCAAGGAATTGATTAGGGGATTTAGCCAATTCAAGAGCGGTGGCTGCCTGCTTGTTTCCTGTTTCAGCGAGTTGCTGCAAACGAATTTTTCTTGCGGCCACCACCGCAATTTCCGACATGGAGAAAACTCCATTCGCGATGAGAAGTAAGACGATGATGACGATTTCAGTAGCTGAATTACTCATAATGGCTTTCTCGAAGCTGGTGATCTTTAAAGATGTGAGTTGCTGCTGAACTGAAAGGATTGAGCAGCAACTCATCAGATCAATTCTTACTTCTCTCCAGCATCGAACTCCTCGCGCGTCAGGCCAAAGAGCAACTCATCTTGGAAGATGCCGTTGAGGAACACCTGGCGGCGACGACGGCCTTCCAGCACGAACCCCATCTTTTCGTGCAGATGAATGGAGGCTTCATTGGTGTGCAGACAGGCAGAGTTGCACTTTTGATAACGTCGTTCCCAAAAACCATAGCGCAGCATGATGCGTCCGGCGTCTTGGGCGTAGCCGTGCCCGCGATAGGGGCGCATGATGCCACCACCGAGGCTGAACAGGCCGTTTTTCTCGCTGCGGCTGTGCATCGAAATGCCGCCTACGTGCGTTCCATCCAGCGTTTCTACGGCCAGTACAAACACGCCGTTGACTTCCTTGCAGCCTGCGTATTTCTCCAGCGCCTCGCGGGCGAGTTCAAGCGAAGAAGGTAATTCGATGCCCAGTTGCAACAATTGCCGCGCCGGACTGTCCAGTGAATTGGCGAAGTCGTCGGCTGCATCCTCGATGCGCAAGGGGCGCAGCCGTACCTTGTCGCCCTGCCAAAAATAGCGTGAATAATCCATTGGTATACTGTTCATGGGGTGTTTCTGTCCGGATGGTTTGAGGAGGAGATAAAAGCCGCTAGCCAACGGCAAGCTGAAGCGTCGCTACATCGCCGACCGCCAGGCTTTCAGCTTTCTGCACGCTGGCGCGGATCGGTACGATGTAGCCGCCGTCTTTGGGGAAGAGCGACGTTTGCCATTCGATTTGGCCGATGCGCGCTGTGACCGGAATCATCCCCCAGCCGTAGGTAACCTGGGATGCGATAATCCGCAGGTCATCGCACAGATCGGGGGGGACGGTGACAAAATGATGCGGGGCTGGCCCGCGCCAATACCAGATTTCACCACTAAATTCGATATGCATGATATCCCTCGTTTGCTGGCTGGGCATTAGCCAAAGATGGCATACCCTTCACCAAAGACCCGGCTGATCCCTGCCGCAAGCAGTATACCACCGATGAGGCCCGTGCCGACAAGGAAAATCAGGTCCAGATGCAGAAAGTGTTTCACGTGAGCGCTGTTTTGTACATCCCCAGGCGCGGTCTGATAAAAACGCCACCAGTGATAGGCGCGACGATAGAGGAAACCACCGATCGCGGCAAACACGTTGCCCATAAGCAGGTTGATCGGCCAGCCAATGCGGCTTAACAATATGCTACCGATGGTGAGGACACCGAGCATGCCCCAAAACAGGGCGTTGGCTAAAGCCAGAAATTGATACAATCGAATTGACATGATAAAAGTTTTTGTTTTTGCGTCAACTGGAACCGAGCCTTAGTATAAAGTCAGCAGGAGTGCCTGTCAAGGCATGGGTGGCCCTGACAAGAACGGAACATTGAACCTTGCCATTATAGCAACGCGGCCGTGAAGCCGTCCGCAGGCACAGAGAACGATCCCTTAATACCATCAGAGATAGGGGGGACACACCGCAGACTGTGCAGCACTCAAGCGGCAAACCCTTTGGGATTGGATGCGGTAGTGTGCGTCTTTCGGTTGAAATTTAGTTCAAAGCATGTGAATGATTGAACGTGCGTGTTTCTTGAGCCATCATGGCTTGCAGACCGGCGTCGGAATGATAGGCATTGGCGGCTTTCAAGCGG
>JBAQWV010000070.1:0-10273 GCA_049299095.1 Anaerolineae bacterium | reverse complement strand
GGGCGGCGCGGGGGCGGCAGGTGGCGCGCATACGGGGGCAGATACTCCAGGATGCGTGCCTCTTGACCGTTGCTGACACCGACGATGATGCACTCTTGCATCAGGCCCTCGCGCACCAGCAGGTCAGCCGCCCGGTCGGCCTGCCATGCGCCCGCGTAGCTGTCATCTACATAAGCATCGAAGCAGTTTTGGCCATCGTGCATATACAGCACGGGATAGCGCCGGTCGGTGTGCTGATCATAGCCGCGCGGCAGGTAGATGTACAACGGGCGGACGCCCAGGCTGCCCTCGAAGTCAGGCAGCTTGATCACGCGCGCGGGTGCTGGCTGCGGATCGGGCTGATAGCTGTACAGGCTGCCCTTCTGCATCCACAGAGTGCGCAGGGTGGTGGTGAAAGCCGGGGCAAATTCCGGCTGGATAATCTGGCCGTCGCCCAGGTTCAAGCGAAATTGCCATTCACCGGCGGCGGGCAGATCAGGGAGTTGAGCGAGGTCGGCGCACCACACGGCTTCGTCGGCGTGTGAATCTGGCTCCAGGCGGTTGAGCGGGAGCGTTTGTTGCACGCGATCATCGTTCCACACTTCCAGGGCGGGGGCGGTCCCGTGCCCCTTGTAGTAGAAGTGGCGGGGACGTAAAGGAGCAGGCATAAGGCAGTTTTTCTAGCGTGATGTGGACGAAGCTAAACAGTCCGCAAGGAAACATCACTGGCGCGCACAGCCTCAACGCGGCCGTCGTCCAGTTCAATCAGTAGCGCGCCATCGGGCAGTACGTCGGCAGCCACCCCTTGCAGGGTGCGCCCATCCAGCCCATGCGCCACGACGGGGCGGCCCAGGGTGTGCAGACGGGCTTTCCAGGCGGGCAAGGGGCTGTGTCCGGCGCGTAGAGCCAGATAATGGCGTTCGGTGTGATGCAAGAGCGCAGCGAGCAGCGTGGCGGGATCGGGGAGCGCGGGGGTCAATTCGCGCAGGCTGACGGCAATGGCCGCCAACTCCGGTTGGTTGCTGAAGTCAATGGCGACGTTCAGGCCAATGCCGGCCACCACGTAATCGAGCTGCTGGCCGAGAAAGGCCCCTTCAGCCAGCACACCGGCCAGCTTGCGACCCTGCCATTGCAAGTCGTTGGGCCATTTGATGTCCACGGCCAAGCCGCAAAGCTGCTGGATCGCATCGGCCGCGCCGAGGGCCAGCGTCATCGTCACCCAGGCGGTGTGGTCGGGGGGGAGGTCTGGGCGCAGCAGCAACGAGACGTACAGACCGCCGTGCGGCGGCGACCACCAGCTACGTGCCGCGCGGCCTTTGCCCGCGGTTTGCTCACCTGCTGCGACCGCGAGACCTTCCGGCGCGCCCGCGCGTGCGGCTGTGCGCACGAGGTCCTGCGTTGAGGTCACGCTGGCGTAGGTGTGCAGTGGATGGCCAAGCAGGGTGGTGGACAGGCTGGCGCTAAGGCTGGTAGGATCGAGTTGCCACATGGGGGTATAGTACCCTGCGGTGCAAGCTCTGTCAAGGCCAGCGATGGCAGGCGCGTTTGCCAGAGGTGCGGGCCGTGGCTAGAATAGGGCAGAAGCACGTTTTTGTTTCGCCCGGTGCAGGAAGCCGAACATGACCCCGATGCAGTCGTTGACCCGCAAAGCCTTTTATGATTTAGCCGATGAGTGCCACGCATTTGCCATGCGGCTGGCGACGCGCGATGCCAACACGGTGGACCGCGTCCTGTGTGGCGAGTTCAATCAGTTCCTCGCGCGCGTGCGGACGTTCGATCGTCTCGCGCCGCGGCTGGGTCAGCTTCAGCCCGCGCGTCCGATTACACGCGGTATGATGTTGACGGCCGCGCTGGCGTTTTGGCTGTTGTGGGCCACGCTGGGGGTGCGCGTTCTGCCGCAGTTTAGTGGCTTGTTGGGGCTGGGCGTGTCGGTGTCGCTGATCTTTCTCGTGTTTCTGATCCCGCCGCGGGTGTACGGCACGAGTGTGGAGGCGCTGGAGGGTCGCGTACTGGCGGTGGTGGAGGCGCTACAAGCGTTGCTGGAAGGTGGCGATATGGAATTTACGGAGGCGGTGTATTTTCAGGTGCGCGATACCCTGCGCGAGACTGCTGCGGAGCTGCGTCAGCAGGTGTACCTGAACCGCGGTGCTCGTTGATAGGTAAGTTTTGGTGATGTGAAATGAACACAAAAAGAGGCAGGCCATACAAGCGCCTGCCTCTTTTTGTTTATTTCAGCGCGGTTACGGCTGTGAGAAGTAGGTTTGTACAGCCGGGATGTAGGTGCAGTAACATAGCTCAGGGGTGGGTGTCGGATCACCCACCGGGAAAGCGATGCGCGCCGAGAGCGTTGAGCCGGCTGTCAGATCAAAGCTCATCACGTTACTGCTGGGGCTGTAACCGGCAGGGGCTTGCAGGCCGCGCAGGGTGTAAACCCCAGGTGTGATATTGTTGAAGACGAATGTCCCATCCGCACCTGCCACGGCAGTAGCGACGGTGGTGGCGCTGTTCAGTAAACCGATCACCGCAGCGGGCACACCTTGTTCGCCGCTGTCAGGGTAGTTATTCAGGTTCAGATCACCATAGGCCTGGCCCTGAATGCGCGCTACGCTGGGGGTTGCGGTGGGGGTGGGGGTATGCGTGGGCGTCGCGGTCGGCGTGGCGGTGGAGGTCGGAGTACTGGTCGGTGTGGCGGTGGGGGTGCTGGTCGGTGTGTTAGTGGCGGTGGGGGTGGGCGTGGGTGCGCCGGAGCCGCGCCAAATCTTGCCAGCCCAGTCAATTGCAACGACATTGTCCATGTCAATTGCGTGGATGTCCATTAGCTCGATATTTGAGGGAGCCGGAATTTGCTGCCAGGAAATACCGTCCGTGGTGCGCGCCACGATGCCTTGCCCCTCGCAGATTTCCAGAATGGGGTCGGGGGCGTTCGAGCAGCCAACTACGTAGCCGTTCTGACTATTCACCATATCAACGTTCCAAAAGCGTGGGCGGCCACTGCCCACGGTGGATGCGCTGGCTTGCTGCCAGCTTGAGCCGGCATCCTGGGTGCGATAGATGTGGAAAGTGCCGGTGTTGGATCCGCCATCAGTGCCGCCGACTTCCCAGCAGGTGTTGTTGTCGGTGCAATCAATGCCGTAATAGCGTCCGGTTGGGACAACCTTGCGAGTAAATGATGCGCCATCGTTGTTGGTGTAGAAAGAAGTGTTCTTGGCGGCTGTGAAGCAGACGCCCGGGGAAGGACAAGCATAGTCGTACACGACATACTCGCGCGGATCGTTGGCGACCACCGCACTGAATAAATTGCCATTGGTGGCACGCAGGAAGTTGGCACGTCGTCCATCTTCATCAGCATAGCCAGTTGTTCCCACCAGGATGGTCGTGCCGTTGCCGGTGTGTCCTGCCGACCACAGCCAGCCCGTCCAGATGTTGTTGGCAATCACGCCAGCCGTCCAGGTCACGCCACCATCCGCGGTGTACAGGATGCGCGGGCTGCTGGCGCCGGCAATCCAGCAGTGGTCGGCATCGGTGCAGGTGAGGCCGCGCATGAAGCGATTCGTGCCTGGCACATTGATCAAAGACCAGGTGAGGCCACCATCGGTGGTTTTGGCGATTTTGACCGGACCAATTCCTTCGTTAACGTTCCAGTCCGGGCCGCCGACGGCGTAGCCGACGTTGGGGGTGGGGAAGTCGAGGGTGTACCAGAAAACACCCGGCGCACTGAGTACCTGCGTCCAGGTTAGATTCTGTTGCTGCAATGGCGCAGCCTCTGAAATACCGCCCAGGCGGTTTGGCAGCAGGGTGGCAGGCACAGCTAGCGTAATCATCAGCACGAGGGGGATTAACCAGCGGGCCTGTTTAGGCAGCGATACTTGATGCATGAGTAAGTCTCCTTGTCATGGCATAAAAGTTGGCTTTTGGCTCGACATAGGTCGGGCCATTGTGGAGGAAACGGGTAAAGTTTATGCTATAAACATGAAAATCACATGAAAATAGCAGCTAAACTGTCGGTTTTACCCTTACAGTTTTGCAATCTTGGGGAGGCCAGTATATGAGGGGTGGGCTATTTCGCCAAACTGGCGCTGTCGGGTGTCAATTCGAAGATCAGAATGTCGCGCCCCGGATGCGAAATGCGAGTGCGTTCAGTGATCCCGTCACGCGCTTGGCCAGGCTGAAGGGCCAGCAGCCAGCCAAGCTGAGGCCGGACTGCGGTGGCCTCCCATTCATCCACCACCAGGTAGCGCGCGCCGTGTTTCTGGGCATAGTGCAAGACCTGCGGCCAGTCGGCGCGCGGAAAGCCTACCATCGGACGACCGGCATACAGTGGCGTTTCTGCGTTGCGTGTCATGATCGGCGCGCCAGGCGGGGTGTTTTCAGCCAGCCAGCGCGCGGCTTCCAGTCGGTAAAATGGCTGGGTTGGAATCTGCTCGCGCGCCACATTGATCCCCTGCCACAGCATCCAGGCGACGACCAGCGTCACCGGCAGCGCCGCGGCCAACAGGCGCCAGCGCGGCAGCGTGTCCGCGGCCCAGCGCGTGAGCTGTGCCAGCCCTGCCCCAGCCCAAACCAGGCTGATGGCGATGTAAATGACTAGCAAGCGACTTTCAATGAAAACGATCCACAGGCTGGCTATCGGCATCAGGCCCAGCAGCAGCAGCAATTGCCCGCGCCATTGGCGGCGTTGCCAAGCATGACTGAACAGCCCCAGGCAGGTCAGCGCGGCCAGACCAAGGTTGAACAAATCCCTGCTGAACAGCACGTCTACTGTGGCGCGCAGGTTGCGTCGGATCAAGGTGAGGAAGCGTTGCGGATCGGCCTTGACCCAGTCGCTGACGCTGACGGTCAGTCCCTCGTGTGATAGCCACATGATTTCCTCGCCAGTGCTGTCCAGCGCGGCTGCGGCTTGATCGTGCATCGGCTGGCTGTCGTTTACCAGCGCCCAGGAAATGTCCATGCCGGTTCCGGCCTTGCCGCTAAGCGTCCAATGGCCGGTCACCTGATGCAGATAGCGCACATAAGGGGCGGCCACGAGGACGATGGTAGCGACGATGACAACGCCTGCCAGCAGGGTGGGGATCAGCCGAACGCGCCAACCCCGCAGGGCCAGCAATATCAAATAGGCCAGCAGCACCAGCGCAAACACCAGACTTTCGGGCCGTGTCAGGTAGCCCAGACCGAAGGCCGACCCCGTCAAGAGCGACCACCCCCAGGGAACCTTGCCACGGGTCAAGCTGACACCGGTCCGGTAGGTCGCGTACAGGCCGGTCAACATCTCTAACATGAACACCGGTTCGGTCATGCTCCCCCAGTACAGGGGATTGACGGCCAGCGCAGGATAAAAAGCGCCCAGACAGGCAGCCAGCAGGCCCGCGCGGCGGCCGTAGATGGCTGTACCGAGGGCATATAGCGGTATGACCACCAGCGCGCCCAGCAGCACATGCGAGGGCAGCGCCGCGGCCCAATTGAGCGGTAACCCCAGTGCCAGTCCGGCCGCAGACAAAAACGCCACCATCGGCGGTTGATGAACATCGAAGCCGCCGATCAGCTCACGATAACCGTTACCGGCTAGCAGATTGCGGCCAATCATCAGGTAGGACGCTTCGTCCCAGCGCGACATGCGCGGCAGGGAGCCGAACACAAGGCGTACTGCCATGCCAAGCAGCAAGAGACTGATGACGGCCCAGCGGGAGCGTAAGAAGCGCAGGAAGTAGTTAACGCTGATGGTTTGCATACGAAGGGTGGTCAAGGCACAAATTTGTATAACACGACAGGGGTTTCGCCGGTTTCCAGCGTTGTCAGGTAGCGCAGTTCCGGCGGCGCTAGCGTAGGGATCAGCAAAAAGTCGAGCTGTGGGCGCAGGCTGGCTTCCCAGCTATCCATCGCCAGGTAGGTGGCTTGATGCTGGCGCGCGTAGGCGAGAACGGTGGGCCAGTCTTCGGCGGGGGTGGCGGCCCAGCGCATGTTCGCGTGCAGGGCGATGGCCGGATAGCGGCTCAGCAGCACGTCGTCGGATGTGGCGCCTGCTGCGCGCAGCGCGGTGGCCGCAGCCAGATGACCGGGCTGGAAGGAATGGGTGCGCTGCATGGTGCGCCAGACCAGCGGGCTGAGCAGGAGCATCACAACGGCCAGGACGAGTACGGGAACCAGCGTTAAAGCCCGCGCTTGACCGGTGGAGAGGGGACGCGTGCGCAGGTTCTCGACACTGCCGCGCAGCCATTCTCCCAGCACCTCAACTCCCGCGCCCAGCCAGACCATGATCGGCAGCAGCAGGCCGGCCAGATAGCGTTCTTGCACAAAAAAGGGCAGGTAGGCCAGGGGAGCGGCTAGCGAAGCCAGCATGGCAGCTTCGCCGCGCAGCCGCCGCGCGGGCCAACTGCGGGCAAACAGCCCTAAAGCTGCCAGTGCGGCGAAAATCCACGGCGCGAGCTTGAGGCTCCACAGCAGCGCGCTGGCTGTGCTGGCTCCTTGACGAAAACGGCGCAACATTGCCAGCGGATCAGCCAGCACGGTTGTGACTACGCTTTCGCCGCCGCTGCTGCGCGAAAATAGAAAGACTTCGTTGTCGAGGGGATCCAACTCCCAAGTGGCGCGATCAAAGGTGGCTGGGTCGTTGGTGACCAGGCCGCTCATGCTGGTGAAAGCCATGCCGGCCGCGCCGGTCAGGCTCCAGTGGCCGGTGCTGCGCTGAATGTAAACCAGATAGGGTGCGGCGACGAGCAGGAAGACAATGATCACGCTTGCCAGCCGTGCCAGCACGCGCGACCAATGTTCGCGGCGCAGCATCAGCCCGGCCAACAGCAGGAGCAGTGCAGCCGCCAGAAAGACCAGCGCCTCGGTGCGCGTGAGGTAGGCGAGGCTGAGGGCAGTGCCCAGTGCGATGAAATGCCGCCAGCGCATCGGTTGATCGTCTAGTGCGCGGAAAAGCGCATAGATCGCCAGTCCGATCAACAGTAGGTAGAGCGGCTCAGTCATCGTTCCCCAAGTGAGTACACCGGTTACTAGCGCGGGGTACAGCGCGGTCACCAGCCCAACCAACCAGCCAGCCAACGGGGAATAGATGGCACGCGCCAGCGCAGTGAGGGGCCAGACGAGTAACGCGCCTGTGACAATGTAGACGAGGTTGCTCGCCCAAATCAGATTGCCGGTTAACCGATCTACTGCACCGGCGAGTAAGGGAAACAGCGGGGGGAAGTTGGCCGCGGAGTAACCCATTGCGTTGAAGCCGGTGCCGGCCCAAAAACTCCGCCCAATCCAGAGGTAATAGGGTTCATCGCCCCAGGCGACGCGCGGCAGCGTCGTTGCTAAAGCACGCACAGCAACTCCCAGTCCGATGAGCAGGATTAGAAGCAGCCAGTCTTTGCGTTGCCAGCCGTGGGGTTGGGTCATAGGCGTTCTGTGAAGCTGAATGTGGCGATTTCTTGGCGCACCATGCCGGGAATGTCCTTAACGCTGAGCAGGGTGACATGCGGAATGCGTGCGATCT
Source organism: Anaerolineae bacterium (assembly GCA_049299095.1). GTDB lineage: Bacteria > Chloroflexota > Anaerolineae > JAAEKA01 > JAAEKA01 > JAAEKA01. Next base: position 2,817 of record JBAQWV010000070.1, on the reverse strand, counting down.
CTTGCGCTTCATCGTGGCTGATCCCTAGCACCAGCCGTCCGCCCGGACGCAGGCGTTGCCGGGCTTCTTCAACAACCAGGGTGAGGAACTCGGTGCGCCCGGTTTCAAAACGTTCGCCGACTAGTTGCATCAACAGGCGGCTGATGGCCGGGCTGCGGCGCAGCAAGCTGGTCACGATGCGGCTCAACTCGTTTTCGTCGGGACGCATAGGGGGATTGAACGCAATGACATCGTATTGGTCGGCGGTTTGTCCAAACAGATTGGACTGGTAGATGTTGATCACCAGGCCGTTGCGTTGCGCGTTGGCGCGCGCCAGCTCTACGGCTCGCGGGCTGACATCCACGGCGTCCACCTGCCAGCCGCGTTGGGCCAGGTACAGGCCGATATAGCCGGTGCCGGTCCCCATGTCCAGCGCGCGGCCCGGCAGGGGGGCATCTGCCGCGATTTCGGCCAGCAGACGGGTGTCGGTGCGCACACCGCAGACGCCGACGCTGTCATGAATTTGTAGTGGAGAAAAGGAATGGACAGCCGCTCTGTCTGGCGCGCTGTGGGGTAAACCAGGTTTGGTCGAGAGCGATAAAGAATCAGTCATGATCCGCAGAGTTTGTTTCCTGAAAAGTGGGTATAGAAAGTTTTTCCTCCAACGCGTTGACGCGTTGGCGTAAAATAGCTAATTCCTGAGTTAATACTTTGACACGATCCTCACTGCGAGAAATGGTCAGCGACAATTGGAAGATCAGCAGCAGCAGACCGACCACGGCCAGCAGCAGCAGCAGTGCGGGCGGATATTCAAAGCCCATGCTGAACGCCAGGTGATCCAGCCAGCCGATGAAGATCGGTGAAAGGGTCAACACAACCCCGGCGATTAGCCAAAGGATCGCGTAACGCTCTTGCAGGTGGCGTTTGCGCACCAGGTTGATGACGAATAGCAGCACCACCAGCCCGAGCAGGAAAACCAGTAAACGCGGCAGCGGGGCCATCATAGCGCGGTTCTCCGGGCGGAAACATGGGTTTTCTCACGCAGCAGCACCATGCTGATCGCCAGCCACATCTTCAGTACGTAGTAAAAGGGCTTCCAGCCACTGTGCATCGAAACACCACTCATGCGTTCGCGCATGGTGACCGGCGTTTCCACCACCCGGAAGCCTGCATAATGCAGTACCAACAACGTGTCCGCGTCGGGATAGTCTACCGGATAATTGTCATAAGCAAAAAAGCATAAGGCGTCGCGATTCAGCGCCTGAAAGCCGGAAGTTGGATCGGTGACTTCGCGGCCGGTCAGCCGCGAGACGGTCCAGGCAAACAGGCGCATTCCCATGCGCTTTACCCAGGGCTGGTGATAGGCCATGCGCCCGCGAAAGCGCGAGCCAATCGCCACATCAGCCTCGCCGCTAACCACAGTTGCCGCCAGCAGGGCAATGCCCGCGGGGTCGTGCTGCCCATCTGAGTCCATGACCACGGCCAGATCGTAGTTGTTTTCCACTGCGAAGCGAAAGCCGGTTTGCACCGCCCCACCGTAGCCGAGATTCACTGGCAAGGTCACGACGGTGGCGCCGTATGTGCGCGCGACTACCGCGGTGGCGTCGCGGCTGCCGTCGTCAATCACCACCAGGTCGTAGCCGGGTGCGGCCTGACACACTTCCAGCAGCACGCGCGGTAAATTCCCGGCTTCGTTATGGGCCGGTAAAATCAACAGGCGGCGTAGAACAGAGGGGGCAACGTCAGTCATGTGATTATCCAGACAAGGACGGTGTTACACGCGTCAAAAATTCATCCGTTGGCACCAGCGCGTAGCTCTCGCTCAAGCGGCGCAGCATATGTTCATACAAAGTTTGCTTGGCAGCCCACGGCGTGGCAAGAAAATGATACGATGCCAACGCGGGATCGTCCACCGCGTCCAGCACATCTGCCGCGTGTAGCAAATAGTTAACGGGCGTGTGTCCGGCTCGCAGCAGGGCCAGTCCGGCGTCGAACAAGGGCTGGCCTGCGGTCAGGACAAAGGTGCTGTGCATGGGCAGGCGCAGCAGCGGCATTGTAGTGACAGGCACTTCCCAGAAGCCGCCGGGGTGCTGGCCGTGGATTGAATGCGGCTGGTAGGGGCGCAGCGGCGCAAGGGCGTTGCTGGCGCGGCCATAGTGGGATGGGTCTACATGCCCACCGGAAAGTGCGCGCTGCAAGGTGCGCAGCAGCGGGGCCCACGGCATCGGCAAGATCGTTGAATCGTAGCGAAAGCCCAGCTCGGCCAGCACAGTCCACAGATTGGGGGCAAAGCTGAAGCCCGGTGTTTTGAAACCAACAGGCTGTTCGCCGCAGGCCTGCTCAATCAAGATTTGGGTGGTGGCGATGTCGGCGCGCTTTTCTTCGACACTGAGCCGCGCGAAGCCAGGGCGATGCCAAGTGCTGTGGTTTGCCACTTCGTGGCCCTGACGCACGATCTCGGCCACCCAGCCAGCCTGCCGCGGTAAGTCGCGTCCACAAACGAAAAAGGTCGCGCGGATGCCATAGCGTGCAAACAGCGTCAGCAGGCGCGGAATGCCTTCGTCATACACCGCGGTGAAAGCATTGTCGGGGGCGGGATGGCCGATGCTTTCGTAGTATACCCAAAGCTCATCCACGTCAACCTGAACCGTTCCCGGCAATCTGGGCGTTTGCATAGAGGCATTATATGCGTGAACCGGACAAGCCGCAAAGGTAGTGTATGGATTTCGGTTGAAATTGTGAGCGAGGCGGAATCCGAGTAAGGTATAGAGGTGCAAACAAAAACCCGAAAGGAGACCGCCTCGCATGGCAAGCGTACTACCAGAACGACGATCTGTC
>JBAQWV010000069.1:0-9700 GCA_049299095.1 Anaerolineae bacterium | reverse complement strand
GACCTGCCCAGTGTGGACATGAGCCTGCCGTCGGTGGACGTAGACTTGCCCTCGCTGCCCGACGTAGACCTGCCCAGCGTGGACATGAGCCTGCCGTCGGTGGATGTGGACTTGCCCGACGCCAGTGTTAAGCTGGACGCGGCTGTTGCTGGCGCAGCAGTTGTGGGTACCGGGCTAGTTGGCATCGTCGGTGACGCTGACGATGCCGCGGCCAAGCTAACCCGCATAGGCGACAAAGACGATCTAACCCTGATCGAAGGCATTGGCCGCAAGATTGCCGGTCTGATGCGTGGCGCAGGTATCCATACCTTCGCCCAGTTGGCCGAGACCAGCGTAGAAGAACTCCAGCGCATCCTGAACCGGGGCGGTTCAAACTTCAACCGCGCCGATCCGCAGACGTGGCCTGAACAAGCCCGGCTGGCTGCTGAAGGCCGCATGGACGAACTGAAGGCCCTGCAAGACACACTCAAGGGCGGCGTCTACCGGTAAGAGCAACCCGCTATAACATAAAGAAGCCCAGGCTTTGTTGGCTTGGGCTTCTTTTGTTTCACCAACTCAGAATAAGCAATCTTTTCTGAACAGCATGGTCTCGATACAGTTCACCGACATAACCTACTCGACCAGCCGATAACTGCCTACCATGATCAAGTGCCAAGCTCAGGGATCGTTTGGCACTTCCGTACTCCAGGCAGGAAAGCTGGCTAAAGCATGCCCTTGCCTGTCAACGATGTGAACCCGCTTGGGTGCAAAGCCAGTAGACGGCAACTGCGAACCGGCGGCTGGCAACGGGTCCCCGGTTGGAAACCGCACCACTTGATACCCAGCCGTCACCGGTACAACAGTCACCGTGTAGACATCGCCGCTCTGGACCACCCGTTCCACGGCGTGATACAAACTCCAAATTTCAACCTCAAGTTGCCAGACAAGTCTGCGTTCACGCGCTTCCACATCGCAGGCATAAGCCTCCGTCGCGGTCCATAAACCCAAGCCAGGCCAGGCAGTCCCCATTTCGCTGTTGCCGCCGTAGTACTCATAAAAGTCTTGCTGGAAGAATTGCCGCAATTTCTCGATTGGCACGCCCGCATAGCGTCCCCGGCTCCAGTCATGTTCAGCCTGCTCCGTTTCGCTGGGGCGCACCCAGGTCGTTGAGGCTTGACAAGTCGTGAAGGGTACAGTGACAGCCGTATCCACAGCAGCTACATGCGGATCAGTTGCAACAAAAACAGGCTGTGCACTGCAAGCCAGCAGAAGCAGCCCGGTCAATCCCAACCCAAAAACCATAGCCACCAAGGGAAGACGATCCTTTAACATACCCCTCACCTTGACCCTATCAACTTGGGGTAGAGACGCCATCGCGCAACGTCTCTACCCCATGCGTCGCCTTATTGAGCGCGTTCGACGCGTAGTTCGACGTTGAACCCGTTCGCGCGTGCGGGTCGCTCGCTGACGGTCAACATGCCCACCCACGGCTTACCCTGCTTGTCTTGCAGCTCCCAACTGCTCCAGGCCACGCCATCGGCATCAACCTGCTTGATCAGCTTCCAGCCCGCAGCCTTCAACTGGCTGGCGTACTGCGTGTTCAGTGCCGCCACATCAAGAGCGCTGGTGAAAGTAGCACTGGCATAAGCATCCCGGTCGCTGCTGCCCCCACCGCCGGAACCCTCCATCTGCGCACCGGCAGGCGATTTCAGTTTGGGCAGCAACTCTTGCGCCATACCGGTGGCTACCGGAGAGCCGCCTTCACTGCAAGGGCCGTAACTCTGGCGGGTGATTTGCAAACTGGCGTTGCTTTGCTGGTCGTCTTCGGTCGGAAAAACGGTGGTATAAATAGCCGTCTCCTTGTCCTCAGCGCAGTAGACATTCAACTGACCGGCCCCCGATGGAGCGCCAAAGACCGAAGTATCCTCAAAAGGCACGTTCATCGCAAAACCGGCCGCCGGCAGTTGCTTGGCAAAGAATGTTTGCGTTTCCTCGGCAGAGAGCGGCACGTTCACATAGACGCTGGTTCCCAGTTGATCTTGCTGAACAACGCTCCCCACCACCTGCGTGCGCGGCGGCAAGGGCAGCTTGAAGCCCAGGTCCACGGGCATGCTGCCCAGCAACACTTCGGTATCAATGCCAGTCGCGCCGTAGGAAGTACGGAACCAGGTCTCCACAAAAGGCCGCAACCACTTGTCGTCACCGCTGATCACCGTTTTGCCGGAGCCGCCGCCGGGGATGACAACCTGCTGCGCCTGTGTGACGGTTTGCACCCCGCCCACCGTGTGGCTCACGGTCACGGAGGAGCTAATCGTTGACGTGCTGCTGACAGACAGCGTTGCCGTGACCGTTTCCGCTGCTTTCACTGTGGGCGTAACCACCGCGCCCGCAGTCAGCGTGGGGGTCATTACGTCCGCGGCTTCCAGCGTTGCTGTGACCGTTTCCGCTGCTTTCACCGTGGGCGTGACCACCGCACCCGCGGCCAGTGTGGATGTCATCGTCTCTGTGAGCGCAATAGCAGGCGCATCACCGGCAATAGCATACACCACTTGCAACTGCGCGCCGATTTCCAGCTCACCCGGCTGAATGCCAGATCCACCCCCGCTGCCGACGGCCATTGCCTTTAAGGATGCAGCCGATGGGTACATGCCATTTTCAATCACTTCGCTGACACTGACAACATTGCCGAGGGTGACGCCGTGCAAGCCTGCCAACTCCTCGGCCTTGGCGCGGGCATTGGCCGCGGCCTGCTTGCGCGCATCCGCCAGCGCAGCATCTGAATCCTCCAGGCCAAAATTGACGCCGTAGATGTTGTTCGCGCCCGCATCAATCGCGGCTTCCAGCAAATCGCCTACTTTGGTGAGATCGCGCACTGTGACTGTCAGGAAGTTGTTAGCGCGGTAAGTGATGGTTTCGCCGGGCATCCCCGTTTTGGGATCCGTCGGGCGCTCCACATAGATGCTGTAATTCGAGGTTTGGATGTCTTTCTGGGCAACGGCTTGTGCTTTAAGCGCGGCCAGAATGGCATCTATAGCCGATTTCGCTTCGCTGCTGGCCGCTTTAGCCGAATCGCCCGCGATATCCACGCCGACTTGCAGCGTGGCAATATCCGGCTCCAGCGACACGGACCCTTCCCCAACCACGGTGATGGTGCGCGGCAAAGCTGCTCCGACCGGCGGTGTGGTTTCCGCCGCCTTAGCCGTCAACTGTGGCCCGGCCCAGCCTGCCAGCAGCATGGCTGCCAGCCAAATCCCAACAACCCAACGTTTGTGTAAACCTGGCATAGAACCCTCCATGATCGAAAAATACCGGCTATCCGATGCAAACACATCCCGCGAGGCTACATAGCGGAGACGCTGCCATTATAGTATAGCACAGCTCGCGGCACAGGAAAGTAAGGAGAAGCGCCCTCAGCGCAGGGAACGCTCAGCGCGCAACTCGACAAAGACGCCGTTGACGCGCGCGGGCCGCTCACTGATATTCAAAGGCCGCCGTATCCTCTGGCGACGGCAGCACGATAAACCCCTGCGAAACCAGATCATCGGCGAAAAAAGTAAGCGCCTGCTGCGCGGCCAAGGGAACCGTTACGTAAATCTGCACCTGGTTCAGGTCATCGTTGACCACACTGCCGATCACTGTCGAGCCGGATGGCAAGACGAGAGGGAAAACTAAATTCTCAGGTAAACGCCCTAACAGTAAGCGTGTTTTCAGTAATCCAGGCTCAACCACCCTTCAACCAGCGGCTTCAACAGCGCCTCGTCCCCTTCGATCATGACATGACCTGCCTCGCCCATGTCCTGCGTCATCAGCGACGTTGCCAGCGTTGTTGGCGCGCTTGCGACCTGACCGGCAGGTGCAATAAGCGGCGGAGCGGTGGCACACCCAACCAGCACCCCCGCTAACAACATCAGTACCGAACCTTCACACATCATTTGCATCATGTCCTCCTTCGCCGTCGTTGTGCGATATAACCCATTGCCCGGCTAATGATAAGACGTTTATCGCCAGTAAAAAGTTCACGGCTGGCAGGGCGATATACAGAAAGCAGCTTCGACTAACCGCGTTAACTCGTCACGGCTGCGCGGCCGCGCGCCTTCTCCGGAAAACGCATATCCAGCAACGACACCCCCACACCGTAGGTCACAAACTCCCTTTCGGGCGTCACCTCAATGATCGCCATGCGCGCCCGTGTTTCCGCGTCCGACGCAAGGCCGCGCAGTACCCCGCGCAGCACCTCCTCCGGCGTCTCCGCCACTTCCAGCACGCGCGCCATGCCGGGAAAAGTAATTGTAGCCGCGGGAATTTTCATCCACGGCATAAACGGCACACGCCTGGCAATCGGGATCGTCATCGAAACATGCGGATTAGACAGCACATGACGCGCCTTCCAGGTATCCCTTTCGGTGGCAATGTACAACCTGCGCGCATGGACACTATACACAATCCCGACCGTACGCGCTTCGCCTTGCGCCGTCGCCATGCCGAGTACTGCGAACAGTTCCTTGCCAATCGCGGCCCAAACTTGTTCCGTTGTCAGTTGAACAGTCATTTTTACCTCGCTTTTCTCAAATAGTTTGCAAATGCTGCGCCAGCACCTCAACCACATGCTGCGCGCGTCGGCCGGTGACATGCGCAATTTGCTGGCGACAGCTTGCACCATCCGCACAAACCACCGCGTCCGGTGCAGCAGTAATAGCCGGAGCCAACCGGTCGCCGGCAATCGCCAGCGACAACGCGTAGTGATCGGTTGTGTAACCAAACGCACCCGCCATGCCACAGCAACCCGCGTCAATCAGACTGACCGCCGCCGCAGGCAAGGCAGTCAACGCGGCCAGCGATCCGGTCACGCCACCCGTGGCTTTCTGGTGACAATGCCCGTGCAGCAGCAGCGGCCGCGTAGCCGGTCGCAGCGGCAGGCGCAGTCCCGCGGCCAGTTGCTGCGCCAACCAGTCATCAATCAGGGCAACCTGCGCGGCCAAGCGCGGCACGCGCGGATCGTCAGGCAACAAATCGGCATAATCGCTGGTGAACATCGCCGCGCAGCTCGGCTCGCACACCAGAATCGGCAACCCGCGCTCGGCCAGCGGCAGCAGAACATCCAGTACGCGCCGCGCCTGCTGGCGCGCCTCCTGCACCAACCCCTGGCTCAGCAAAGGGCGACCACAACACACCGGCTGCGCCAGTTCCACCGCATAGCCAGCCGCCTCCAGCACCTCGACCGCGGCCATGCCAATCTGCGGCTCGTTGTAGGTGATAAACGTGTCTGGGAACAACGCCACCGTGCGCGCGGGCACGGGCTGCTGCGCTGGACGCGCGGCGAACCAGGCTGGCAAGGAGCGCGCGGCCAAGCTGGGCAGCGGGCGAGCAGGATGCAGGTGAACCAGCTCAGCCAGCGCCCGACGCGCGGGCGCGCTGCGCAGCACCGCGTTCGCCAGCGGCGCCACCGGCGCGGCCAGCCGATTCAGGGTGTGAATGTGACCAAACAACCGCGCAGCCAGTGGCTTTCCCGTGACCGCATAGCGTTGCGCCAGCACCTCGACTTTGATTTTTGCCATGTCTACCGACGACGGACATTCGGTCTGGCACGCCTTGCAGCCCAGGCACAAGTCCAGCGCTTCGTACGCGGCCTGCCAGTCGGGGCTGTCCAGCCGCGCCGGACCTGTCCAGGCCGCGCGGTCCACCTGCCCGGCCAGCGCGGCGCGCAGCAAATTGGCGCGGCCGCGCGTGCTATGTTCCTCCTCGCGCGTCGCCTGAAACGAAGGGCACAATACGCCGCCGGCCTTGCGGCAGTCGCCGGAGCCGTTGCACACCTCCACCGCGCCCGCCAGCCCGCCGTCCGCGGCCCAGTCGAGCTGTGTGTGCAATGAGATCGTTTGGTAGTGCGGGCCGTAGCGTAGCTGAGCGGCATCGGTCTGGTGGCGATCCGGGGTCGCGCCGAAATCGGTCTGCACGGCGGCCAGCAGCGCTTCCGGCACTTTCTTGCCGGGGTTGAACAGATTGGTGGGATCAAAAGCCAGTTTCAGTTCGGCGAAAGCCCGCGTCAACCTTGCGCCGAACAGCGCCTGATTCAGATGCGTCAGCTTCAAGCCGTCGCCATGTTCGCCGCTCAGCACGCCGCCCAACGGCTGGATCAAGGCCAGCAGCTCGCCCTGTATTGCATCCATCAGCGCCACGTCCGCCGCGCTTTTCAGGTTCAGGAGGGGACGAATGTGCAGACAGCCCGCGCTGGCGTGACCATAAAACGCAGCCTGGCGGTCATAGGCGCGCAAGAGCTGCTGCACACCGCGCACGTACGTTGCCAGATGCTCCGGCGGCACGGCCACATCTTCCATGAAACCCGCCGGCTTCAGGTCGCCACGACGGCTAAGCAGCAGGCTCAAGCCCGCCTTGCGCACTGCCCACACGTTAGCCTGCGCCGCGGGCGCACGCAACAGCACCACCAGCCCGCGGTAGCCCGTCGCGGCGAGATGCGCCTGCAAACGCGCCAATTTCGCTTCCCCTTCGGCCGCGTCGGCCGCGTAAAATTCCACCGCCAGCAGGCCGGCCGGGTCACCTTCCACAAAGGTCAGGCGTTGCCGGTAGGCCGGATGGCGGCGGCAGAGGTTGAGCAGCATTTTGTCGAGCAGCTCAATCGCCGACGGCTGTAAGGCCAGCAAGCCGGGCGTGGCTTCTGCGGCCGCGACGAGATCGTCGAAGGGCAAGATCGCCAGCACCGTGTATGCGGGGCGCGGCACCGCGCGCAGCGTCACATCGGTGATAAAGGCCAACGTGCCTTCCGAGCCAGCCAACAGGTGCGCAGGATTCGGCGCGCGCGGTGGTTGACCCGCCGGCGCGGGCAGCAGCCGGTCCAGGTTGTAGCCGGACGCACGCCGCCAGTGGCGCGGCAGGTCGTGACGGATCGCGTCGCCGTATGTGGTGGCGATGCTGCGCAGCCGTTCTGCCAGTGGCGCGGCCGCGGTGGGCGGCTGTTGCCAGAACCTCTCGTCGAAGGTGAACGCCTGACCGTCGGCCAGCACCGCCTGCACCGCCTGCACATTGTCGGCCATCATGCCGTACAGGATCGAATGTGCGCCCGTGCCGTTGTTGCCGACGGTTCCGCCCACGGTGGCGCGTGTACTGCTGGATGGGTCCGGCCCCAGCATGAAGCCGTGGGGACGCAAGGCCGCGTTCACGGTATCCAGCACAGCGCCCGGCTGGCAGCGCACCGTACCTGCCGACGCATCCACCACCACCTGATCCAGATGGCGCGTGGTATCCACGACGACTGCACGGCCAACGGTCTGGCCCGACAAGCTGGTGCCTGCGCCGCGCGGCAACACCGGCACGCCGTGGGCGCGGCAAACGGTTATCGTGGCGATCACGTCCTCAACGGAACGGGGGATCACCACGCCAAGCGGTTCGATCTGATAGATGCTGGCGTCGGTGCTGTACAGGGTGCGATGTTTGCGGTCGAAGCGCACATCCTGCACGCCCGCGCGCCGCAGGTCATCGGCCAAAGCACGAAAAGGCTCAGACATGGGACTATTCCTGACAACGAACGGATTAACAGCGGCCATCTGGGGATATTATCCTGCCAAACTGCGAAAAACAAAAAGGGCACAGCCAAAGCTATGCCCTTTTTTGTCTGTTTACTGAACTAAATTAGCCCAGGCGTTTTTTGAACTCTGCGGTCAGCGCGGGCACGATTTCGTACAGATCGCCTACGACGCCGTAGTTGGCAACGCTGAAGATCGGCGCTTCGGGGTCCTTGTTGATCGCAACGATGATCTTGGAGTTGCCCATGCCCGCCAGGTGCTGGATCGCGCCACTGATGCCGGCGGCGATGTACAGATCAGGGCGCACGACCTTACCGGTCTGGCCGACCTGGTACTTGTAGGGGATGTAGCCCGCGTCCACAGCCGCGCGGCTGGCGCCCATCGCGCCACCCAGCGTATCGGCCAAGTCCTTGATCAGCTTGAAGCCCTGTTCAGGGTCCTTGGAGACACCGCGGCCACCGCTGACGATGATCTTGGCATCCGTGAGGCTGACTTCGTTGGTGGCGGTCACTTCAAAGCTCTTGATCTCCTCGCGCACACCGGTTGCCGGAGCCACAGCGCCGGACTTCACGATGTTGCCCGTGCGGCCAGCATTGGCTTCTGGCGTGGGGAAAGAGCGGGCGCGCACGCTGGCAACGGCCAACGGGCCGCTGAAGCGCACGGTGGTGAGTAGGTTGCCGGAGAAGACCGGGCGCACTGCGGCCAGACCGCCATCCACCAGCGACAGATCGCTGACATCAGCAGCCAGGCCCGCATTCAGGTCACAGGCCACCACTGCGGAGAGATCGCGCCCGCGTGCAGTGGCAGGGAAGAGTACAATCGCCGGGCCGTTGGCCTGGATCAGGCTTTCCACCGCGGCGGCATAGGGATCGAGGCGGAACGCAGCCAGTGACGCATCATCCACCTGATAGACAGTATCCGCGCCGTAGCTAATCGCATCCTTGGCTACCGCATCAACACCGTTGCCGATAACGACCGCGGCCAGCTTGCCATCGGTCTGATCAGCCAGCGAGCGGGCCTTGCCCAGCACTTCCCAGGAAACCGGCGCAGCCTTGCCGTCGAACTGTTCGATGTATACTAAAATGCTCATCGTATATTGCTCCCTAGATGACCTTCTCCGCCATCAGCAGGTCGGCTAGCTTGGCAGCAGTAGCGTCGGCCGTAGCTTCTTTGACCATGACAACCTGGGACGCGCGTGCCGGTGGCTTGCGGACGTCAGTCCACGAAGCCTTGGCCGCGCCCGTGCCCACCTCACCCGCGCTCAGGCCGAGATCGCCTGCGGACCAGGCGGGGATGGAAGCCTTGGCAGCCTTGCGGATACCCATGAAGCTGGGGTAGCGGGGTTCGTTGATTTCTTTGCTGACGGAAACAACCGCGGGCAGGCTGGCCGTGATCGTCTCGCGGCCTTCTTCCAACTGACGCTCTACGGTGATCTTGCCGCCGGCAATGTCAACGATCTTGATCACCTGGGTGAGCAACGTTGCGCCGAGCTTGCGCGCCAGCCCCGGCGCGACCAAGCCGCTGTTGCCGTCCACCGACATCTTGCCGGTCAGGATAACGTCCGCCGCGCCGTTTTTCTTGATGCCCGCGGCCAAAATCGAGGCCGTGCCCCAGGCATCGGAACCGGCAAAGGCGGGGTCGTCCAGCAATACGGCGCTCTGCACGCCGCGGGCAATGGCATCCTTCAAGGCTTCCGATGCCTTGTCAGAGCCAACCGTCATCACGGTTACATCGCCGCCAAAACGATCTTGCAACAACAGGCCTTCTTCAACCGCGAACTCGTCCCAGGGATTGAGGACGAGTGTCGCCTTGATGTCGCCGCTGACAGCCTCTGCTGCACTGATCTTGGGCAGCTCCGCCGTGTCGGGTGTCTGCTTCACACATACGACGAAGTTCAAGGTGTCACCTCCTTGTGATCTTTCTGCGAGATATCCGAATGGAAATTGAACCAAGTGTAACAATTATACCATTCTTGACGCGCCGCGCCAATTTATCCCTGCCTTGGTGATGACAACTGCCCGCCCGCTGCTGATCGTCTTTGACGTGGCTGGCGTTTTCCGCTACAATCCGGCAGCGGCCTACTGGCAGCCTCATCTTGCAACACCCTATTCCATTTTTGCAACACGGCGGCATTCTTTGATCAAAAACAAGCGCATTTTACTGACTGGCGGTGTGGGTTTTATCGG
>JBAQWV010000068.1:0-32541 GCA_049299095.1 Anaerolineae bacterium | reverse complement strand
CCTTATTTCCCAAGCAGTTCCTCAAGATCAGACGCTACATTATGTCATCTTAACCATGATCGAAATTTTCATTACCATTTTTGAAGTCTTCTGGATTTTCCTTGCATTAAAAATAACTCTGGATACAAGCACCGATATAAAGCATCCAGCCAATCCACAATCGCAGTTCACAACAACTTTGTTTACGACATCCTAATACAACGTAAAAATCCAAAGTCATTTTTCCACCTATTCACCGTTGCCCATGCTTACCGCCACCGTCCTCACCCTGCAAGCCACGCCGGATGCCCAAATCGCTCCCAATCTGGGCCGCGCCACCCACGCCTGGTTCCTCGATCAGGTACGTCGTCACGATCCCAGTCTGGCGGACCTGCTGCACGAGCCGAACCAGGAACACCCGTTTACCGTGTCCAATCTGTGGCGCGGGCGCGCTGACGCAGACGGAACCTACTTCCTGCGCTTCACCAGCTACATCCCTGAGCTATCAACCCTTCTTACCGAGCAGATACTGCCCAACCTGCCAACGCGCCTCCTCCTCGGCCATGCACCGATGCAGGTGCAGGCCATTGCCACCACACCCGACGCGCATCCCGCCGCCGGAACAACCACCTTCGCCGCGGTGATGCAGCAGCAAACGCTGGCTGCGAGGCTGGCGCCCTTTGTCACTCTGCGCTTTGTCTCCCCCACCGCGTTTCGCTCCAACGACCTGTTCGTGCCGTTGCCATTGCCGCGCCTGGTCTTTGAAGGGCTGTTACGCCGCTGGAACGCCACCGCCCCCGCCACCCTGCCCGCCGAGCTAAGCCGGTTTGCCGAAGAATGTGTCGCCATCAGCCGCCACGAACTGCACAGCGAGCGCATCAGCTTTGGCGACGCCCAGCAGCACGGTGCCTTTCCCGGCTTCGTAGGCACTGCCTCCTACGCCTTTCGCGTCACCGACCGCTACTGGATGGGACTGATCCACCTGCTGGCAGCCTTTGCTTTTTACACCGGCGTCGGCCTGCGCACCACAATGGGCCTCGGCCAAACGCGCAAGCTGGCCTGAACCACGCTCTCACGCTTCGCTTCCCCCGCGTCTCCGTCTTTTGTGCGCTGACATAAAAACGAATACAATACCCGCGTACGTTTGGTATCTTTTTCATCCAGCGTGGAGACCCTTATGCAATCAACCTTTTCCTCGCGCGCACGCCTGCTGCTTCTGGCGCTGGCGCTGGCCGGTACAAGCTTGCTGGTACTGGCCTGCCAAGGCGGTAAACCCCTCTTTTTCAACAACACCGGACCCGATGGAACCCCTTTCACTGGTTTGAGCACGGCCTTACCGCCCGCGGCCGATCCGGCTCTGGGTGTCATGCTGCCCGAAACCATGCCGCGCGTGCTGGCCGATCCGGTGCTACGCTGGATCGCCGCGCAGCCCGATGGCCGCGTCGTCACCAATACGCAGGTGGCCGATCTGTGGATTGACACACTGCCCGACGGCGACCTGCTAGCCGAACGCGTATACGTGCCGGTCGCGCGCTTTGCCACGGTGCAAGACGATGTGGACGCGGTGCAGTTGCTCGCCCTATGGATGAACACCCCCAAAACCGCTGACGAGACGCTGGCAGTCACTGCTGACGCTGTGGCGGGCCTGACCGCGCTGTGGGGCGAGCCGATGCAGGTCGAGGTATTTACCAGCACGCTCACGTTGACGCAGGCGCTGGAAGCGGCGCCGGGACGGCTCGGTATCGTGCCCTTTGATCAGCTTGCACCGGAGCTGAAGGCGCTGAAGGTAGGAGCACAAGACCCCACCGATAACACCTTCGACGCGGCCGAATACCCGCTGGCGTTACGCTTGTATCTCCATGCCAAGCCCGGCGCAGAAGAGCTGGCGGCCAGCCTGTTGGCCGCGGTGCAGGCAGCCATGCCGCAGACCAACCGCGATCCGGCCCGGTTGACCATCCTCACCATGACCGGCGTCACCGCGATGGCACGCGTCACGGCGCTGCGCATGGAAGAAATGGGCGTGGATTATCCCGCCGAAGTGGTCGGGCCGGTGCTGGCCGCCTCTGACATCACGCACATCAGCAACGAAATCCCTTTTGTGGAGGATTGCCAGGTCAATGCCAGCGAGAATAATTTGACCTTGTGTTCCAGTCCGAAGTACTTGCAGGCCCTGCGCGATGTCGGTGTTGACATCGTCGGCCTAACTGGCAATCATCTCAACGATTTCGGCCCGGCAGACAACCTCTGGTCGCTGCAGTTTTACGCGCAGGAAAAGCTGCCCACCTACGGCGGCGGCGCAAACCTGGCCGAGGCGCTCAAGCCGCTGCTGGTAGAACACAACGGCAACCGGCTCGCCTTCCTCGGTGCCAATGAATTCGGCCCTACACAAGCCTGGGCCACCGCGACGGACGCCGGTTCCGCCCCGTATGATTTGAAACAGCTGCGCACAGCCATTGCTGCCGCGCGCACGGAACTGAACGCAGACCTCGTTTTAGTTGAATTGCAGTGGACGGAAAGCTACGACATCATGCCGCTGCCTGAACAGCGCGAGCAGATGCAGGCCTTGAGCGCCGCAGGTGCAGACATCGTTACGGGCGTACAGTCGCACGTAGCGCAGACCTTTGGCTTCGGCGACGGCGGGCTGGTATTATACGGCCTTGGCAACTTCTTCTTTGACCAAATGTGGAGCCAGGAAACGCGCGAGGCCATCATTGCCCGCCACACGATCTACGATGGTCGCCACGTCAGCACCACCCTGCTCACCACCTTGCTGGAGGACTACGCCCAGCCGCGCTGGATGGATGAGGATGAGCGCGCGGACTTGCTGGAGCGTCTTTTTACTGCGGGCGGCTGGTAAAGCTGTAACTAAAGCCAGAACTAAAAGTCTGTCACACCGAACGAAGTGAAGAATCTCCCGAAAGAGGGATTCCCTGGGCCAAAATAGCCCGCGGAATAAAGAGTTTTGGGGCTGCTGCTTAACTTGCATGAGTCAAGCCCGTCGTTTAATGGGGGCGGCTACAACGAAAAATCTTCAGTTTTGAGGGTACCGGACGAAACTGCACGTTCCTACGCGGTCAGTTCGACGCGATTGCCCTCCGGGTCGAGGATCACGCTTTCGTAGTAGCCATCGCCGGTGCGCCGCGGGCCATCCAGCACCGGCACGCCCTGGCCGCGCAACTGGGCGGTCAGCACATCCACCGCGGCCTCGGAGCCGAGCGCGAGCGCGAAATGCGTCAGGCCCATGCGCTGTGCGCCCGCGGGCAAAACCACCGGCGACAGCGTGGAGGTGGTCATCGCCTCGATGCGCGCGCCACCGGCAAAAGTGAGGAAGCGGGAACGAAAGCCCTTGGCCGGGTTTTCATACTCAGCGCCAACCGTCGCGCCGAAATGCTGCACATAAAACGCGCAAAAGGCATCCAGGTCTTGCACCCACAGAGCGATGTGTTCAATGGTGATCATGGATTGTCCGTTATTCAGCGACGCTTTCCTTTTGTGAGGGCCGCGCGTTCAAAGATTTTTGTTACTCGCTCAACGACTTGAAGCGTGCTGTTTATGTCTCAGTTGACTGGAACGACTTCAGATTAAGTCCCAAAAAGTTCTCTTAGCTTCATTATCAACTTCCCATTAAAACCTACTGTTTCTCTAAGTGCATCATCATTAAATACACCTGCTTGAGCTAAAAAAGACCCGATGTTAATCCCACTTATATATTCACCCTTATCTATATAATCATTATATACAGTTACAATTTCAATACTTCCGTCACCTCCGCCAGAATTTTGAATTATGAACCAATTCCCTGTAACGTTCCCGCTACTGAAATTTGCAAGTGATTGAAACTTTTGATATTTCTCACCTGATGCGTCTACTTCTTTTCTCACTTGATTAGAAGTTGCAACAAATTCAGTCCCAAATTCGTCTACAATCACTATTATTTTTGTTGGGATCTTAACTATAAGTTTAAGTTCTACAAGGATATTCAAAAATTCAGTCATTCTTCGTGCCAGATCATCCATAGCTTCTGCGCTATCTGCCGCCTCTCTCCATACAGTCCCTTCGGATACGCCAGTCATATTTTTGACCCCAATAGTCAGTTTATGACCTTCTCCCCATTCTATATCTCTTGATGTGAAACCTGTTTCTAGCACACTCCCTGTCTCAGGAGCCATTGTAGCGACAGGCTCGGCTGTGGGGATATCAGTCGGGACAACCTGCTCAGCCGTGGCGGTCGGCTGGGGAGTTGGCGTTTCAGTTGGGATTTCAGTTGGAGTTACAGTGGGTGGCACTGCAGTTGCCATTTCAGCCTCTGCTGTAACTGCCTCAGAAGATGTCTGATTTCCCTGCTGTTCTTCACGATTAGGCGTAGAGGAAGTCGGAAGAGTTCCTGCTGAAGCTGTTGTTGGAATTGGCTTCGCTGGTTCGACCGGCTGTGCAGAATTACATGCAGCAAGTAATAAACTCAAGGCCAGCAAGAATAATGCAACCGCTTTTTTAGGTTGAAAAGTAATTCCAAAAACAATATCTCGAATATCGTTGCTTACTTTCGGCATTTTAATGACTCCTTGATGTTACGCAGCAGGCCGCCAGACCCTACCCGACCGACTTCTGACGAAAACTTGCGGATGGCTCCATTTTCAGCGCCCGACCCGATAAAGGTGGATTGATAACCCACAGAGTTTAGCTACCTTGCCAAGACAACACCGCATCACGTGATGTTATCCCACTACTATAGTATACGATGACGTGGTTGAATTATACCCTTCCCCATCCTTTCGTCAAACCAAAAAGGCACATCCGCCCTGCGCGCTGGCAGAACGGATGTGCCTTCTCATTTACCTTGACCCTGGCGCGGGCCTCACGCGGGCGCGGGAACGGGCTGTGCGCTGTGGCCGTTGGTGGACACCGGCGCGGCCGTCAGTGCGTCAATCTCCACCTGACGGCGGAACTGGCTCATGTACAGGTCGTAGTAGAAGCCCTTGCGCGCCAGCAACTCCTCGTGCCGACCGCGCTCCACGATCTGCCCCTTGTCCAGCACCAGCACCTCGTCCGCGTTGCGGATCGTGCTCAACCGGTGCGCGATCACGAAGCTAGTGCGCCCCTTGAGCAGCTCAGTCAGCGCCTTCTGGATCAGCCGCTCTGTACGCGTGTCTACGCTGGAGGTGGCCTCGTCCAGAATCATGATGCGCGGATCGGCCAGCGCGGCGCGCGCGATGCTGATCAACTGCCGCTGCCCCTGGCTAAGGCCGCTGCCGCGCTCGCCCAGCACCGTGGCATAGCCCTCCGGCAGGCGCTCCACAAAGGTATCCACGCTCGCCAACCTGGCCGCCGCGATCACTTCTTCGTCGGTAGCCTCAGGCCGGCCAAAACGAATGTTCTCCATCACCGAGGCGCTGAACAGGAAGGAATCCTGCAACACGATGCCGATCTGCCGGCGCAGCGATTCCGCAGTTACCGAACGCACATCAATGCCATCAATTGTCACCGCGCCCTTTGTCACATCCCAGAAGCGCGGGATCAGGTTGATGATGGTGGTCTTGCCTGCGCCGGTCGGACCAACGATGGCAATCATCTTGCCCGGTTCCGCGGTGAAGTTGATGCCGTTCAGCACCGACGCGTCCTTCTTGTACTCCGCGTAGACGTTGTCGAACTGCACGCGGCCCGCGATGGGCGGCATGATGCCCGCGTTCGGCGCGTCTTGCACCGAGGGGATTTCATCCATCAGGCCAAAGATGCGCTCCATGCCTGCGATGGCGTTCTGGATGTTGGTCCACAGCACGGCAATTTGCTGGATCGGCTGGTTAAAGCGTTGCACATAGCTGATGAAGGTAATCACCAAGCCCAGCGACACGGTGGTGCCGAACAGCGTCTGGTTGCGCAGCAGCGCCAAACCGCCGACCGCGGCCACCACTGCCAGCGCCATGTAGCCGAGCGCCTCCAGGGTCGGCGCGAGCGCGCTGGTATAGCTCACCGCCTTGACGTTAGCGTCGCGGTTGGCCGCGTTGGTGATCATAAACTGCTGAATGTTTTCGTCCTCGCGACCAAAGGCCTGCACCTCGCGCACCGCCGAGATGCTTTCCTGCAACTCCGCGTTGACATTGCCCAGGTCTTCGCGCGCCTTGCGGAAGGCCTTGCGCGCTTGGCCGGACAGCCAGATCGTGGCGATCAGCATCGCAGGCACGGCCACCAGGCTGATCAGGGCATAGGGCACGCTCAACTTGAGCATGTTGTAGCCCACCCACACCAATAGCAGGATGCCGCCCAGCACTTGCAGCAGGGCGAAGTTGATCGCCTGCGAGATCGTTTCGGTGTCGTTGGTGATGCGGCTCATCAGGTCGCCCGCTTCATGCTCGGTGTAATAGCCCAGCGACAGCGCGTGCATGTGACGGAACAGCCGCTCGCGCAGGTTGCGTAGCACATGCTGGCCCGACCAGGTCATCAGGAAGAACTGTAAACCGGTGGACAACGAAACAAAAACGTACAGGCCCAGGATCGTCAGCGCCATACGGCCCAGCCCAGCCAGCCGTTGATCAGCAGTTAACGCCGCGACGTTGCTTTCCAGCGTGCAGCGTTGCTGGCCTGCCTGCTGCGCGCCTTCGCCCATAAACTGGGCAAAGGCGGCACTGGCCGCGCTACCGTTGGCTGATGCAGAGGTCAGGTAGCAGTCTACCGTGTTGCCGAGCAGCTCAGGAATGCGTACCTGTGCCCAGGTCGAGGCTATCAGCAGTGCCGCCACCAGCAGCAGCACCGCCCAGTAAGGTTTGAAGTAACCGGCCAAACGCCCCAGCGTCTGCCGTGTATTGCGTGCTTTCAGGTTGTCCTGGCCCATCAGCCGGGCTATTCCACCGCCATGTCCCATCATAGTCGTATCTCCTTCGCTCTGTCACACGCTCAGGCGCTGACCGCGGGTTCAGCAGCATCCGCTGCATCCAGTTCGACATCACCCACCAGTTGGGAAGTGTAGATGTCTGCATACAGTTCGCTGGTTTCCATCAGATCGTGATGCGTCCCGCGCGCGGCAATGCGTCCTTTTTCCAGTACCAAGATTTGATCCGCGTGCATCACCGTGCTGATGCGCTGGGCGATCACAAAACTCGTGCGGCCTTGCATCAGCTTGTCCAGCGCCTTCTGGATGTGATATTCCGTTTCCAGGTCCACCGAACTGGTAGAATCGTCGAGAATCAGCAGCCGCGGGTCGAGCAGCAGAGCACGGGCAATGGCAATGCGCTGCTTTTGGCCGCCGCTCAACGTAGTGCCGCGCTCACCCACCGGCGTGTCATAGCCCAGCGGGAAGGAAAGGATGAAGTCATGCGCGGCTGCGGCTTTGGCGGCTTCCTCCACTTCGGCCTGTGACGCATCGGGCCGGCCAAAGGCGATGTTGTCGCGGATCGTGCCGGTGAAGAGCGTGGTTTCCTGCAGGACGATGCCGATCTGACTGCGCAGCGATTCCAGCGTGACCCCGCGCAGGTCGTGGCCATCAATCAGGACGCTGCCTTCAGTGGGATCGTAGAAGCGCGGCAGCAGGTTAATAATCGTGGTCTTGCCGGAGCCGGTCGCGCCAAGCAAGGCAATCGTCTGCCCCGGTTCTGCCTCGAAACTAACATGCGACAACACCGGGTCGCCGCCGCCATAATAGCGGAAGGTCACGTCGTTGAAGGCCACCCGGCCCTGTACTGCGGGCAGTGGCACCGCATTGGGCGCGTCTTCCACGTCGTTCTTGGCATCAAGGATTTCGAAAATACGCTCAGCCGACGCGGACGCCTGCGACATCTGCGAAATGATGATGCCAAGCTGCGCCAGCGGGAAGAAAATGAAGATCAGGTACAGGCTGAATTCCTGGTACTGGCCCAGCGTCAGGGTGTTGTTGATGATCTGCCGACCACCAAAATATAGCACCAGCGCCTGACCGACATTGGCGATCAGGAAGACCAGGGGGAAGAGGAACGAAAAGGTACGCGCAACCTTGATTTGCTGCTTCATCAGCGCGTCCGCCGCGTCGTCGAACTTGGCTTCTTCACTCTGCTCGCGCGTGAAGGCTTTGACGACCTTGATGCCCGCCAGATTCTCCTGCAACACCGTATTCAGAGCGGACAGGCGTTGCTGCACCTTGACAAAGAGCGGCTGGCTGATCGTACCGAAGACCATGAACACGATCAAGGCGAGCGGCAACACCGGCAGCACCACCAGCGTCAGCTTGGCATTGGTGGTAAACAGAATGATCAGTGTACCGACGAGCAACACCAGCGCGCCGACAGCTTGCAGCAGGCCCTGGCCGATGAACAAGCGCACCTTTTCCACGTCGTCGGTGGCGCGCACCATCAACTGGCCGGTCTGGTTGCGGTCGTGGTAAGAAAAGGAAAGGGTCGAGATTTTGGCGTACAGGTCATTGCGCAGGTCGTAAGCAATGCCTTGCGAGTTGCGCTCAGCCCAATAGGTTTGTAGAAAGGAAAACAGCCCGCGCACCGCCGCAAAGACCACAATCGCCACCGCCGCGGTAATCAACATGTTGTCCGCGTTGGCATACAAATCCTGGAGCTTTTCTTGCGTATAACCTAACTGTTCGAAGAGTGTCGGTAGGAACTGCTGCGGTACTTGTCCCAGCTTGGGCACGATGGCCTGGGCAAGGACGCCGCCAGTGATGGCGTCAATAATGCGACCGACCAGCTTGGGCACGGCCAGTTGCGACAGCACCGCGATCAACAGAAATACATAGGGCAAGAGCGCCTGGCCGCGATAGCGGCTCAAATAGCGCATGGCGCGTCCGAGAGCGCCACGATTCATGCCGCCACGCTTGCCGCGGCGGCCTTTAGTTTGCTCAGTCAAGGGAGCCTCCTTTAATTACCTGCAACACGAGAGGGAAAATGCAGGGGTGTATCCGCGTTCAGTTGTTCGACTGCCGATGTCAAGGCGGGCAGGGCTGCGACAATAGCTGCCTGGTCTTGTGGTGTGAGCGTGGCCGAGAGGCGGGTCATCCATTGCACGCGCGCCTTGATGCTGTCATCCATCAACTGGCGGCCAGCCGCAGTCAGCATCACCTGCTTGGCACGGCGATCATGGGGGTCTTCGGCGCGCGTCACCAGCCCCTGCTGCACCAGCCGCTCAATCATTTGGCTGGCCGCAGCGTTGGAGACTTCAAGGTGATCTGCCACGTCTGACACGCCACAATGACCTTGCGCATAGAGCCGGTGCAACATGGTAATTTGCGGCAGCGACAAGCCTGAGTTGCGTACAAACGCCACGAATTCGCTCATCGAACGCAGCATGAAAACTTCGGACCACCGATGCACAATCTCGTCAAACTGTTGGTTCTGTGACATTGTTAACCATCCTAAAAAGTTAAGGCGGCTTAAATATTAACACCACTTAACTCTCGTGAGTGTAAGCATCCTCTCAATCGCAGGGCGATTTCAAAAATCACGCTATGGCAGGCGCGGCTTCGACAAACGCCGCGTCGCTGCAATTACGGTGATGGCACAAAGCCCGCTTCAGCAGGCTGAATTCATCTCCTCCTCTTGCAGCAAACCCCATGACATTGCACAGATCGGCAGTCAATGATACACTAAGCGCCACCGATTATTTTAAACGGCGTCGGCGCAAGTTGTCCCAAGCCCTGGAACAGGAAATCCTCATGAGTTCGCCCAAAGATCACAAGCGTGTTAACGATATTTTGTTGGGGCCATTGGAACGCCCCGCACTGCAATGGCTGGCCGCGCACTCCCCCGCCTGGATGACGCCGGACAAGCTGACAGCCATTGGCACATTTGGCACTGTGATGATCTTCATCGGCTATGTCGCCAGCCGCGCCAACCCGATTTTCCTGTGGCTGGCCAGCCTCGGCCTGTTGGTCAATTGGTACGGTGATAGCCTGGACGGCACATTGGCGCGCTACCGCAATATCCAGCGCCCCAAGTACGGTTTCTTCATTGATCACGTCGTAGACGCGCTGAATGAAACGCTGATCGTACTGGGACTGGGGTTATCGCCCTACGTTACCTTCAACGTCGCCGCGCTAGCCTTGATCGGCTACCTGCTGCTGTCAGTGTATGTCTATATTCGTACCTTTGTGGACGGTGTTTTCCAGATTTCCTACGGCAAACTTGGCCCAACCGAAATACGCGTGATCCTGTTCCTGCTGAACACGGTGATGTATTTCTTCGGCGTGTGGCGCATCCAACTACCCTTTGGCCGCTTCACAATCTATGATCTACCGGTGCTGTTCATTGCCTTAGTGCTGTTTCTCATCTTTCTCGTCTCCTCGTGGACGCGCGCCCGCGAGCTGGCAGTGCTGGATCAACCTTCTTCCCGCCGCTAAGCGGTTATTTCAGGGATTGTCATGAACGAATTATTGCAATTTACGCAACGTCCAACGGATGATGAAATCTACATGCTGGCCGGCTGGCGGCAATGGGCCGACGCGGGAAATATCTCCTCCGGCCTGCCGCAGTACCTGATCGAACAGACCGACGCGCAACGCATCGGTCAACTTCAGTCAACCGGCTTTTATCTATTCCAGGTGCCCGGCGCACATCATTTTCTGCGCCCCAGCGTCGCCATCTCCGACGGTCTGGTCGTGGCACATGACACCACCAACAACGAATTTTATTATACGAGCCAGAACGGCCGCGGCTTGCTGATCTTCCTGGGCGACGAACCGCACCTAAACCTGGAGACCTACGCCGATGCCTGGCTAGACGCGGTGGAAACGCTGGGCGTGCGCCGTGTAGTCTGCCTGGGCGGCGTGTATGGAGCCACCCCCTACGACCGCGAACGCGAATTGCACGCGGTGTACAGCCTTGCCCACATGCAGGAAGAACTGAACCAGTATGCGGTCAAGTACAGCAACTATCAAGGCGGCTCCACCATCGGCACCTATCTCGCGTATCGCGCCGGCCAGCGCGGTATCGAGTTGGTAGATTTCTACGCGTTCGTACCTGCCTACGACTTCACCCAGACAACCAATCAAATCCAGGGCCTGCGCATTGACAGCGATTTTCAGGCCTGGTACGAAGTCATGCACCGCGTCAATCGCATGTTTGCATTGGGCCTCGATCTGACCGATCTCGAAGTGCAAGGGCTAGAGCTAGCTTCATCCATGCAAAGCAAGCTGGAAGAACTCAATCGCGAGTATCCCGCGCTGAAAGTCGAAGAGTACATGCAGCAGCTTGACGAGCACTTCGATGCAGAACCAGAGGACGAGGACGAAGCTGGCCCCGCGCTGGACGATCTGTGGGAACAGGAATTAAGCGACCTGCTGGACGATCTGGACGTATAGACTTCAGCAGCCCGCATTGGGTGCTGTCTGACAGCTTCGCGCAACGCCTTGCGCTATGCTGAAAGTTGCACAAAAGACAGATTTCACAAGACAACACAGGTCATTCAGAATTGTTGCAAGACACCATGTCATGGTTTGAGCGAGAACCCGGCAGCGCCGCTGCTGCCCACCACCTGACGGCATTTTTCGATGCCGCAATAGCCGCGCGCCTGGCCGTTGCCATCTGGCGGCAGCCGGGGCAGGCCGATGTATCCGCCATTGCAGACTTATCAGGCGCAGCCCGCCCCAGCCCCATTCACTTTGGGCTGGGCGCGCCGGTCTTCACCTTTTCCCCCTTCGCCACCGACACCGCGCACCCACCGCTGCAAATCCATGCGGATGTACGCCTTGACAACAACGGCCTGCACGCGCAGTCTGCGCTGTGGAACGGTCAGCGACAACGCTTCGAGACTTTCTCCGCGGCCTACCAGTCCCATTTGAACGCGCCGCAGACCCCCACCCGCTGGCATCTGCCTGCCGATGCACAGCCTGTACACAGCGCCAACCAAGCCGATTATTGCCGGTTGGTTCATTCAGCCATTGAATTTATCGCGGCCAGCGGTGTCAAGAAGGTCGTCGTATCGCGCGCGGCTACGGCAACCTTACCAGCAGCTTTCAGCCCCGTCAGCACGCTGCTGGCTTTATGCCAACGCTACCCCGCGGCCTTCGTGTCGCTGGTTGCCATCCCCGATGTCGGCACATGGATCGGCGCCAGCCCGGAACTGCTACTCTCCACCGATCACCGCGGCCTGCACACCATCGCGCTCGCAGGCACGCAGGCGCGCACACAGGACGCACCACTCGCCGCCACCCGCTGGCACGCCAAGGAAATTGAGGAGCAGGCGCTGGTCAGCGACTATATCCGCGACTTTTTCCAGCGGGCAGGCGCGGCGACAGTGCAGGAAACCGGCCCGCACACGGTGGCCGCGGGCAATGTCGTCCACCTGCGTACCGATTTTCACGTTACACTGCCCCCCGCGCAGTTGTTATCCCTGGCCGACCGCGTGCTGCACGAGTTGCATCCCACCTCCGCGGTGTGTGGGATGCCCAAGGACAAGGCACTGGCCTTCATTTTGCAACACGAAGGCTACAACCGCAGCTTTTACAGCGGCTACCTCGGCCCGATGCACGTGGACGGCGAGACGCATTTGTACGTCAACCTGCGCTGCATGGAGTTGGGCCGCGGCGTGGCTACGCTGTACGTCGGCGGAGGTATCACGGCCGATTCTGATCCATGCGCGGAGTGGCGCGAGACCGAGTTAAAGGCGGATACCCTGCTGGCTGTGCTGCGGGCACAGGAAACAGTGCACCCCGCCCGCCCGCTTGCCGTTCCCGCTTGAGGACGCATGACCACCGACCGCGCCTTTGCCCTGCGAGCGGCCCTACTGCGGGCCGCAACCCAATTGTGTGTTGACAAGGGGATCGAAAACTTCATCATCGCGCCTGGCTCCCGTTCCGCGCCATTGACAGCCGCGCTCGCGCAACAGCCCGGCCTGTGCTGTCGCGTTCTTCCCGACGAGCGCGCCGCGGGCTATCTCGCGCTCGGTCTCGCCCAGCAAACGCGCCGCGTCGTGGGGCTGGTTTGCACTTCAGGGACAGCCGCGCTGAACCTCGCGCCCGCCGTGACAGAAGCGTATTATCAAGGCGTGCCGCTACTGGTGCTGACTGCCGACCGACCATCAGAATGGCTCGATCAACAGGATAATCAGGCTATTCATCAATTTCGACTATACGAACCCCATATTCTTGCCAGCTATGAATGGCCGGTGGACGTCAGCCACCCCGACGCACAATGGCATGTGCTGCGCACGCTGAACGAAGCAATGGATCGCACGGCTGGCTGGCAGCCAGGTCCCGTCCACATCAACGTGCCGCTGCGCGAGCCGCTCTACCCTGCGTCGAATATGCCCGACCTACCGCTGGCGCGTGCGCCGCAAGTGATCACACAACTGCCCGCGGCGCCGCAACTGAGCACCGCAAGCTGGCAGACATTGCTGGCAACCTGGCAGCAGTCGGCGCGCAAGCTGATTCTCGTTGGCTTGCACCCGCCGGAACCGCGCCTGGCGGACGCGTTGGCGCACCTGAGCGCACGCGGCGATACCGCCGTGATCGCCGATCTCACCGCCAACATCCTGCCCACAGGCACGCCCCTGCACCACGCGGATGCTGCGCTCGGCACGCGCGACCAAGCGACGTTGGCCGCGTTGCAGCCCGATTTAGTCATCAGTGCGGGCGGGCCGGTCACATCGAAATACATCAAGACCTTTTTGCGCCAGACAGCGCCGCGTGCGCACTGGCATGTGCAGGCGACGCCACCCGCGCCCGATACCTTTCAGGCGCTGACCCAGGTGGTGCCGCTGCTGCCCGCCGACTTTTTCGTGCAATTGGCTGAACGCAGCGCACTCCTCCCTTCCGCTGTATCACCCTACGCGGCCGCGTGGCAGGCGCTGGAAGCGGAAGCAGCCGAGCAAATTGCCGGTTTTGCCGCGGGTGCGCCGTTCGGTGAACTGTGGGCAACACAGCGTGTTCTGCACGCGCTCCCTGCGACCAGCCGCCTACAGCTCGGCAACAGCATGGCTATTCGCTATGCGAATTTGCTTGGATTACCTCCCAAGACCGCGCTCACGAGCGTTCACAGCAACCGCGGCACCAGCGGCATTGACGGCTGTGTCAGTACCGCAGTAGGCGCGGCGCTAGCGACCCGCGATCTGACCACGCTGATCACCGGTGATCTGGGCTTTTTCTACGACCGCAACGGTCTGTGGCATGCCCATGTGCCCGCCAACCTGCGCATTGTGCTGCTGAACAACCACGGCGGTGGCATTTTCGACATCATTGACGGCCCCGGCAGCCTGCCCGCGACAGTGCAGGAAACCTATTTTCTGACCCCACAGCCGCTGACCGCCGCGCGCACCGCGGCCGATCATGGCTTGGACTATTGGCACGCAGCCAGTGCAGACGAGGTGCTGGCTGCGCTGCCGGACTTCTTTAGCCCGCGTCCGCGCGCCGCCATTTTAGAAATCGAAACCGACATGGCGGTCAACAGCGCGGTATTTCGCCAGTTCAAAATCCTGCTGGCAGACCTGCGTCTGCCTTAAATCACCCTTGAGGAGCACCCCCATGACCGAAGCGATCCAATGGGAGACGATCAAAGACTACCAGGAAATCCTTTTTCAATTTTACGACGGCATTGCCAAGATCACGATCAACCGACCGGAACGGCGCAATGCCTTTACACCGCTAACCGTGCAGGAGATGATTGATGCGATGGTGATTTGCCGTGAAGACCCGGCGATTGACGTCATTATCCTGACCGGTGCGGGCGAGCTGGCCTTTTGCAGCGGCGGCGACCAGAGTGTGCGCGGCGTGGGTGGCTATGTCGGCAAGGATAAAGTGCCGCGGCTGAACGTGCTTGACCTGCAAAAGCTGATCCGTTCGATCCCCAAGGTGGTGATTGCGATGGTGGCGGGCTACGCCATTGGTGGCGGACATGTGCTGCATGTGGTGTGCGACCTAACGATTGCCGCGGAAAACGCGCGCTTCGGCCAGACCGGCCCTAAGGTGGGCAGCTTCGATGGCGGCTTTGGCGCATCGTATCTGGCGCGCGTCGTAGGCCAGAAAAAAGCGCGCGAGATTTGGTATCTGTGCGACCAATACGACGCCGCGGATGCCCTGCAAATGGGGTTGGTCAACAAAGTAGTACCATTGGATCAGCTCGAAGCCACCACCGTGGCGTGGTGTCGCAAGATCCAGGAAAAAAGCCCGCTCTCCATTCGCATGTTGAAATCCTCTTTCAACGCCGAATTGGATGGGCAGGCCGGTATTCAGGAACTGGCAGGCAACGCCACGCTGCTCTATTACCTGTCCGAGGAAGCACAGGAAGGCCGCAACGCCTACGTCGAAAAGCGCAAGCCCGATTTCGGCAAGTTTCCAAAGTTTCCGTGAGGAAGTAGACAAGTGCGCCGAAGGCGAGTAGACAAGTATACAAGTAAGATCGCCCCTACTGCTACGCCTTCCCTGCTTGTCTCCTTGTCTACTTCCCTCCTTGTCTCCTTGTCTACCTCCGCCCATGTTCTCCCCCCACCCCTACACCCTGCATTTCAAGCGTGCAGCGGCGACTTCGCGCGGATTGCTGCACGCGCGCCAGGTGATTTTCATCCGCGCGGCCCAAGATGACCGCGTGGGCTGGGGCGAATGTGGCACAGTGCCGGGGTTGAGCCGCGACGACCGAGCGGATTATGTCGAGCAAGTGCAGCAGGTGTGCGATCAGTTGAACCGCGGCGCGGCATGGCACGACCTTGATCTGCGCTCATGGCCTAGCATTGCCTTTGGACTGGAAACGGCGCGGCTGGATGTGGCCCGCGGTGGCCGTGGCACACTGTTCGACACCCCTTTTGCCCGCGGCGAGGCGGGCTTGGTCACACACGGCCTGTTGTGGATGGATACCCCAACGCGCTTGGTGCAGCAGGCCGCGACCAAGGTGGCACAGGGTCATCGCGTGCTGAAGCTGAAGGTCGGTGCGCTGCCGCTCGCCGAGGAGATTAGCTTGCTAAGGACGTTGCGCGAACGGTGGCCAGCGGATCGGATCGAACTGCGGCTGGACGCTAACGGCGCGTGGGCAGTGGAGGACGCGCGGCGGGCACTACACGCCTTCGCGCCGTTCGGGGTTGCCTGGCTGGAGCAGCCCATCGCCGCAGGGCAAGTCGACGCGCTGGCGGCTTTGTGCGCGGAGTCGCCGATCCCGTTGGCGCTGGATGAAGAGCTGATCCACGCAGATGATCCGGTCGCGCTGCTGGCGCAGGTGCAGCCGCAACATATCGTCCTGAAGCCCGCGCTGCTGGGTGGTCTGGGCGCATGCGAACGCTGGATTGCCGCAGCGACCGCGCGCGGCATTGGCTGGTGGATCAATTCGCTGCTTGAAAGCAACATCGGCCTGAATGCCATTGCCCAGTGGCTGAGCGCGCTGCCAGATACGCGCGTCCATGGCATGGGCACGGGGCAACTTTTCAGTAACAACGTGCCACCCGCGTTCGAGCTGCGCGGAGAAGCGTTGTGGCGAGTTTTATCGTAAGGCGTCGGCAGACCTGAAATAGTCGCCGTCTACCCTTGCTCTTGACGACTTACACCTCCCTGGCAATGACCGCGACCCTCACTATTGCTGAGCGCACTTATACCCTGCCTGAGCTGGCCGATCCGGCGCTGGCTGCGCTGCCCGCGTGGGATGACAATCAACGCGCTGCGCTGCATTTTTGTGCGGCGTGGCTGCGTGGAGATATGGCGTTTACGGTGCACACCTCCGGCTCCACCGGCGCACCGAAGCCGATTACCCTCACCCGCGGCCAGATGGAAAGCAGCGCACGCGCCACCGCGGCCGCGCTCGGCTTGCAGGCTGGCATGACTGCGCTCGTTTGCTTGCCGGTGCGTTATATCGCTGGGCAAATGATGCTGGTTCGCGGCCTGGTGCTGGGCCTGGCAACACACCTTGTCGAGCCTGACGGTGATCCACTGGCGCGCTGGCCTGTGCATAACCCCCTCGATTTCACGGCAATGGTTCCGTTGCAATTGGCAACGACACTGGATAGTCTCAATGACTACGCGAATATCCTTACTCCTCGTTGCACGATCCTGGTCGGCGGCGCGGCGGTCAGCGCGGAACTGGAGGCGCGCGCGCAAGGCAGTGTTGCGTCGGTATACCATACCTACGGCATGACTGAAACGGCGACCCATATTGCTCTGCGCCGCCTGAACGGCTCGCGGGCATCCGCCTGGTTTCAACCGCTGCCAGGTGTTGAAGTCGCCACCGACGCGCGCGGCTGCCTGCGCGTGCGCGGTGCGATGACGCGCGGCGAATGGGTACAGACGAATGATGGGGTCGAATTTGAAGCGACGCCTGCCGGCACTTTTCGCTTTCTGGGCCGCTGGGACAACGTCATCAACAGCGGCGGGGTGAAGGTGCAAAGCGAGACAGTCGAGCGGGCTGTGGAGCAAGCCTGGTTGGCCGCTGAGATGCCTGCGCGTCGCGGCATCGTGCTGGGGCTGCCGGATGCGCGGCTGGGGCAGGCCGTCAGCCTGATCATTGAGGGTGCGCCGCTCCCTGCCGCGGATGAGACTGCGCTGCTGAGACAGATCGACGCGCGGCTTGATCGCTTCCAGCGCCCGCGCCGAGTGTACTATCTTCCGCAACTGCCTGAGACCCCCGGCGGTAAAGTGGACAGGGCAGGAGCAGAGAGGGAAACGATGCGGACAGCCTTCACGACCGGCCAATGAAATAACGACACCTGCTTTATGTAAAAATTGTCATCCAACGGAGCTAAAGTCAGTGCTATAATGAGGGGAGAAATACGGGTTTCAACCGCGCAAAGCCATATCAACGACCATGTCGGTACTCCCAACAGCCAATATGGGAAATGTAAGCGGGCGCGTTCTGAACTCCCTCAATATGAATGCGATGACAATAACGCTGGAAGGCGCGGACACTATCCACCCAAGTGTCACTGGTGATTATACTATCTGGGCAAATGCCGGTATTTACAACCTGACCGCAGTAGCAGCCGGTTATTATCCTTACAGGAGCAGCGTGCAGATTACTGGAGGCGGTAGCATCGTAGAAAACATTAACTTGGTTAAATTAACACCCCATCTTTTCTATCGTTATCCTCTCATCATGAAAAATGACTGAAAGCTTGCCACACAAACCGCAGCGGCGATGGCCATTCAGGGGACCCTCTGCCATCAACAAATCGAGGCTTCAGCCTGGTTTACACAACACCGACTGAAGCCTCGAATGCAAACAGGACCTGACTATCTACGCTCTCCTGCGTCCACCGCGGCGGCCCGTGCGCCCGCGCGAAGGTGCAGCGGCAACCTGAGCCGCGCGCGCGGGCTGGGTTCCCGCGTCCGGCGGAGTAACCGGCGCATGAAGCAGTTGCTGATAAGTGTCGTCCAGCAACATTGTAATGATCGGCAGTTCATCTTCACCATCGGCCAGCGCACGCGCCAGCGCCACAAAACGCTGGCTGCGCTCCGCCTGCAACTTGTCCCGATCACGCAGCCGCGCCTCCAGCAGCGCGGTCAAACGCTCGGCCACCACCACTTCAACATCCGCATCGCTCGGCAACGAGCGCTCCGTCAGGCTGATGTCGTAATGCTTGGCGATGCGGTTGAACATCATGCGCTCGCCCGGGCTGACCAGCGAGATCGCCACCCCGCTCGCGCCCGCGCGGCCCGTGCGTCCGGCGCGGTGGATGTAACTCTCCACATCTTCAGGGATTTCGTACTGGATCACCGCGGACAGGTCAGGAATATCCAGCCCGCGCGCGGCCACATCCGTCGCCACCAGAAAGCGCAGCGTGCCCCGTCGCACCCGCTCCAGCACGCGCTCGCGGTCGTTTTGGTTCAAGTCTGCACTCAACTCGTCCGCGTCATAGCCAAAACGCTGCAACACCGCGGCCACGTAATGCACCTTGACCTTGGTGTTACAGAAAATGATCGCCGACGCGGGATTCTCCAGCTCGATGATGCGCACCAGCGTGCGGTCTTTGTCCATGCCCGGCACTTCATAAAAAACATGCTCGGTATCAGTGACGTGGACATGGTCGCTGCTCAGGCTGATGAAGCGCGGCTCGTGCAGAAAATCCGCAGCCAGGCGCAGCACATAAGCCGGGAAAGTGGCCGAAAACATGCTGGCTTGCACGCGGTACTCCGGCAGATAGCGCCGGATGCGCACCATGTCCGGGTAAAAACCCATGGACAACATGCGGTCAGCCTCGTCGAAGACCAGCAGGCGCAGATCGGCCAGCGACAGTGTGCGGCGCAGCAGGTGATCCAGCACGCGCCCGGGGGTGCCGACAACGATCTGCGCGCCCTGCTTGAGCGCAGTGGTCTGTGCGCCGTACCCCACTCCGCCATAGACCGCGACCGCGCGCAGGTCCGTGCCCTCGGTCAACGTCTGTGCCTCCTGCCACACCTGGCGCGCCAGCTCGCGTGTCGGCACGAGGATCAAGCTCTGGCAGGTGTTTTGCTGCGGATCGAGACCAGCCATCAAGGGCAACAAAAACGCACCCGTTTTACCGCTGCCGGTGCGCGCCTGTATCATCACATCGGCACCAGCCAGCAGGGCAGGAATGGTGCGCGCCTGTACCGGCATCAACTGGGTCCAGCCCGCGCGCCGAGCGGCTTGCTGCACCGGCGCGGTTAATTGATCAAATGTTATTTCAGCCACCGCGGGCTGTTCGGTTGTGGTAGAATCGGTCAACTCGTTCAAACAACTATCCTTTGCTCCAAGAAGTTCAGCTAATGATTATAGCACAGACTTCACGTCTCCGATATTTCCATTTGCCATGCAAAAAAATGCCCCCGAAAGAAACTTTCAGGGGCATTTTGTGGCGAAAGAACAATCCTGTTTATTCGGCTGCCGTGTTGGCAATGGTGACAGATGTCAGGAGTTCTTCGTAATTTCCGGTGACGTGATCAACCACGCGCAGGCTGAGTACGTAATCACCATTTGAAAACTGGGTTGTATCAAACGTCGTGCTGAATTCGCCTGACTTGGTTCCTTGAGCAATGAAAGCCTTCTTGCCTTCGTCACCAACAGGATAAATGTACAAATCCCATTTTTCAAAGTTGGCACGGTTCGCGTAACCCGTCAGGGTTGTGGAACCGCTAAGTTCAGCCTCGTCCTCCAAGACCAGTCCATTGGTCTTTTCAGCAGTGACCGTAGCAGCCGGAGCGGCCGGCGTGGCAGTGGCAGCCGGAGTCGCAGCGGTCGTGGCTGCCGGGGCGGCGGCAGGCGCAGCTTCGGCGTTGGCAAACGTCACATCAACGTAATACTCAGTATAATTCGAGGTGACATTGTCCACAACCCGCAAACGAAGGGTGTGATCTCCATCCGGGAACAGGGTGGTATTTAAAGCATAGCTGAATTTGCCGGCTTTTTCGCCCAAAGCAACGAAAGCAGCCTGATCTTCAGCGCCAGAAGGAAGCACGTCTAATTGCCACTTCTTGAAGTTGGTGGTATCGGCATATCCGGTTACATCAACTGTCCCGCTGACCTTCGTATCGTCTTTCAGGTCAAAGCCATTAACAGAAGCCGTAGAAGCCGTAGCAGCCGGAGCGGCAGGCGTGGCAGTGGCAGCCGGGGTCGCAGCAGTCGTGGCTGCCGTGGTCGCAGCGGTCGTGGCTGCCGTGGTCGCGGCAGGCGCAGCTTCGGCATTAGCGATGCTAAAATCGCTCGTGTATTCCATATAATCCTGGCGCGGGGTGGTCACCACGCGCAGGCTCAGAGTATAATCGCCATCTGAATACCTAGTTGTATCCAAATCTGCCGAAAATTCGCCAGACGTTGTGCCGTTAGCAAGAAAACTTTTGGCACCCTCATTCCCATCCGGGTAAATATACAAGTCCCATTTAAGGAAGTTGGCATCCGCAGCGTAGCCGGTGACCTTCACCGTGCCACTGACTGTCGCATCCCCTGCCGGAGCGGTAATGCCATTTTCAGTTTGCGCGCTGATCGCCAGCGGCGCAATAATCAACGATGCGAGGATGGTAACCACCATCACCATGCTAAACCAACGATTACGGAACATTCGTCTTGTGCCTCCTTTTTGATATGGCCTATAAGTATCGTTCCATGTATACCACAACAAACACGGTCTGACATCCCTCTTGGATTACAGACCGCATTCATAAATGATATACCACAGCTTTTTTGATCTGTCAATCATTGTAGTGACGGGAATTTCGACAGTTGTAACGATCCGACACGTATAAAATTTGGCACAAAGGGCGAATTGTGGTAAAATCCGCTTTGTTGTTGGGGTATCGTCTAATTGGCAGGACAGCTGACTCTGGATCAGTAAGTTGGGGTTCGAGTCCCTGTACCCCAGCCAAAACAAAAAGCGGTCAACCATGCGGTTGGCCGCTTTTTTTGTTTGGTGTGATCGGACACCGGCACACGTTCCCTGAGCCTGCCGAAGGGAGCGTCGGAGTGCGTTCCCTGAGCTTGCCGAAGGGAGCGTCGAAGTGCGTTCCCTGAGCTTGTCGAAGGGAACACCCGGCGATTGCAAAAATCGCCCTTCGTCGGAGTGGCTTCGACAGGCTCAGCCACCGAGGCGCGTTCCCTGAGCTTGTCGAAGGGAACACCCGGCACACGTTCCCTGAGCTTGCCGAAGGGAACACCCGGCGATTGCAAAATTCGCCCTTCGTCGGAGTGGCTTCGACAGGCTCAGCCACCGTCGGAGCGCGTTCCCTGAGCTTGCCGAAGGGAACACCCCAGCGATTGCAAAAATCGCCTTCGTCGGAACAGGCATTTGCGCTTCTGGTTGCATTATGTTATAGTGCTGCACAGAAATATCAATTTGGTGATGCCAGATGTGCGCCCGGCCAGTTGGTCGGGTGTTTTGTTGCAACAAGAGGCTCCTGCGGTTGGTTCGAGTCGCTGTTGCATGGCAAGAGGGCCGCAGCCCGCAAGGGCTGTGCGCGACGCAGTGGACTCATCAACCGAAAACAAGGAGCTTTTTTGTTATGACAACTGAATGGACCCCTATGGGCCTCCGCGCCGAACTGGAGCAGGCCGTTCGCGAATTAGGTTATACTTCACCCACGCCGATTCAA
Source organism: Anaerolineae bacterium (assembly GCA_049299095.1). Lineage (GTDB taxonomy): Bacteria > Chloroflexota > Anaerolineae > JAAEKA01 > JAAEKA01 > JAAEKA01. The sequence goes on along the minus strand of JBAQWV010000068.1, from coordinate 10,643 downwards.
GCTGCGGTTATCCCGCTGATGCTAACGGGCAAAGATGTAATTGCCCAGGCGCAAACGGGAACCGGCAAGACCGCCGCCTTTGCTTTACCCATTTTACAAAATCTGACGGGACATCAGCAAGCGCCACAGGCGCTGATTCTCGCGCCCACGCGCGAGCTGGCGATGCAGGTGGCGGGCGCAACCTACGACTACGGCAAGCACCAGGGCGTGCGTGCTCTGGCCGTGTATGGCGGTCAGCCTTACGAACGGCAAATCCGCCGCTTGCAGCGCGGGGTTGACATCGTGGTGGGGACGCCAGGTCGCCTGCTGGACTTGATCCGGCAACGCGCGCTCGACCTGAGCGAGGTGCGCACGGTGGTGCTGGATGAAGCTGACGAAATGCTCAGCATGGGCTTTATCGAGGATATTCAGACCATCCTTGCTTACACCCCCTACACACGACAAACGGCGCTCTTCTCGGCCACTCTGCCGCCAGAAATCCGCAAGCTAGCCGATGAATACTTGCGCGAGCCGGAATCGGTGCGCATCGTGCCCAGCCAGTTGACGGTATCTGGCCTGACGCAACGCTACTACCTGGTCAACGAAGAAGATAAGATCGCCGCGCTCACCCGCTTGTTCGAGGTTGAGAATATCAGCAGCGCGCTGATCTTCACGCGCACGCGTGCGGGCACGGGCGAACTGGCCAGCGAGCTGACTGCCCGCGGCTTTCCCGCAGAAGCATTGAGTGGCGACTTGAGCCAGGACGCACGCGAGCAGGTGTTGCAGCGTTTCCGTCGCGGCCAGAGCACGGTGCTGGTCGCCACTGACGTAGCCGCGCGCGGACTGGATATTGATGACATCTCACACGTCATCAACGTAGACTTGCCGCTGGACGCCGAAGTGTATGTACATCGCGTGGGGCGTACTGGCCGCGCAGGCAAGACCGGCATTGCGATTTCGCTGGTGACGCCGCGCGAACAGTGGCGCTTACGCACCATCGAAAACTACACGCACCAACCGATCACGCGTGGCACGCTGCCGACCACAGAGGAAATTCAAGTCCGCCGCGAGGCCAAATTGCTGGAGCAGTTGACTGTCTGGCTCAAGCGGGGCCGCAGCCGCCGCGAGCGCGAAATCGTTGCCCAAATGCAGGAAGAAGGCTACGATCCGCTGGACATTGCCGCGGCCGCGCTGAAAATGGCGCGTGCCGAGGAAAAACAACGCCCGATTGCTCCGATGAGCGAGGTAATTGAATTTCGTCCGCGCTTTGAAAAGCGGCAGCCACGCCGTCCTGAGCGGAGGGACACGGCTGAACGCAAGCCGGGGCAATCGCACGAGCCAGGCATGGTGCGCCTGTCGCTCAGTGCCGGACGCGCGCACGGCATCCGCCCGAACGATGTCGTGGGCGCGATTGCTTACACCGCCAACATCCCCGGCAACACGATTGGCGCAATCCGCATTCAGGAAGACCGCACGTTGGTAGATGTGCCGCAGGAGTATGTGTCGCAGGTACTGGCCAAGGGCGATGGCTACCGCATCCGCAAGCATGTGGTGCGTGTGGAACGGGAAAAATAGCAAGGTAACCAGTCTACGGCAAAACGGGTTACTATCCTGCGAGCCGCCTTTGAGAGATGTCCGCAGTGACAATAAAATACGGCTTGAGCTGGTCTCTGACCGGCCCAAGCCGTATTTTTGTTCTTTATCCTTGCAGCTCAACGGGCTGGCCCATCAGCCAACTCCCCTGGCTACTTCTAGTCACTATCCAAAGACCGCAGTAACGGCCTGGGTGATCCAGTGCGTCAGCGGCGAGGGCCAGATACCGATCAGCAGCGTGCCGGCGGCCGCGATGAAGACAACTGCTGCGATGGGGCGGGTGGAAGCAGCCAGCAAGGGAGCGTTGACCGGCGCAAGCGTGGCAGCTTCGGCCGCGGCTTTGGCTTTCTTGCCCTTGCCTTCCACCACGGCGGTCGCATCGGGCGTGGGGGTAAAATACATTTGCACGGTGATGTAGAGATAATAGAAGGCTGAAATCACGCTGTTTACCACGCCGATCACGACCAGCCAGCTCCAGCCTGCTTTCATGGCGGCCCCAAATACGAAGAACTTGGCGAGGAAACCGGCGAAGGGTGGGATGCCGGCCAACGAGAACATGAAGATCGCCATAGCCGCGGCCAGGGCCGGGCGACGATCAGCCAGTCCGGCGAAGCGGCCATTGACTACGTCGTTTTCGCCCAGGCGTTCCAGCGCAGCGACCACGGCGAACGCACCCAGGTTCATGAAGAGATAGCTCCACATGTAGAACAGTACGCCGCTGACCCCTTCACTGGTGCCGGGCACCAGGCCGACGAGTGCGTAGCCCGCGTGCGCGATGCTGGAATAGGCCAGCATCCGCTTGAGGCTGCTTTGGCGCAGCGCGGCCAGATTGCCGAGGGTCATGGTCAACGCGGCCAAAATTGCCAGCGCCCAACTCCACTGTGCCTGCATGACAGGCAACGCCAGCACGAAGACCCGCATAAACGCGGCAAAAGCTGCGGCCTTGGTCGCCACTGACATGAAACCGGTGACCGAAGTCGGCGCGCCCTGGTAGGCATCGGGTGTCCACATGTGGAAGGGAACCATCGCAACCTTGAAGCCAAAACCAACGACCAACATGGCCATGCCCGCGTAGAGCAGCAGGGAATTGCTGGCCGGGCCGAGGGCGAGCGCAGCGGCGATGGTGGGCAGGTGCGTGCTGGCTGTGGTGGCGTAGAGGAGTGCCAGACCGAACAGGAAGAAACCGGAGGAGAAAGCGCCCAACAGGAAATATTTGAGCGAGGCTTCGGCGCTGCGTGCATCGTTGCGGTTGAAGCCGACCATGATATACAGCGACAGCGAGAGAATTTCCAGTGCCAGGAAGATCACCAGCATGTCCTGCGCCGCGCCCATAAACATCATGCCGGCCACGCCGAGCAGCAGCAGCGCATAATACGCGCCGACTTGGGGGCTGATCTGCGGAATGGTGGCGAGCGCCAACAGGATGCCGAGGATGGCCGCAGTTATTATGACCAGCATGAAGCTGAGCGAATAACCATCGGCCACGGCCATTTCCTGAAAATACTGCGGTTCGCCTAGCGTGCCCAGCCAGATCGCCGCGGCTCCGGCAGCGCCGAGACCGGCAATGCTCAACCAGGGCAGCCATTGGCGCTCGAACTGCTCGTTGCGCAACACTGCATCCACCAGCAGCACCAGCAGGGCGGTCACGAGGACGATTGTTTGCGGCAAAATTGCCAACCAGTTAATCGAAGGTAGGGTCATGAGATGCTCGCCAAATCAATTATTAGTAACCAGTAAGCTGTGATCAGACTGCCGCTTGCCGGTCTTCAACCATGCTTACTTGTCTGCTTGCAACGTTACCGCCGCGGGGCCGTTCACCTGGTCCAGCACAGCCTGCACGGACGGGTTGATCTTGTCCAGGAAAAGATTGGGGAACAAGCCAATCAGCACGAAGAGCAGCACCAGCGGGACCATGATGACGATTTCACGCAGGGTAAGGTCTTTCAACCCGGCGTTGGCCGGATTGGTAGCTGGTCCCTGGAAAATTTTGCCAAAGGCCCAGAGCAAATACCAGGCGGCCAGGATGATGCCAAGTGTGCCGAAGACCGCATACGCCATGCTGGTGCGCATGGCGCCGAGCAGGATCGTGAACTCGCCCACGAAGCCGTTCAGGCCGGGCAACCCTGCGCTGGACATGAAGGTAATGAGCGCGAAGGCCGCGTAGATGGGCATGATTTTCCACAGACCGCCGAACTCGTCCAGTTGCCGGGTGTGCCGACGTTCGTACAAGAAGCCGACCAGCAGGAACAGCGCGCCTGTGCTAAGGCCGTGGTTCACCATTTGTAACACTGCGCCCGACACGCTTTGCAGTTGCAGGGCGAAGATACCGAGGGTGACGAAGCCGAGGTGCGCCACGGAAGAATATGCCACCAGCTTCTTGACATCCTTCTGCGCCAACGCCACCAGCGCGCCGTACAGGATGCCGATCAGGGCTAGCACCACCAGCAGCGGCGCGTAGCGTTGAGTTGGTTCTGGGAAAAGGGGCAGCGAGAAGCGCACGAAGCCGTAGGTTCCCATCTTCAGCAAAATACCGGCCAGGATGACTGAACCACCCGTCGGCGCTTCAACGTGTGCATCGGGCAGCCAGGTGTGGAAGGGGAAAAGGGGAACCTTGATGGCAAATGCCAGCGCGAAGCCGAAGAAAAGCCAGGTTTGAATGTTGACAGGCAGGCCGAGCTTGTACAAGTCCAGCAGGTTGAACGACCAGACGCCGGTCTGTTGCTGGTGCAGGTAGCCCAGAGCCACAATGCCAGCCAGCAGGAAGGCGCTGCCGAACGCGGTGTAGATGAAGAACTTGAGCGCAGCGTAGACGCGACGCGGGCCGCCCCAGCGTCCGATCAGGAAGTACATCGGGATCAGGCTTGCCTCGAAGAAGACGAAGAAGAGTACCAGATCGAGGGCAGCGAAAACGCCGATCATGGCGGTTTCCAACAGCAGCATCAACACCAGATAGGTTTTGAGCTGGTCATGGACTGTGTCCCAGGAGAAAAGCAACACCAGCGGCATGAGGAAGGTGGTCAGCAATACCAATGGCAGGCTAATGCCGTCCAGCCCAACGATGTAGCCGATGCCGAACTCCGGCACCCACGGCAGCGATTCCATGAACTGCATACCGCCTTGGCCGGCCTGCCAGCCGATCCAAAGTCCCAACGACAGGACAAAGGTGACTAACGACACCGCGAGGGCTGTGACCTTTAATGTCTTGTCGCCGCGCAGCAGCAACAGCAGCAGGCTGCCCAGCAGCGGCAAGAAGGTGATCAATGAAAGCAGAGGAAGGGACGAGAGATTAGTCATAAGGCTTCAGCTTGGCGGGACTGTCAACCCGACAGTCGGTTATTGCATCAAATTGGACAGCAGGAAGTAGCCCAGCACGATCACCAGGCCGACAAAGAGCGTCAGAGCATACGAACCGACGAGGCCGGTTTGCAGGCGGCGGGTTTGCTCACCCACCCAGCCGACGCCGCGCGCCACACCGTTGACTGCACCATCGAGCAACTCGCGATCCGCGGCGGTGAGCATATCGGCAACGGCCCAGAAGCCGCGGCGCAAGCCATCATACGCGGCGTCGAAATAGTAGCTGTTGGATGCCAGCGCGTGCAGGGGTGCGACACGCTCACGAATGCGGTCGCTCAGGCCGGCCTGGCGCACATAGAATTGATAGGCCAGGTAGATGCCACCCAGCGCCACCAGCGCGGACACCAGCATCAGGACAATTTCCAGCGTCATGTCCATCTGCTCGGCTTCGGCCACCGGCCCCAGCGCGATAATCGGCTCTAGCCAGTGCTGCAACGTGCCGATGAAGGGCAGGTTGAGGACGCCGCCGACCAGGGCCAGCGCGGCTAAAATCCACAGCGGCAAGGTCATCAAGCTGGGTTGTTCGTGGGCATGTTCGTACAGATGATGGTCGCGCGGCTTGCCCTGAAAGACCACAAAAACCATCTTGAACGCGTAGGTGGCCGTCAGCAGTGCGGTCAGCAATCCAACCGCGTAGAGTAGGTATTGATGTTCTTCAAAAGCGGAGACCAGAATGGCATCCTTACTGAAAAAGCCGGAAAGCAGCGGGAAACCTGCCAGCGCGGCCGCAGCGACCAGGAAGGTGCGGTAGGTGCTGGGCATCTTATCCTTGAGGCCGCCCATTTTGTTAATATCTAACTCGCCGTGCAGCGCGTGCATCACGCTGCCCGCGCCGAGAAATAAACATGCCTTGAAGAAGGCATGGGTGGTCAGGTGGAACATGCCCGCTACATAGCCACCGACGCCCACGGCCAGGAACATATAGCCGAGCTGTGATACGGTGGAGTAGGCCAGGATGCGCTTGAGGTCGGTCTTGGTCAGGGCAATCGTCGCACCCATCAGCGCGGTCAGCGCGCCGATCCAGGCCACGATATGCAACACATTCGGCCCGGCTTCGCTGGCCAGCTCAAAGAGCGGGCTCATGCGCACGATCATGTACACGCCTGCGGTGACCATTGTGGCCGCATGGATGAGTGCGCTGACGGGGGTGGGGCCTTCCATCGCGTCGGGCAGCCAGACCCAGAGCGGAATTTGGGCGGATTTACCTGTGGCGGCCAGCAGCAGCAACAATGTAATGATTGTGGCTGCGCCCAGAAACACGCCGGGGTTGCCGGTAATCACCGCGTACAGATCGGTGAAGGCCAGCGTGCCGGCGCGTCCAGCCTCACCCCCCTGCGCGAGCTGGCGGAAGATCAGCATAATTGCCAACGCCATGCCAAAGTCGCCGACACGGTTGACCAGGAAGGCTTTTTTGCCTGCGTCGCGCGCCGATGGCTTGTAGAACCAGAAGCTGATTAGCAGGAAGCTGGCGAGGCCCACACCTTCCCATCCCATGTACAGCATTACCAGGTTGTTGCCCAGTACCAGCGTAAGCATGGCGATGATGAAGAAGTTGACGTAGATAAAGAAGCGCGCATAGCGGCGCACGTCCATCTCATGGTGATCGTCGTCCAGCTTCATGTAGCCGATGGCATACACATGGATCAGAAAGCCTACGCCGGTGACAACCAGTGCCATCAACGAAGAAAGTGGGTCAATCAGCAGGGCAATGGTCGGGCGGAAGTCACCGATGTTGATCCACGACCAAAGGGGCAATTCGAAGAAGCGTTCTTCCGCTGGGCGCTGCGCCAGCCCCAGGAAGAGGCCCACTGCGACCAAGAACGAGAGACCCACCGCAGCCGCGCCCAAATAGCCGGCTGCGGGCTTGCCCAGGCGTCGCCCGAAGAAGAGGTTGATGAGAAGCGCCGCAAGCGGCGGCACAAAGATGAGCCAGGCGTAGTTCAGCATGAGAACTCCGAGAACGTTAAGGCGTGAGATGTCATATCGTAAGGAGTGAAGAGTAATCAGTATGAGTAAGGCGTGCGAACCGTCGGGACATACTTGCTTACTGCTTACTTATTACTACATACTTCTCACCGTGTCTAGCCGTTGAGCAGATTAATCTCGTCCACGTTGATGGTATCGCGCAGGCGCACGTAAGCCATCACGATGGCAAGGCCCACGGCCACCTCAGCAGCGGCAACCGCCATCACGAAAAACACCGCGATCTGGCCGGTAAGGTTGCCGAACTGCATCGCCAGCGCAATTAGGGATAAATTCACCGCATTGAGCATCATTTCGACGCACATAAAAATAATCAATGCGTTGCGCCGCACCAGCACACCGACCGCGCCGATGGCAAAGATAATGGCAGAGAGGATTAGATAGTATTCAGTGGGTACTTGTGACATAGGAGTAGATTAGTGGGCCGGAGCGGATAAACTGGAAAAACGGTTTACTGGTTACTGTTTACTGACTCCGGTTTGCGGGCCAGCACCACAGCGCCGATCATGGCAACCAGCAGCAGCACCGACGCCAATTCAAAGGGTAACAAATACTTGGTGAACAGCACTTCGCCGATAGCCTGCACGCTGCCGCTGCCCGGTACTTCGCCCGTGATGGCCGCAAAGTTGCCTTTGAGGAAGGTATACCCTAAGCCACCGATCACCAACACACCGCCCGCAGCCGCCAGGCCATACGCCAGCGCGCGGGCACGCGTGCGCGCGACGACACCCGGCAACTCGCCGCCGATCAGCATGATGACGAACAGGAACAACACCACGATGGCGCCGGCATAGACGATGATCTGCACCGCGGCTAGGAACTGAGCGTGCAGAATGATGAAATAGACAGCCAGCACAGCAAAGTTTACCAGCAGAGACAGGGCGCTATACACTGGCTTGCGGTTCAGCACCACGCCGAGCGCGCCGGCAATGGCAACAACAGCCAAAACAAAGAAAAAAAGTAGTTGCATAATCAGATAGACGGATGGTGGCTTGAGTGAAAACGCGGCCAGTGGGCCTGTGCCAATTAAACTTCCGGTCGGATGACCAAATTCGCTTCCGGTGGTTCGAGCAATTGCTCTTTGGTCAAAATGAAACTGCGCCGATCCTGCTCCGGCATCGGGAAGGCCTGCGTCAAGACAATCGACTCGACCGGGCAAGCCTCTTCGCAGTCGCCGCAAAAGACACAGCGCAGCAGGTTCACCTCGTAGGTCTTGGCATAGCGCTCACCGGGCGAATGTGGATTCGCCGGATCGTTCTCGGCTGCGTCCACAAAGATCGCACCGGTCGGGCAGGCGGCTTCGCACAGCGAACAGCCAATGCAACGCTCCAGCCCGTTATCGTAGCGGCGCAGCATATGACGGCCGCGATAGCGCGGAAATACGGCCACCGGCTCATCGGGGTACTGCACTGTCACCGGCTTTTTCGCCAAGTGGCCCAGTGTGACGCCCATCGCGCCGGCGATCTGCAACGTACCTTTAACTATATCACCTAGTCCAGCCATTCTAACTCCAGCTTATCCCTTAAATCAAGGCGACGACCACCGCGGTAATCGCCAAATAGACCAACGACAGCGGCAATAGGAACTTCCAGTTAAACGCCATAGTCTGGTCATAGCGCGCCCGCGGCACGCTTGCGCGTACCCACAGGAACAGGAACAGCACCATGATGACCTTGATGACAAAATACAGCACACCCAGCAGCGGGAAGCGGTCAATCAACGGGCCGTTATACCCACCGAAGAACACCGTAACCATGATACCGCTGGCGACAATCATGTTGATGTATTCGGCCATGAAGAAGAGCGCGAACTTGATACCGCCGTATTCAGTCTGGAAGCCCGCCACCAGCTCGTTTTCCGTTTCAGGAAAGTCGAACGGACTGCGGTTGGTTTCGGCCAACATGCAAATGAAGTAGATCGGGAAGCCGATCCACAGCCAAATCCAGACCCACCAAGGCCGCGGGGTCTGCACCAGGTCAACCAAGCTCAGCGAGCCAGTGCCGGTCGCCAGTGTGGTAGTGAGCACGATGGCTACCAGCATAATGCCCATCGGCAATTCGTAGCTGACCATCTGCGCCGAAGTGCGCAGCGCACCCATCGTGGAATATTTGTTGTTGCTGCTCCAGCCTGCCAGGATCACCCCATACGTACCGATGCTAGCGACCGCCAGAATGTACAAAAAGCCGATACCAACGTTGGAGATGTACAAATCCACCGGATGACCGAACAGCGTCAGCGTTGGGCCGATCGGGATCACGGCATAGGCAATCAGGGCAGGAATCAGGGCCAGCGCAGGCGCAGCCAGATACACCAACTTGTCCACATGGCCGGGGATGAACTCTTCCTTGAAAATTGCCTTCAAGGCATCGGCCACCGGTTGCAGCAAGCCGAGCGGGCCGGCGCGGTTCGGACCAAGCCGAATGTGAAAGCGTGCCAGCATCTTGCGCTCATAGTAGGTCAGATAAGCGAAAGAAGTCAGCAGGAGTACAATCAAAACCAGGCTCTTGATCGCGGGGACCAGAAACAGCGATATCCAATCCATCTCAGCCCACCTTCTGCGGGGTGATGCGCACGCGAGTGCCCACGCCGTCATCCGCGCTGTTCAGCAGCGTTTCCACCGGCGCGCCCGGCAACGAATACGGTATCCACACGGTTCCCGGCTGCACAGTGGCATCCAGCCGGACGGGCAGGCTAAGCTGGCCCGCGGGCGAAGTCACCGTCAGCCACTGACCGCTGGTCCACTGCTCGCGGGCAGCATCTGCGGGATTAACGCCCACCGCCGCCGCCACAGCCACCTGAGCAGCTACTTCGTTTTTACGCAGCAGCGTGCCGCCGTCGAAGAGCAAGCGGCTTGCCACCAACGCATACGGATAATCCTGATTGGTAGTCACCACACGAGCCGCAGGGACAGTCAGGCGACGGGCAGGCACGGGTAATGCCACCGCGCCGCGTCCGGCGTCTGAGCGTGCGCCCTCCCACGGCCATTGCTGGCCTTGCTCGCCCAGCGCGACCCAAGTCAACTTGTCGTACAGAGGAACGGCCCGGGTGATTTCGTCCAACACCGCCTGCGCGCTGGTAAAGGCCCACTGTGCGGCGAGATCGCCGACCTTGCGTCCCTTTTTCTTGCCTTCCATCTGCACCGTTTGCGGTGTGAAATTCGCCCATTGCTTGCCCAACTCGCTCAAAATCAACCAGTCGGGCGCGGCATCCGTGTTGGGGTGACGAATGGCCTGCGGCGCGCGTTGCACGCGGCGCTCCAGGTTGGTGTACGTGCCATCGGTTTCGGCCCAACTGACCGCGGGCAGCACCACGTCAGCCAACCCGGCCGATGTAGTCATAAACAGGTCTTGAACCACAACGAAATCGAGTGCCTGCAACGCGGCTTGCGCCGCGGGCGATTGCGCCGCGGGGTCGCTACCCACCAGATACAAGGCTCGCAACTCGCCGGAAGCCGCGGCCGTCAGCATTGCTTCATAGCCCAGCCCGGCACTGGCAGGCAGGCGTGCGCCCCACTGACGTTCCAGGCGTTCGCGACTGGCATCGTCGCTTGTTGCCGCATGACCGGGCAGGCTGGCAGGCAGCAGGCCCATGTCGCGCGCGCCGATGCTGTTCGCTTCGGGAGCCAGATAGTAGGTGCGCTCGGCGCAACCAGCCAGCAGGGCAAAATTAAAGAGACTGGCACGGTTGGTTGCAGCCTGAGCGCCGCTGACCAGCGCCGGGCCGTACAACACAAT
>JBAQWV010000067.1:0-5527 GCA_049299095.1 Anaerolineae bacterium | reverse complement strand
CAGTCATCATGGCGATCATTGACCAATGGGAGGTGGGAGGCGTGGTGCGTTATCACAAGGACGCCACATCGTAACCCCAACTACCCGCCTTGGCTACGTGTCATACTCTCCCTTATCCCCATGACCCAACCCCTCGACGAAGCCCAAATCCAGGCCATTGTACAACGTGTACTACACGAAATGCGCCCCCTGCCTCCACCCGCGACCGCAACCACGAACGAAAACATGCGTGCCGCGGCGTCTCATTCCCCGACAGCAGGCGGCGATGGCTTGTTCAATACACTGGATGAAGCTGTGGCCGCCGCGCGCGTGGCGTTTTTGGCGCTGGGCAACCTAACTCTCGCCAAACGCTACGAGATCATCGCGGCCATCCGCGCGGTGATGCGTACACACGCCGAGGTATTGGCACGCATGGCCTGCGAGGAAACCGGCCTGGGACGCCCAGAGGACAAACTGCAAAAGAACCTGCTGGTGATCGAAAAAACACCGGGGCCGGAAATCCTGCAACCGCTAGCCTGGACTGGTGATGGCGGCTTGAGCCTGGTTGAGCGCGCACCCTATGGCGTTATCGGCGCAATCACCCCGGTAACCAACCCCACCTCAACGATCATCAACAACAGCATCAGCATTCTGGCTGCCGGCAATGCCGTGGTTTTCAACGTACATCCCAGCGCGCGGCGCGTCTGCTCCTATCAAATCCAGTTGCTTAACCGGGCAATTGTGGTCGCGGGTGGCCCAGCCAACCTGCTAACTGCCATCCACGAACCGACGATTGAAAGCGCGCAGGCATTGATGCGCCATCCCGCGGTGCGCGTCTTGCTGGTAACGGGTGGCCCCGCCGTGGTACGCGAGGCGATGCGCAGCGGCAAGCGCGCGATCTGCGCCGGGCCAGGCAATCCGCCGGTAGTCGTGGACGAGACCGCGGACATTGACAAGGCTGGCCGCGACATCGTCTTTGGCGGCGGCTTCGATAACAACGTGATTTGTGTGGACGAGAAAGAAATCTTCGTCGTGGACGCGGTGGCCGACCAGCTCAAGGCGGCCATGCTGGCAGCTGGTGCAGTGGAAGTACCGTCCTATCGCCTGCGCGCGCTGGAACGCGTAATTTTCAGCGAAATGGGCGCGCCGCGCCAGCCCGGCGTGATGGATAAACGCTGGGTAGGCAAGTATGCTGCCGACATTCTGCGCGAGATCGGTATCAACGCGGACAAAGAAGCGCGGCTGGCGCTGGTGGAAGTGCCACTGGAGCATCCGCTGGTGTGGACGGAACAGCTTATGCCGGTGATGCCGCTGGTGCGCGTGCGCTCCTGCGACGAAGGCATTGACCTGGCTGTAGCCGCAGAGCACGGCTATGGTCATACCGCCAGCATGTGGAGCCGCAATATTGACAAGCTCAGCCGCATGGCGCGCGCAATAGACTGCTCAATCTTCGTTAAAAACGGCCCCAACGTGGCCGGGCTGGGCTACAAAGCCGAAGGTTTCACCAGTTTCAGCATTGCCAGCCCCACCGGCGAGGGCCTGACCTCCGCGCAAACATTCAGCCGCATCCGCCGCTGCACCATGGTGGATCATTTCAGAATTGTGTAGGAAGCTCGCGCTTCGCTCAACATGCCCGCACTTGCCCTGATCGAATTCGACAGCATTGCCGTTGGCATCGTCGCCGGTGACGCGATGGTAAAGACCGCGCCCGTCGCGCGCATTATCGCCGGCACAGTTCACCCCGGCAAATATCTCGTACTCGTCACCGGTGCCGTGGAACCCGTACAGGCAGCCCATGCGGCCGGGCTGGCCGCGGGGAGTGCTGCGGTTGTGGATGCGCTCTGTCTGCCCCAGGTGCACCCCGCGGTCGCCGCGGGACTCGCGGCCGTGCGCCAGCCACAGCCGTTGGACGCGCTCGGCATCCTTGAAACCACCACCGTCGCCGCCGCGATCCAGGCCGCAGACGTGGCTCTAAAAGGCGCCCACGTCACCCTGCTGGAGCTGCGCCTGGCTGATGGTCTAGGCGGCAAGGGAGTGGCCTTCTTCGCCGGGGCCATCTCCGATGTACAGGCCGCCGTAGAAATCGGCAGCGACGTGCTGCTGGACAGCGGACACTTGCTCCAGGCCGTGGTCATTCCCCAACTACACCCTGAAATGCAGGAAAACTTACTCGCCGCCAGCCGCTTCCGCGCCCGCATCTAGCCCTGCCCGCGTGCAAAATTACCCCGCACTCACCCGCCGGCGGCATTAAGGCTAATCGTCATCAATCGTGGGGCGGAACCGTTAAAATACCCCGCGCAGCCAGCACATCCTGCGCAATCTGCTGCTTCAGCGCATCCACGCTGGCAAAACGCAGCTCCGGACGCAGCCGCACCACGAACGTCAGCGTCATCGGCTGATCATACAAATCGCCGCTGAAATCAAGCAAAAACGTCTCCACTGTGCGGTGGCCGTGGTCGAAGCTGGGTCGCACACCGACATTGGTCACGCTGGCACGCGGCTGGCCATCGGCCAACGTCGCCCAGGTCGCGTACACCCCGTTAGCCGGTAGTAATTGCTGTGGGGGCACAGCCAGGTTCGCCGTAGGGAAACCGATGCTACGGCCGCGCTGCGCGCCCGCCACCACCGTACCCGTCACAGCATACGCACGGCCCAGTTGCCGCGCCGCGTCCTCCACTTCGCCAGCCAGCAGCGCAGTGCGAATGCGCCCACTGCGCACCTCCTCGCCGTCGAAAAGCTGCGGCTCAATCACCTGCACGCGATAGCCGAGCGTTTCCCCCAGCGCGCGCAGCGCGCTGATGTCCCCGCTGCGGTTGCGGCCCAATGCAAAATCCGGTCCCACCCACAAGCTGCGCATCTGCACGGCCTGTTGCACCGCGGTCATGAACACCGCCGCGTCCGTGTGCGCGGTGACGCGTGTAAACGGATACACCACCACAAAGTCCAGCCCCACATCGGCCAGAACTGCCAACCGCTGCGCAGGGGTCGTTAGCACCAAATGTTGCTGCTCCGGGCGCATCACTGCAATCGGGTGCGGATCAAAGGTCAGCAGCCCGGCAGCGCGACCCTGCACCCGCGCATCTGCGATCATCGCGCGCAGCAGGGCCTGATGGCCGCGATGCACGCCGTCGAAATTACCAATTGCCAAATTGCATGGCTCTGCCAACGGTGGTTCGGGAAGAGCAAAATAGGCTTGCATCGCTGGCTCACTCACCGGCATCCGCCAGCATCTTGTGGGGACGCCAACTGCTGCGCGCTGCGTCGAAGGTGACGATGCCGAGGAACTGCTCCTCAGGGCCATAAACGCGGGCAATCTCGCCTGCGCCGGCCTCGGTCGAAAGCGTCTGCCCGTGCCACAAACGCTGCGCGGCCACGGTGTTCACATCCAACCGCGGCAAATGCTGCACAGCAGCGTCCAGCGGCAGCAACGCCTGCGCCACGCCCGCTGCGGCTAAATATTCCAGCGTCACTGCGCTTGCCAGCGTAAAGGAACCGACTGCCTCGCGGCGTAGCGCACTCAAATGCGCGCCGCAGCCCAATTGCTCACCCAGATCATGCGCCAGCGAACGCACATACGTGCCCGCGCCGCAGCGCAGCCGGATTTGCACCCGTTCGCCATCCCAGGCCAACAGCTCAAGCGCGTACACCTGCACTGGACGCGGCTCCACCTCGACCACCTCGCCTGCGCGGGCGCGCTGATACAACGGGACACCATCGCGCTTGAGCGCAGAAAAAGCTGGCGGCCGCTGCCAGATCGTGCCGCGAAACGCTTCCAGAGCGCGATCCAGGTCAGCAAGGGTCAGCGGGGGCACCGCGGCGCGCGCGATCACCTCGCCCTCGGCGTCGTAGGTATTGGTCGTCGCCCCCAACGTAATCTCCGCCAAATAGGTCTTGGTTTGGCCGGTGACGTATTCCAGCAGCCGCGTGGCGCGGCCCAGACACAACACCAATACGCCGGTTGCCATCGGGTCCAGCGTGCCCGCGTGGCCGATCTGCCGGGTCATGGCCAGGCGGCGCAGCTTGCCCACCACATCGTGCGAGGTCCAGCCCGCGGGCTTGTCCACCACCAGCACACCGACCGGAGCAGCAGCAGGTGCAGTCACCGCACCACCTCCCGCATCAGCCGCTGCTGGGCCAGTGCCGGTTTCAGCACGCTCAATACATGCGTAATTGCCGCGTCCAGTGGCATAGCCAGACTGCATCCGGCCGCGCGCGGATGTCCGCCACCGCCCAGCGCCAGCGCAGACTGCGCCACGTTGAAGCCGTAGGCCGCGCGCATCCCCACATCCACCTTGCCATCCTCGCGCTCGGTAAAGATCACAGCCGCGTCCGCTTCATCCGCGCCCGCCAAAAAATTCGCCAGCCCGGAATCGCTTTGCTCCACACCGTTGCACCGACGCCGCATCGCCAATGGAATCGCCGTCCACAGGATACGCTCCTCCAGTTGCAACGCGCCCAGCGCCTCACCCCACAGACAGATTGTTTCGATGTTGCGCCGCTCCAGCACGCTGTCAGTCACCGCGAAAAGCGACGCGCCCGCGGCCATCAGTTGCTGTGCGATGGTTAGCACGTCGGCGCTGACGCCGGAGATGCGAAAGCCACGCGTATCGGTGACAATGCCGGTCAGCAGGCATTGCGCGGCCGCGAATGTCAGTGGCCAGTTGAGCGTTTGCGCCAGCCGGTACACCACTTCGGCACAGCTGGTCGCCTCGCCATCCACCAGATTGATCGCACCAAAGTTCAGGTTGGTGATGTGATGGTCTATATTGACCAGCGGCAGCCAGGCCAGCGCAGGGGTGTACACCTTGCCCAGCCGCGCCAGATCGCTACAGTCCAGCGTGATCACCAGATCGTAACGGCTGGCATTACCAGCATGGGTCACCACCGTCTGCCAGCCGGGCACAATCGCTTCCGAACGCAGCAGCTTCGGCACGCCATCCTGATTGGCCGCGGTCACCGTGTAGCCCTGTGTCTCCAACAACGCCTTCAATCCCAGCATTGAACCGATGGCATCGCCGTCCGGGCTGATATGACTGATCAACAAAATGCGCTGGCTGGCAGCCAGACGATCAGCCAGCGCGGTAATCGCAGCGTCCTGTACCCGCATCGCTAAACCTCCGTTTGGGTATCGCTATTGCTCGCTGGCGCCGGGGCGGTGCCCAGTTCATCCAACAGTTCGTACATGCGCTGGCTCTGTTCCAAGCCATCGTCGAAGTGGAAATCAAGTTCCGGCACATAACGTAGCGTGGTGCGGTTGCCCAGCTCGCGGCGTAGAAAGCCACCGGCGCTGCGCAACGCGGCCATCACCTCGCGCTTTGACTCGTCGCCGGCCAGGCTGCTGATATAGATATTGGCATGGCGCAGATCGGGGCTAACCACCACACGCGTCACGCTGACAAAGGACAGTCGCGGGTCGCGCAGGTCGAAGGTCAGCATGGTCGCCAACTCCTGCTGGATCAATTCCGCCACGCGCAGTTGTCGTCGGCTTGACATGATACATCCTCACATAAAGAAGGGCCGGATTCCCCGCGGGAATCCGGCCCTGAAA
>JBAQWV010000066.1:0-110246 GCA_049299095.1 Anaerolineae bacterium | reverse complement strand
GCGTAAGGCAGACTATCTGTCCAACCCGCTGGAAGATGGTTCGCTGGCGGGGTATCACCTGCACAAAGTTCCGCTGACCACCCTCAACCGCAACGCAGTTCAGGGCATCGAGGGCCTGTCCCCCAAGGAAATCAACCGTTCGCGCAACTTCTTTGCGCTCGGCCTGACTTTCTGGATCTACGACCGGCCTTTGGACAGTACGCAGGAATGGATTGACGATAAATTCAAGAAAAACCCCGCCGCGCGCGAGGCCAACCGTCGTGCGCTGGAAGCGGGCTATCACTTCGGTGACACCACCGAGGCTTTTTCCACTCGCTACAAGGTCAAACCGGCCGCGTTGCCCGCGGGCAATTACCGCAAAGTCACCGGCAACGAAGCCGTGGCGCTGGGCATGGTCACCGCAGCCACGTTGGCCCAGAAGCCGCTGATCTACGCAACCTATCCCATCACGCCTGCCAGCGATATTTTGCATTTTCTTGCGCCACTCAAGAACTTCGATGTGCGTACCTATCAGGCAGAAGATGAAATCGCGGCGATGGGTGCGACGATTGGGGCAGCTTTTGGCGGCGCTTTGGCAGCCACCGGCACCAGCGGCCCTGGTTTGGCCCTGAAGAGCGAAGCGATCAACCTGGCCGTCGTGCTGGAACTGCCGATGGTGATCGTGGATGTGCAGCGCGGCGGCCCCAGCACGGGTATGCCCACCAAGCCGGAGCAGGCTGACCTGCTGCAAGCGTTGTTTGGACGCAACGGGGAAAGCCCGGTGCCGGTGCTGGCTCCGCAGTCGCCCGCCGATGGTTTCGCCATTACCGTGGAAGCTTTCCGGCTGGCTGTGCGCGCGATGACGCCCGTTTTCGTGTTGTCCGATGGCTATCTGGCCAACAGCGCCGAGCCGTGGCCGCTGCCTAACCCGGATGACATGGAGCCGATTGTCATTCATCATCCCACGCTGGCTGATTTCGCCGACGGCTCCAAGTTCCTGCCCTATGGCCGCGACCCGGAGACGATGGGCCGCCCGTGGGCTCCTCCCGGCGAATTCGGGCTGGAGCATCGCATCGGCGGTTTGGCTAAACAGCCCGGCACCGGCAACGTTTCCTACTCGCCCGACGATAACGACCGGATGATGCGCGACCGCGCGGCCAAAGTTGCCAAGCTGGTCGAGGTGATCCCGCCGCTGGAAGTGTTCGGCGATCCAACCGGCGACCTGCTGGTGATCGGTTGGGGCAGTTCCTACGGTGCGATTCACCAAGCGGTGGACCAGGCCCGCGCAGAAGGCAAGCGCGTGTCGGCGATTCATCTGCGCCACCTGAACCCTTACCCTGGCAATCTGGGCGAGATTATGGCAAACTTCGACCAAATTCTCGTGCCGGAAATGAACCTGGGCCAACTGGCGATGCTGTTACAGGCGCGCTTCCTGCGTCCGGTGATCTCAATGAGTAAGGTACGTGGTCGTCCGTTCAAGATCAGCGAAATCAGCGCCAAGATCAACGAAATTCTGGGCTAGCCTGGCTAGCTTTGCAAGGTATCAAGGATAAAAACCATGAGTGAAGAGCTGCAACTTTCCCGCAAGGATTTTGTCTCGGATCAGTCGGTGCGTTGGTGTCCAGGATGCGGCGACTATGCTATCCTGGCACAAATGCAGAAGGTGATGCCGGAGCTGGGTATTCCACGCGAGAAAATGGTATTCATTTCGGGCATTGGCTGCTCCAGCCGCTTTCCGTATTACATGAATACCTACGGCATCCACAGCATTCACGGCCGCGCGCCGACACTGGCGACCGGCCTGAAGCTGGCTAATCCTGATTTGACTGTGGCGGTGATTACAGGTGACGGCGACGGCTTGTCCATCGGTGGCAACCATCTGCTGCACGCCATGCGCCGCAACGTTAATATCAACATCTTTCTGTTCAACAATCGCATCTACGGCCTGACCAAGGGCCAGTACTCGCCGACATCGTTGCCAGGCACCAAGACCAAGTCTTCGCCGATGGGTTCGATTGAGCAGGCGTTCAACCCGATCAGCGTGGCGCTCAGCGCAGAAGCGACCTTTGTGGCGCGCACGATTGACGTGGAACAGAAGCACATGGGTGAGGTTTTCCGTCGCGCGTTCGAGCATAAGGGCGTTTCCTTTGTCGAAATCTTCCAGAACTGCCTGATCTTCAACGATGCAACATGGGCGCCGGTCTCGGAAAAGGATGTCAAGGACGATAACCGCGTCCTGCTGGAGCACGGCCAGCCGCTGATCTTTGGTAAGAACCGCGACAAGGGCATCCGCCTGGATCGTTCGCTGCGCCCCGAAGTGGTCTCGTTGAGTGAGGTGGACCGCAGCGATCTGCTGGTACACGATCAGTACGCTGACAACTCGGCGCTGGCCTATATGCTGAGCCGCATGGCTTACCCGCAGTATCCGGTACCGATTGGTATTTTCCGCGAGGTCAATCGGCCAGTTTACGAGGAAGCGGTGCTGGATCAGGTGGAGCAGGCCCGCCGCGCACGCGGCGCTGGCACGCTGCGCGATCTGTACAGTGCAGATGAAACCTGGACAGTGGGCGAGCCGATGACCAACGGCCATCACGAACACATGCTGTATGGCGAAGGCTAACCCCGACGCTGTCTAGTCCAACAAAAAAAGCTCTCCCGACGGGAGAGCTTTTTTGTTGCTTGCGTTGTCTATGCTTACCGGCCGCCAAATCCGGCCAGAGCCAGACGCAGGCGTTCTTCCACATCACGCACATCGCGCGGGAGCGCCTGCACCGCGCGTTGTGCCTCGATGATGCTGTAACCCAGCGCGGTCAGCGCGTCAATTACTTCGGCGTCAGCTTCGTTCAGTGCGGCCAGTTCCGGCGGCGCGCCTTCGGCTGTGCCAACCTTGTCTTTCAGTTCCAATACAATTTTTTCCGCGGTTTTTTTGCCGATGCCGGGAATGCGCGCCAGCAGGCCGGGCTGCTCCTGACCAATCGCCAGCCGCAGTGCGTCGGCTGGCATCCCTGACAGCACCCCCAGCGCCGATTTTGGCCCCACGCCCGACACACCCAGCAGCAGCAGAAACAATGCCAGGTCCGCTTCGCTGGTAAAGCCGTACAGGGTTAGCTCTTGTTCGCGCACATGCAGGTGCGTGAACAAGGCTAACTCGTCGCCCGTGCGGGCAGACTTGGCCAGGTCGGCAGGAACATAAACCCGCACGCCCAGCCCACCCAGGCCAAGCACCAGAGCGTCGTTTTGGCGGCTTAATACAACACCGGCAATGCTGGCAATCATGGTGTAGTCGCATCGGGTGCGCGGAAGCGATAGCCCATGCCGCGCACTGTCAAAATGTAGGTCGGGTTCGAGGGGTCAGGCTCGATCTTCTCGCGCAGGCGGCGGATTGTCACTTCGACTAGATTGGTGCCACCGATGAATTCATAGCCCCACACATCTACAAAAAGCTCGTTCTTGGGCATTGCCTTGCCCGCGTTCACCATCAACGTGTACAGCAGCTTGAACTCGATGGGGGTCAGATGTACGGGGCTGCCCTCAATGCGCGCTTGCTGCGCGGGCACGTCTACCGTTACGCGGCCAATTTGATGGATCAGCGGGGCTTTGCGCTCCTGAATCCAGTGATTGCGGCGCAGGATCGCATAGATGCGCGCTTGTACCTCTTTGAAGGAGAATGGCTTGGTGATGTAGTCGTCCGCGCCCAGTTCGAAGCCCTTGACCATGTCGTCGGTGCTGCCGAGTGCGGTCAGCATGATAATCGGCACGTCAGAACGCAAACGAATGTCGCGGCAGACGTTAAAGCCATCCATGCGCGGCATCATCACATCAAGAATCACCAGATCGAAGGTTTCAGTGCTGAATTTCGCCAATGCTTCAACGCCATCGGCCACAGTGGTGACCTTGTGTCCAAGGGATTCCAACGACATACGCACAAGATTGCGCAGCGGAGCCTCATCTTCGGCAATCAAGATACGCGCTTGCAACGCCATGCTGACTCCTTTGTCTTAACGCGGGGGGTGTTACTCGTCCGTGAGTAGTTGCTCAAGGTGAGCGGCGTGGGCGTGGCAGATCGCAATCGCGACCGCATCGGCCACATCGTCAGGTTTGAAGATGGTGTCCAGCCCCAGCAACAGCCGCACCATTTCCTGAATTTGTGCTTTGTTGGCGCCGCCGTAGCCAGCCACGGCTAGCTTCACTTCCGCTGGCTTGTAATGGTAGATGGGCAGGCCAGCTTGAGCGGCAGCCAGCAGCACCACGCCGCGGGCCTGGCCGACACTCATAGCCGTGCGCACATTTTTGCTGAAAAAGAGTTCTTCCACTGCCACAGCATCGGGCCGGTGACGGGCTATCACGGCGCTAAGCTGGCTATGGATGGTCAGCAAGCGTGCTGGCAGCGGAGTGCCGGCGGCGGTCAGAATGGCATCAGCCTCAACCAGCGTCAATTCGCCGTCCGAGTCGATAACCCCGAAACCCGTGATGGCGGTTCCGGGGTCAATGCCCAAAACCCGCACCTATTCCTCCATGCCTTGGAGAATGTCTTCGCTGACTTCCAGATTTGAATAAACGCTGGACACATCATCCAGGTCTTCCAGATTTTCGATCAGGTTCATGGCGCTGATCGTGGTTTTATCATCGAGCGCCAGCAGCGTTTTAGCTTGCATGGTCAGTTCGGCGCTGCTGATAACCAGTCCTCGCCCGCGCAACGCGTCCTGCACGGCTTTCAGGTCGGTCGGACTGGTGTAAATTTCCGCGCTTTCCTCGCCAAAAACGACATCTTCCGCGCCTGCTTCTAGCGCGGCCTCGAAGATGTCGTCCTGTGTGTGCTGCCCCATGTTGAGTTCGATATAGCCGCGCTGCTCAAACTGCCAGGCCACCGAACCGCTTTCGCCCATCGCGCCGTTGCCACGGCTGAGGGTATGGCGAATTTCCGACACTGCGCGGTTGCGGTTGTCGGTCACCACTTCGATATAAAGGGCAACACCGCCGGGGCCATAGCCTTCAAACGCGGTTTCGAGCAATTCTTCGCCCGATTCTAGACCAGAGCCGCGGCGAATTGCCCTGTCAATGTTGTCTTTGGGCATACTGTTGGCTTTGGCTTTGTCCACGGCCAGACGCAGCTTGAAGTTGTATTCTTGATCAGCGCCTTCGCGTGCGGCAATCTGAATTTCGCGCGCCAGTTTTGTAAATAAAGCGCCGCGCTTGGCATCGGCCGCGCCTTTCTTGCGCTTAATAGTAGACCATTTTGAGTGACCTGACATCTTTTATCTCCTCTTTACACATGCTTGCTGCAAGAGCCGTCCCATTATAGCATAAAGCGTGCCGGGGGGGCAACCAAAAGGTCTTACGAATTTAGAATAAACGCGCATCGTCCGCACGTAACTATGCGGACGATGCCTCGTCGAATTCATGTGGGCCGCGCGGGGGCTGCACGCCGCGGTTGGATTGCTTTTGTTGGTTCTAGTTTACATTGGGTGCGCTGATTAAAGGGGCGGAACCACAAGACTTTGCTCTGCACGGCGCAATGCAGCTAATGTGATAACGACAGTCTCTCGAATGGCTGCTAGCAAAGCCGCGCCTAACAATACATAGCTCGCTGCGTGCAAAGGGGTACGCAGGGCGGGCAACAGGATACTGGCCCAAATCAACAGCGCGCCCAGGTTAACTGTGATCAGGCTGAACCAGTTTCCACCCAAGCGGGCTGCACGATCGCGTAACAGCCAACGCGCCACCAGATAGGGCAAGAGGGCAAACAGGAATTGCCCCATCCAGCCGTAAACCAGGGCCTGTGGCGCAGTGGCTTCTATATCTGTACCGGGCAAGTTGCCAATATGAAGCAAGATAAAGGGAGCCAACATTACCGGCAGTAAAATCCATGCATAGGAAAGGGTGAGATGCCAAGCTCCGGCAGCGGTGTATAATTTTTGCGCATGCAAGCCGCGCGCTGATAAGATTAATAGGGCTACCGTGGCGCCGATATGCAGCACCAAACCAGGCGCTGTTACCACCAGGTTGCCACCCAGCCATGGCCCCAACACCAGCCCCAACGCGCCCAGAGTCATGGCCCAGAAGATAAGATTGAGCTTGCGGTGGTCAGCCAACGGTTTGCCCGTCAGTGATGGCAGCAAATCTATCAGCAGACCGGCGAAAACCAGCGATGCAAACCCCCAACTGTTGGCATGAATGTGCGCCTCCTTGGGTACGCCGATGTGCAACGTCTCGCTCCAACCAATCCAATATCCTGTGCCGATCAGTATGCCTATGAGCAGGTAAAACAATCCGGCCAGATAGAACTGACGGCTACCGCTGCCGGGGGCCTGCTTGCCACCAAGGCTGCGCAACTGTGCTATAAGCAGCAACACAGCGCTAAAAACCAGTGTGCCACCCGTTATAATCAACGGCGCGTTGAGGCTGGTCATTCCTGCCAGCAACAACACGATGCCAGCATTTAACAGGAACCAGATATCCCAGCGCACCGCTGGCGCTGTTGTGTCGCGTCGTGCTGCTACAAAAGCAGGCAATACACCAAAAGATGTTTCGGTCAACACGCCCAGCGTGATAAAATGAACGCGTAACCACGGCAATCCAATGAAGTTACCAATTAAATTGAAGCTGGTAAATGTTGCGTCCAGCGCGGCCAAGATGGCTATAACCAAATAGAATACCGCCATCAACAGAAATGGGTTAAGCATAGCAGAGTTTCCTCAATG
Organism: Anaerolineae bacterium; assembly: GCA_049299095.1. Classification (GTDB taxonomy): domain Bacteria; phylum Chloroflexota; class Anaerolineae; order JAAEKA01; family JAAEKA01; genus JAAEKA01. The sequence goes on along the minus strand of JBAQWV010000066.1, from coordinate 103,566 downwards.
GTATGGTAGTTTCTTCTGGATCTCAGATCAGAAGCGGTGTTGTGCAATAGAACAATCACAACACAAGTATAGCACCCCTCGTCATACCTTGCTACGACTTTTGTCGGATTCGCTGTGGTTGTTGCCCCTGCTAAATTCAGGGTTTTAGCCGGATTTTATTGGGAAGCTGAATAGCAATGTGGTTTTGCTGGTCAGTTCAAGGAGGCAATTGTGCCCGCTGCTGCAGGCCGGGGCGGTCCAGAATGCTGATCCGACGACGATCAAAATGAATCAAACCGGCATCAGCCAGCGCGCGCAAGGCGCGGCTCAGCACATCAGGTACTGTGCCCAGCCGCGCGGCCAGCTCTGATTGAGTTAACCAGGGGCGACGTTCCAGCGCGTTATCAGTTCCCGACTCCAGTAATAGCCGCGCCAGCCGCACCTCAACAGTATGCAGCGAAAGGTCGGCCACCAATTCGGCCAGATGAGCGATGCGGTCTGCCATATTGGCCATGACGTGCAGCAATAGCTCCGGCTGGGCGGTGAGTAGTGGCTGCAAGGCGGAATGATGCAGTCGCCACAGAGTTGCCGGTTCCAGGGCGATGGCTGTCGCGGGGTTGGGGCGCGCCAAAAAGATGCCGATTTCGCTAAAAACTTCACCTGGCCCCAAATAACGCAATACCTGTTCCCTGCCATCCAGCGAAAATTTCACGACCTTAACCCAGCCTGTATCCAGCGCGCAAAGACCGGCGCTCATCTCGCCTTCCAGAAAGATAACCGCGCCGGGCGCGTATTCATGCCTGGTAGCCAGCTCGGCCAACTGGCGCAAGGCAGCGACATCCACTCCTGTGAAATAGGGGACACGCTGCAAGTATTTGCAAAGTCGGTCTCGCTGCTCGATGGTGTTCAGCGTTTTTACCCCTTTTGTTACGCTGTGCGCGCCTGTACAGCTTGCAGAAAGCCGTAGAACAACGGATGCGCACGGTTGGGTCTGCTCTTGAATTCGGGATGGAACTGGCTGCCCAGCATCCACGGATGCCCGCGCAACTCGGCGATCTCGACCAATTTCCCGTCTGGCGACAGGCCACTGAACGTCATGCCAGCTTCAGCCAGTTGCTCGCGATACGCGTTATTAAACTCGAAGCGGTGGCGATGCCGCTCGGAAATTTCGCCGCGGTCATAGGCAGTGGCCGCGTGGGTGTCCGGTTGCAATATGCACGGATACGCGCCCAGGCGCATCGTGCCACCCAGGTTGGCAAGATCGCGTTGGTCAGGCATCAGATCAATGACCGGATCGGGGGTGCCGGGGTCGAATTCGGTGCTGTTGGCCCGCTCAAGCCCGGTGACGTGCCGGGCAAATTCGATGCACATCACCTGCATGCCCAGGCAGAGGCCAAGATAGGGCACGGCGTGCGTGCGCGCGTAGCGCGCGGCGATAATTTTGCCTTCGATGCCGCGATAGCCAAAACCACCGGGCACCACGATGCCATCCACAGCGGCGAGTCGCTCAAGGCCCAGCCCTTGCTCCAGCTCTTCCGAATTGATCCATTCGATGGACAGGGAACGACCCAGCGCCAGCGCGGCATGACTGAGCGCCTCGCGCACGCTGATGTAGGCGTCTTGCAGCTCAACGTATTTGCCCACGATGGCGACGCGCAAGGCCTGATCTTCGGGGTGTTGGCCGAGTGCCAGTTGCCGTTTGACCAGATCGCGCCAGCCGGTCAGGTCAGCGACGCGCCAGCCGTGCCCCAACCGGCTGGTCAGCCAGTTGCCCAGCCCGAATTCTTCCAGCAGCAGCGGCACTTCGTACAAGGATTTGACCGTTGCCAGCGGCACGACGGCTTCCATGTCCACATCACAGAATAGGGCAATCTTTTCACGGATCCCCTTTTCAACCGGAAAGTCAGAACGGCACACGATCACATCAGGCTGGATGCCGATGCCGCGCAGCTCGGCCACGCTGTGCTGCGTGGGCTTGGTTTTTAGTTCGCCGGTGGCGCCGATGTGCGGCAACAGGGTGACGTGCAGGTACAGCACGTTGTCGCGGCCCACTTCTTTGCGCATCTGGCGGATCGCTTCGAGGAAGGGCAGGCTTTCGATGTCGCCCACTGTGCCGCCGACCTCAACAATCAACACCTCGGCGCTGGTTTTTTGCCCGGCCAGCAGAATGCGTGCCTTGATTTCGTTGGTGACGTGCGGAATGACCTGAATCGTGCCGCCCAGGTAGTCGCCGCGGCGCTCTTTGCGCAATACCTCGGCGTAAATCTGCCCGGAGGTGACGTTGCTGGCGCGGTTTAAATTCTCGTCTGTGAAACGCTCGTAGTGGCCGAGGTCGAGGTCAGTTTCTGCACCGTCCTCGGTGACAAAAACCTCGCCGTGCTGGTAAGGGGACATCGTGCCTGGGTCAACGTTTAGATATGGGTCCAGTTTTTGTATAGATACCGAAATGCCACGCGCCTTGATAAGCCGGCCAATGGCCGCGGCCGTGACTCCTTTGCCCAGGGAACTGACGACGCCGCCGGTGATGAAGATATATTTGGTCATTGGTCCTCCGAAGTAAAAAAAACAAGAGACACGGACAGAGCAGACCGTGTCTCGAAGAGAAGTTTATTTATCCGTGCGTTGCCTAAACGTCGGGAAAAAGTGGCTATGGGTGGCGCGGTCAGGCTGCGCCGAGTTAGAAAATAAAAAAGCCCGTGAAACACGGGGTTGCATGATAACACAGGACAGAGATTGAGTCAATCGGACAAGTACGGTGGTAGTGTATGGAATTCGGTTGAAATTGTGAGCGAGGCGGAATCCGAGTAAGGTATAGGTGCAAAACTAAAAACCCGAAAGGAGACCGCCTCGCATGGCAAGCGTACTACCAGAACGACGATTTGTCAATCGTTCCGGCTTTGCTTTCGTCTGGATCGTTGGAACGGTTCAGGCTAGCAGGCTGCGCAACACAGCCAGATTCTCCACGTCCTCATGCAGGTCGTCGCTCTTGGGCGTCTCCAGAATCATCGGCACGTCGGCAAAGCGCGGATCGTTCAGAATCTGTGCGAAGCCGCTCAAGCCGATGCCCCCCTGCCCGATTGCCTCGTGCCGGTCACGACGATTGCCCAGCGTGCCCTTGCTGTCGTTGAAATGGAAGCAGGCCAGCCGCTCCAGCCCCACCGTGCGGTCGAACGCGCTCATGGTGGCCGCGTAGGTTTCCGGTGTGCGAAAATCATAGCCAGCGGCAAAGGCGTGACAGGTGTCGAAGCACACGGCGATGCGCTCAGAATCGGCGGCCTGCGCACGCATCGCGGCCAGGTGTTCGAAGGTATAGCCCAGCGTTGTGCCCTGTCCAGCAGTGATTTCCAGCAGTGTCTTCGTCTGGAAACCCGCAGTCGCCGCGTGTGCGCGATCCAGCCCCGCGGCCACGCGCGCGATCCCCGCGGCCTCGCCCTGCTCCATGTGTGCGCCGGGATGCAGCACCACGCCCAAAAGGCCGAGCGTTTCCGCACGCTGCAATTCATCCACCAACGCGTAGATAGATTTTTCCCAGAGCGCATCGTCGGGCGAACCGAGGTTAATCAAGTAAGAGGCGTGCGCAATAACCGGCGCAATGCCGGTTTGCGCGGCCGCAGCCTGCCAGCGTGCAACTTCGCCGGGATCGAGCGGTTTGCTCTCCCAGCGGTTCTGGTTGCGCGTAAAAATCTGCATGGTGTTGCAGCCGATGGACTGGCCGCGCTCAAAGGCTTTGCTGACGCCGCCAGCCGTAGACATGTGTGCGCCAAGTTTAAGGGCCATTGACCTCTCCATAAATTGTGAGCGAAGCCAGGAGTGCGCTACCCGCGCTTTTCCCACTTCGCCAGGGTAAATTCGCTGACGCCTGCGGCCTGATCTTCCACCCGCGCCAAGACAAAAAGCAGCGACGACAGGCGATTCAGGTAACGCAACACCACTGGATTGCTGAGCAGCGCCGTATGATGCAGCTTGGCGACGTGTCGTTCGGCGCGGCGACTGACAGTGCGGGCCACATCTAACTGTGCGCCCGCGTAGCTGTCGCCGGGCACAATGAACGCAGGCGGAATGGTGACCAGCCCGGCCAGGTGATCAATCACCTGCTCCAGCCAGTCTATGCGCGGCTCGAACAGCCGGATGCCGCTTTTCTCAGCCGCTTCCGGCGTGGTTGCCAGGTCGGCCATGGCTGCATACAGGTCGCGCTGTACTTCCAGCAGGATGTCGCCAGTGATGCCGGCCCGCGCGACTGTGCGCACGACGCCCAGCAGCGCCGACACTTCGTCCAGTGTGCCGTACGCCACCGGCTGTAAGTCATATTTCGCCACCCGTTCGCGGCCCAGCACACCGGTGTAACCGTCGTCGCCGACGCGGGTGTAAAAAGTCGTTTCCAGAGGCATTGCTTGGCTCCTGTATTGGGATTGGCAGGGCCGGGAAAGAAGTAGACAAGCACAGAGTTACCTGTCTACTTCTTTCCTTGCCTACCGCGATATACCTGTCTGCTCTTCATTCTGATATAGCCCATGCTCGCGGATGTACTGCTCCACCTGTGGCAATACTTGGTAGCGCAACGGGCGGCCCTCGCGGGCGCGGGCGCGCAGGTCAGTGCCGGAAATTTCCAGCAGCGGCATGGGCAATACAATCACATGCTGGCGCACGCCGGGCAGCGCCAGCTCCAGCGGGGCCCAGTCGAACGCAATGTCGGGACGGCTAAACGCAGCCAGTTGGCACTGTTGCAGCAGTTCCAGCGGCTTGTACCATGTCGGTAGATGCACCAGCGAGTCGAGGCCCATCAGGAAGAACAGCTCGGTGGCGGGGCCATACTCAGCGCGCAACAGGCGCAGCATGTCCAGTGTGTAATGCGGGCCGGGGCGATCCAAGTCCACGCGCGACAGCGCAAAGTGCGGATTGTCGGCAATCGCCAGTTCGACCATCTGTACGCGCTGCGCCGCGGGCGATTTCCCCTGATCGCGCTTGTGCGGCGGATCCGCTGCCGGAGCCAGCAGCACCTTGTCCAGGCGGAGTTGAAACCAGGCTTCTTCGGCCAGGATTAGGTGGCCCAGATGGATCGGGTCGAATGTACCGCCAAAAATACCCAGACGCATGGAACTCCTTGCAATCCTGCTATCGTACTATCCCACTCTCTCACTTCCGCACTATCGCCCTAATCCGCTCCAACGCCTCGGCCAGCAGTGCGCGCGGGCAGGCAATGTTGATGCGCTCGAAGCCCGCGCCTTCGTCGCCGAAGATGTAGCCTTCATCGAGAAAAACACGCGCCTCGTCCAGCATCAATTGCTCCAGCGCGGCATTGTCCAGCCCCAGCCCGCGGCAATCCAGCCAGACCAGATACGTGCCTTCCGGCTCGATGACCTTGATCTCTGGCAAGTGCGCGGCGATGAAATCGTGCAGATAGCGATAGTTGTCAGCGATGTAAACCAGCAGCGCATCCAGCCACGCGTCGCCGTGGGTATAAGCGGCTTCCAGCGCGGTAATGCCAAACGTGTTGCCGCCGTGCAGGCCCGAACGCATCAGGGTGCGCTCGAAGCGGACGCGCAGAGCCGCATTGGGAATGATGATGTTGGAGGTAGCCAGACCCGCCAGGTTGAAGGTCTTGCTGGGCGCAGTGCAGATCATCGCGTTCTCGACCAGCGCCGGATCGAGCGTACCGTAGGGGGTGAAACGTTGGCCCGGATAGATCAGGTCGCCGTGGATTTCATCGGCCACCACCAACACTCCGTTGGCTGTGCACAGCTCGCCCAGCTCGCGCAACTCATCCGGCTGCCAGACGCGGCCCACCGGGTTGTGCGGGCTGCACAAAATCAACATGGTCGTGGCGGGATCGCGCACCAGCTCAGCCAGGCCGGCAAAATCGATCTGGTAGCGGCCGTCTGTGTAGCGCAGGGGGTTGCGCACCAGCTCGGCCTGATTATTGGTGACTGCGGTGTAAAAAGGATAATAGACCGGCGGCTGCACGATGACGCGCTGACCGGGCTGCACGAAGGTTTGCACCAGCAGGTTGAGCGCGGGGACAACGCCGGGCGTGCCCAAAATCCAGTCGCGCTCAATCTGCCAACCCTGTCGCCGCGCCAGCCAGTCCACAATGGCCTGTCGGTAGCTGTCATCCGGCCAGGTGTAGCCATAAATGCCGTGCTGGGCGCGGGTGGTCAGCGCCTCCACCACCGCGGGCGGGCAGCGAAAGTCCATGTCTGCCACCCACATGGGCAGTAAGCGCGGCTCGTTGCTGGCGCGATCCACCGGCACAAAGCGGTCGCCGCGCTTCACCACCTCCCATTTGATGGCGTGCGTGCCGCGGCGGTCAATTTCTGTGTCGAAGTCGAAGTTGGTCATTCTTCCTGATCGCCCCACACCAGTTCAACATTGCCGATGGCTACCACGTCGCCATCCTGCACGCCCGCTTTGTTGAGCGCCTTGCTGATGCCCATCACTTCGAGAATGCGCTGGAAACGCAAGCCCGATTCGTAGTAATCCCAGTTGGTCATGGCTGCGGCGCGCTCGATGCGCACACCGCTCACGCGCCAGTGCGTCACCCCGACAGAATCTTTCTGTTCGCGGACGATTTCAAAGAAATCTTCGTCTGTCTCCGGGCGATATACCACCGGCTCATCCAGGAGCGGGGCCTGCTCCGGTAGCTCCGCCAGGGTGGCAACAATGCGACGCAGCAACGGTTGCACGCCCTGGCCGGTCAGCGCGGAAATCGCCATTGGCTCGTCCACGCCGCGCGCTTCCAGTTGTGCCTTGAGTGTGGGCCACTGATCTGCCACTTCGGGGATGTCCATCTTATTCAGCGCCACAATTTGCGGTTTGTCAGCCAACAGCGGATTGAACAGTTGTAATTCAGTGTTGATGGCGTCGAAGTCGCCGATTGGGTCCGGGCTAAGGCCGTTCAGCAGGTGCAGCACCATGCGCGTGCGTTCGATATGGCGCAGGAACTGATGCCCCAGCCCGCTGCCGCTGTGTGCACCCTCGATCAACCCGGGGATGTCAGCCAAAACAAAGTCTTTGTGATCCACGACCACCACGCCCAGGTTGGGGGTCAGGGTGGTGAAGGGGTAATCGGCAATCTTGGGCTTGGCGTGACTGACCACGGACAAGAACGTGGACTTGCCCGCGTTGGGCACGCCGACTGTACCCACGTCTGCGATCAACTTCAATTCCAGGCGCAACCACAATTCTTCGCCTGGCTCGCCCTTTTCAGCGACACGCGGCACCTGGTTGGTGGAGCTTTTGAAGGCGGCGTTACCGCGCCCGCCTCGTCCCCCGCGTGCGATGACCGCTTCTTGCCCATCGTAGATCAGATCGGCAATCAGCTCGCCACTGTCGCGCAGATAGACACTGGTGCCTGCGGGCACGGGAATCACAGCGTTGTCGCCGGTTTTGCCTTGCTTGTTGGTGCTGCCGCCGTTGCCGCCAGCCTCGGCCCGGAAATGGACTTGATGCTTGAAGGCCAGCAAGGTATTCAGGCTGGCGTCAGCGCGCAGGACGACATCGCCACCCTTGCCGCCGTTGCCACCCGCCGGGCCGCCACGCGGCACAAATTTTTCCCGGCGAAAGGACATCAGGCCATTGCCACCATCGCCGCTTTTAACATAAATTGTAGCTTCGTCGAAGAAAAGACTGTTATCGTTGCTCATTTTGTGATTATAGCATAGCCGCGGGCGCGCCCCAAACAGGTTTCCGCACAGTGCTTGTTTGGCACAGGCGTTATGCAGTTCGTAAGATCATGAGACGTTCCAGCCAGCAAGCTGATATTTGAGGAAGTAAACTTCAGCTTAGTGCCGTGGCGGTGTCACTCAAAGCGCATCGCGTCCGATGCAGCCATCCGCGTCATGCGGTACGCGGGGTACAATCCGGCCAGCAGCGCGGCGACCACTGCCACCAGCAACGCCTGCACGAACGGTTCCGGGGTCACCTGAAGCTGCAAGGTCCAGCCAAAGCTGCGCCGGTTGATGATATAAATCAGGATCAGCGCCAGCACAAAGCCGGTCGGTAACGCCAGCAGCCCGGCCACCGCGCCCATCAATCCGGTTTCCCACGACACCAGCCGCCAAAGCTGGCCATTGGTCAACCCCAGTGCGCGTAGAATCCCCAGTTCCCGTTGCTTGTCTAGCATCAGGGATAGCAACGCGCTCAGCACGCCGACAAACGCCACCAGCGTGGAGAGCAGTTGCAGCGCCCCGGTGATGGCAAAGGTACGGTCGAAGACAGCCAGCGCCTCGCCACGCAGCGCCTCGTTGGGACGCACATCCAGGCTTTGCAAAGGGGCCAGCGCATCTTGTAACGCCTGGGCAGTGGCATCCGCGTCCACGCCATCGGCCAGTCGCAGGGCCAGGCCGGTGGTGGTGGCATCCTGCCACAACGTGCGGTACTGTGACAGCGCCATCATCACTGTGCCCTGGCTGGAAGTATAATCGTAATAGATGCCCGCCACCGGAAAAGTGCGCGGCCCCTCTACAGTTTGCAGCGTAATCTGGTTGTTGTGGCGCGGCAGCTTGAGCCGGTTGGCGAATGGCTCGGAGATCAGCACCGCGCCCGCCTGCATCGCGGGCCAAATTTCCGTCGGGGACAGGTCGGTGGCCAGAAAGACGCGCTCCGTGCCGATGGCCGGATTATCCACCGCAGCCAGTTGCACCGGGCCGCCCTCTGCATCCACTGTGACCGCGCGCAGGGTGTCCACGCGCACCACGCCCGGCCACGTGCGCACGAGTTGTTCCGCCGCGGGGTCCAGTGCGCCGGTGTTGGCAACGGTCACGGCGCTGGGGGGCGAGATGTACACATCGCCCACCACCGTTTGCGCCAGCCAGGTCACTACCGTCGTGCGAAAGCTGCTGACCATCAAGCTGACACCGATTGTCACGGAGACGGCCACCATCAGCGCAGCGATGGCAATCGCGGTGCGGCTGAGCGAGCCAACTACGCTGCGCGGGGCCATGCGCCCAATCACACCGCCCAGACGGCTACTGATCGGCGTGATCGCGGCCATCAGCGTTTGCGTTACCAGCGGGGTTTGCATGCCGATGCCAATCAGTACAGCAAAGGTACCGGCAAAGGGCAGTACCAGTCCAGAGCCAGGCAATGCCAGCAGCACCGCGCCCAGCACCAGCAGTGCCAGACTCGCCAGCGCCGCGCCCTTGATCGCCAGCCCAGCTTTGCTTTCCAAGCCGGAGCGCGAGAGCGCGGTGCGCGGGGGCACGCTAGCCGATTCCCAGGCGGGCGGTGCAGCGGCCAGCACGGTGGCGGCGATTCCCAGAAGCAACCCTTTCAGCACGCTGCTGGTGGGCACTGCCACGCCGCGCACGTTCAAAACAAAATACAGGTCGTTGATCGTTTGCGTCACGGCCCGCACTGCGCCCTGGCCAAGCAGAATGCCGAGCGCCACGCCAAACAGCGAACCAATCGTGCCCACCACCAGCGCCTCGCTCAGCACCAAAACGAAGACCTCGCGGCGGGTGACACCCAGGCAGCGCAGCGTGCCGAACAGCGGACGACGCTGCACCACGGAAAAGGTCATCGTGTTGTAGATCAGGAAAAGGCCGACTACCAACGCCAGCAGGCTGAGCGCGGTCAGATTGGTGCGAAAGGCCTGCGTCATCTGCTCTAATGTGCCGGCGCGCGCGGCCACTGCGTTGAGCTGTAACCCCGCTGGCAACTGGCCGCGTAGCTGCTGTACCAGCGCAGCTTCCCTGGGCGCGGGCAGGATCAAGTCAATGCGATCCAGTTTGCCAACGCGACCGGTCAATTCCTGGGCGGTGCTGATGTCGGCCAGCACGATGCCATCCAGCGCGCGGCGGCTCAGGCTGTCTTCGGGTTGTAAAAGACCCGCGATGAACGCAGCACGCTCGTAGCCGCCCACGGTCACGCTGATGGCAGTGCCTGGCTGAATCGCATAGCGTTCTGCCAGTGCGCTGGACAGCAACAGCGCGCCGGGTCGGGTCAGGAACGCGGCAAGCTGGCTGACGGGAACGGCGTTGCCCTGGTTGACGTAGTTACGAAAGGGGGCTTCAGCGAAGGGGTCTACCCCCAGCAGTTGCATCGGGCGGTCGCCCAGTTGCGGCGAGGTGATGTATTCGCTAATGATCGGCGCGGCGGCTGCGGCAAGATGGCTGCGTCGCAAGTCCGCGTAGATGGCTTCATCCATGCCCTGTGGCCCGGCGCTGATTTGATGGGTGGCGCGTCCGGCCACGGCTTCTGTGCTGAGGTCGAAGCCCTGGCTGGCGCTGGCGTTGGCGAGATCAATCGCCACCACCACAGCCACGCCGAGCGTGATGCCAATGATCATCAGCGCGGTTTGCCACGGATGGCGCAGCAAATAGCGGCGTGCCAGGTTAAATAAGGAAGAGCGGGAGGAGTTCATAAAGCGTAAGAAGCGAGAACGGCTGTTCAGTTCCCTGTTGCAGGCTTCACGGTTCCGGCTTCGCCTCTGCCAATTTGCCCTCGCGCAGGATGAGCAAACGGTCGGCGTAGGCTGCGGCGTCGGCGCTGTGCGTGACCATCAACACGGTTTTGCCTGCTTGCCGCGTCATGCGATCCAGCAAGGCCAGGATTTGTGTGCCGGTCTGTTCATCGAGGTTGCCCGTGGGTTCGTCGGCCAGCACCAGCAGCGGGTCGTGTACGAGCGCACGCGCCAGCGCGACGCGTTGCTGCTCGCCGCCAGACAGCCGGTCGGGGAAGGTGGCGCGGCGATCCAACAGCCCCACCGCGTCTAGCAGTGGCTCAGCGCGCTCGCGGATCAGCCGCGGCGACGCGCCGTTCAGCTCCAGCGGCAGGATGACGTTCTCCCAAACCGACAGGGTGGGGATCAGGTTGAAGAACTGAAAGACAAACCCAATCTGGCGACGGCGGATCAGCGTGCGTTGCTGATCGTTCAGCGCGGAAAGCTCCTGCTCCCCCAGCCACAGCCGCCCGGCATCGGGGCGGTCAATGCCGCTGATCAGGTTCAACAGCGTGCTTTTGCCGCTGCCGCTGCGCCCCAGGATCGCCACAAACTCACCCGCCACGAACTCGGCGTTGGCGTTGTCCAGCACCACACGCGTGCGGTCGCCCTCCAGATAGCTCTTGGACAGGTTCTCAAAGCGCAAAAATGCTGCGGACATGGTTACGGACAGCCTGTGCTGCCGTCTGTGCGCGCAGGCAGGAACTGAATATCGCGAAAATCGAGCGCCAACAGCAGAATCTTCACCTGGCTTTGCGCGTTCTGTTCCGCCTGTGCCAGAATACCCCCTTCACAGGCCGCGGCCAGGATCGCGGTTTCAGCATCCTGTCGCACCTGGCTTTCCAACTCAGGATCGCCCTTCGTCAGCAGGCCCTGGTCGCGGTCGTATACGCGGCTCTTTTCGTTGTCCAGCCGACGGGTCAGGATGCGCGTGGGCGGTAACCGCAGCGTCACGCCCTGCCGGTCAGCAGTAACGTTGATATCCGCATCTTGTAGCTCGGTCAGGTCCACCCCTGCAATCACCTCGCCGTGCGCGATGAACAGCAGCCGGTCGCCCAGCAGCAGGTTAAGCAGTTGATTGCCCTGATCCACGCCGCCTTCCAGCACTTTTTCAACGGTGTAGCTAGCTGTTTCCAGCCGTCCCAGCTCGCGCACCTGCGTAATCACCGGCGGCTGGTCTTGCAATACAACGATTTCGCCGCCGTTCAAAATGTTTTTGGCGAGGTCAACGGTCTGGGCGATGCCGCCCAGGGTGAACACAGCAAAGGCCAGGCAGGCCAGCAGCGGCAGCACGATCAATAACAACAGCACCCACGGCAGCACCGAACGTTTTGGTTGCGCCGCGGGGGTGTTCTGGGCAGGAGGAATTTGATAGCTCATGAGGAATTCCCGTTTTTGCGGCGGATGTAGATCACTTTCTCCACCGACGCGTGGACAACGCCTTCGCTGTCTACAAGATCAACCTGATAGGTACGGTCAATGCTGGTCTGCTCAGCCAGCGCAGCGCGGATAGCATCGGTCTCTGCTTCATCCACGATAAAGCGCGCGGTCAGGGGGGTTTTGCCGGGCTTGCGAAAGCGCATCGAGGCGGCCTTGTCCCAGACCACGTACTCAGGCCCCAGCAACTGGATCAGCATGATCATATAGATCGGATCTACCGCGCCGTACATGCTGCCGCCGTAGATTGTGCCGACGTAATTGCGCGTGCGCCAACTGAGCGGCAGTCGAATGCGCACCTCGCGCCAGTCGCCCGCGATGTACGTGACGCGCGCGCCCATGCCGCGGTACGCGGGAAAGAAGTTAAACGCCCAGCGACGCAGGCGGCTCCGAGTGGATTCGGGCATAATTACATTCTCTTATGGTCTGGCAGCATTTTGCGCAAGCCTTGCCTGTGACCCCTTAGGGCGTCACAAACAGGTCTACTACCTCAAAGCGGTCCACATCCACCAGCCCGACATCGGTCAGCTTGAGATGGGGGATCACTTCGAGCGCCATGAAGCTCATGGCCATGAAAGGATCGTGCAGGGCCGAGCCGAGCTGATGCGCAGCAGCCAGCACCGCATCAAAGCCGTGGCGGATCTCTTCAATCGGCTGATCGGACATCAACCCGGCGATGGGCAGCGGCAATTGTGCCAGTACGCGGTCGCCGTCGGCCACAGCCAGCCCGCCACCCAGCGCAGCCACTGCGCACGCGGCGGTGATCATGCTGGCATCGTCCGCGCCCACCACAACAATATTGTGATGATCGTGGGCGACTGAGGAGGCTAACGCGCCGCGGTGCAGGCCAATATGCTTGATAAAGCCCTTGCCAACGTTGCCAGTGGCGTGATGCCGCTCGATCACCGCTATTTTCAGCAGATCGCGCGTCACGTCGGCCACAGCCAGCCCGTTCTCGATTGTCGGTTCCAGCACCAGATGCTCGGTGACCAGTTGGTCTTCGATTGCGCCGATTACCCGCACCGCGCTGCCCGCGGCCGGGATCGTCAAGTCTACCTTGTCCCAGGCGACGTTCATGCTGGCAGGCAGAGGAAATGCCGGCAGCGCGGCCACGGGCGTCAGCAGCGCGCCATCGCGGGCCACCAGTTGCCCGGCGCTGAACACCAGACGCGGGCGCAGGTCGGCCAGGTCATCGAAAACGATCAGGTCAGCCCGGCGGCCCGGCGCCACGGCGCCGCGGTCGTGCAGCCCGAACCACTCCGCGGTATTAAGCGTCGCCATCTGGATCGCAGTCACCGGTTCGATGCCGTAGGCAATCGCGGTGCGTATCATGTAGTCAATGCCGCCTTGGTCGAGCAAGTCCGCGGGTTGGCGGTCGTCGGTGCAAAAGCAGCAGCGGCGGCTGTTGGCAGGCGTTACCAGCGGCAGCAACGTGGCTAGATTATGCGCGTTGGTGGCCTCGCGGATCAGAATATACAAGCCACGATCGAGCTTTTCTGCGGCTTCTTCGACGGTGGTACATTCGTGGTCAGAGCCAATACCCGCCACGACGTACGCATTGAGTGACGGCCCGCGCAGCCCGGGTGCGTGGCCGTCCAGTGGCCTGCCCGCAAAGGCTTGCAGCTTGGCCAGCACACCCGCATCGCCGTACACAGTGCCGGGATAGTTCATCATCTCCGCCAACCCCAACGTGTGCGGGTCGTCCAGCAGGCTGACCAGATCGGCGGCTTCCAGTTGCGCGCCGGCGGTTTCCATGTGGGTGGCGGGCACGCACGAGGGCACGTTAACGAGTACGTTGAGGGGTGTATGGCGCGCGGCGTGCAGCATGAAGCGGATACCCGCCAGGCCGTGTACGTTGGCGATCTCGTGCGGGTCGGTGATGACGGTGGTCACGCCGCGCGGCAGCACCGCGCTGGCAAAATGCGGGGCAATCGCCATCGAGCTTTCGATGTGGACGTGCGCGTCGAGCAGGCCCGGGGCTACGTAGGAACCCGCCAGGTCCAGCTCTTGCCGGGCAGCATAGCCGCGACCAATGCCGATGATGTAACCGCCTGCCAGTGCAATGTCGGTTTCTTCGATCTTGCCGGAAAACACATTTACAAGCCGGACGTTGCGCAGTACCATCTCGGCTGGTTCTTCCCCGCGAGCAATGCGGAGTTTGTCTGTCAACTGCATGAACTGACCTCCTTGTCGGCTCATCAAGTCTGATAGCATTTGCATGATAAGCGATTTTACCACCATTTACCAAAGGCGTCTATCCAGTTTGCTGAAAATTTTGCAGGATATGACCCTTATCATAGCATGAATATTCGCTTTATGATAGAGTTTTATGGTATAGTTGGTAGTAATGGCGCAGGTTGGCAGAGCCATTGATGAGCAAAAAAGTCGCAGAATTTCAGGCGCTGCAAGGCCCACAACGTTGCCAGCCAGCCCAAGTTGCTGCAGGAATAAATTGCTACTTCATGGCACCTCCGTTGTCGCCAGATCAATCCTTATCTGCTCGGCTAAAGCCGAGGAAGTCAACGTGCATCTCTAGGAGGAGACGTATGCGACACACTTCCCGTTGGTTCGTCCTCTTTGCCGTTGTGGTGATAGCGGCTATGCTGGTGTCGGCTTGTACACCGGCGACCTCTACCCCTGCACCGGCTGATACCACTGCGAGCGAAGCCCCTGCCGCGCCGGCGGAGTCATCGGGCAGTTTGCAAATCCCCGATGTTCAGGAAGGCAAGTTCAATGTAGCTGGCGTGCTGATCGGCCCCCATGACGATGGTGGTTGGAGCCAGGCGCACTACGATGGCTTGATGTACATCGAAAAGAACGTACCGAACACCCATGTAGCGTATGTCGAAAACGTACCCGAAGGCGCTGAGGCCGAGCAGGTCATCCGCTCGCTCGCGCGCAAAGGCTTTAACCTGATCCTGACGACCTCTTTCGGCTATATGGATGCTACCGGCACGGTCGCTGAAGAGTTCCCGAACCAGACTTTCATTCATGTCAGCGGCTACAAGACCAACAACAAGAACTTTGGTAACCTGTTTGGTGCGATGGAGAACATGAAGTACCTGGCTGGCATGGTTGCTGGTTCTCGCGCCGAGATGGATGGCAACCCCAAGCTCGGCTACATCGCCACCTTCCCGATTCCGGAAGAACTGCGCCTGGGCAATGCCTTTGCAATCGGCATGAAGAAGACCTGCCCCGACTGTACGATGGATGTTCGCTGGATCAACACCTGGCACGATCCGGTGCAGGAAAAGACCGCGGCTGAATCACTCTTCGATGCGGGTGCGCAGGTGGTCTTCACCGGCGCGGACACACCTGCACCTGCTGACGTGGCGCAGGCCAAGGGCAAATGGGGTATCACCTATGACTGGGTCGGCTCCTGCAAGGTCGAGCGCTGCCTCACCACCATCTACTGGGACTGGGGCAAGGTCTATGCCAAGATCACGCAGGGTCTGATTGACAAGACCTACAAGCCCGGCTTCGACTATTTCGATGCCGACAGCGGCGCGCTGGGCCTGTTTGGCTTCATGGAAGGCCAGTCACCCACCAAGGGTATGGCTGATCTGCCCGCGGAAGATATGGCGATGGTCAAGGACACGCTGGCCAAAATGCTGGCCGGTGAGTTCACCCGCTTCGACGTCTTCGCTGGCGAGATCAAGGACAACCAGGGCAAGGTCATCGTGCCCGCGGGTGAGAAGATGGTTCAGGCTGACCTCGACCAGTTCCCGCCTGGCGCCGAAGGCCTGGAATGCCAGTACTGCATGTACTGGTGGGCGGATGGCGTTGTCGCCGAGCTGCCCAAGCAGTAAGTGAGCAAACAAGTAGACAAGGAGCAGGTAGACGAAAAGACATACTTGTTTTCTTGTCTACTTGTCTCTTTGTCTACACAATTCCCCTTCCCCGCGAGGTTTTTCCATGCCCGATTTTATCAATGCTGTTGAGATGCGCGGGATCGTCAAACGCTTTCCAGGCGTCATTGCCAACGATCATGTTGACTTTGATCTGCGTCAGGGCGAAGTTCACGCCTTGCTGGGCGAAAATGGCGCAGGCAAAAGCACGTTAATGAACGTGCTGGCTGGATTGTATCGTCCTGAAGAGGGCAAAATTTTAGTGGAAGGCAAGCCGGTGCAGTTCAACTCGCCGCGCGATGCCATTGCTGCCGGGCTGGGCATGGTACACCAGCACTTTATGCTGGTTCCTTCACAAACCGTCACCGAAAATATTGTATTGGGGCTGGATGAGCCACGCTTTCGGCTGCGCTTGGCCGAGCTGGACAAACAAGTGCTGGCTTTGCAGGATAAATACGGCCTGCGCGTGGATCCGCGGGCGAAAATTTGGCAGCTATCCGTTGGCGAACAACAGCGCGTTGAGATTTTGAAGATGCTCTACCGCGGCGCGCGCATTTTGATTATGGACGAGCCAACGGCGGTGCTGACGCCCAATGAAATTGATGATTTAATCAATACGCTGCGTTCGATGGTCGCCCGCGGCCATTCGATTGTCTTCATCAGCCACAAACTGGATGAAGTGCTTGCCATTGCGAATCGGGTGACGGTGATGCGCCAGGGCAAGGTTACCGCGGCCAATTTGAGTACAGTGGGCGTCAACAAACGCGATCTGGCCCAGCTGATGGTAGGCCGTGACGTAGTCTTTACGCTGCAAAAGCCGCCCGCCAAGCTGGGCGACGTAGTGCTGGACGTGCAAAATGCCTGCGCGGAGAGTGATCGTGGTCTGCCTGCCTTGCGCAGCCTGTCTTTGCAAGTGCGCGCCGGCGAAATCGTCGGGATTGCCGGCGTAGCGGGCAATGGTCAAAGCGAGCTGGCTCAGGTGGTCACCTGCCTGCGCAAGCTGACTTCCGGCAAGGTGCTGATCAACGGCGAAGACATTGCCAATAAGCAGCCCAATGCGGCGATCAAGCAACGCGTCGCGCATGTGCCAGAGGATCGGCATCACGTCGGCAGCGCGCCTGGCCTTAGCCTGGCTGATAATCTGATTATGAAAAGCTATCGCAAGCCGCCAATTGCCCAGGGCTGGCTGCTCAATCAGATTGTGATCAACCAGGAAGCAGAACAGCTCAAGACCGCCTATGACATTGCCGCCCCTTCAATCAAGGTCGAAGCGCGGTTGCTGTCGGGCGGCAACTTGCAAAAAGCCATCCTCGCGCGCGAGATGTCCACGGACCCCAAGCTGATCGTGGCAGTCCAGCCAACGCGCGGTCTGGATGTGGGAGCCATCGAAGCGGTACACCACGTTCTGCTCAAGGAACGCGCGAACGGCACCGCCATTTTGCTGATCTCGGAAGAGTTGGAAGAATTGATGTCCTTATCTGACCGCATTCTGGGCATCTACGAAGGCGAAATCATGGGCGACCTGAAAGCCGAAGAAGCTACCGTGACTGATATCGGCCTGATGATGGCCGGTACAAGGAGGACCGATGGCAGCAACGAGTAAAGCGGCCAAGCGCCCACTAATCCCTTGGAAGATTCGTGTTGAGCCGCGCATCCAGTCCCCGCGCTGGCTAGCCGGACTGGTGTCACTGCTGGCCTTGGTCGTCGCATTTTTCATCGGTGGCATCATCATCAAGCTGGCGGGCGGCGACCCAATCCGTGCGTATGGTCACATATTAGAAGCGGCTTTTGGTAACATTGGCGTCCTCAACGATACCCTGGTCAAGGCAACACCGTTGATTCTGGTTGGTCTCGCATGTGCGGTGGCCTTTCGGATGCGCCTGTGGAATATCGGTGCAGAAGGGCAATTCTTCCTGGGCGCGTGGGGAGCCAGTGCCATTGTACTGGTGCCGATTTTACCCGCCAAGACCCCCCCGTTGATTCTCTTGAGCGTGATGGCGCTGGCCGGTTTCGCCTGCGGCGCACTGTGGGGCTTTGTGCCCGGTTTTCTCAAAGCGCGCTTCAACGTGAATGAAATCATCACGACATTGATGATGAACTATATTGCCACCTCGTGGGTATTATTTTGGGTTTTTGGTCCCTGGAGCGAGGGCGGTTTCCAGATGACCCATGTTTTCCCCCTCAATGCCTGGCTGCCGCGCCTGACCAATTATGCTGATCGCTTCCCTGGCCTGGCCGGGCTGACCCTGCACGCAGGCTTTCTGTTTGGGTTGGTTGCAGCTCTGGTTGTGTGGATCATCCTGAAGCGCAGCCGCTGGGGCTACGAAATCCGCCTGATCGGCGATAACCCGCGCGCCGCCCAGTATGCCGGCATTCCCATCGTGCGCAATACGGTGCTGGTGATGATGCTGTCCGGCGGGCTGGCAGGGCTGGCAGGCATGTCCGAAGTGGCTGGCGTCGTCCACCGTTTACAGGGCGCTATTTCCCCCGGCTACGGCTTCACCGGTATCATCATTGCCTGGCTGGCAAACCTGAACCCGCTCGCGGTCGTGCCGGTATCCGTGCTGTTCGGCGGATTGATCCAGGCCGGCCGCGAGATTCAACCCTCTGGCGTACCACGCATGTTGCAGGGCATTATCCTGTTCTGCGTAATCGCCAGCAGCATCTTCCTGCGCTATCGTTTCCGCCTGGTGCGTCGCTAGTCGCGTGCCACTCTTTGCAAAATAGAGGTCACCCTGTGCTTGACTGGACGATCATTCTCCATGCTGGTATAGCCACGGGCACCATTCTCCTGTTTGCCACGATTGGCGAAATCCTGGCGGAACGCTCCGGCGTCCTGAACCTGGGCGTTGAAGGCATGATGCTGATTGGCGCGATGATGGCTTTCAAAATAGCCGTTGCCACCAACCAACCCTGGTTGGGTGTATTGGCAGGTATGCTGGCCGCGGGCCTGCTGAGCCTACTCCATGCGTTTGTCACCATTCAACTGCAAGCTGATCAGGTGGTCAGCGGCTTGGCGACAAATTTCGTCGGCATTGGCTTAAGCATGGTGCTGGGTGAGGGCTTGAGCAAGGCCGGCGCAATCTCGCTGATCCCCTCAGCGACGATTCCGGTGCTGTCAGCGATCCCCTTCCTCGGCCCCATCCTGTTCACCAATCACAACGTTCTGGTCTATGTCGGCTATATATTGACCCCGCTAGTGTGGTACTACATCAACTTCACCCGGCCTGGCTTGCATCTGCGCGCAGTGGGCGAATACCCCTCGGCCGCGGATGCGCTAGGCATCAACGTCTACCGGCTGCGCTATCTGTACGTATTGGCGGGCGGCTTGCTGGCCGGTCTGGCGGGCGCAACGATCAGTCTGGCAGTATCGCCGGGCTGGTTCAGCGAACTCACCACCAGCGGTCTCGGCTGGATTGCCGTCGGTTTGGTGATCTTTGCCCAATGGAACCCCTGGCGTGCGGCGGCTGGCTCGTATATGTTCGGCGCGCTGCGCCGTCTGATCTTTGATCTGCAAGGCCCCCAGACTTTATTCGGCTTTGCCAACCCCTTCTTTTATCAGCAGCAGCTTGGCTATTTCCTGCAAATGCTGCCTTGGGCGCTGATCATCCTGATCCTGGTAATCGGCTCGCGCGAGGCTCTGAAGAAGCGCGTCGGCGCACCCGCGGCGCTCGGTGTGCCGTATATTCGCGGCGAACGCGGCAAGTAGCTACACCACCACTTCCAGGCGCTGCGGCTCCAACACAATCTCCACCCGATGCAGGTCGTTCCACAGGATTTCGCCGTCCGCGTGGACCGGCAGCGGATCGGACGACTCGACCACCAGCCGCGTCGTGCGGCATAACTCCACCGCGGACTCCCCGCGGTGGTTGCCTTTCATGGCTTTGGGCAGCAAGCGCAGGATTTGTGGCCGCGACAACGCATTGACAATACACAAATCCAATTCGCCATCGGTGGGGAGTGCGTCCGGTGTGATGCGGAACCCGCCACCCATGCGCGCCCCATTCCCCACCGACACCATCAACACCTGTTTATTTAGCCGGTCGCCATCGTCCTTGTAAATATTCACCACGGGGAAGGGATAGCTTGTCAGTGAGCGCAGCACCGCCAGCAGGTATTGCATCTGACCGCTCACCCAGGTGATGCTGTGCGCTTCAATGTTGATGCGCGCATCAAACCCGATGCCGACACAATTATCGAAATAGCGCCCATTGACGATGCCCACATCGAAGCGCCGCGTTTGCCCGCGCACCAGCCGTCCGGCCACTGCGTTCAGATCGGCAGGCAGGCCAATACCCAGGGCAAAATCGTTGCCGGTTCCCACCGGCATAATCCCCAGCTTGCTGTGCGCGCCTGCTTTTTCGGCCAGCATCAAGCCGTTCACCACTTCGTTGATTGTGCCGTCTCCGCCCGCCGCGATAATCAGTTCCCAGCCGTTCAATGCAGCATTGCGCGTCAACTCAATGGCGTGGCCGCGGCTTTCCGTGAAAACCGCTTCATAGGGCAAGCCCGCTGCTTTCAGCGCACGATGCACGCTCTCGGCGCGCTTCTGGCCGCGACCGCGGCCAGAATTGGGGTTCAGGATAACAAGAGCGGTGTGGGTCACGGGCAAACTCCAGACTGGGGAATGGTGCGAGTGTAACACAAATATGGTGTTTAAGCAACGTGCCGCGCAGAAAACAGGACCGGTCTCCGACTATACCACGCGCGGCACGCGGGCCAGAATTTCCGCCACCACCTCGTAGCTAATCGTGCCCAGCCGCTCGGCCACTTCTTCCACGGTGATTTCCGCCGCGCCCTGCCGCCCGATCAGCACCACCTCGTCCCCCTGCCGCGCGCCGGGGATATCGGTCACGTCCAGCATGGTTTGGTCCATGGTCACCCGGCCGATGATCGGCGCGGCCTGCCCGCGCACCAAGACATGCCCCCAATGTGCAGGTGCGCGGCGAAAGCCGTCGGCATAGCCCACCGGCGCCACGGCCAGCCGCGTGGTGCGCGGGGTGATGTAGCTGTTGCCATAGCTGATGGGTGTGCCTGCGGGCAAAGTCTTCACCTGGGCAATCTGCGTCTTCCAGCTTAACACACGACGAAAACCCGCGGGCAGCGGCGCGGCCGCGGAGGGGGGCAGGCCGTACAGCGCAATGCCGAGCCGCACCATGTTGAAACGGCTAGAGGGCCAATGCAGTGTCGCCGCGGAGTTGGCCGCGTGGACGATGGGAATATGCAGGCCGTGCGCGTGCAGTTCGTCCAGCACGCGGTTAAAAATCGTCAGTTGCATGGCTGCGTGATCACGGTGGCGGAGATCATCGCTGTCCGCGGTGGAAAAGTGGGTAAAGATGCCCTCCACCAGCAGGCCAGGCAGTTCAGTCAGTGCCTGCACGAAGGGAACTGCGTCATCTGGCAGCAAGCCAAGCCGACCCATGCCGGTATCCACCTTGACATGCACGCGCGCGCGGCGGTTGAGGTCCGCGGCGGCCTGACTGAGCGCCCGCGCCACATCGAGATCGTACACCGTGGCGGTCACGTCGTGACGCACCGTGTCGCGCGCCTGCCATGCAGGCGTGTACCCCAATACCAGGATTGGCGCGTCAATTGCAGCCTCGCGCAGCGCAATCGCCTCGGCCAAGCAGGCCACCGCCCCCATGCGTGCGCCGTTGTTGAAAGCGGTGCGTGCAATCATCGGCGCACCATGTCCGTAGCCGTCCGCCTTTAACACCGCACACACTGCCACCTCTGGCCCGACGAGTTCCTGGGCGTGCTGGACATTGCCCGCCACCGCTTCCAAATCAATCTCGACCCAGGTCGGGCGGTTTTGGGCCAGTGCCCGCACTTGCAACCAGCCTGCCGACTGACGCACCAGCACTTGCCCGGCCTGTTCAGGATGCGCCAGCAAGCCCCCTGCCACACGCTCCAACCGCGCGGGTCGGTCGCCCTTCACCAGAATCACCGGCGCAGTCCACACCCCGGCGGCCAGCTTGTCCTGCACAAAGCGCAGAATATCGGCGTCGGTGAACGCGCGAAAAATGCGCTCGGCGGGGAAGCCTGCCTGCTGCGCGCCTGTAGCGATGGCCTGTGCACGCAGTCCTTTTACCAGCAACCAGTCTGTGCAGCGCGCAGCGTACTGCCCGACGCTGCGATGCGCGTCTGCTTCGGCCGCGCCCAAGTCCCACATATCACCCAAAATCGCTACCAGTGGACGACCTTCGAACAGCGCCAACGCATCGAGCGCGGCACGCATGGACGCGGGGCTGGCGTTGACAGTATCGTCCAGCAGCAGCGCGCCGTACTGCCCGGCCAACGGGCGCAAATGTCCGCCCAACGGCTGGAATTCAGCCAGCGCGGCCAGCGCCTCGGCGGGTGTGACACCGAACCAGACGCCCACAGCCAGCGCAGCCGTCAGCAACGGCGCATGATGCACGCCGAGCAGGCGGGAAGTGACAGTTAACGGCGTGACTGCACCACCCAGCCGGGAGGCCAGCCAGCCCTTGGTATCTTCCACGGCGAAGCGCAGTCCATCCGGCCCGGCAACAAGATCGTGAATGCGCAGGGTGGCCGCAGGATGTTGGCCAACGGACACCACCGGCGCGGCGGTGCGGTCAGCCAGCGCCAGTGCTGCGGCATCGTCAGCATTCAGCACGGCTAGCCCGTCGTCCGGCAATGCTTCCAGCAGTCGCCCCTTTTCCGCGGCGATGGTGGCTAGCGAGCCAAAGGTGGACAAATGCGCCTCGCTGATCGAGGTGACCACGCCCACGCGCGGGCGCGTCAGCGCGGCCAGATCACGAATTTCATCGAAGCTGTCCGCGGCTAGCTCCAGCACGGCCAGCGTGTGCTGAGGTTGCAGCTCGCCCGCGGCAATAGACAGCCCATACCGACCATTGATGCTGCCGCGGTTACGAAAAACGGGCTGGCCGGTGCACGCCAGCACCGCGGCAATTAGTTCTTTGGCTGTGGTCTTGCCAGCGGAACCGGTGATGCCGACTGTGGTTAGTCCGGGGCGTTGCAAAATGTAGCCAGCGTAGGCCAGCAGGGCCGCGCGCGTGTCTGGCACGATGACTATAGTGACGCCGGGCACTGCCCCCTGCGCGGGGGGACGCTGGCACAGCACGCCGCTGGCTCCGCGCGCGACCGCATCGGCGATGTAGTCGTGACCATCGCCCTTTTCAGTCTTGACCGCGACGAAAATGGGGGCCAATGGCGCGCCCGCGGCGGAGGTGAGCAGGCGCGAGTCGTACAAAAAGGCTGAAAACTGGCGCGCGGCGGGCTGACCATGCAGTGTACCACCGGTGGCGTGCAATAAATCGGCGAGGTTAATCACGTTTTCGACTTGGGCGGGCGCGGCCAGCGGGTTGTGCCCGCGTGGGTGGCCGCGTGGTGGCGGGCTGGGTGGCGGGCGATGCGCTGCGGGGTTCTATCGCTGGCACAGTCTGCACTGGCGACGCAGCCGGTTTGCGGGCGGTGCGTTGACGGTTTTGCAAATTCTGTTCCGCAGACTTGACGGCCATCGCCGCGGCCACCAGCGGATCGGGGGCCAGCGTTTCGGTCGGTGGCACGAGTAGTTGGCTCGACAAGCTGCTAACGTCAACCGGCTGCAGCAGTTCCAGCCAATCTATCTTGGGGATTTCGGGTGCGGGCGGGATTTCAACCGCCGCCAATATCGCAACTTCCGGCATGACGAGCGCCTGCTGCATACTGCTCATGTCAATTTCGGGCATGGGCAGCGGCTCTGGGAAGCCATCGGGGGTACCGGTGGCAGCGCGTCCGGCGGCGGGTATCACCGAAGGGCTGCTGGGCAGACGGCGGGTAGGCGCGCCGGCGCGGCGTTGTGCAGGCGTAGAGGGTCTGGCAATCGCGCGCGGAGCACGCAGCGCCACGCGTAGTTCGCGGTTCATTTCCAGCAATGACGGGTAGCGGTCGGCGGGGTCCAGCGCCAGGGCGCGGGTCATCACGGCGTCCAAGGCGGCTGGTACTTCGGCGATGGTCTGGGACAGAGTGATCTGCTGGCCTGCGGCAGGCACGCGGCTGGTCAACAGGATGTACAGCAGCGCGCCGGTGGCGAATACATCACTGGAGGCATCTGGTAGTCGCTCACCGTTTTCGACTTCGGGCGGCAGCAGGGGGGTCAGGATAACATCGCTGCCAGCGCCGAGGTGCTGGCGCAGTTGCGTCACCCCCACGCCTAGCAAGCTGGCCTGTCCTTCGTCGTTGATCAAAATATCTTGCAGGTCGAGCGCGCCGTGGAACAGGCCGCGGTAATGGGCGTGTTCGAGAGCCGAAGAAACCTGTTCGGCGATCTGCATAGCGCGCTTTGGCTCAAGTGGTAACTTCAACCGACGCGTGAGGGATTGGAAGCCGGCACCGATGCGCGCGGCCAGAAATGGATAGCCCTGTTCGATGGCTGCACTCAGAATTGGGGCCATGCGCGGGTGGTTGAGTGTGACCGCTTCCAGCCGACGGCTGAATTGCAGGAAAGCCTGTTCCTGAAACGCATCTTGCGGGGGGGGCAATACCTGAATCGCCTGAGCGCCGTTCAGCGAAAACTGCCAATTCAGCGGTGCTGGTGGGTTGCTGCGCGCGCTGGCTGCGCGGTACAGCCCGATAGCTTTGCGCAGCAGGTTTTCGTCAGTCCAGCTTTCAACGCTACCGCCGATGTTGTCGGAGCCAGCCACAATGGCCAGCGGTGTCAGTAACCAATCCGGCAGGGTTGATTTGCCGTCAGCAGTAGAAGTGCTGGTGATGACGGCTTGTGCCGTCGCTCGAAAAGGGTTTTTCATCGCTGGCCCGCCTCTCGGCATGGCGTCAACGCACATGCGTTGACGCCATGCCCTGTGTTCGTAGCTTATTGGGCCAACCAACCCCACCAGGCTGCGACATACTGCACGTCCAGGATGTCAATGTCGCTATCCTGTTCCATGTCATAGCCCTGGATGTAGCTGCCGTCACCGGCGTTGGTCTGCCATTTCTCAGCCAGCAGGGTGATGTCGGTGACGTTTACCGCGCCGTCGCAGTTGACGTCGGCCTTGTTAGGCGCACCGGTCAGACCGCTGAAAGGCTTCAGTTTGATCGCCAGGCCCGCAGTGATGGGCGGTTGGTTCGCTTTGGATACTTGTAGTGCGGCACTGCCGGTGCTGTTTTCGATACCGGCCATGGTGTCAGCCGGGTTGCTGACCGTTTGGTATTGCAGCGTCACTGATTGATCGCTGTTGTCGAAAACCAGTTCAAACGTTTCCGGGCTGCCAGCAGGCCAGTGCTGCACTTCGTCATACTGCACCGTCCATTTGGAGCCGGAGGTTTGATAGTAGACGATACCTTGCGCGCCGAGCGCCGGGTTGAGATCGGCGGTGAAGGCGTAGACCGCGTTGTTGGGCGCACCTTCGAAGGGGATGATGCCGTGCGGGCGCGGCTGGTTCTGGCCGAACTGCACAAAGCCGTTGGAGCTGATGTAGGCGCTGGTGTAGTTTGTGCCGTACATCGGCCAGGACAGGCCCATTGCCACGGAGGAAGAGGCATCGTCGTCAAGCGACAGGCTGCTGGTGCCGGGCTGGCCTTGCAGCTCGATCCATTGATAGGGGACGGTGCAGCCGGGGCCGCTGGCGCTGCTCAGCGCGTAGTAGGCCGTGGTGGGCGTCAAGGCAACATTCTGCACGGTGTTGCCGGTGATCGTAACCGCGGCTTCCGCCGGGTTGAAGCCGGTCATTTCGACGCGCAGGGTGTAGCTACCCGCGGGAACAGTCATGCTATAGTTGCCGCTGGCGTTGGTTAAGACTGCGGTGGCGGGTTGGCCCTTGAGGAAGACTTTGGCTCCCCAAACTGGCGTGACGCCGCCGCTGGTTACTGTGCCGGATAGTTGATGGATGCCCTTGGCAGTCAGATCGAAGTTTTGCACGGTGTCTGCATCCATCACGACCACCACGCCGTTGGCGCTGCCGGGATCGTAGCCATAGGCGCTGACCTGCATGTTGTAGCTGCCCGCGCCGGCCACGAAGCTGTATTCGCCACTGGCGTTGGTCAGTTGGGTGAGTGTCTTGCTGTTGCGCGTGATGCTGACCAGCGCGCCCGCGAGGGGCGTTGCACCGGACGTAACCACGCCGCGCAGCGTGCCTGCTTGATAGATCATGTCCGCAGCGGCTTTTACGTCCAGGCGGCCATAACCGAAGGTGTTGTTGGGCGTTTGCGAGCCTGACACGCCGCCGCAGGTTTGCGCGGAGGTGAGGGCCACCGCGGTGCCGCGCAGCAAGGCTTCGGTTTGTGCCACTTTGCCGATCAGGGCTGGTTCCAACGACCAGAGCAAGGCGACTGCGCCGGCATTGTGCGGGCCAGCCATGCTGGTGCCACTGAGCAAGCCATAAGAGGTGTCGCTGGTGGAGGTGGCCGATGTGATGCTGCTGCCGGGCGCGCTGATGTCCGGGCCGATGGAGCCAGTGAAGGGATTGGGGCCGCGGCTGGAGAAGGAAGAGATGGCATCAGTGCTGGTGGTTGAGCCGATGCGGAAGCTGTTCAGGTTGTCGCCGGGGGAACCCATCGTGCCACAGGCAGAGCCGTTGTTGCCCGCGGAGAAGGAGACGAAAACGCCCGCCGCGCGCAGGTTGCCGATGGCTGTGTTGAAATAGGTGTAGCCGCCGGGGCCACCCCATGAATTCTGTACGATATGCGGACGCATGGCCGGGTTGGCATCGCTGCCATCCAGCCGGGTCGGGGCTAGCATCCACTGCATCGCGCCCAGAAGCGCCTCATCATTGGGGCAGCAACCATAGGCCGCAATCCATTTGGCGCCGGGGGCTACGCCAACCTGGTTGACTTGGGCAACATCTTCGCCCACTTCTGTGCCCATGACGTGCGTGCCGTGCGTGCCTTCGACTGCTTCAGGGGCCGCCGAGGGTGTGCCGCCGACGCTGGGCAGCGTGCGCGCGTCCCACCAGTTGTAGTCGTTGTCAAAGGGGCCAGCCGGGGTGCCGGTGGTGTTGCCGCGGTACTGGCGCACCAGCGCCTCATGGCTGTAACGCACACCGGTGTCAATGTTGGCGGCTACAATGCCCGCGCCGCGCACGCTGTAGGTGCTCCAGACCTGATCCGCGCGGATCTTCGCCACGCCCCAGGCCACGGCATCAGGATTGACAGCGGCCACGCCTTCGTCAATCGGCTGCGGGGGTTCGGGCTTGCCTTCGGCTACAATGCGCTCAACGCCGTCGAACTGGGCCAGGGTCTGGGCCGCGCGGGCATCGCCGCGTACCATAATGGCGTTGACGATCCAGTATGGCTGGAAGTAGCTGACTGTGCCTGCCAGCCGGTTGCTGCTCACGGCGGCTGTGACGGCCATCTGCGAGCGGTTGGCTGTGCCGGTCAGCGTGTCGTAGACGTATTGGCCTTTGGCGTTCCAGTCATCTATCTTGTCCGCGGCGGACAGATCGGCTTGTTCCTTGAAGAGGACGATGAAGCGCGCTTGGCCGTCGGTGGCAGAGGCAAAATTGGCTGCCAGTTCGGGGTCAATCGGGGCTGTCTGGGCCGCCGCGGGGGTGACGGCTTGTGGAAACAGTACACCACTGCTTGCCAGGATCAATGCCATCATTAGAGAGAGTGTTACCACACGAAAACGAGCGAGAAATTGCATACAAACCTCCGGGGGGAAAGCGGTCCAACGGGCACAATCGTAACACAGAAGCGGTGCGGCGTCAAAAGCTTTGTCATCTGCTTTTTGCTGCGGTGCAGCCTGTGCTATACTTGTGCCATGTCCTGGTTTTTCCCATTGCATCCACGTTTCGCCCATTTTCCTGTGGTTTTGCTTTTGGTCGGCAGCGTGCTGGCACTGCTTTATCTGCTTGGCTGGCGCAAGGCGCTTTTTCCGGCTACTGCCTGGCTGTTGTTGCTGTTGGGCTGGGTGTCACTCTTTGCTGCGATCCTGACCGGCCTAATTGATCGTAATCGCGCGCCTCAGGACGCGGCGCTCAGTGCGGTAATGAATCCACACATTGCCGCGGGGTTTGCGCTGCTGATCGTTTATGGCTTGCTGCTGTATGAACGTCTGCGCGCGCCACAGGTTTTTGATCAGCCGCGGCGGCGCTGGTTGCTGCTGGCCTTGCTGCTGGCCGGCAGTGCGCTATTGGTTGTGGAAGGCGCGTTGGGTGGTCAGTTGGTGTTTCATTTGGGAGTGGGCGTGGCGCGCTGAGCGCGGAAAGTGGTTAGCTAAAACTAAATACGGTGGTTGCCAATATTGAGCAGGAAGCAGAAGGAATCATCATGGAAGAAAATTTTTATGAATTTATGGGTTGGAGTTCAGGTCGTAGTGCCAGAGATTTACTTGAAAACTTTGAGTTAGTTGGTTTCGGACATTACTCTGCATTGATTCCAAAAGATGATTTTAATACCAATCTCCGCGCCAATGTCGAAGCCGCTCTACTCGCCACAAACTTTGATATAGGGTTGGATTATGCAAAGAAAAAGTACGGTTCGAAGCATCAGAAGAATATAAATGATGAGAAGAAAGTGATACTCCGAAATGCACAACGGTACATAGAATGTTATCTGATTTCCAAATATTACGTTGAATCCATGATCTCGAAAGTGTCTTCTGCTCCAGAAGGAGCTGAGCGATTAGGATCATTTGGCGCAGCAGCGGCCTTAGTCAGATTGCAGTATAGTTTCTTTTCTGCACACATTCTTTATGAATTAGGTCATCAATATGAAGGACATGCAGTATCAAGACTTATTCTAGAACAAATTGCATGGGCTTATTCCGCTTATGAACTGGACAATATTGACGCCATCAAAAAATTAGTGACAACTAAATGTATAGGAAAACTTAATGAACTAATCCCCACTTGTGGTCGTTTTTATAATGAACTCAGTAACGGTGTTCATATTGATTATAAAAATCACGCTGATTTTCTGCGCATAAAAGACGGTACGGGCGTAATTCTTTTTACACACACAGATTTTGCGCAATATGGATTTATCATGCTACGCCTTGCAGATTTGTTTGGAATTGTTTGGGAGATTTCTCAAGCCCCGCATATTTTTGATTTTGAAGCAACTATGATCAAAAATGGTATCTGCATTGTTAATAAAGATCGTCCCTTTATAAAAATAGCGAATGAGCGACTTGCGGAGTTCGAAATAGATGAAAAGGAAACAACCATCTAATCGTTTAGAAACTGTTTAAAAAGCCTCAATCAGGGGTTTCAATACGCTGTTTTGACTGGAATCCGGCGTCGGTTGAGTAGCGTAGCACTCGAAACTACGCCGGTTGGGTGTGCTAACCCGCACTCAACCACCTTATTCGCTGCAAAATACCTTTTTAAACAGTTTCTTAGGCCGGGGCATTGCAAATGTAAGGCAAGTAAGTTCTGACGACTTTTGACATGCTTGAAAGCCATCGCCCCACGAACGCAAAAGCTGGCCTGTCCGCAATGGACAGGCCAGCTTTTTTTTACCCGCGGCGCTGCACGATCATTGGCAGACCGCTGCGCGGCGAGGTGGTCACCTGACGCAGCGGTTGGACGTTGGCACCCGGCGCCAGATACAATCGGTAGCGGCTGGCGATCAGTGCCAGCAGAAGTTGCGCCTCCATTAGCGCAAAATGGTTGCCGATGCAGATGCGCGGCCCTGCGCCAAAGGGCATGTAGCCGTACTTGTCGAGCTTGACACCGGTTTCAGGGTCAAAGCGGGCAGGATCGTACACTTCCGGCTGGCTCCAGCGTCGCGCATCATGGTGCAGCACGTAGGGCGAGATCAACACAAACGTGCCCTGCTTGAGCGCATAACCACCCAACGTGGTGTCCTGTGTCGCCATGCGCACCAGCATCGCCACGGTTGGTTGGATGCGTAACGTTTCCTTGATCACCATCAGCGTATAGGGCAGGTTGGGCAGGTCCTCCACAGTGGGCAGCCGGCCATCGGTCAGCACCGTGTCCAGTTCGTATTCCAGCGCCTCTAAAACCGCTGGGTTCTGCGACAGGAAATAGAACGCCCAGGTCAGCGTGTTGGCGGTCGTTTCGTGACCCGCAAAGAACATCGTCAGGATGTTGTCGCGCAGCAGCTCATCGGACAGGCCCACGCCCTCGGCATCGCGCGCTTCCATCAGCACGGAAAGCAGGTCGCTGCGGCCGGCTGTGCCTGTGGTGCGGCGCTCAGTGACGAACTGGTTGACCAGATCAGTCAACTGTGCATTGATCTGGGCGGCTTTCTGGTCGCGTTTGGTCAGCCACGCGGGCGCGGGCGAGGCCAGATCGTCCACGATGATCTTTTGCGCGTCGTTGACGATCTGCTCGAACTGCGCGCTGCGTTCCACCGTGATGCCGAAAATTGCCTCGGCGATGATCCACATCGTCACCTGGGTCATATCTGCATGAATATTGCGCTGCTCGCCGGACTGCCAGCCCGCCACCAACTTGTCGCCCATCGCGGTCATCGTTTCGGCATAGTGGGTGATCTGACCATGCTGCATCAGCGGCTGGATCAGCTTGCGCTGTGGTCGCCATTCGTCGTAGCCCGCGGTCAGAATGCCGTGGCCGAGGAAGCGGGCCAGCCCGCGCGTGTCCTGAAAAACAGCTTCCGGCTTGACGAATTCCTGTGCGCGCTCTAACAGCACCTCGCGGATCAGCTCAGGGTCGCTGATCAGGCAAAAGGAGCGATTCATTGCCTTGAATTGCACCAGATCACCATATTCACGCTGCACTTTTTGTAAAAAGTCTACGGAAACGCTGTTATGCGACACGAATTGCAAGGCGCTGCCTACAATCGGCATGCCGGGTACAGTCGGAGGAAGAGAAGTGGTTGGCTTAGTAGTTGCGGTCATGTGAACCTGCCTGTTGTCTTGTTCAAAATTATCTTGTCTATCAAAATCAAATAACTGTTGATTTTTGTTGATAATTGTATTATACTCTGGAGAGTTGCGCCGTCAATCAGCAATTATTTTTTCTTTGTACAAAATCAGACAGCACGCCGTAATCTGTTTGACTTTGTTACGCACGTTGCCGGAGGTTGTGATGGGAGAAAAAGCCGAGTACAAGAGCGCCGTTCGGTCGCGGCGGTTGATCCGCCAGGCGTTTGTCGAACTGGTACAGGAAAAACCAGTCGAAAAGATCACCGTGACTGACATCGTCACGCGCGCAGACATCAATCGCGGCACATTTTACGCGCATTACGCGGATACGCGCGCGGTGATTGAGCAGATCGAAAACGAAATCATTGCCAAGATGCTGGAATTTTTGGGCGAATTTCGCTACAAAAATTTCTTTCAGAACCCGCTGCCGCTGCTGCTGAAGATTTCGCGCTATTTGCAAGACGATCTGGAATTTTACCGTATTCTGATCAATGCGCACGGCTCGGAGCAGTTTTTGACCAAGCTGAAAAACATCTTTGTGCGTCACATGGAAACCAGCAGCGACGTGCCCGCGCCGCTCAGGCAGGCCCCGGCCTTTCTGATCCGCGTGCATTTCTTTGCCGGTGGGCTGGTGAATCTGTATCAGGTCTGGTTCCGCGCGGATTTGCCCGTATCGCTGGATGAGATCGCGTACGAGGTGAGCAAACTGATGACGGGTGAAGGCAGGCTAGCCGCAGGTTAATACAGGCGCGGCCGCGCGCCAGCCCGTTTTTGTTCTTGACACCCGCACCCAGCGATTTTATACTGCACGGCCGGCCTGTGGAAGCCGGTGCCAGTATTTTTCCTAAAGAGGATTATAAACGCATGAACAGTCATCACGACTTGTCACGGGAACAGCGTGACGCATTGCTCGCCACGCTGCAAGCCCGCTTCGAGCAGAACAAGCAACGCCATCCCGATCTGGCGTGGAGCGATGTCCGCGCGCGACTTGTGGCTGACGCATCAAAGGTGTGGTCGCTCAGTGAAATGGAACGAACCGGCGGTGAGCCGGATGTGATTGGACAGGACGGTCAGACGGGTGAATATCTGTTTTGTGACTGCGCGGCAGAAAGCCCCAAGGGTCGCCGTAGTCTGTGTTACGACCGCGCGGCGCTGGATGCCAGGAAAGAATACAAACCAGAAGACAGTGCAGTGGATATGGCCGCGGCGATGGGGATTGAGCTGTTGACTGAAGCGGACTATCGCGCGCTGCAAATGCTGGGCAAGTTTGATCTAAAGACATCGAGCTGGGTCGCCACCCCTGCGACGATTCGGAAACTCGGTGGCGCAGTTTTTTGCGACCGCCGCTACGACACCGTTTTCCTCTACCACAACGGCGCCGAGTCGTACTATGCCGCGCGCGGCTTCCGCGGCTTGCTGCGCGTCTGACATTGCTCACCGTCCCTTGCCGAACATGCACAACGATCACCCTCTCTTCAAGCAGTATCCGGTGGACAGCCAGGTGCTTATCGCAGGCGAACACTGTCCCAGCCCTTATCACATCTACGCGGGTTCGATGCTGCTCATCGGCGGCACGGTGACTGGCACGACGGCGCGTCAGCTTTTAGCCAACGAACGGCTCACGCCGATTGTGAATCAAAATGACCGGGTATTGGCCGCGCTTTGGATCTGCGATTTCACCGAGGCCAATCTGGGGCCACATCACGAGCTGCAAATCTCTCTGTTCGCCTCTTTTGACCCCATGCCGCCGGTGCGCTCCCATCCCTTTGCCATCTATCGGGCGCTGATCAACGACCGCTCGACGCGCATGGTGTGTCACGGGCTTTGGAACAATACCGCCAGAGTGGTGGGCTATAACACTGAACATCTTGGCTTGAATGCGCGTTTGGGGTACAGCCACATCGCACGGGGCCACGGGCGCTGGCAGTTCCAGGTGAGCGACGACAGCGGGCTGGTGGCAACCGGCGATCTGGCACTGCCGGCGCGGGCTGCCCCCGCGCAGATGGCAGCGCTGATGCAGCATGTCGGCATCCAGGGCTTACTTCGCTCACTGCGCGCCCCCTATGTTCACGTGCCCGTGGTCAATACGCGCAGCCGCTTCGCTGATGATAACTGGGTGGCCCATACCTATACCCGAAGCGCCAGCCAGGTTATTTGGCGGTTTACCGCGCAAGATCAGCTTTTAATTCACTACCCGCAAGCGGCAGCGTTTGACTTCGTGCCAGACTTTGTTCAGCAGAACGACGGCGTACGCTTTGTCTATCTGCGACCAGCGCCGGAAAGCCCGGCTTGAGCGGTCAACCAACAGTATTTCCTCTATCTATCCTCGTTTGTAGTCATGGGGGCCGCATCTTACCCGCGCACCGGCCGCGCCCGCGTCCTAAAACTTGCCAAAAGCGCTTGTATATGACACAATGCGTCATGTGCTAGTAGTCTAACCGCTTGACTGAAACGTTAGGGCTGCCAACGCATGACCTGTCGGGCCACGAAGCTTTCCGCCCTGCCTTGTTGCCAGCTTCTGCCGGTTTTACCGCCAAAAGCTTATGTGTTGGCGCGCACCCTTTCCAGTCGTCTGTCCACTTCTCCCTCTGTTCAATTGAATAACTCACGCTGTGCAAGGAGGCATGACCATGAGTGACGTCAAGGAATTGTATGCCGTCGGCGAGCAGCCACCGGTCGGTGTGGTTCCTCCCAAGATGTATGCCTGGGTAGTGCGCCCGGAACGCTTTGGCGAGCCGACCAAGGCCTGGCAGGTCGAAGTGATTGACACCCCGGAGCCTGCCGACGACGAAGTCCTCGTGTATGTGATGGCCGCGGGCGTCAACTACAACAATGTTTGGGCTGGCCTGGGCATTCCGGTGGACGTCATCGGCGCACGCAACAAAGCTGGCGAGCCGGAGCGCTTCCACATCGGCGGCAGCGATGCCAGCGGCATTGTCTACAAAGTTGGCAAGGATGTCACCACCCACAAAGTCGGCGACGAGGTGGTCATCCACTGCGGCACCTGGAGCCGCGACGATCCCTGGGTGCAAGCGGGTGAAGACCCGATGTACAGCCCAACCTTCCGTATTTGGGGCTATGAAACCAACTGGGGCAGCTTTGCGCAGTTCACCAGAGTGCAGGCGCACCAGTGCCTGCCGCGCCCCCAGCACCTCACCTGGGAGCAATCCGCGGCTTACATGTTGGTTGGCGCAACAGCCTACCGTATGTTGTACGGCTGGGCCGAACATGCCCTGCGCAAGGATGATGTGGTGCTGATTTGGGGCGGTGCGGGGGGTCTCGGCTCGATGGCGATTCAGATCGTCAAGGCTGCGGGCGGCAAGGCCATTGCCGTGGTCAGTGAGGATGATAAGTTCGACTACTGCATGAACCTCGGCGCAGTGGGCTGCATCAACCGCAAGAATTTCAATCACTGGGGCATGTTGCCGCACTGGAAAGACACCGTCGGCTACAACGAATGGCTGAAGGGCGTGCGCGGCTTCGGCAAGGCCATTTGGGACGTGCTGGGCGAGCGCAAAAGCCCCCGGCTGGTCTTCGAGCATCCTGGCGAAACCACAATCCCGACCTCGATTTTCGTCTGCGACACCGGCGGCATGGTGGTGATCTGCGCGGGCACCACCGGCTACAACGCCACCGTAGACCTGCGTTACCTGTGGATGCGTCAGAAGCGCCTGCAAGGCTCACACTTTGCCAACGACGAACAATCCAAGGGCTTCAACGATCTGGTGCTGGCCGGCAAGGCCGACCCGTGCATGTCACGTGCCTTCACTTGGGACGAATTGCCCTTCTCGCATCAACTGATGTACGAGAACAAGCATCCCTTCGGCAATATGTCTATTCTGATCGGCTCCCCCGACTTCGGACTGGGCAAGCATCAGGCTGAGCCGGCTGGCACAGTCCATGTCGAAGTGGTCGCTGAGCCGCGCGACGCCGAAAACTTCTACCGCGCGCCGCTGCATCCGGTGGACCAGCCCAAGCCAGCCGAAGCGCCGGTTGAAGATACCCGCCTCGTGCGCGAGATGATGCACTACGGCGTGATCGCCTGTGCCACCAGCACGCCGCTGGATGAAGTGGCCCAGCGCATGACCGAATACCGTGTCCATGCCATTGTTGTCACCGATGCCGCTGGCTATGCGGTCGGCGTAGTGTCGCAAACGGACGTCGTGCTGGCACGGCAGGGACGCGCGGCGGAAGAGCTGGCAACGCTCACAGCCGCGGATGTTATGAGTACACACGTGGTAAGCTGCACGCCAGACACCACCATTTCTGAGGCCATCACCCTGATGACTCGCAACCATATTCACCGGCTGGTAGTCGTTGACAACCGCGGCGGCAAGCCCTGGCCGGTAGGAGTCTTGAGCATGACCGACATCATCAACTATGGCATGCAATCCCCGAACACCGCCGCGCCAGCGATGTCACTGCCACCTTCCATGCTGGCCAGCGATATCTATGAGCCAATGAGCGCGGAACCGAGCCTGGCCGATCTGGGCATGATCGAAGACCATACCCTTGTTTCTGATGTGATGCACGTCGGCGTCGTCACCTGCCCGCGCAACGCTTCCGTAATGGATGCTGCGCGCAAGATGCTGGAGTTGGGCATCCATGCGGTGATTGTGGTGGCTGATGACGGTCACGCGGTCGGTGTGGTCTCGCAAACCGACGTGGTCTTGGCCCGCCAGGGGCGCACGGTTGAGCAAGCCGCCACCTTGAGCGTGGGCGACATCATGACCCCCAGCCTGGTGAGCTGCACCAACGACCGCCCGCTGTCTGAAGCGATTACTCTCATGACCCGCAACCGCGTGCATCGCCTCGTGGTAGTGGAAGAGCAGGAAGGCAAGCTGATGCCGGTGGGTGTGTTAAGCATGACCGACGTCATTCGCCAGTTCTTTAGCCGCAATTAACCAGCAAAGCCAGGGCCGGTTCCATCAGGGACCGGCCTTGTTGCAGGCCACACCTCAGGGAAGGACCCCGATTATGACTGTACTCACTGGTGAATACGAAACCGTACGGCGCGAGGCGCGCAAATTCGCCGAAAAGGAAGTTGCGCCCGTCGCTCACGACCTGTACAACGAAGGCAAAGAAATCCCGATGGAGATCATCAAGAAGATGGCCAACCTGGGCTACTTCGCGATGGCAATCCCAGAGGAATATGGTGGTCTCGGCATGGACACCCTGACCATCACACTGGTCACCGAAGAGTTGAGCCGCGTTTGGCTATCGGTCGGTTCAGTGATGACTCGCATGTTGATCGCGGGCGGCCTGATCCTGAACGGCGGCACAGAAGAACAAAAGGAACGCTGGCTACCCGGCATTGCCAGTGGCGATATCCTGCCTGCCGCGGCCTTCACCGAACCGAACGCCGGATCGGACACCGCAGGGATGCAGTTGCGCGCGGTGAAGCAAGGCGACAAATACATTCTGAACGGCGCCAAGACCTGGATCACCTTTGCCAACCGCGCCAACCTGATGACCGTGCTGGCCCGCACCGATCCTGACCCCAGCAAGCGCCACAAGGGCCTGTCCATGATCGCCGTGGAGAAGACACCCGGTAACGACTTTATGCCGCCGCACCTGACGGGCGCACCCATTCCGACCATTGGCTACTACGGTATGAAATCGTTCAGCCTAAACTTCGAGGACTTTGAAGTGCCCGCGGAGAACGTCATCGGCGGTGTGGAGGGCAAGGGCTTCTACCAGCTCATGGGCGTGTACGAGACCGCGCGCATCCAGACCGCGGCCCGCGCGGTGGGGGTGGCGCAGGGCGCCTATGAAGCCGCGCTGCAATACGCGCAAGAGCGCGAGCAATTTGGCCGTCCTCTATCCGATTTCCAGGTGATCCAGCACAAGATCGCGCACATGGCGACCGACATCGAGGCTGCGCGCCAGCTCACCTACTATGCCGCGCAGAAGAAAGATTCGGGTCAGCGCTCGGACCTGGAAGCGGGCATGGCCAAGCTGTTCGCAGCAGACATGGTCGAGAAAGTCACCAGCGACGCCTTGCAGATCTTCGGTGGCTACGGCTATGCCATGGAATATCCGGCGCACCGCTATTGGCGCGATGGCCGCATCTTTAAAATCTTTGAAGGCACCAGCGAAATCCAGGCCGAAGTCGTTGCCAAGCGGCTTATTCCTGAACGTAAGTAGTCCAATGTAAGGAGTAAAGAATTATTTCTTCTCCTTATTTGTCACTACTTACTCCACCCGGAGTAGATATGAACCAAACTTTCACCCCCGAAAGCACCGCCGACGTGGTGCAGCGTATCGAAGCCGCCAATGAAAACTTCAAGCAGCGCTACCCAGGCGACGTGACCACGCGCCAGCCGGTGCATACGGTTTATGGCGGCGCGCATTTGTTCAAGTCAGACACAGCCAGCAAGCTGGGCGGCATCGCCCTGCGCAACATGGACGCCTACGCGCCCAACTTCGTCGCATTCGCCAAGGCACTGGGCCTGCCCGGTGCGGCCACGCTGCCCGACACCGCCGCGGATGTCGAGCATCTGGCGCAGATCATCGCCAAAGACCCGGAAGCGGCCAGCTTCAGCCATGAACCTGCCTGGATGGCCCATACCGTCTACCAGCGCGTGCGCGAAAAACTACAACGCGAGCCAGTGGAAGATTACCGCGTGGACTTTGAAGACGGCTACGGCAATCGCCCGGACGACGAAGAAGACACGCACGCAGTCAACGTCGGCAAAGAGCTGGCCGCGGGCATCGAAAACGGCAAGCTGCCGCCCTTCATCGGCATCCGCATCAAGCCGTTCACACTGGAAAGCTACCGGCGAGCCGTGCACACGCTCGATCTGTGCATCACCTCGCTGGCACAGGCCAGCGGCGGCAAAGTGCCCGCCAACTTCGTCGTCACCCTGCCCAAAGTTACCATGCCGGAGCAGGTCACCGCGCTGGCCGACCTGGTGGATCAACTGGAAGCGAAAAACGGCATCCAGCCGGGTGCCATCGGCCTCGACCTGATGATCGAAACGCCACAGGCCATCATTGACCACACCGGCGCAAATACAGTCAGCCTGCTCGTGCGCGCGGGCCGCGGACGCGTGCGCTATTGCGCGTACGGAACCTACGACTACACCGCGCTGGTCAACATCACCGCACACTATCAGACGCATACCCACCCCGCGGCGGACTTTGCCCGTCACGTCATGCAGGTGAGCCTGGCCGGCACGGGTGTCAGCATCAGCGACGGCGCCACTACCATCATGCCGATTGGCCCGCACCGCGCCACCAAGGAAACGCCCCTGACCGCGCAACAGGAAGCGGAGAACCTGGCTGTGGTGCAGGCAGCGTGGAAGCTACACTACGACAACGTGCGCCACTCGCTGCGCCATGCCTTCTATCAGGGCTGGGACCTGAATCCGGCACAATTGCCGGTGCGTTACGCCGCGGTTTACACCTTCTTCCTGGAAAGCCTGGATGACGCCAGCAAGCGGCTCAATCGCTTTGTCGACGCGGCCGCGCAGGCTACGCTCAGCGGCAACATGTTCGACGACGCGGCCACCGGCCAGGGCTTGCTGAACTTCTATCTGCGCGGCATTGCCTGCGGCGCTATCACCGAAGAAGAAGCCACCTCCACCGGCGTCACACTAGACGAATTGCGCGGTCGCTCGTTCGTCAAGATCGTGCAAAACCGGGCATACAAAAAGACGCTGTAAGTAACGCGTAACTCGTAACTGGATTTAACATCTTTGGCTGCAAGGGTGTCAGGCTCTGGATTACGAGTTACGTGTTATCTGCTACGTTTGGGAGTTTTCTATGACAGACCCCCATTTCAACCCTCTTGCTGATGCTCTGCACGCCTGGGAAACCGGCGATTTGGCAAAGTCCACCGAACGCGCGCCGGAACGCCCGGAAACCGAAGCGTTTCCGCGCCTGACAACGCCGCTCGACGCCGGCCCGCAGCCGCCTGCCGCGGTTGACCAGCAGTGGTATCTGGATCAACTCGGCTTCCCCGGCCAATATCCCTTCACGCGCGGGGTACAGCCTACCATGTACCGCTCCCGTTTCTGGACGATGCGCCAATATGCAGGCTATGGCACGGCAGCCGAGGCCAACGAACGCTTCAAATACCTGCTGGGCCAGGGCCAAACCGGCCTCAGCGTCGCCTTTGATCTGGCGACGCAGATCGGTTACGACAGCGATGACCCGCTGGCCGCGGGCGAGGTGGGGCAGGCGGGCGTGGCGATTGACTCGCTGGCCGACATGGAAGCACTGCTTGACGGCATTCCGCTGGACAAGGTCAGCATCAGCATGACCATCAACGCGCCGGCCAGCGTGCTGCTGGCGATGGTAATCGCCGCGGGCGAAGCGCGCGGCGTGCCCGCGGCCAAACTGACCGGCACGATCCAGAACGACATCCTCAAGGAATACGTCGCACGCGGCACCTACATCTTCCCGCCTGGCCCCAGCGTGCGCCTGGCCGCAGATACCATCGCCTTCTGTGCGCGCGCAGTGCCCCGCTGGAACGCCATCAGCGTCAGCGGTTATCACATCCGCGACGCGGGCAGCACTGCCGCGCAGGAAATGGGCTTTGCCATCGCCAACGCGCTGGCTTATCTGGACGCGGTGCTGGCGCGCGGCGTAGCGATTGATGACTTCGCGGGCCGCATTTCCTGGATTTTCAACACACAAAATAACTTCTTCGAGGAAGTCGCCAAGTACCGCGCCCTGCGTCGCCTGTGGGCCACCCTCCTCAAGGAGCAGTACGGCGCGCAAAAAACCTCCAGCATGACTCTGCGGACACACGTTCAGACCGGCGGCGCGACCCTCACCGCACAGCAGCCGCTCAATAATATTGCCCGCGCGGGCTTCCAGGCCCTCGCCAGCGTGTTGGGCGGTATCCAAAGCATGGCTTTGAGCTGCTACGACGAGGCGTTGGCACTGCCCACCGAGGAAGCGCAGGCCACTGCGCTGCGCACGCAGCAGATCATCGCCCACGAAATCGGCGTGTCCGAGGTAATTGATCCACTGGCGGGGTCGTATTACGTCGAAAGCCTCACGGATCAGCTCGAAGCCGAAGCTCTGGCGCTGATCAACAAGGTGCAGGAGATGGGCGGCTCGGTGCAGGCCATCGAAAGCGGCTGGATGCAGCAGCAGATCGCAGATTCATCCTGGCGAATGCAAAAGGCTGTTGAGGCGGGCGAGCAGATCATCGTCGGTGTCAACGCCTATCAATCGCCCGGCGAGGAACGCCCTGTAGGCATCTTCCGCCCCGACCCCGAAACCTACCGCACCCAGCACGCCCGGCTGGAGCAACTTCGGGCCACGCGCGACAACGCTGCGGTGCAGGCTGCGCTCAGCCGGTTGCGCGCGGTGGCGCAGGCCCCCGCCAGCCCCGACAGCAATCTGATGCCGCCCATCCTTGACGCGGTGCGCGCCTACGCCACGCTGGGCGAAATCTGTGGCGTGTTGCGCCAGGAATGGGGCGAATACGAGCCGCCAACGGTGATTTGAGGAAGTAGACAAGTAGACAAGTGGCAAGTAGGCAAGGCTGCGGGTGTGCATCCTTGAATACTTGTGTACTTGTCTACCTTTTCTGAAAGGACCTCCCCATGCTTGACCAAAGCTATATCGGCAAGAAGCTGC
The DNA here is from genome assembly GCA_049299095.1 of Anaerolineae bacterium. Lineage (GTDB taxonomy): Bacteria > Chloroflexota > Anaerolineae > JAAEKA01 > JAAEKA01 > JAAEKA01. The sequence goes on along the minus strand of JBAQWV010000066.1, from coordinate 63,452 downwards.
CGACGATCCGTTATCAGGTGGATGCCAGCAAGATCCGTGAGCTGGCTGGCGCGCTGGGCGACGATAACCCGCTGTTCCACGACAAAGCCGCCGCGCAGGCCGCGGGCTATGCTGACATCGTGGCGCCGCTGACCTTCCCCACGCTGTTCCGTTTCTGGGGTGGCACGGCCGCGGGCGCGGAAACGCGCAGCCTGCTGCAACAGATGGGCGCGAACGTGCTGCGCATCCTGCACGGCGAAGAAGAGTACGAATACTTCAGCCCCTTGCAGCCGGGCGATGACATCAGCGGCGAACTGGAAATCCTCAGCATAGATCGCAAAGAGGGTAGCTCCGGTGCGATGGATATGGTCAAAACGCAGGCCACCTACCGCGACCAGAACGGCGATGTGAAGGCAATCACCCGCGCGACCATGGTGGTGCGCTGGTGAGCGTGCCCCATAATGCGTAACCCGTAAACCAGAATTGACGTGATAGACTGCAACGATGGTTGTTACGAGTTACCCGCTGTGACCGGTCTCCGACCGAGCCATAGCGAGGTGGGAACCATCCCGCAGGGACCAGCCCGAGCGCGGAGATTAGAACGAGCGATTTCGTAGACATATGGAACGAGGACATCCTATGACTCCTAATTACGAGACTATTCAAATCGGCGATGCGTTGCCCAGCCTAAGCAAGCCCGCGATCACGGAAGTGCAACTCGTGCGCTATAGCGGTGCGAGCGGCGACTTTAACCCCATCCACACCGTGCATCAGGCGGGCGTGGACAGCGGCAACGGCGGCGTGATTACGCACGGCATGGTGATTATGGGCTTCGTCGGCCAAATGATCACCAACTGGGTGCGCCCGGATCAGGTGCGCAAGTTTGGTGTGCGCTTCACCGGCATCAGCCGGCCGGGCGATGAAATCACCGTTACCGGCAAGGTGCTGGACAAGTTCGAGATAGACGGCGAACATCGCGTGCGCTGCGAGGTGGAAGCCGTAGATCAAAACGGCCAACGCAAAGTGAAGGGCGAATTCGTCGCCGCGCTCTAGCATCTCCATACTTGTGGAATTTGTCGGCTGCCCTACAGTTATTTGCTGTTTTCAGGTCTATGCTTCGATGAGTGGGTGAGCATCCATCAGCTCACAAAATTCCATTCGCAAACATCTCGGAGAATAAAACATGTCCGCAAAGACCTTTAAAACCAGCATTGATCTGGCTACCAAAACACGCACTGCTGTCGTGGCCTTGCTGAATCAGCAGTTGGCCGACACCAGCGATCTATATACCCAAACCAAACAGGCCCACTGGAACGTCAAAGGCCCGCAGTTTATCGCCCTGCACGAGCTTTTCGATGAGCTGGCTGGCGAGTTGCTTGACCACATAGACACGATGGCCGAACGCATCACCGCGCTGGGAGGCTACGCGATGGGCACCGTCCGCATGGCCGCGGCGACTTCTCGCCTGCCTGAATACCCCACTGATGTCTTCGGGGGCATGGAAACGGTCGGCGTGCTGGTCGAGCGCTACGCCGCACTGGCCAAGTCTACACGTGAAGCCATTGACGCCGCGGACCAAGCATCAGATGCTGACACCGCCGACCTGTTCACCGGTGTATCACGCTTCCTCGACAAATCTCTCTGGTTCCTGGAGGCGCATCTGCAAGCCTAAACCATCGGTACAAGCCAACAATACAGGGCCTTGCTGCGCAAACGGTAAGGCCCTGCGCCTTTTTGAGAGCAACGCCATGAACACAACCACCGACAGCCTCATCATTCACGACAACCCGGCGCAAAGCCGCTTTGAAGCCTTGCTCAACGATCAAGTGCTTGGCTACGCCGAGTATCACCGCACCCAACATCACATCACCTTTACCCATACGATTGTGTTGCCCGCCGCGCAAGGCAAGGGAATTGCCAGCCGGTTGATCAAAACGGCGCTGGATGATGCGCGTGCGGCCGGCTTGCGCGTCAAGCCCGTGTGTCCTTTTGTGGTGCGCTACATCAATGAGCATCCCGACTATCAGGACTTGGTGCTGTAAGAGGTACTGAATGCCCGCCCAGCCAGATTTTACGCCTGTTTTTGAGCAGCTAAAAACGCTCCTGACACCGCATCAGGCCGCTCTGGTCGTTACCGCAGACAGCGTGACTGCCTATTCTCTCCATACCCACAAGCTTGGCCCCAACCGCAAGCCGTTTTATTTTGGCGGCGTAGTGATGAACAAGAATTATGTCAGCTTACACTTGATGGCCGTGTACGTGCATCCTGAGCTGTTAACGCCACTATCCGATGGCCTGCGACGGCGAATGCAGGGCAAGTCATGCTTCAACTTCAAGCAGCCGCTGGATGCAACACAACTGGATGAATTGCGCCACCTGACTGCACAGGGACTGGCGGCACTGCAACAGGATAGTCTTGCCTAGCTGTGTGCAGTTTGACGCAAGGACGCTGTTGGCCTATAATCGCACTGGCCCCAACAATGACAGGTTGGTCACGCAAATCCGCCGCTGGTCGGCGGATTGTTTTTTACCAGAGGCTTTATGCAGCGTCGAAATCTCATCCAACTCTATCGTGACGAATTCTCTAATTACAATGCGGCCAAGTTCCGGCAGGATTTGCTGGCTGGGCTGACCGTGGCCGCGGTAGCCCTACCGCTGGCACTGGCCTTCGGCGTGGCTTCCGGCGCCTCTGCGGCCGCAGGCTTGGTGACCGCCGTGTTGTCCGGCCTGATCATCGGTGCGTTGTCCGGCGCGCCCTACCAAATCTCCGGCCCAACCGGCGCTATGAGCGCGGTGCTGATCGTGTTGGCCCAGCAATACGGACTGGCGGGCATTTGGCTGGCCGGCGCAATTGCCGGCGTGCTGCTGCTGGTGATTGGCATCCTGCGGCTGGGACGTTTCATTGCCTTCGTGCCCGCGCCCGTCATCACCGGCTTCACCTCCGGCATTGCGCTGATTATCTTCATCGGCCAGATTGACAACTTCCTGGGAACAAAAACACCGGGCGCAGAAGCCGCCCTGTTCAAGCTGCTGGGCTATTTCCGCGGCGGCTTTGCGGTGGACTGGCATACGATTGTGCTGGGGCTGGTGGTGATAGCCGTGATGTTGTTGTGGCCGAAGGCGTGGGCGCTGCGTTTCCCCTCGTCGCTGATGGGGATCATTGTGGCGACCGCCCTCAATGCCCTGCTCGGCTGGCCGGTTCCGGTGATTGGCGACATTCCGCAAACCTTGCTGCTGGCTGATCGTTTGCGGCTGAGTGACTTCGCCGCGGTGGACTTGCGCGGGTTGGTCGCGCCGATCCTGTCCATTACCGCACTGGGCGCGGTGGAAAGCCTGCTGTGCGGCGCGGTTGCCAGCAACATGACCGGTATTCGCTTGCAGGCCAACCAGGAATTGATCGCACAGGGCGTTGGCAACATCGTGATTCCCTTCTTCGGTGGCGTACCGGCCACCGCGGCCATCGCGCGTACGAGCGTGGGCATCAAGTCGGGCGGGCAAACGCGCCTGGTCAGCATTATCCACGCGCTGGCATTGTTGGCTTCGATGTTTGTGCTGGCGCCGGTGATGTCGCGCATCCCGCTCAGCGCGCTGGCCGGGGTGTTGATGGTGACGGCCTGGCGCATGAACGAGTGGAGTGCAATCCGTTCGATCTTTGGTCATCGTTTCAAGACCGCAATCTTGACCTTTTTGATCACCTTGCTGGCGACCATCACCTTCGACCTGACGCAGGCGATCCTGATCGGCGTCCTTCTGTCAGGCTTTCTTTATCTTAGCCAGAGCGCCAGCATTGACATCAATGTGCAAGATGTGGACCCGGCCAAGCTGCGCCAGCGCGGTATCAACGTCATAGGCACTTGTCATCACATCAAGGTGGCATACCTGACTGGCCCGCTCTTTTTTGCTGCGACGGGTAACTTCAACGAGGCGTTTGCCCAGACGGAAGAGACCAACGTGCTGATTTTGTCCATGCGTGCCGTGCCATTGATTGATATCAGCGGGTTGGAGGCAATGTCTGCATTGCAGCGGCGACTGGAAGCCGCAGGCGGCACGTTGATGCTGGCCGCGGTCAACGACAAGGTGCGGGAGTATCTTGATCGCGGCGGCCTGACGAAAGAAATCGGTGAATCGCACATCTTTTGGAGCGCGGATCAGGCGATCCTCGCCGCGGAAAAGCTGTCATGTCGCTTTTGCGCCGCGGAATGAGCATTTGAACGGCAAAACCAGAATTCGGAAGGGGTAAATCGCTCCGTAAACCAGACCGTTTCCGAGTTCTTCCTGTTTCAAACAATCTTCCCGCATCTGTGCGCCCCACCGCGGGATGCTTCACAATCAACTCTCTCCAAAAGCAAAAAAAGCGTGGTGCAGTTTAGTACACTGCACCACGCTTTTTACTTTATCCTGCGCGCTTGACAATTACACCGCACGGAACTCGCCTTCGATGACATCATCTTCGCTGCCGCGGCTCTCCGGCGCATGGGATCCATTGCTGTTGCCATTCGGCTGGCTATAGGCGTGTTCGCTCATGCGGGCGCTGGCCTGTTGCACACGCTCCATGGCCTCACGAATGGCGTTAGTGTCTTCGCCCTTGAGTGCGGTACGCAGGTCGCTCACCAGCCGCTCAATCGCCTGCCGGTCGCCTTCGCTGACCTTGCCGGTCTGGCTGAGGTCTTGCAGGCTGCGCTCGACTGCATAAGCCAGCGCGTCGCCCTCGTTGCGAGCTTCGATCAGCTTCTTGCGGCGTTCATCTGCAGCCTTGTTGATCTCTGCCTCGCGCACCATGCGCTCCACTTCGGTCTTTTGTAGGTTGGTGGACGCTGTAATCGTCACACTTTGCTGCTTGCCGGTCGCCTTGTCCTGCGCGCTGACGTGCAGGATGCCATTGGCGTCAATGTCGAATACGACTTCGATCTGCGGCAGGCCGCGCGGGGCCGCGGGAATGCCTTCCAGGTTGAACTGACCCAAGCTGACATTGTCGGCAGCCATAGGCCGCTCGCCTTGCAGCACATGCACCGTCACCGCGGTCTGATTATCCTCAGCGGTGCTGAACACCTGACTGCGGCGGGCCGGGATCGTGGTGTTGCGCTCGATGATCGGCGTCAACACACCACCCAGCGTTTCGAGGCCCAGAGTAAGCGGTGTCACGTCCAACAGCAGCACGTTCTTCACGTCGCCGCCCAGCACGCCGCCTTGCAGCGCCGCACCAACCGCCACAACCTCATCGGGATTGACACCCTTGTGTGGTTCCTTGCCGCCCGATAAGCCGCGCACCAGCTCTTGTACCATCGGCATACGGGTTGCGCCGCCGACCAGTACCACTTCGTCAATCTCCCGCGTGGACAGCTTGGCATCGCGCAGAGCCGCCTCGAAGGGCGCGCGCAGCCGCGCGGTCAGCTTCTCGCTGAGTTGCTCGAACTTGCTGCGACTGATAGTCATCTGCAAGTGCTTCGGGCCGCTGGCATCCGCGGTGATGAAGGGTAGGTTGACTTCAGTTTCCAGCAAGCTAGACAGCTCGATCTTGGCCTTTTCTGCGGCTTCCTTCAAACGCTGCAAAGCCTGCCGGTCGTGACGCAGATCAATGCCTTCCTGCTGCTTGAACTGCTCGGCGATATAGTCTACCAATACTTGATCGTAGTCGTCGCCGCCGAGATGAGTGTCGCCTGCGGTGGCCTTGACCTCGACCACACCATCACCCACTTCCAGGATGGACACGTCGAACGTGCCGCCGCCCAAGTCAAAGACCAAGATCGTCTCGTTTTCTTTTTTCTCCAGACCGTAGGCCAGCGCGGCCGCGGTCGGTTCGTTGATGATACGCAGCACGTCCAGACCAGCGATTTTGCCTGCATCTTTGGTAGCCTGACGCTGGCTGTCGTTGAAGTAAGCAGGCACGGTAATCACGGCCTGCGTGACCGGCTCACCCAGATAGGCTTCAGCATCGGCTTTAAGCTTGCCCAGGATCATGGCGCTGATTTCCTGCGGCGAATAGGTTTTGTTTTTGGCGGGAATGCGCACGCGCGCGTCGCCCGTCGGCCCTTCGGTTAATTCATAAGACACATGCTCATCGCGCGTTTCATCGTGCCGGCGGCCCATAAAACGCTTGATGCTGGCAACAGTATTTTCCGGGTTGACGACTGCCTGCCGGCGCGCGGTCTGGCCGACCAGTCGCTCACCGCTTTTGGTAAATGCCACCACTGACGGGGTCGTGCGGCCACCCTCAGCGTTGGGGATAACGACGGCATCGCCATTTTCTACTACTGCAACCACCGAATTCGTGGTTCCCAAGTCAATTCCTACAATCTTACTCATTTTCAAGTCTCCAGATAATAAAAGTTTCCATTGGAAGACTGGTAAATTGGTTAAAACTTTTCATCAATCTACAAATTTACCGGCCACCATCATTTTTCTTTTCTCCCCTACTATACCATCGTTGTGTTAGAAGAGTATCGGCGGTGTATTGGTAAAGTGTTAGAAAGGGGTGGTTGAGGGCTGGCGCGCGGCCCCGCAAGCTCAGCAGCCGGTCGGGAGTAGTCGGTGATGAGGTCTTCTCCACCGAGATTCAGTATGCGCTGCATCTCCGCAGGCTCGTTCACCGCACGCGCGCCCAGGCTGCATAGCGCCCAAGTCACTTGCATGCAATCGAGAGATGCGTTAGGATAGGGTCATCGTCCCCGGAGGAAACACCATGCTCACCACAAGCCGTTGGATCAAGTTGCTCGCCATCATCGGCGCCGGGTTGATTTGGCTGCCGATTGTCTTTACCCTGCTCACATCTGTCATCGGGTCTGCGATGTCGCGGCGCTTTCTGCTCGATTTTTTGATGCCCGCTGAACTGTCTCCGCTGATCTTCCTCGGCGGCGCGTTAGTTACCCTGGCCGCCTGGCGCGCGCAGGGGCCGTGGCGACGCTTGACGCTCTGGCTGCTGGTCATGCTGGCTTGTCTGGTCGGCACCCAGGGACTGGCAGTGCTGACGGGCCTGGCAGATGGTACACACCCACCCGCTGGCTGGCGACTGATCGCAGTGTTGACCGTCTACACTGGTTACATCATCGGCCTGTTTGCTCTGGCCGTGACCGCGACACGCTGGGCGCGGCTGGTCAGCAGTAAGCAGTAAACAACATACAGTTTACCGGTCAACCCTTTGGCTACTCACCATAAACGGTCCCCATGAAACACGAATTCAAGGCAGTAATTCAGGATGCAGGCAGCAACGGCGGTGCTTACGTCGTTGTGCCGTTTGACGTGGAACAAGCGTATGGTACGAAGCGGCTCAAGGCGCTGGCTACGATTGACGGCGTGCCCTATCGCGGCTCAGTGGTGCGCATGGGTGGGCCGGAACATATTCTGATCATCCTCAAAGAGATTCGCCAGCAGATCGGCAAAGGTCCCGGCGACGAGGTAACGATCACGCTGGAGCAAGACACCGAGCCGCGACGGGTAGAACTAGCCGAAGACGTGGACGCAGCACTGGCTGCCGATCCGCAGGCTGCCGCGGCGTTCCGCGCGCTTGCCTACACGCATCAACGCGAGTACGTGCAATGGATCGGCGAAGCCAAGCGCGCCGACACCCGCGCCCGCCGCATCGCACAGATGGTAGAAAAGTTGGGTGCGACCGGTGATTAACCGTCCCCCTTGAGCGACTTAAAAATTTACCGCACAGCAGATGCTCACGCCGTTGCGCCGCTTCGGTCTCGATCCTCCACAACCCTCGCGTGCGCAGGGGCCTCCTGTTCCCCACCGACCGCGCGCACATTGACCACATCCACATGCCGCGCAATGTCAGCCGCCACCGTCAGCGCGCGGCTGTCCGTTTCCAGCAACAACGCGCCATCCTGCGCGGCAGCCAACACCTTCACCGTCGCCCCAATCGCCACGCCGTGCGTACGCAGGAACTCGCGCACTGCCTCGCCCGCGGTGATGCTACTGATCTGTGCCTGCTGGCCTGCGGCCAAGGCCGTCAAAGTGAAGCGCGGGCGACGCACAGCCACGCCGATACTCGGTGGGATCGGTTCACGCTGCGGACTATACGACGGGTTACCCAGATAGCCTGCCAGCCGCTCGCCCAGCCAGTCCGGCGTGACATGCTCAAAGCGGCAGGCAATTTCCTCCGCCTCGCCGGGAGCCAGCCCCAGTTTTTCCGCCATAAACACTTCCCACAAACGCCGTTTGCGCAACACACGCATGGCAATTGCCTCGCCGTGCAGCGTCAGCGTCACCCCTTTGTACGGCTCATAGTGGATCATACCGCGCTCTTCCAGCTTGCGGCACATCTGATTCGCCGACACCGGCGACACCGCCATCTCCTCGGCCAGCGCCGACATCGGCACAGGGCGTTCATCCGCTTGCAGCAGGGCAATGCGCAGCAGGTACATTTCCACGCTTTCGCTGGTAGCTTCGTTGGCAGGGCTGGTCGTGTCCATTTCATTCACTCCGGGTTGATAATGTCGGCATGGTAGCTTACGCGTCGCGGGCTGTCAAGTCGTGTGCGCGGTGGCCGTCACTTCCCGCAGCAATTGCTCAAGCTGGCGTGCCTGCGCCTGGCGCGAATGGTGATGTTCGGTGTACAGCCGCCCATTTTGGCCGAGGCCGCTGCCCCGATCAGGCAATGCAGCCAACGTGCGGATGCCCGCAGCCAGCGCGTCCGGGTCTTCCGGTGGCACGTACAGCCCGCCATCCGCGGCCTCCAGCACCCGTCGCGCCTCGCCATCAATACTCAACAGCAGCGGCAGGCCACAAGCCCACGCGTCGAACATCTTGGAGGGTAGCGCGCCTTCAAACAGGGCTAGCTTGCGCAGCGGCACCAGCGCCACATTTGCCGCGGCCAGCAGGCCCGGCATAGCCTGGCGCGGCTGCTCCGGCAGCATCAGCACATTATCCAACCCCAACTGGGCGCGCCGCGCTTCCAGCTCCGCCTTGATCGGTCCCTCGCCCACCAGCACGATGCGAAGGGTGGGGTCGTCGCGCAGCCGGGCAGCGGCCTGCAGCACGCTATCCAACCCCTGCGCGATGCCGTGGATGCCCGCGTACATAGCAACAAAGGCATTGGCTGGCAAGCCGATCTCAGCGCGGGTAATACTGCGCAGGTCAGGTCGCGGCTGAAACAGTTCGGTGTTGGCGCCGTTGGGGATCAGGGCCAGCTTTTCGGCGGCATAGCCGCGCGCCAACAGGCGTTGACGAATACCCTCGGTGACCACGACGATGCGCGCGGCCCGCCGGTAGCACAGCTCCTCCAGCCGCGTCGCCAGCCGCACCGCACGCGCGTTGTTCAGCTCGCCCAGCGCCACCGCGGATTCCGGCCATAGGTCGCGCACCTCGAACACCAGCGGCGCGCGCTTGAGCGTCTGCAACACCAGTCCAGCCGCGCCAACAAACAACGGCGGCGAGGTGGCCACCACTACATCGAACGGCCCACGCGTGCGTAGCGCGCCCACCAGCGCGGCGTCAGCCATGTAGCTAAGGTAGAAGGCCATGCGCGTTTGGAAGTTCTTGACTGGTGACGCCTTCACCCACACGCGCAGCACCTCGATGCCGTCCAGGGTGGTGCGCTCGACCCACCGGCCGCGGTACGCGGGCGGAATGATGCCGGAAGGGTGATTGGGCACTTCCGTGATCATGGTGACGCGGTGACCGGCCTGCACCAACCCGCGCGCCATCTCATACGCGCGCGTTTGCGTTGCACCGACTTCAGGAGGGAAGTACTGGGAGAGATACAGGATGTGCATGAAGGCATGATAATTGGCAATGGGCAATTGTCAATTATCAACCCTCAACGGGCGGAGAATGGTGAATAGTAGATTGATAGACTGATCAACAGGTGAATTGAAGCGGCCTGTCTGACGGCGACTTCCGCAATCTTCAACCGGCCTTGTTCCAAAACGGCTTTTGTCGTATTCCCAAAAACGCTAGTCGTTTGTTTGACGCTGTCTGACACTTGTGGTAAGATCGAACATAACGATTGTCCCTAGTGATTAAAACGCCCGAATCGGGCAGGAGCATCTTATGAAGCGTACTTCACGCATAGCTTTAATTGGTTTATTGGTGCTGGCGCTGTTGATCGTAGCAGCTTGCCAGCGGGAACGTCCCGCTACTGAAGGGGAAGAATGGACAACCCCGGCCAGCGGCACGGTTGTTGCACCGGCGATCACGGGCGTTGCTCCGGCGCTGACGGCAGTTTCCGTCGGTACCCCGCTGGCAGCTCCGCAGGTCACGGCCAGCGGCTTCGTCACCAGCACGCTGCCGACCGGTGGCTCGGTGGCTGCACCCACCAGCGCGACCCCCGGATCTGATGTGGTTGTCGTCGGCCCGACCTACGGCTACGTAGTGGCATCGGGCGACACGCTGTACTCGATTGCCCAAAGCAACGGCACGGATGTAAACACCCTGCGTCTGCTGAATAACCTGACCGGCGATGCCTTGCAGGTTGGGCAGGTACTGATCGTCCCCGGCGCAGGCCAGGGCACGGCAGCAGGCACAACGGGGACAGCAACGGGTACGACAGGTGGCACAACCACCGGCGGCGCATCGGGCGATAGCTTGGTGTACACGGTGGCGGCAGCCGATACACTGTCTGAAATCGCTGCCCGCTACAACGTGACGTGGGAAGCGATTGCTCAGGCCAACGGCCTGACTGCCCCCTACACGATCTACCGCGGCCAGAAGCTGACTATCCCTGGTGCAACCGCCAGCGGATCCACAGGCTCCACCGGCACTGCCACAGATGCCACGCCGGAGCCAGGGACGACCGCTACACATACCGTGCAGCCGGGCGAAACGCTGACCCAGATTGCTGCGCAGTACGGGACCACCACTCAGGCGATCATGCAAGCCAATGGAATTGCCGATCCTGATTATCTGTCGGTCGGCCAGGAATTGGTTATTCCGTAGGAATAACCCTGCTAGTTTCGATATGTAAAAAGCCCCCGCCTTACGGTGGGGGCTTTTTTGTTTGAGTTGGGAGGAATTTGGAGTTTCAAAAGCATGTCATCAGGTGGTGGCCGGCGCGCCGATGCCCATCAGCAGCATATCCACCACATCGCCAAGCCGCTCACCCAAGTCGAAGCCGAAATCGGCCTGACACCAGATCACGAGTTGCTGATAGTACAGCCCTTCCAGCATCTGCGCGATCAGTTTGGGATCAATCGCGGGGTGAACTTCGCCGGTGCGCTGGGCGCGCATGATAAGCAATTCCACCAGACTTTGCAGGCTGAAGCGCGCGCCGGATGTGGGGGCCAGATGTGTGATCTTCATCGCCTTGTCCACTGCGAGGCGCACCAAGTCTTTATCCTCGGCCAGGCCATCGGCCAGGGCTTGCAACACCGCTTTCAACGCGACGATGGCGCTGCGTTCGCGATAGATCTGTTTCCCCGCTCCGTTGTTCATCGCCGCGTTCAGCCGCAGCATGTGCCGCTCGCCGATGTACAACAACACATCTTCCTTGGTGGGGAAGTAGTTAAAAAAGGTGCCTTTGGCTACGCCCGCGGCTTGCGTGATCTCCTCGACGCGGGTTTCGTCGAAGCCGCGCTCGCGAAACAACGTAATGGCGGCCTGATATAAAGCTTCCTTGCGCTGAGCCTTATTGCTGGTACGTTTGCCGGACTGAACCGGCGCGGCGCGGCGCGGCAGGGCGGCAGCCGCGGTAGTAGTTACATCCACAGGGTGCATAGAAAACCGATCTAGAGGTCGAAAGATTGTCCGACAGCCGGATATTCGACCGAGGGAAATCCTGCGCCATACAGCAAGCCGCTGAGGCCGAGGGCAGCCTCGCGTTCGCCGTGTACAAGAAAGATGTGCTTCAGACGCTGCCGGTCGAAGTTGCCAGCCCAGATGCGCAGTTCCTCGCTATCCGCGTGCGCGCTGTACCCATCAATACGTGCAATACGCGCGCGCACGTCGTATTCCTCGCCAAAGATGCGCACGCGCCGATTGCCGTCTACAATGCGCCGCCCCAGTGTGTTTTCCGCCTGAAAGCCGGAGAACAAAATCGTGTTGTCGGCGTCTTCGATGTTGTTCTTGAGATGGTGCAAGATGCGGCCGGCCTCGCACATACCCGATGCGCTGATGATCACCGCGGACTCGCGTAGGAAATTCAACTGCTTGGACTCGTCCACGGTGCGAATGTATGTGAGACGGTCAAAGCCAAACGGGTTATTTGTTCGTTCCAGCATGTCCAGCGTTTCATCGTCAAAACACTCGGGATGGGCGCGAAACACCTCGGTGACGTTCACTGCCAGCGGGCTGTCTACAAAGATTGGCAATTCGGGGATTTTACGGGCTTCAGTCAACTGATGCAGCGCGTAGACCAGCGTCTGGGTGCGCCCCACTGCAAACGCGGGGATAATCACCTTGCCGCGCTTGCGCTGTGTTTCCACGATCACCTGGCGCAGCATCTTTTGCGCTTCGTCGGCTATTGCATGGCGTCGGTTGCCGTAGGTGCTTTCCATGATCAGGATATCAGCATCGGTAACCACTTCCGGGTCTTGCAGAATCGCCATACCGGGCCGTCCCAGGTCGCCGGAGAAGACCAGCCGCCGCTCGATGCCAGCTTCGTTTATGTCAAGCACAACAATGGCTGACCCCAGAATATGGCCGGCATCGTAAAAGGTGACGGTCACGCCGGGCACCGGCGAAAAGGGCTGATGATAGTTAACGGTGGCAAACTGGCGAATGGCCTTGATCGCGTCCCGTCGCGTGTAAAGCGGCTCAATCGGCGGCAAACCGTCCCTGACGCGCTTCTTGTTCACATATTCGGCGTCCTGCTCCTGAATGTGGCCACTATCTTGTAACATAGCCGACGACAGATCGCGCGTAGCTGATGTGGCCCAAATCCAGCCGGTAAAACCACGCTTGACCAGGTTTGGCAGGTTACCGGAATGGTCAATATGCGCGTGCGACAGCACCACAGCATTGATTGAAGCCGGGTCAAAAGGGAAATTCAGGTTGCGTTCATAGCTTTCCTGACGCTTGCCTTGATACAAGCCGCAGTCCAGCAACAGACGCTCGCCATTGACTTCCAGCAGGTGCATCGAGCCGGTGACGGTTTGTGCTGCGCCGAGAAAAGTTAGTTTCATAGCAATCTCCCTTCAAAACGATCCTGATTTATCGCCTGGCCAGCACTTGCAGGATTGCGCTGCCGTATTCCTGCAATTTCCACGGACCCATGACTTGGGTTGCGGCCAGTTCTTCCACCGTCGTTGGCGACTGGCGGGCAATTGTCAACAATTGTTCGTTGGTTAGGATCACATCAGGCTCGACACCGCGCTGCCGCGCCCGTTCGGTGCGCCAGAAACGCAGGGCGTCAAAACGGTCGGACGCGCCGGCATCTGGCCGGTTGTGGTTGGTGTTGGGTTGGCGGCGCGGTGGCTTGGGGATCGGTGCGTTCAGGCCGCGGGCGACAGCATCAAGAATAGCCGCGCCGTAGCGTTGGGTTTGGCCGCGGGTCATGCCGCTGATTTGCAGCAGCCTGCTCATCTCAGTGGGACGGCGACGGCTAATTTCTACAATCGTCTGCTGGTCCAGCACCTTGAAGGGTGGGCGGTCTTCCTTGCGCGCCTGCTGCTCGCGCCATAGGTAAAGCTGCTGCAATACAGCCATGCTGCTGGCAGTCAGCTCGCGCACGCGCGGCAGACTCCAGAATCCGTCAGGATCAAAGGGCTTTTCAACCCATTCTACATGCGGCAGCCGCTCAAAGACTTCGAGAGCCTCTTCCCAACGGTTCATCGCGCGCAGCTCGGCTTCCTGCTCGGCGCGCAGCCGCAGCAAATAATGCGTGTCAAGCTGCGCATAGGCCAGCAGTTCAGGGTTCAGCGGCCTGCGTCCCCAATCTGCACGCTGCAAACTCTTGTTCAAATGGACGTTGTAATGGGTGGACAAAATTGCAGCCAGCCCGGCTTGCGGCCAGCCCAGAATGCGCGCTGCCAACATCGTATCGAAAACGTTCTTGAAAGTGAAATCATAATCGCGCTTGAGGCCCAGAATATCGTTTTCTGCCGCGTGAAAGATTTTTTGGCATTCTGGGTCAGCGAAAATCTCCTGTAACGGCGTAATATTGACCGCCAGCGGATCAATCACATAGTCATGGTCACGCAGTGAAATCTGCACCAGACAAACCCGGTGGTAGTAGGCAAACAGGCTATTAGATTCGGTGTCAACGCTGATAACCGGTTCCCCGCGTAAGGCTTGCAGCATTTCGGCAAAACGGGCCGGGGTATGCACCAGAACCGGCGGCGATGGCTCCGCCAGCGTAGCGGAAGCCAGGCTGGTGGTGACGGGTAATTGAGTTGTGATACTGTCAGTCATTTGGCTTTGCTGCTTCTAATGCCCTGCTTGTGGAAATAAAACTATCTACCTCCAAATACCAGGCCATAAAACTCACTTGCTTTTGCTCGATTTTGTTCCAAACTCGTAAACGCTCTTGTATATTATCGCTGGATTCAAGGCAGATGTCAATTGAAGCCCGATTTTGTTTGACTTCTGCCCCCCAACACGTTATAATTTGCACACTCAACAGTGTGATAGAATTGTTCTGTACTTGCGCCGTTGCCTGTTAGAGAACAGTTTTTGCTGATTTTATTCCCCTTCTCAGCCTGCGCACTGTTACCATCCTCACGCCTGTACCCGCAGGCTCACACCGCGTCAGGACAAGCACCGTGACACCAATTCGGCTGTTTCGTCCGCCATCATTATCCACTTGTGCAGGGAGGTAGTTTCACTATGTCCGAAATGGGTTTAACCGCATTCGAGACCACTGCCGTTTGGCTGGTGCTTGTGGTTGCCATCATTGGCCTGTTCTACGCGTTGTTTTTGCGCAGACAAGTCATGGCACATCCCAAAGGCTCAGCCAAGATGGTCGAGGTCTGGGACGCCATCCGCGTTGGCGCTGATGCCTATCTTTCACGCCAACTCAAAACTATTTTTCCTTTCATTGGCATCCTCACTGTTCTGCTCTTTTTAAGCGTGTACATTGTGGAACCGACGCTGGAGGCCAAAGAGCAATTTGCCACCATGAGCGACCAACAGCTAAAGCTGCTTATCGGCTTTGGCCGCGCCGGCGCGTTCGTGATGGGCGCCATCTTCAGCCTGATCGTCGGCCAGGTGGGTATGCGCATGGCAGTGCAGGCCAACGTACGCGTAGCTGAAGCCGCCCGCAGCAGCTTCAACGGTGCGCTGCGCGTCGCTTATCGCGCGGGAACCGTCACCGGTATGCTCACCGACGGCTTGGGTCTGTTCGGCGGCACAATCATCTTCATCATCTTTGGGCTGGCTGCGCCGGATGCCTTGCTGGGCTTTGGCTTCGGCGGCACGCTGCTGGCGCTCTTCATGCGCGTGGGCGGTGGTATTTACACCAAGGCCGCCGACGTGGGCGCAGACCTGGTGGGCAAAGTCGAGCAAGACCTGCCTGAAGACGACCCCCGCAACGCTGCCGTAATTGCCGACCTGGTAGGCGACAACGTCGGTGACTGTGCAGGCATGGCTGCGGACATCTTCGAAAGCTACGAAGTGACTATTGTCTCAGCCCTGATTTTGGCGCTGGCGCTGCGTGCGATTACTCACCATAACGAATGGTTAATCTATCCGCTGCTGGTGCGCGGCATCGGCGTACTCTCCTCCATCTTCGGTACGTATCTGGTCAAGAGTGAACCGGGTATGTCCGGCGACGCCATGAAGGCTATTTTCAAGGGCTTCCTCACCTCGGCAGCCATTTCGACGGTGATGTTCTTCTTTGTAGCCCTGCTATATATGCGCAATGTACCCGGCGGCTGGTGGCGCCCCTTCCTGGCTACAGCCATTGGCGTATTGCTGGCAATCGTAATTGACCGTGTTACCGATTACTTCACGGGCACGCACGGCGCGCCGGTGCAGGAAATCAAAAAGGCCCACGACACCGGCCCAGCCACCACCATTCTGGCCGGCTTGAGCATCGGTATGGAATCGGCAGTTTGGGCCACATTGGTCATCGCCGTCACCATCCTGCTTTCCATCTTCATCTATCAGGGTGTCAGCGCCGATCCGATGGAACAATTTGTTTACATCCTCTACGGTGTGGCGCTGACTGGCATCGGTATGTTGACCCTTACTGGCAACAATGTGGCGATGGACTCCTTTGGCCCGATCTCCGACAACGCCAACGGCATCGGTGAAATGGCGGGGCTGGAAGAAAACGCCCGCCAGATCATGGCCGACCTGGACGCGGTAGGCAACACCACCAAAGCCATCACCAAGGGCATCGCCATCGGTTCGGCGGTAATTGCCGCGGTGGCGCTGTTCGGTTCTTTCATCACCGACGTGGGCCGCATTGACCCCGTGGCGCTGGCTAATGGCATCCGCGTGTCGTGGCCCACCGTCTTTGTAGGCTTCCTGATCGGTGGTACGATCCCGTGGATGTTCTCCAGCCTGGCGATCAAGGCAGTGGCGCGCACCGCTGCCGACATCGTGCAGGAAGTGCGGCGTCAGTTCCGCGTGCCCGGCGTGATGGAAGGCACGGTCAAGCCTGATTACGCCCGTCCCGTGGCCATCACCACCATCGCCGCGCAGAAAGAGCTGCTCAACCTGGCTTGGCTGGCCGTGGCTGCACCAATTGCCGTGGGCCTGGCTTTGCAAGTCGAGGCATTGGGCGGCTTCCTGGCTGGTGTGATCCTGTCCGGTCAGTTGCTCGCCGTGTTCATGTCCAACGCGGGCGGCGCGTGGGACAACGGCAAGAAGGTCGTTGAAGACGAACCGCGCGACCCGGCCAACAACCTGGGCAAAGGCTCCGAGCGACACAAGGCTGGTGTGGTGGGTGACACCGTCGGCGATCCGCTGAAGGACACCGCCGGCCCGGCCCTCAACCCGATGATCAAGGTCATCAATCTGATCAGTCTGATCATTGCACCGGTGATTGTCACCTTCAAGGACAACATGCTGATCAGCATCATCGTATCGCTGCTTCTGCTGGCTTCGATGGGCTACGTAATTCTGCGCAGCAAGCGGCCACCGACATCCATGGTATAATTTCGCTGGCGAAAGCTGGGAGAGCGCATGTGCTCTCCCAGCTTTTTAGACGGTTTCCTCAACCCCAACTCCTTCCAGAAATTTAGAAGTCATCATTTCGACAGACAGCATTGACAGGAGAAATTGTAGGGTTGCTTATTTGTCGAAGCAACGCTATTGTGTTGGCTACGTTTCCAGTACCCGGTAATCAGATGATAACACGGCATAGAATAGTTGTTTTTCGAGTAGGATGGATGAAGTATTATCAAGGAATGCAAGGCGATACCATTCAAAGTACCGCAAAGTTTGTGACATCTGAAAATTACGGTTATGAAATGTACAATTTCTCTCCTTATGATGATTCTATGTATGGTTTCGTACAGCCAAGTGGAGTTCGTGAGTTTACAGAACGAACTATTCGTATTGAAAGGTTAGGTGCGGAGAAGGGCGCAGAAAAAATTGATAATGTCTTGGTTGCCTGGATTGCTCCAAAGAAAGATGGTGGAACATTCCTTGTTGGCTGGTATAACAATGCAACAGTGTTTAAGAGGTACCAAGAATGTCCCGTAGGTGCAAACAGAACGTACGGTAATTTAAAAATTGGTTATTATGTTAAAGCTACTAAAAACGATTGTATTTTGCTCTCTGAAACAGAACGTACGCTCCCTATTCCAAAAGCATTTGATGAAAATGGAGGATTCGGACAGTCCTTGATTTGGTTCGCGGACACTCAGAAAGTCAATGACAGACTATTTCGCCAGAGTTTATTGGAATTTATCGAGATATATCAACATAAAACGTTGGAGCTTGGCTTAAACGAGCTTTCAATTTACGCAACAACGCCGATTCGAGAGGGTAGACCACGCCAAACGGTCATCAAGACATATGACCGCAACAAAAGAGCGCGAGATGTATGTATAGAACATTACGGAACAAGTTGTAGGGTATGTGGGTTCGATTTCGCCCAATTTTATGGCGACGCAATTGGTAAAGACTATATCCATGTTCACCATACAAAACCCGTTTCACAAATAGGCGCGGAATACGAAATTGATCCTGTTCACGATCTATACCCTGTTTGCGCTAATTGTCATGCAATGATCCATAGACGAAATCCTCCCTACACTTTGCAGGAAATGAAATTGTTTATAGAAAAGCAACGCGGCGGTTGACATAGACTGCCACTCAAACTCCACTTTAGCCGTACAATCCATGACCACTGCATTCTGTTACGACCCCTTCAACCTGAACCATCACCTCGCGGGACACCCCGAAAACCGCGCGCGGCTGGCGAATACCTGGGCTTTATTGCAGGCTGACGGCATTTTGGACAGCTTGCTGGCTGTGCCCAGCACCGCTGCCACTGACGAGCAACTGCTGCGCGTCCATTCACGGCGGCATCTGTCCAACGTCGCGCACGCGGCCACGCGCAATGCGCACCTGGACGCGGACACCTACGTGGGCAGCGATTCGGAACAGGCCGCGCGGCTGGCCGCGGGTGGGCTGCTCAACGTGCTGGCCGCGGTGCTGCGTGGCGAGGCCGCCAACGGCTTTGCGCTGGTGCGTCCACCCGGCCACCACGCCACGCCGGAGCGCGCCATGGGCTTTTGCCTGTACAACAACGTGGCTGTGGCCGCGCGTGCCGCACAAGCTGAACACGGCAGCGAGCGCGTGCTGATCGTGGACTTCGATGTGCATCACGGCAACGGTACGCAGGACGCGTTTTACACCGACGGAAATGTGCTGTTTTTCAGCACCCATCAGTACCCGTACTACCCCGGCACCGGCCATTTGCGCGACACTGGCCTCGGCAACGGCGCAGGAACCACCGTGAACGTTCCCTTCCCCGCGGGCGTGGGAGATGCGGGCTATGCCGCGGCGTTTGATACGGTGCTGGCCCCGCTGGCCCGCCGCTTCCAGCCGCAGCTTCTGCTTGTTTCCGCAGGCTACGATGCCCACTGGAACGACCCGCTGGCTTCCATGCAACTGAGCCTGGCGGGCTATGCTATGCTGGTGCAGCGACTGCTGACGCTGGCCGACGAATTGTGTGGCGGGCGCATTGTGTTTACACTGGAGGGGGGCTATCATCTGGACGTACTGGCCCACGCGGTGCTGACCACGCTGCGCCAGTTGGATGGTCAGCCCAACCCGCTCAGTGACCCGCTTGGGCCGTGCCCGTGGAATGAGTATGACGCCAGCGTGCTGCTGGCGCAGGTGCGGCAGGTGCATGGCCTTGCGTAGCGTGACCATTCTTTGCACTCGCCGCCTGCCATGCTACAATATTGGTGAATTCTGGCTCAATCAAAACCTCAAGGAGTTTTCTGATGGAACGTACATTCGTTATTATCAAACCCGACGCGGTGCAGCGCGGGCTGATCGGTGAAGTCATCACCCGTTTCGAACGTCGCGGCCTGCGCATCGCCGGCATGAAGTTGATCCAGGTGAGCAACGAAATGGCACGCAAACACTACGGCGTCCATGAGGGCAAGCCCTTCTTTGATGGCCTGATCAAGTTCATCACCTCCGGCCCGGTGGTCTTAATGGCGCTGGAAGGCAAGGACGCGATTGCCATCGCCCGCGCCACCATGGGCGCCACTGCCCCCGGCAAGGCCGCGCCCGGCTCAATCCGCGCGGATTTTGGTATGGACATCGGCTTCAACATTGTTCACGGCTCCGATGGCCCGGAAACCGCCGCCCAAGAGCTGGCCTTGTGGTTCAACGAAGACGAACTGCTCAGCTATCAGCGCGTGATTGATACGTGGATTTATGAGTAGGTAAACAAGTAGACAAGTAAAGACGGGCATGGTCATAACCATGCCCGTCTTTTTTATTGCGGGTTAGCTGCGAGTTGCCTGCACTACACATCTCTCGCAGGTTTGTTTATCTATCTACTTCCCTACTGTATCTTCAGCACCACCGGCGCGTCTTTCCAAAGTTGCTCCAGCTTGTAAAAATCACGCGTCTCGTTGTTGAACACATGCACCACGATGCTGCCATAGTCCAGCAGCGTCCAGCCGGCGGAAGGCTCACCTTCTGCCGGGTGTAAGGGCAGGAACCCCAGCTTCTTAAGTTCAATGGCGACCGAATCGAGCACTGCCACGGCCTGACGGCCACTGTCTACCGTGCAGATGATGAAATAATCGGCCAGCACGGTCACGTCGCGCAGGTCAATTAAAGTAATATTGCTGGCCTGCTTGTCTTCCGCCAGCTCCGCGATCTTGTGCGCGAGTTCGGTAACGGTCATCTGCCCCTTTTCCACAGGCTGGACAGGGGTCTCCTGAGTTGTATCGGGTTGAGTTTGTTTCGGTGTTTTCATTGGTGTCATTATACCATACCCATTCCACTTGACAAGGCATCAACGGCAGACGACATCCAGCGGCGACTGGATGGCCAGCCCCCAGCGTAGGGGCAGCGGTGGCTCGGCGGACGTCTGCACTTCTGGCGTGGCCACATAAGCCGTGACCACAGTATCCTCCCAGCTAAACGCTGTAGCCGCGATGTGCTGCGCGGCAAAGCTGGCCGGCAACGTTTGGCGCAGATCGCGATAAGGTGTCACGCTGCCCACGAGCCAGGTGCGCCCGGCTGCGGATGTGCGCGTCAGGGCCGCCAGATCGCGCGCGCGCAGCGGCTGCCACGGCCCGCGCTCATCCCAATAATAGCCGAACGCCGGCGCATCCAGCTCGTCCACCCAGATTGTGTCGCCGGGCCGGGCTTGCTGCGCCAGCGTTGTCACCACTTCCCGCCACGGTACACGCGGCGCGATCATCAGCATGACCGCGCTGAGCGCCAGCAACAGCGTCACCAGCCCACTGCCCGGCAGCCAGGCTCTGCGGCGTTGCGGCCACAGCACAGCCCAGGCCGCGGCCATCGTCAGCAGCGGCAGCAGCACATTTAAGTGCCGTTTGACGGTGTACAACCGCGGCAGCATGCCGAGCAGGCTAAGCGCGATCAGCGCCAGGATTACACAGGTACGCGCAACGGGACCGCGCAGCCAGGCGCGCGCACGCGGGGAACGGCGGATCAGCAGCGCCAGCCCAGCCGCCAGCGCCGCACCCATCGCCCCCACCAGCACGATCACGCCGCGCGCGGTGGCTGGCGTCCAGTCAACACCCAGTTTTTGTAATTGTACGGCCAGGAAGATAGCCTGATAAGACATCTGGCGCAACGCCTGCGGCTGGGCCGACAGCGCCCACCACAGGCCAAAGGGCAACAGCAGCGCGGCCTGCAAGGCCAGCCAGCGTCGCGGCCAGTCGGCGCGGTGCGGCGTGGCGCGCCAGGGCCAGCCAGTCAGCAGCCATAAATTCAGCAGGAAGCAAACCCCCAGCGCGCCGTATTCCGTTCCCAATGCCAGCCAGCCCGTGACGAGATAAGCCGCCGCGTGGCGTCCGTCGGGATGCAAGCGCCAGCGCAGCCCGGCCCACACCAGCGCCAGCGCCAGCAACGCCAGCAACGCATAGGGACGTATTTCGCGGCTGTACCAGACCGCGATGGGTGCTGCAGCCAGCAAGGCCGCAGCCAGCAGGCCGATCTGTCCGGGCCGCGGGTCTTCGTCCGCGGTCAGGGGATGCAGGACGGTGCGCGCCACCAGCCAGGTGAGGGGAATTGCCAACGTACCTGCCAGCACCGACGGCAGGCGCAGCCAGCCTTCGCTGTCGGTCAGGCGCTGCCACAGAGCCAGAAGCAGATAAAAACCGGGGGGATGTGGGTCGCACAGCGAGCAGGCCAACGTGCTCAGGGGTAAACGGGCAAAGAAAATGCTGCTGCCTTCATCGGGCAACAACGTCTGACCGCCGATATTCCACACGCGCAGGGCCAGCCCTAGCAGCGTTAGCACCAGCAACACCCCGCCAACAGGCCAACCCAACGAACGCCGGTGTATCATGGAGTGGGTGTAGCGGCAGACGGTGGGCGCAGCTGATGCGTTGCCAGCGCCGCGCCCATGCCGAGTAAAGCAAACACCAGCACATGCCCAGGCGGGGCCACCAGCGGTGCTTCTACCAGGCTATGGACAGTCAGCACTATGAGGCTGGCAAAGATACCCGCGGCCAGCGCGCCTAGTGTTTGATCTGCCGGTTTTACCTGCGCGCGCAGCGCGGCCAGCAGTGCGGTGCCAATAGTGAGGCAAAGCGCCAGCCAGGCTACCAGCCCGAGCACGCCAAAATCGAGCGCCATTTGCAAATATTGGTTGTGTGCGTGCTGAAAACCGCCCATAACGCTGGTGAAGAAGGGGGGATAGAGCACCATCAACACTGGCTCGAATTGACCGGGGCCAATGCCGGTCAGGCCGAAGTCGCGCAGCATGGCAATGGCCCGCGTCCACAGTTCCAGGCGACCGGGCAGGGTATTGGTGGCCGCGGCGTCAGCCAGCGAGGAGGCAGGAAAGAGCCAGCCTTGCAGATGCTGCGGCCCGACGACAACAGCCGCCAGCAGGCCAAGGCCACCCACCATCAGTGGTATGAGCAGCCAGCGGCGCTGCCGCAGACCGGGCAGCACCAGCAAGGCCACTGCCGCGCCCAGCCATGCACCGCGCGACTGGCTCAACACGAGGGCGACGGCCAACACTGCCGCGATGATCCCGGCCACACGACGCAGCGCGCGCGGCTGTGCCCACAGGGCGAGCGTCAACGCCGGAAAAAGCATCAATGCGGTGGAATTACCGGCCAGGTTGGGGTGGATGCCGTCGGAAGGCCATGACAAGCTCAATGAGGGCAGCGCCGCGTAAAAGGCTTCCGGGATCCACGGTAGTTTGGCGGTGGCCCAGTTGGTGCCGAGTAACACCGCCAGTACCAACAGCGCGGCGGCAACGAGAAATGCCCACGGCAACCAGTGCAGCCAGCGCGTGCCTGCCAGCCCGGCGATGCCATAAAACACAGCCATGCTAGCCAGCACTTTGTAAACCACCGGCCAACTGACCGCTTTGTCTGCGCTGATCCATAGGCCAAGCGGCAGCAAAAGCAGGAAAAGCAGGTTCGGCCAGTTGGCGGGCGTGGTGGGTAGCCAGGTACGCGTCAGGAAGGCACGGACACCAAACACCAACGCCAGGGCGATGGCGATTAATGCGAGTAGTGGTTGCGGCAGTCGCGTGGCAAACAGCAATGGAACAGCCAGCAAGCCGCTGATGAGCAGAACGGCCAGCGCGATAGTGTCTGGACGGGCAGCCGGCGTGGCTGCGGTGCGGGATGTTTGTGTCATGGTCAAGAGGATCGTTTGCCGCTATAGTTGGCGAATATCGGTGCGGTCGAGATAGGTTAACAGATAGCGGGTGCTGCCAACGGGGATGCGCTCACTGAAAACAACGAATTCGGTCACGATGTCCAGATCGAACGGCTGCGCCGTGACGATCTGGACCTGCAAGCCGCTGCCTGTATCCGCTTCCAGCAAAAATTGCGCCGGCTGACCGTGCAACAGAAGTTGCGCAGTTTGGGGGGGCGCACCCGTGATGCGCCATACCGCGCGGTCACCCTCCCATTCAACGACTGAAAGAGGTTGTGGCTGGCTCACGGGCGGGTCAGGGCGCGGTTTCCGTCAACGGTTCGGTGGCTGTTATGGGCGCGTTGGGATCAGGAAGTGGTGTATCTACCAACGGCGGTTGTCCACCGTTGGCAACCAGTGTAAAGTAGTCCCAAGACGCCTTGCTGACATCGGCCATCATGCTGCTGCTGATGTGCCAATCCATCCAGCCGGGCATGTAGATGTACAAGCTGACTACATAAGCGCCGGAGGGGCTCCAGAAGGCGGCCACATCGCCGTGGCTATCGTCCACAAAGCCGTGTTTATGCACGTATTTGGTGTCTTTGGGCACGCCGTTTTCCAGCAGAATATGTTTGCGGTTCAGCGCGATGAAATCAATCATCTGCTTGCATTCGTCGGCTGTCAATTGATCTGGGAAGGCGGCCAGCAGTGTGCCGCGGCCTTCGCTGCACTGGACAATCCATTCCAGCACCAGGCCGATGTCTTTGGCTGTGGTTTGCATGTGCAAGTCGGGCTGCGTGTCCCAGGTTTTGTCGCTGTTGGCGGGCGTGGTATAGGCGCGCGGCAGGGCTTCGGTGTCGTAGGGCGTTGCCATGAAGGTGTTTTGCAACCCCAACCCTTGCAGCGTGGCGGTCACTTGCGCTGCGCCCTTCCATTCATCGCCGATCTGCCCACCCCCGATCAGCCGCAGCAGCAGGTTGGCCGTGAAGTTACCGCTCAGACCGAGGGTTTCAGTCAATAGTTTGGTGGTTTCGATGTCGGGTTGTTCATCAATCACAGTACGGTAGAGTTCCATCATGATCGGGATTTTCATGGTACTCATGCCCGCAAACGCGATATTAGGATCAATCACCGCTTCCTCTTCGCTGCCGACCTGCCGCACGAAGAGGCTAACGATACCGGGAAAACGATTGGAGCGCGTGACCAGCAACTTTTCCAGCTCTTTGATGGTGGGCGGGGGGGGCGGCACTTCCACCAGCACCAGGTTGGCTTGCCGGTTGCTGGGTGAAGCAAGCGCGTCCACAACACGCCGCGCCGAGCGTTGTAGCTCCAACTCAAGGCCCGGCTGGCCTGCCTGAAACATGAAGGTGGAAGTGAAGGGAGTGCCAGGCGCGAGCGCGACACCATAGGCCGGACGCGCAGTGGTGTCGTAATCCTGTGCGACCTTTGTCATCCACGCGGCCAGCTTTTGCTCATCAAAGGTGGCTTTCAGGGGAATATCAACCGGCTTGGCGGGGCGGTCGAAAACCTGGCCGAGAAAGGGACGCCAGAAACCAATTCCCTCGCCATAGGGGACGGCTTCGGCCACCATCGCGTTGACATCTACTTGATAATCTATCTCTGCCGGGCGCAGAATAATGCGCTCCTGATCGTAATAGAGTGCCACCGGCTGTTGAAAGGCATCGTACAGATTTTCGGCAACCTCTTCCAGCGTAGCTCCTTCAGGGGCCATCCCACCCAGACTGACGCCGCCTGGCAGCGGCCCCTGGCTGTGGTAAAACGCGTAGGCGCTGGGGCCGAGCAGGACACCAACTACAATCAAAACAATCAGCAATAAAACAATCCAGGTCCGCATAGGTCATTCCCATTCAATCGTGCCAGGCGGCTTCGAGGTGATGTCGTACACCACCCGATTGACGCCCTTTACCTCGTTCACAATACGATTGCTGATGCGCGCCAGCAGGTCATAGGGCAGTCGCGCCCAGTCCGCGGTCATAAAGTCGTCGGTGGTGACCGCGCGCAAGGCAACCACATCGGCGTAGGTGCGGTTGTCGCCCATCACGCCCACGCTTTTCACGGGCAACAAGACCGCGAAAACCTGCGCGGTCACGCGGTACAGTCCGGCCGCGTGCAGCTCGGCCAACAGGATAGCGTCGGCCTGGCGCAGCGTTTCCAGCCGCTCCCAGGTCACTTCGCCCAGCACACGGATCGCCAGCCCCGGCCCGGGGAAGGGATGGCGCCAGACAATTTCATCGGGCAGGCCCAGCGCCGCACCAACAGCGCGCGCTTCGTCCTTGAACAAGGTACGCAGCGGCTCGATCAGGCGGAAGGTCATGTCCGCGGGCAAACCGCCGACGTTATGGTGCGTCTTGATGGTGCGCGCAGCCTTTTCCTGGCTGCTGCTGGCGCTTTCGATAACATCCGGGTAGAGCGTGCCTTGCGCCAGAAAGCCGATGGACGCCGCCACGTCGCCAACTGCCCAAGTGGAAGCAATGCGCGCGGCCTCATCCTCAAACACACGGATAAAGCGGTTGCCGATGCGCTTGCGCTTGGTTTCTGGGTCGGTGATCCCAACCAGATCGGCCAGGAAGGCTTCGGTGGCGTTGACTGCCTCCAGACGCATGTGCATGTGCTGGCGGAAGGTGTCAATGACCTGCGCAGCCTCACCCTGGCGCAGCAGGCCGTGGTCTACAAACAGACAGGTGAGCTGATCGCCGATGGCACGGTGCAGCAAAGCAGCTACTACCGATGAATCGACGCCGCCCGACAGCCCGCATAGCACTTGTTGCGTGCCCACGAGGGCGCGCACCGCGTCCACCGTTTCGGCAATGAAGTTAGCGGGCGTCCAGTCTGCGGTCGCGCCACAAATATCCACTGTAAAGGCGCGCAGCAGGGCTGCGCCTTGTGGTGTGTGCGTAACTTCGGGGTGAAATTGCAGGCCGTAATAGCCGCGCCCAGGATCGCCCATCGCCGCGTAGGGTGAATTCATTGAGCGGGCCAATGCCTGCCAGCCCGCAGGCAGCCGCTCGATACGGTCGCCGTGGCTCATCCAGACGGACATGGTATCGCGGGCCGCGGCTGCTCCGTCGCCTGAGCTAGTCGAAGGCGAGCTAGTCGAAGGCGAGCTAGTGGAAGGCGCTGACATGGCTGCGAACAAGGGATTGGTCGTGGCCAGTATTTCAATTTCGGCCTGGCCGTATTCGCGCGCCTGCGAGGGGGTGACCTGCCCGCCGAGGTTATACGCCAGCAGTTGCATTCCGTAGCAAATGCCCAGCACCGGCAGCCCCGACTCCAGTACGTAGGTGGGCAGACTGGGAGCGTCGGCTTCGTAGACGCTGGCTGGCCCACCGCTGAGGATGAAACCTTTGACGCGCTTGCCGCGCAGAACTTGCTCGGCGGGCGCGTCCCAATGCACCAACTCGGAGTAGACATGTTGCTCGCGTACGCGCCGTGCGATTAATTGTGCATATTGCGAGCCAAAATCCAGAACCAGAATCGTATCGTGCATCATGCTTGAAAGATGATTTGGCCGTTGTCCATCGAGGTGATGACAGCCAGCGATTCAATCGGCACATTCCAGTGGGCCAGCGTGGTGCGACCACCCTCGAAGGTCTTTTCCACCACCGCGCCGATGCCGACCAGCCGCGCGCCCGCGTTCAGTACACAGCGCGCTAGCGCATCAATTGTTTGACCGGAGGCGAGGAAATCGTCTACGATCAGTACATGATCGCGCGGGCCGAGAAATTCGGGCGAAACGATGATCTCGGTAATCTTGCCTTTGGTGTGGCTGGGCGCGGTTTCAACGATAGCATTGGGGTGCATGGTAATCGGTTTTTGTTTGCGCGCGTACAGCACCGGTACGCCGAGGGCCAGTGCGGTGGTAAACGCGGGTGCAATGCCACTGATTTCCGCGGTGAATACTTTGTTGGGCTGCAAATGAGCAAAACGCGCGGCCAATGCACCGCCCGCTGCCAGCATCAGGGTTGGGTCCACCTGATGATTGATGAAACCATCTACCTTGAGGATACCGTTGCCCAGATTAACGCCGTCACGACGAATGCGTTCTTTCAGAATCTCCACAACTTGCCTCCACAGCAGGGTGAGCGCAGCCGCAGCCGCGCTGATGAGGGCTATTATAAGCCCAATGCGTCATCCAGAAAAGGCCACAGTTCGACGGTGGGCCGGAAGTAAAGCCGGTAGGTTGGGACGCGCGTCACCAGCTTTTCGGCGGCGTCCATCCACGCGGACGCGCTGGAAACGCGCTCGGTGGCGACTTTTTCCGTGGTCAGCAGGCCCAGAATGGCGTCGGGCAGGCTCAGTGGCTCCAACACGAAGTCGGGGCCATGCTCTGGCAGCAGCAGCGCGCGCAGCGGCGCTTGGCGATTCACCCGATGAATCATCTCCAGCGGCGTGCTGGCTCCCCAGAAGGGAGTGCTGAACAGGGTGGGCTGCGGGCCGGCGGCGCTCACTACCAGGTTTTCGTCTACCAGCACCTCGGCATAACCTGCGGCCAGCCGCGCGGTGGTGGTTTTGCCGACGCCAGAACGGCCACTGTGGGCCAGTCCCCAGCCGTTGCGCACGATGGCAACGCCGTGCAGCATCAGCGCATCATGTTCGCGCGGCAATATCTGCATCAAAATGTACGACACGGTGCGGTCTATGGCGGACGCAGCCGCACGCGGCGACAGCACCAGCACCTCGACCTGCCGCGTGGCCAGATCAATCACTCCGGCGATGCGCTGCACGCGGAAGCGGGTGATCCATTCTTCGTTGACAACGTAGTCGTACTCCGGCCCCGGCAGCGTATCGCTCTGGCGCAGGTGGAGATGCCAGCGCGCGGGCAGGTCGGTAAAAAACGCCGCGTAGCGTGTATGCAGGTCGTCGAAGGGAATTTCCGGGGCTACGGTCACGGCGAAAGGGATGCCAGCCACAGCAAAAATCAGCGTTTGGGTCATCGTAGTCGTTTTTCCAGTCGGCGCAGCAGCCACAGCCCACGCGCCCGGTTGATCCACCACGCGCGGCGCAACGGCTCCAGCGGGCCGGGCCAGATGCGACGCTCGCGGTGATAGGCCGCGGCCACCACGCCCAGTACCTGGCCGGGCAGCAGGCGGCGGTCTGTCTCGCGACGATTGTCGCCCTGCGTGACGAGGTAGAGGTCGCGGCGGTGGACCAGCCGGTGCACCACCAGCGCGGCATGGTCGGCAAAGACGATCAGCGCGCCCAGCGGGATCGGGTCTGGTGGCGGCACAATTTCGATGGTGCAGCCGGGCGGCAGGGTGGGCGTCATGCTTAAGCCGTGCAAGGGCCAGCGGAAGTGGCCCTCGCGCGCGAGGCTCTCGCGCAGGAGCGGCAGCCATTGATAGGGATTAGGCAGCGCATCGTCGGTGTTGGGTTGCGCGGGAGATGGGGGCGCGAAATTCTGCATGACGGTTCCTGACAAGATTTCGGTAGGCTCAAGACAAGCCTGACTGCTATTATAGAGTAAAGTGGCAGAATGGTGATAAAACGCGCGGTAGAAAAAACTGCGCCGGATGGCAAGAAGTCCATCCGGCGCAGCGCAGTAAGTCCGACCCAGCGGATTAGTTGGCGGGCGAGCGGCGTGACAACGCCAACCCCGCGACGATAGCCAAAACGATCAAGCCCAGAGCGATCAACGCCACGGGCCAGAGACTGATGCCGGAACCACCGGCATCCACCTGAGCGAGCGTGACCGCGGTTGGTGCATTGAACAACACACTAACCGGCCCATATTGGGTAACGTCGCCCGCGGTATCTATGGCTTGCACCCAGTAGAAATACTGTTGCCCGGGAGCCAGGTCTGCGGTGTCTTCCCAGGTGTAGATGAAGCCGCTGCTGCTGCCCTGTCCCTGCGACGGGATCAGCACGGGATTGATCTGACGATCCCAGCCGGTTGATGTGATGCCGCGGTACAGGTTGAAGCCGCGGTTGTTGAGTTCGCTGATCGTTTCCCAGGTCAACAGGATGTGATTGGGCTGGGCTTGCGCCTCGAAGCTGGCGAGGGTGGCAGCGAGCGGTTGCGTGCCTGCGTAGATTGCAAAAGCGTCCATTGCGTTCAGCGTCTTGTTGACGATCTGGCCGCTGCTATCAACCACGATGTAGTCCACGGTGGGGGCGCGATGCGTGGTTACGGGATCGGTGCAACTGCCGGTGGTCGGGTTGTAGTCATAGCGCGTGATGTCGCAGTAGGAGCCAGCCGGCAAGCCGGTCTGATAGGTGGTGGTAGCACTGGAGGCTGTGCGGTTGATCGCCACAAAGCCCTTGCTGCCAAAGCCGAACGCGATGTGATCGGACGGTGTGCCGCCGATGTTTTGCCAGTTGGTGACAGCTTCCCCGGCTGTGGCCTTGCGGAACTGTACCATGTTGGCAATCGCGGTGTTGCGATGCTCACAGACCCACTTGCCGAGGTCGCCGCTACCGGGAGCTGCCGGGTATGTGCCGCAGTTGGCCGGGTATTCGTTGACGCTCTGACCGCTGGCGAAGGGGGACAGCGTTGTGCCACTGTTGCCAGGCCCGCCGCTTGTTGTGGGTGGGCCATAGCTGTCATAGGTGTTATCGGTGGAGCTGGTCTGCCAGTAGTAGCTGGAGATCACCGACGGGTTGCCGTAGGGATAGGCCAGGGCGAAGATATTCGCCAGCCGGTGTTCCTGGCCGTCGCGGTGATCCACGACACAGCCCGCGCCGACGCCGTGGCCGCGCTGGTTATCGTGGTTGTCGCTGAAGACTTGCGCAAAGCGTGAAGGCAGCATGTCCGGCTGCGTGAAGCGATTTTGCAGGTCGCTCAACGAGCCGCTGCAGGCATCATCGAACGCTGATCCCAGCGCAAAGGCATAGGCGAACTCGGTGACGTCGCCGTTGGGGGTGTATTCCCAGTCGCGCACCGGTTCGTTCGCTGCCTGGTCAATCGCTTCCTGGAAGACATAGAAGTTGCCGGTCAGACCATTCAGAATCGCAGCGATGTCCTGCGCGGCCATATGTTTGGCACCGTCAATGCGGAATCCCTTGACGCCTGCGTTGATCAGTGCTTGCAGGTAGTTGCGAATCTCGGTCTGTACGTCCGCTTTACCGGTGTTCAGATCGGGTAGGCCGCTCAACTTGCATTGCTGCACCTGATAACGATCTGAGTAGCTGCTGATATTGCAGTCGGTGTGGAAGTCATCGGTCTGGTATTGCGTGCCATAGTAGCGCGTGGCAGCCGTTGCGTCGTATTGTGTACCTGACGTGCCGGTTCCAGTGGGCGGTGTTCCCACCTCGATGTCAGCCATATGATTGATGACTGCGTCTACATAGATGCCCACGCCGAGATTGTTGCAGGTGTTGACCATGCTCTGGAACTCGGCCCAGGTGCCGCTGCGGCTGGTGAAGGTGCTGGGGCCGATCAGATGCGTTACGGGCTGGTAGCGCGCCCACCAGGGATAATCGCTGGCAGGCTGGCCGCCTTGATCCACGGTGGGCACCAGATGTTCATTTGGAGGGGAAACCTGCACCGCGGTGAAGCCTTTGCTCGCCAGATAGGTACATTCCTTTTCGATGTCCACCCAGCGCCATTCAAACAGATGGACGAAGACCGCGCCGTTAGATTGGATGGAGGAATCGCCGGAGGGGATGACCGTGATCAGACCATCGCCCTGATCATCGTCCGCGGTGTTGCCGTTAATATCGTACTGGTCTATCTTCCACTTCTTGTCTTCGCCCGCCTTTTGGCAGTAGGCATTGAAACCATAGGTGCCTGGCGTCAGCGCGTTGAGGGTAGCTTGCGACAGCGTAGCCTTGAATTCGTCGTCGTTGCCCTGCTGCGCGTTCCACGTCATGGGCACGTCGTTCCAGGTCTCGCCGTATTTGCCCCAATGCAAGGTGCAGGTGATGCCGGTCGGCGCGCCTGCTGGCTCTGTGACGCCTGATTCATAGACACGCACGAAGATATCGAAGCCGCTGGGAACAAACGCGCCCTGGTTCACGGCGTTGGCCGTGGCACCGCGCGGCCAGAGCTTACCCACCCAATCAAGGGTGCTAGTGGGTAAGGGGGGCGTGAGAGTCTGGGTGGAGACAAACACGGCCGTGGTACGAGCTGGAATTGTGAAGGTGTCCGTGGCGTCGTTGAAAGAGGCAGTGGCGATCACCGGGTCATCGTCCACGCCATTGGTGTGCAACGGGTGAAGGATGAACCCGTTCGCACCCGCGATGGTGTAGGTCTGCTGGATTTTGTTGGCGTTGAAGAAGACCAGGATATTTTCGTAGGCCGCGTCCAAATCCGGCGCAACCTCATCCGAGAGGCGCATTACGATCAACGCGTCCTTGCTGTTATCGGTATTGTAGTGGCTGATGCGGGCGTTAATATCGGCTTCAGTGGTCAGACGGAAGAGCGCGCTGCTTTTGCGCAGCCGCAACGTTTCACGCAGATGGGCCGCGGCCGCATTCATATCAGCCGTGGTTGGGTCGAGAGCGGTGTTCGCCAGCAGCGGTGACATAATCGGCCAGCGGCTGCTGTTGTCCCAGCTTGGCGGCAGGCCAACGCCGAAGTTGTTGCTGCTCTTATCCCAATACACGCGGTTGAACCAGTCGCCGGAATCGTAGCTGTTACGATCCAGTGACTTTGAGCGCAGGATGTCCTGGCCCATCTGGAAGAAGGGCACGCCCTGCGCCAGCCCGATGATGCTGACGCCCATGTTTTGGCTGCGCACGCGCTCGGCCATAGTGACGCTGCTGGGCAGTTTGAAAACGTTCTGGTCGAAAAGTGTTTCGTTGTCGTGCTTCTCGACATAGTTGATGGCTTCCTGCGGGTCATCGGTGAAGGGGCTGCCCTGGCCGTTCCAGTCGCTGCCGCTGCCGCGCAACGCGCTGCGCAGCTTATCCGTGGCGGCCCACAGGTCGGACTGAAAGCGATTGTTGTAGGTGTAGCCGTTCCAGTCATAGCTAAGGCCGTTGATGAAACCTTGCTGGCGGATGCCGGTGCTGTCAGTCGAGTAACCGCCGTGCGCGGCGTCGCGGATGATGTCATTGAAGAGGCCAATGCCAGCGCCCGTCATGTTATATTTGTCGGCAAAGCAGTTCGGGCAGGTGGTCAAGCCTTTGTCCTGGGCCGAGCCAAAGGTCCAGCCTTCGCCGTACAGGTAAATTTTGTCGCTGACTGTATTCAAGGCCGTCTTGATATTCAACATATTTTGGCGGGTGTGGAAATTCATCAGATCGAAGCGGAAGCCGTCTACCTTGTAGTCAGTGGCAAAGCGGGTTAGCGTATCGGTCATCAGCTTTTCCATCATCTCGTACTCGGAAGCGGTATCATCGCAGCACGAGGTGGTGTATAAAGCGCCGCTGGCATCGTAGCGATAGTAGTAGCCGGGCACAACCTTGTCCAGCACCGATTTATCGCCCTGGCCGCTGGCCGCGGTGTGGTTATAAACTACATCCATCACCACGCGCAGACCGTTTTGGTTTAACGCGGCCACCATTTGACGGAATTCAAGAATACGCTGCACGCCGTTCGGATCGGTGCTGTAGCTGCCTTCCGGCACGCCATAGTGGAAGGGATCGTAGCCCCAGTTGAAGCCATCGGACGCGCGCGTCGCGCCCACCGCGCTCTGCTGGTCAGATGCATCGCGGGCAAAGCCAGTCGGAGCGGGGGAAACTGTGCGCGGGGTCGTATCTTCGTTCACTGAAGCGATATCGAACGAGGGCAGTAGGTGAATGTGGGTAAGGCCGGCCTGCTGAAGCTGCTTGAGATGGGTCATGCCGTCGGAGCTTGGATAGGTGAAGGCCTTGTACGTGCCGCGATCCGCGGAAGCCACCGTGCTGTCGTTGATACTAAAATCACGCACATGCACTTCGTAGATGACACTGTCTTCAAAATTAACCAGCGCGGGCTTGGCCAGGCTGTCCCAGCCGCTTGGCTTCAGGTCCGCGTCGGCCAGGTTGACGAACTGGCTGCGTACATCGTTCGTAGCGACGCCGTCCTGCGACAGGCTGACAGAATAGGGATCGCTCACCAGGTTGTGTACCACTGCGTCCAGGCTGGGCACATAGACTTCCACGTCCAGCAGGTAGAACTGGCGATTCCATGAGCTGTCGCCGGTGACGCTCCATACGCCGCTGGCCGCATCGCGGGTCAAGGGATGGCTGCCAACTTCGGCACCGGCAGAGGTGGCATAACGTTTCACGGTGACGGTCTTAGCGGTCGGTGCCCACACCTTGAGCGCGGGTGCGCCGGCGCTGTAGGCAACGCCGAGGGTCTGCGTCTTGGCGTTGGCTGCATAGAGCGCATCCAGCACGCTTTGAATCTGGGCACGGGTGGCATCAAGCCGTGAACCACCGCCATTGTAGCTGGCAACGACAACCTGTCCCCGCAACAGATACTTCGCATCGTCGGCGCTCAGGCCAGTGAGCAGACGGATTTTGCCGGTGGCGTTGGGATTCTTGACATAGCCACTCACAGTACTGCTGGCAGTCAGGCTAACGTAGCATGGGCCGGCCGGGTTGGGGAAGGTGCAGGCTGTGCTTTCGGCGGCTGTCGTCACACCGCCGTCCGCATCGTAGAGCAGCTTGTAACTGCTGCCAGCAGTGCCGTTCCAGGCGATGGTGTCGGTATCCAGCCACAGCGCGCGCGCGGTGGTAACCGTAATAGCGCTAGGCGTTAACGGCGTAGCGGTGGGCGTCGGAATGCCGCTGGTTACCGTATAGGTAAAATAGGCGTTGTCGGTTTCTGACCAGCTATTTTGGTATTGGCTGGTAGCGCGATTGGCTGTCGTACCGGAGATGCGTCCCCAACTATTTGCCAGGCTGTCGTTGCTGGCATAAAAAACGTAATTGACTACCGTTGATGACGCTTGTGCTGGAATGCTGACGCGCCATGTTCGATTGGGCGCGTTGAAGTTGGAAAAAGAAGCTGTAAGGGACGTACCGTTTGTTTTGGTGGGTGAGGATCCGTTGGTTGTATAGACAAGGTAAATTGTTTTGCCTGTTGTGTCGAAATCAAAATTTACGAACAAGTCGGCGCTATCCGCACTTGTAATCGTTGAGCTGGCAACCGCTGTACTCGTGGATGCCTGGCGGAAGCTGGGTTGAACGGTGTAAGGGCTGGGGGTATAACCAATGGTTTCTGTAACAAAATGGCCGACCCCCGACCAATTGGGGCTGGCGAAGGAGGCCGATTGAGGAAGCCAATTCATCACAACCCCCAAAAGAACCAGGATTACAATGAATCCAACTAAATACCGACGCCCAGAATACGACGTGTGACGCATAGGTGTCTCCTTGATGCTTCTTTGCATGTGACTGACCGTCATCGAGTTTGCTAAAAAGACAGCAGTTGTTATTTCTAGCAAAACTGCTCAACCTTTTAGTCATGACAGGGATGCAGGTGCTCTTGTAGTGAATAATTAGGTATTGAGGAAACTAAGAAGGTTACCGGTGAAGAAGTAAACGAGATAAGCTTTCTTTTGCTGTATCCAACATTCCAGCAAAGGATTTCAGCGATTCTAATCTGCATAAAATTAAGGGCTTGAGTGAATTCTGATCTCTCTTTGTCGCTTTAATTTTGGTGAGAGCCAGGCATGACATGGTTCGTACCCATGTCATGCCTGGCTTTGTGTGTTGCAGTCTACTGATGCCAGACTTGCGCGTCGGCGATGATGTCGGCCACGGTGATCGCATCGTCCGCGTTCAAGTCATAGCGTGGATTATACAATGCATCACCGCGTACCGATGGCCAGCGGGAAGCAATGGTCTGAATATCGGCTACCGTCACCAGGCCAGAACAGTTTACATCTGGCACGATCAGGTTCGTGGTAGCCGTCTCTGTTTGTACATTACCATCGTAGGTGACGTTTGAACTCACCATGAAACTGCTACAGACATTCGCGGCAGGCTGTACCAGGCTGGTAAACTGGATAAGAATCGTGTTTGCGCCAGGTGCATTACCTGTCCATGAGATCGTACGGGTCGCCGCATTATAAACCGGTGTTGATGTCGTGGACGACAGGGAAGTCGGCGCACTCAATTCAGCGGGCAGGGTGATAACTGCATTAATCGGCAGCGTGGCAGATGGCGTGCCGCCAGAGATGATCAGTGTACCAGTCATAACCTGGTTAGGAGCCAGCCAATCGCGGTTGCTCTCCAACTCTGCTGTAATTACATCCAACGGATCAGGATAGCGCAGCTTGGTGGCTGGATCGCCAAACAAGATCATCGTATCAACCACATCGGGCGAATAGTTAACGCTATGCACGCCGCCCTGAATGTAGTAATAGCGTGCATAATCCACGGCATCTCCTACGCGTGGAATCTTTGTGGTGAACAGAGCGGTGTGCATTCCTCTGGTTAATTGCATCAAATCATAGCCAGTGTGTAGGCCCGATGGCGATAAGTCGGCGATAGAACCCCGTCCATCAGCCAACACCATGTTTTCGCCCAGGCTTTGCTTATTGATGAAAGAGGATGCAACGACAAAATAACCCGATAAACAGGCATTTGCCATGCTAAACACTAGGTTATTATTCGCGTTCAACGCAGCGGGATCATTAAAGTTATAAACACTTGCCGAATATCCCCAGCGATACTGGGAGGCATGACCAAACCACTGCATAAAGAACGCGCCTTGATTCTGTTCAGATCTAGTCGCAGTCCGCATCGCATCGGCGGTCGTGTAATCAGGATCAGGACAGGCATTGGTTGGGTCGAAGTACACTTTACGACCTTCATAGTTAGGGTTTAGCCAGTCGGCAATCAACGTATTGCTGTAAAGATGAAAATTGCCCGCACTATCGCGGCAATCATCTGCGACATAGATCGCTCGCGATTGCCAGCTACCGTTGGGATTAGTCGTGGGGCTTTCATAAGAAATGATTTTGTTGGTAACGTTGGTCACATCCGTTGCGGTAGTGGCTGGAATGCGGCCAATGACCATGTTCGGCAAATTATCGCTGACACTATCCACGCTAACATATCGGTTATCCGCAGGAACTTCCCCCCAGCTCGGATCCAGATAATCCAAATAGGGTGGAACCAGGTTGGGTAAGCTCTGTGCCGGAGCAGCGGTCTTGTTGAAGTCATAGTGACCATCCCCCACCAGTACCACATATTTAGGCGGCCTGGACCAGGTAAAATAAGCGTTGCTTAAAAAGCTACGAATCGCCATGGGGTCCAGGCGTCCATAGCTCCATTCGTCGTAAATATCCTGGACATCTACGGCAACCACCGAGAAGCCGTCGGCAGCGCGATAATTGAGTAATGCTTGCGCAGCAGCCTTAAGCTGGCTGCCCAGAGCTGTTGTGCCGGTGTAAGACCGTTCAGTACCAATAATGGCTACATAATCATAGGCATTGCTGGCACTGGCCCAATGGCTCGGCAAATCCCGCTCAACCGCGCCCGGCGCGCGTAAAGCTGCATCGGTAAATAGCATATAGGTAGGATTGGCAACGGTATCATTCCAATACTGCAAGGCTGTACCGCTGGTGGTTGCCGCCACGCCGTTTAATTGCAAAGGGTGACTGGCATCGCGCACATCAAAGACGCGCACGGGTGACGTGGAGAAACCTGACACAGCGATCGGATTCGTGAACGCAGTCTGCGGTTCGATATAGATGGCATTGTTTTCTGCATCAGCCGTCGCACGATAGATGAAGTCCGTCCAATCGTTAGCGAATGTATAGTCCAAAGGCGTTGGCAACTGGTTTCTGTCAGCAATCAACGTGAATTGATTGGCCCCGCTGACGAACGAGGAAGCGGGAACAGCGGCTGTGATGAGCTTTTCAACCTTCCCATCCCAAAAATACGACCCAACGAGCTGATTATTTAGCTTCACTTGCGTGTATTTATCGGGGGCATATCCCATATTCACCGTGCCAAACAACAACACTTTCATCTGAACCGTGTTACCACCGGTCAGGATCATGTCATCCGGGGTAAAGCTGATGCTGCGGCCAGCCACTGGCGCAGCAGAGGTTACGGAAAGAGGTACGTCTGTCAGATGATCAGCCGCATCGGCGCGGGGCATGACGGTCATGTAATAGTAATTGTTCTCGACACGCAGGGTTTGCGTCACGACTGACGCCGCAGTTGGCGCAGTGGGGGGCATGGTCACCGTGCGCGAGCCTATGCGCGCACCCGTGACGCCGCCGCCATAGGCGAAGTGGTAGATGTTGTAATCCTGATAGCGTCCACCATCATAAGGAATGGCATAAAAAATAACCAGATCGCCCGCATCGAAAACACCGTCTTGCCCACCGCGCACTTCGATATCAACCGGCTGGCCCTTTTGATACATAGCAAACGAACTCGGATTCACCCCGCCTGCCCCCACCGGCACGCCTGCATTGCTGAGATCGGTGTAGGTCAATCGGTAAAAGCCGCGCTCCTTGGTGTGAACGCGCAAAATGCCGTCACCGGGCAGTGTCGCGCTGGCCTGATAAAACTCAGCCGGCTGCTTCGCTTTGGCATTGGGGTTGACAGTGGCCGCATCAACCGTCACAGTGACTTCAATGTCAGGATAATAGCGCAATTGATGCGTCACCGGGTTGTATTGAAATGGAAAGACCTGGGCAAACAGAATGCGCTGGTCGCCCTGTTGTACAGCCTCGCCCACGACTATGGGAGAAGCAGGGTAAAATGCGTCTACCGCGTAAATGGCAGGGTCCGGGCGATCCGTCACGGGAATAGCCGTAATTTCTTCGCCCGCGGTCTGCATCGCAGCCACATCAATTTCATCCAAGGCAGCTACGGGCACAGCCTTAACGGTCACAGCTTCATCCAGAACGCGCTCACCCTTTGAGGTAAAAGAAACTTTGTACTCGCCCGTCAGCGGTAACTCAAAGCTGATTCCCTTGAGGGGCAATTGGGGCGCGCCAGCAGTAACGCTGGTATCCAAGTGCGCCACTTCGACGCCATCAGCAGTCAGCTTGTAATCGGGAGTTTGTACCCGCACCACGAGCGGCGAAGCTGGCTGAAACTGCTGCGCCTGACTTATTGACGCGCCCGGCAGCAACCAACCGAGACTTAAAACAAATGCCAACAACAGACGCACTATTATTGTGTTTTTAGTATTCATGGGGTTACATCTCCTGCAAATTGCAACGTTAATTGACCTTCACATCGT
Organism: Anaerolineae bacterium; assembly: GCA_049299095.1. Taxonomy (GTDB): domain Bacteria; phylum Chloroflexota; class Anaerolineae; order JAAEKA01; family JAAEKA01; genus JAAEKA01. The sequence continues at coordinate 25,219 of JBAQWV010000066.1, read as the reverse complement.
AAACTATTCAATTCAAAGCCCTGTTAACAGTATAACACAGTTCGGGGGTTTGGCTGGCAGCTAACATAACAATTATCTCATAATTTTACTGCAAAAAGTATTACAGTTTGATTAGCGTTTGAGGCAGTCCTTATTTCCCTGCCATCAAGGGGTTAAACTGTGTGTCGTAATCGTACACATCTACCCCCTCACGCCGTTTGAGCGCATTGACCACCCAGTACGTAAGCGGTGTTGCCAGCGTTTCATAGGCGGTCTTGAATGCCCACTGCGCCAAGATCGCACTGCCCAGGCTGGCAAGCGGGATCGTGCCAAGAAAGGCGAGGGTGACAAACACCAACGAATCCAGGCCCTGACCGATCAGCGTCGAGCCGATGGTGCGTGTCCAAAGCCAACGGCCGCGCGTGGCGATTTTTAGCTTGGCCAGCACAAAGGCATTGGCGAATTCGCCCACCAGATACGCCACAAACGATGCAGCCAGCAGGCGCGGAGTATAGCCCAGAATGCGGTCATACGCGGCCTGTCCATCCCAGAAGGGCGCGGCAGGCAGCAGTCCGGCCAGCCACAGCGCGGCCACAGCCAGCAAATTGCACAAAAAGCCCAGCCAGATCACCTGCCGGGCACGTTGGTAGCCGTAAACCTCAGTCAACACATCGCCAACAATATAGCTCACCGGAAAGGTGATGACACCTGCATCGAGAATTAGCCCGCGAATATCAATTAACTTGACAGCCGCGATGTTGGCCGTAATCAGGCTAGTGACAAAAATGACTGTGACCAATAAAAACCAGAACGAATAGGTCCCACTTCCACGATCTTGTTGCGCTTGCATGAACGTTTCTAAAACCTTTGTGTTCGCAGTATACTTGAACTCGTTATTCTACACGCGCGCAGCGTCCCAGCCAAACAGGACGCAACCTGCGGGAACACGACCCGTCACCAATTGCGTCTTGGCTGTAGTGAAAATTTGCTGTAGGACAATGTCCTTTCGGGAGTATGTCATGAAAACCAGGTTTAGCCTTGCTTTGCTACTCACCCTCTTGACCGCCCTGTGGCCGGACAGCCGCGTCCAGGGCCAGGCTGTCACTCCGCCGTCCGCCCGCGACGAGTTGGCAAGCTGGCAACGGCAAGCTACCCATGCGTCTGCAACCCCCGCCGCAGTAGACGGCTTGGGCATGCCCGGCATCAGCTACGCCTACGCCTCTACGGTCGGACAAACCGGCTTACCTTATCAGGTTGACACACAACACTTGAATCGCCCGGTCGGTTTGTTCGTGGACAGCCTCGATTTCGTTTATGTCGTCGAGGAAGCAGGCTATCGTATGATCAAATACGACGCCAACGGCCAAAGCCAGCTCGTGCTGGGCGCGCCTGGCCAGGCTGACTACGGAACCACCCTGCTGGCTTATCCGCAGGACATCGCGGTGGATGCGGGCGGTGCGATCTGGACCGTCTTTCAGCACGGCATCAAGCAGGTCAGCCGGCTGGGCGCGCTGCTGCAAACCTTTCCCTCCACGCCGTGGGCCAGCGGTACGACCAACGCCCGCTTCCGCTTCCCGCGCGGCATCGCCCTTGACCGCGCCGGCAAGCTGTATGTCTCCGACAGCGGCAACCACCGCATTCAGGTATACACGATAAGCAGCGGCACGCCGGTGTATCATTCCACCCTTGGCGAAACGGGCGTCTCCGGCAGCGATGCCAGCCATTTTAACTTCCCCGGCCACATCGCCGTGGACAGCGGCAATCGCCTGTATGTGACTGACACGCTCAACCAGCGCGTGCAACGCTGCGCGCTAGCTGGCAGCAGTTGGACCTGCACCACGTTTCACGGCACGGGCATACCCGGCGACGGTGCCGATCAGTTGAACGAACCCTGGGGCGTGGCGCTGGACAGTGCGGGCAACGTCTGGATCGCTGACAGCCGCAATGCCCGCGTCAAAAAATGTACTTCGCAGGGCAGTTGCGCGGTGTTCGCCAGTGGTTTGAGCAACACCAGCGATGTGGCCGTCGCCAGTGATGGCACAGTCTACGTCAGCGACTGGTACGCCAACGTCGTGCGCCGCTATGCAGCCGATGGTAGCGCGCTGGGTGTTTTTGCCGGTACGCCAGGCGTGGCCTATCTGCCCGATCCCGCACGGCTGAACACGCCATCAGGCCTCGGCATTGCGGCAGATGGCAGTCTGTACGTCACCGAAAACCTGGGCTACCGGCTGCTCAAGCTGGACGCTGCCGGTCAGCCGCTCTGGACGGTGGGGCAGGCAGGTACGCCCGGCAACGATAACGCCCATTTTGGCGACTTCTGGGAAGGGCCACAGGGCAGTTTGGCGGTGGATGCGGGTGGCCGCGTCTACGTGCCCGACATGGCCAACGACCGCGTGCAGGTGTTCAACGCGGATGGCAGCTTCAACCGCAGCTTTGGCAGCCCCGGCAGTGGCAACACACAGTTGGATTGCCCCGTGGGTGTGGCGATCAGCCCCACCACTGGCGACATCCTGGTGGCCGATACTTGCAACCAGCGCGTGCAAGTGTTTGATGCGACCTGGAATTACAAGCTGACGTTGGGCACGACGGGCGCGGCTGGTAGCAGCGAGCGGCATTTTAACTCCCCCGCAGGTGTGACAGTGGATAAAACCGGCGCGGTGTACGTGGCCGATACCAACAACTACCGTGTGCAAAAATGTACCCTGACGGACAGTGACTATACCTGCACGACCTTTGTGGGCGAGCGCGGCGTCTTCAGTTCCTCTTTTGACCATCTGCACCCCGTGTCGGTGGCGGTCAATGCCGCGGGCATCGTGGCGGTGGTGGATCAGCGCAATCAGCGCGTGCAGATTTTCGACCGGCAAGGCAATTATCTGAGCAGCATCGGCGGGCCGACGGCCTACGGCAACAGCAGCTTTTTGCTGCCGCTGGTGGCGCAGTTCGACGCCGTGGGCGCGCTGTGGGTGGTAGATCAGAATAATCACCGCATCCAGCACTTTACACTGTCCAACCCCGGCTGGCAGCAGCTCAATCTGAACGGCTTTGGCAATCTGGGCAACGGTTTGGTGCTCAGCCTCGGCGCCTTCAACGGCCAGGTGTATGCGGGGACGGATAACGGAGCCAGCGGCGCGCAGCTTTGGCGCACCAGCAACACCGGCGCGGGCGGCTGGGCCGCGGTCACAACCAACGGCTTTGGCGACCCAGCCAACGGCGGCATCAATCATCTACTGGCGTTCGGCGGGCAGTTCTACGCGGCGACGTGGAATTGGAACAGCGCGGCCAATGCCAGCAATGGTGGGCAACTCTGGCGCAGTGCCGACGGCACAACCTGGAACAGCGTCACGACGAATGGCTTTGGCGATCCTATCAACGGCGAGGTTTTTCGGCTGGCTGTGTTCAATAACCAGCTTTATGCCAGTACGTGGAGCTACAGCGACGCGCACGGTGCAGAATTGTGGCGTAGCGCAGATGGTACAAATTGGAACCGTGTGGTGACAAATGGCTTCGGCGAGGTGAACAACGCCGCGATTATCAGTTTGGCGGTATTTAACAACTACCTGTACGCGGGCACGGTCAACGACGTGACCGGCGGGCAGCTTTGGCGCAGCGCAGACGGCGAGCTATGGCTGCCGGTGAACGCCGCGGGCTTCGGCTATGCCAACAATTGGGCGATCTCGGCGCTGGCAGCCTTCGATGGCTACCTGTACGCGAGCGTACGCGACCGCGGGCAGGTGTGGCGCTGTCAGGCGTGCGACGCCAGCGACTGGGAGTTGGTGGTCAATGCGGGTTTTGGCAACCCCGCGACTATACGCGCTAGCGCGCTGGAGGCGACCGAAGACGCGTTGTATCTGGTAATCGGCAACTATGTGACCGGGCTGGAGGTATGGCGCAGCATGGATGGCCTCGCTTGGCAGTCGGTGAGCCTGCCCGGCCTGGGCGACAACAACAATCGCGCCCCCTTCTGGGATAATTCGGTGCTGGCGGTGAACAATCAACTGATGATGGGAACCTGGAACACAGCCAACGGCGGCGAAATCTGGTCTTATCAGCCGCGCGCGCTGTATTTGCCGGTGGTGTGGCAGTAAAGTTGGTTTCGGCGTCGCCGCGTCCTGCTAAACTTGCTTCCACACTTTGGCGAGGCTTTCACCGTAAACGCTCAAGTCCCATTCGTTGAAGTAACCGAACGGCGTAATCCACACGGTGTAGCCGGTTGCGCGCAGTCGCGCGGCCAGTTCCTCGGTCAAGGCCAGTGCGAACGCGGGATCGGCGTTTTCGCCTCCCAGATGCGTAAACGAATGGAGGACGACGGTGTGCAGCTCGCGCTTGTTCGCCAGCCATTTGAGGTGTTTGAGCGTTTGGCGAAAAACGCTGGCATGTTCAGCCACATCCGCGACTTCCACCTGATAGAAAGCTACAACTGCATCGTGTACTTCCTGCTCCACCGACACCTCTTCAGCGTCGTCAAGAGTCTTGGAAAAACTGCGCCACCAAAAGCGTTTAGCCTGAAAAGTGAGAAGTTTCATAGAATTGAGGGATGACGGGGTGATGAAATGACGCGAGACCGTGCCGCTTGCTACTCGCCTCATCCACACACAGCGGCGAAGACACGCAGGAAGTTCAGCCCAAGGATTTGCCGTACTGTGGCAGGGCTGTGACCGCGTGCCAGCATCCCCGCAGTGAGCGCCGGGTAGCGGGTGGCATCTTCCAGGCCGCGCGGCATGGTTGCACCGTCAAAGTCCGAGCCGAGCATCACATGCTGCGGCCCGGCCACGCGCACGATATGGTCAATGTGATCCAGCACATGCTCTACTGTGGCTTCGCTGCCGGGGTGATGCAAAAAGTCGGCCACGAAGGTGACACCAATCAGCCCGCCGCGCGCGGCAATCGCCTCGATCTGCGCGTCGGTCAGGTTACGCACATGCGGCAACCGCGCATATGCGTTGCTGTGCGAAGCAATGATCGGCTGCTCGCTGACAGCCAGCACATCAGTCAGCCCGGCAGGAGCCAAGTGAGATACGTCTATCAACATGCCCAGCCGGTTACATTCTGCCACCACGCTGCGACCAAACGCGGTCAGGCCGCCCGCGGCCGGGCCTTCCAGCACACCGTCGGCTACAGCGTTGCGAAAGTTCCACGTCAGGCCGAGATTGCGCACGCCCAGCCGGTAAAAGATGCGCAGCAACGCCAGATTTTCTCCCAGCGGCTCCGCACCTTCCAGTCCCAGAATGGCTGCGATCTTGCCATCGGCTTTGGCGCGGCGTACATCCTCCGCGCGCGTCGCCAGCGTCACCTGCTGCGGATGCGTTGCGATCATCTCGTGCAGCGCGTCCAGTTGGCGTAGCGCGTGGGTGGTTGCGCCGTGGTGATATTCATGGATGGGCACAAAGCAGGCGAAAAGCTGAGCGGTGACGCCGCCCGCGTGCAGCCGCGGCAAGTCTACATGACCGAGCGACGAGGCTTCGGTCAGTGTGCGCTTGCCTGCCAATAAATCGCTCACCGAGTCGCAGTGGCCGTCAACGACCAGCGCATCGGCATGCAGTACGGCCGCGTCCAGAATGGGGGTGTAGTAGTCGGCGTCCATAGCTTACCAGACCTCTAAACGCTTGAAAGTTTCCGCGCGCGGCACGCCCAGCAGCTGGCCACGCGCCTCATCCCAGCCTTGCAGCCATTGCAGGCTGTCGAGACCGTGGCGGAACTGGCTGCGATGGGCCAAACACGCGGCCAGTTTGGTGTCGTAGACCGCACTGACATCCACCGCGACATCCGGCGCGCGCTCAGTGTGGAAGAGAACGATGCGCTGCAAGCAGGCAACCTCGACCCCGCCCGCGAGCTGTTCCGGCTGGTAGAGCCGCATTTTGGAGGGGATATAGGCATCAAGCGCAGCCTGACCCGCGGCGCGGTGGTCGGGATGAACCTGGCCGGGCCAGTACGGGTCGAAGGTGAATAGCGTGTCGGCCTGTGTCAGCCGATACACCTGGGCAAGCTGGGCGCGCAGGCGTAGATCGGCTACCAGTTCGCCGTCGGGCCAGCCGAGCGTCAGCACTTCTTCGATGCCAAGCAGGCGCGCAGCTTCCGTGGCTTCTTGCTGTCGCTGTGCGGCCAGCGCCGCGCGCGTGAGGTCGGGGTCCTGCGTGCCGATGTCGCCCAGTGTACAGTTCACCGAAAAGATTCTAACCCCGCGGCGCGCAAGCAGGGCTATCGTGCCGCCACAGATCGTTTCCAAATCGTCGGGGTGTGCGGCCACCACCAGCAGCCGCTGCACCTCGTTGAAGGCTTCAATGCCAGCCAAATCAGCCATTGGTTGCACCTCGTTGCGCAGGAATGACAAAATTCTAGTCCAGTTTGTGCCGGCGGCGCGCAATGCTTTTGGGTTACTGGGCCGCTGTGCGGATGGCCGCGTCGAGATCGGCCCAGAGATCGTCAGCGTCCTCGATGCCCACGCTGAACCGCAGCAGCGAAGGAGGCACATGCTCCTGACCAGGGATCGCGGCGCGGCGCTCCATGGTCGATTCGACAGCTCCCAGACTGGTGGCATGGCGAACGAGCCGGACGTTGCGGCAGACAGCATCGGCGAATGCCGCGTCGCCAGCCAGGTCGAAGGAGATGATGCTGCCGAAGCCTTTGAGGATGCGTCGGGCTACCGCGTGGGTTGGGTGCGAGGGCAGGCCAGGGTAGCGCACGCGCGCGACCAGTGGGTGCGCCTCCAGCCGCTCGGCCAGTGTCATGGCAGTTTGTTGGGCGCGTTGCAGGCGCAGTTCGAGTGTGCGCACGCCGCGCACGGCGAGAAAAGCTTCCAGCACGCCGGGGGTTGCGCCGGTAAACTCACGCGACCGCCTGAATGCGTGCCAAAGCGTCTCGTCTTTGGTGATAGCCAGGCCGCTCAGCAGGTCGGAATGGCCGCCGATGAACTTGGTAGCGGATTGCAACGATACGGTCGCGCCTAAAGTGAGGGGCTGCTGGTTGAGTGGCGTGGCGAAGGTGTTGTCCACGGCTACAATCGCGCCGGGCTTGCGCGGCGCAGCGCAGATTGTCTCTAAATCAGCGACGGCCAGCAGGGGGTTGGAGGGCGATTCGAGCCAGATCAGGTCGGCCTCCGCGCAGGCGCGTGCCCAGCCAGCCGTATCGTCTACGGCTAAACGCTGTACTGACCAATAGCCTTTGGCTGCACCGATTGCCGCCAGGCTGGCCACGCCCAGATAACAATCATCGGGCAGCACGACTTTTGCACCCGCGGCAAGCTGATCGAAGACGACGGCAATGGCGGCCATGCCGGAAGCGAAGGCCACTGCCTTGCCCCCTTCCAGTCCGCCAACGATTTCCTCAAGCGCCTCCCAGGTGGGAGTGCCGTCATCCCGTGCGTAGCCGCGTCCGCTGCCGAGGATGAAGTTTGATGCGGGGATGAGCGGGATGTTCAGTGGGTCGCCGATCTCGGCAGGGCGGCCAGCGGAGACAAGCCAGGTTGAGGGTTTAATAACTGATGGGTCGTTTTGCATGATTGATGATTTCCAGGGGGTGATGATTGGGCAACGCGTGGCTGCCGCGCGGGGAGGGTATGCGCAGGGTTCGATAAGCCCCTCCCCACGCAAAAACGGGGCGGCGGCAATCAGCCAATCCGATTGCCGCCGCCCGCTTGGTTGTTTTTACGCCTTACGGCCTGCGTGCAGCGCGCGCCATACCCGCTCCGGCGTCAGTGGTAACTCGCGGATGCGCACACCGGTGGCGTCGAACACTGCGCTGCTGAGGGCCGGAGCCACGCCGTCTTTGGGGATTTCCGCAATCGCCTTCGCGCCGTATGGCCCACTCGGCTCGTAGGTTTGCACCAGGATAACCCCCAACTCCGGCGTTTCGTCGGCGCGGTAGATGCGATACGAACGAAAATCGTCGGTCAGCAGACGGCCCGCCGCGTCGTAGGGCATTTCCTCGTTGTGGGCAAAGCCCAGCGCCTGCAACATGCCCCCTTCGATCTGGCCCGCGGCGGTCTGCGGATTGATCGCGATGCCGCAATCTACTGCCATCACCAGCTTCTTCACCTCGATCTGGCCGGTTTGCGTGTCCAGCTCGATTTCGGCAAACTGCGCAGCAAAGGGGGGCGGGCTGAGATAGCTCATGTGGCTGGCTGTGGCCATGATCTGGTGCTGATCGGCCTGATGCGTGGCGTGCAAGGCGATGGTTTCGATGGACACGCGGCGACCATCGGCTGCGCAGACATGGCGATCTTCCAGCCACAGCCGATCCGGCTCGATGCCCGCGAAGAAATGTTTGGCGGCATGGCTGCGGATCTGGGCGGCTGTTTCTTCGGCGGCTTTCAGCACCGCGCCGCCGGAGATATAGGTGGTGCTGCTGGCATACGCGCCGGTGTCAAAGGGGGTAAAGTCGGTGTCGGAGGAATAGACGATGATTTCGTTCAACGGCACACCCAGCGTTTCCGCCGCGATCTGCGCCAGAATCGTATCCGACCCCGTGCCCAGATCGGTCGCGCCCATCAGCAGATTGAAAGAGCCATCGTCATTCAGTTTGATGCTGGCCGCGCCCATGTCTAGCCCGGCGATGCCAGTGCCGTGCATACAGATTGCCACACCCAGGCCGCGGCGCAGATATGGCTGGCCTGGTACAGTGTGCCAGGCGGGGTCATCGCGGCGGTCCCAGCCAATCGCGGCTGCACCTGCCTGCACGCACTCTTCCAGCCCATTGCTGTGTACCCACTGCTCAAAGCCCTCGCGGCCTTCGCCCATCGCCCGCGCCAGCACCAGTTCGTCCCCTTCTTTCACCCAGTTCTTGCGCTTGAATGCGAGCACGTCCCAGCCAAGCGCCTGCGCGATCTCTTCCATGTGGACTTCCAGCGCAAACAACGCCTGCGGCGCGCCGTAGCCGCGATAGGCGCCGGGCGTGGGCTTGTTGGTATAGGCCACCAGACAATCCCATTTCAGCGCGTCGGCCTTGTAGGTGGTCAGGCCGCGGAAGCCGGACACGGTCGGCACGGTCAGGCCGTGCGTGCCGTACGCGCCACAGTCAGCCACCATGCGCAGTTCCAGCGCGGTCAATGTGCCGTCCTTGCGCACACCGGTCTTGAAGCGCATGATCTCTGGATGGCGGCTGCGCGCGCTGGTTAATTCCTGCTCGCGCGTGTACTCCATGCGCACGGGGCGGCCTGTGGCAATCGTCAAATGTGCGCACAAGTCTTCCAGCAGCATCTCCTGCTTGCCGCCAAAGCCACCGCCGATGCGCGGTTTGACCACGCGGATGCGGCGGATCGGCAACCCCACCAGCGGCGCGATGATGCGACGCACATGGAAGGGAACCTGCGTCGAGGTGCGCACCACGAGCCGGTCATCTTCGTCCCACCAGGTGATGCAGACGTGTGGCTCGATGCTAGCCTGCTGCACCTGATGCGTACGGTATTCTCCTTCAAAGACGTAATCGGCCGCAGCAAAGCCCGCTTCTACATCCTGATAGGCCGCATGTAGGTGATGCACCAGGTTGCGATTGGCATCGTGGATCGAAATGGCGTCCGGCTCGTCGTGGATCACTGGCGCGCCCGGCTGCATGGCGGCCTCAGGGTCCAGCACCGCGGGCAGCACCTCATAATCCACCTCGATGAGCTGGAGCGCCTGCTGCGCAAGCTCCGGTGTTTCCGCGGCCACCACCGCCACGCGGTCGCCGTAGTGGCGCACCTTGTAGTCCAGGCTCACTTGGTCAAAGGGGGGTGGTTGGGGATAGGACTGGCCGCCGGACGCGTATAGGACGCGCTTGGTGTTCTTGTAAGTCAGCACCGCATGGACGCCGGGCAGGCTTTCCGCGGCGGTGGTGTTAATGGCGCGGATGCGCGCGTGGGCGTGTGGGCTGGTGAGCAGCGCGCCGTAGAGCATCCCCGGCAGTTCCATGTCGTCGGTGAAGACCGCGCGGCCCTTGGCCAGCTTGACGGCGTCTACTTTTACTTCCGGCTTGTTGACGACTTTGGTTTGCGGCGGCGCAACCACCAGCACCGGCGACTGGGTCAACACATGGGTCTGTGCGCCGCCTGCCGGCAGCTCCGGCATTGTTTCACCCGCGGGTGCATCGGCTTCAAAGACGCGGTCAAAGGTGTTGACCGTGGGTGGGTTGGGCACGGGGGGGACAGCCTCGCCGCGCAGCACCGCGGCCGCGCGCAGCACCGCCTCTACCGGCTTGACGTAGCCGGTGCAGCGGCAGAGGACGCCGCCGATGGCCTCGCGCACCTCGGTCTCGGTGGGGTTGGGATGGGTGTCGAGCAGCGCCTTGGCCGCCAAAATCTGGGCGGGCGTGCAAAAGCCGCACTGGATCGCGCCGGTCTCGATAAACGCCTGCTGCAAGGGATGCAGAGCGGGCTGCAAGTCGGCGTGGGAGCGGTCAGGAACCGGTGCGCTCAGGCCTTCCAGCGTTTCAATGCGCTTGCCCTGCACCTGCGCGGTGAGCAGTGTGCAAGAGTTGAGCAATTCGCCATCCACCAGCACTGCGCACGCGCCGCAGTCGCCGGTCTCGCAGCCGTGTTTCACGCTGTACAGCCCGGCGTGGCGCAGGGTGGTCAACAGGATTTCGTTCGCTGCGACTTCGACCTCGCGGTCATCGCCATTGATGATGAGATGAATGTGCATGAGGAAGATACTTTCTTTTCTTGTCGAGGGCTGCTAACTCGTATTGCGTACTACGTGTTGCGTAAGGTGTGTAGCCCATCCTTGCAGGCATGGAAATAATTCACGGTTTGCGCAGTACGCAATACGCAGTACGTACTACGCCACAAACATGCCATTCTGCATGATCACCACCTCGCTGCCGTCGGCACAGTAGCCGGTGACGTTCATGGTTGCAGTGCCGATCATCAAATCTTCGTGCGCGTCAGACAGGTTTAGCCCCAGCGCAGCCAGCTCGTCATCGCTTAACTGGCTGCCGCCAGCAATGCCTTCAGGATACGCCCGGCCAAAGGCGATGTGGCAGGCCGCGTTTTCGTCGAATAGTACATCGTAGAAGATCAAGCCGCTGCGGTTGATCGGTGAACGCACATCCACCAATGCCACCTCGCCCAGCCGCCGTGCGCCGGGGATTTGGAACAGCTCATCCAGCACGTCCTGCCCCTTGTCCGCGCGCCATTCCACCACCTCGCCGTGCTCAAAGCGAAAATATGCACCTGACAGCTCACGCTGGAAGGGGAAACCGGGCTTGCTGGTGCGCACCCAACCCTCGACGCGACCATTGTGCGGTGTGGAGAAGACTTCTTCGGTGGGGATATTCGCCATAAACGCGACACCCGCGGCGTTTTTACAGGAGCCGGTGGGCCAACTGGGGCGGTCGGTCAGACCAACCGTCAGATCGGTGGAGGGCTTGCCGTCGGCAGCCAGCACAGGATCGAAGAAATGCAGCGTGCGTACCTGGTGCTGTTCCAGGAAGCTGGCGATCTGCTTCAGGGTGGCGTCGTGCGCGTGCCATGCCGCGGCTGGATCGGGCTGATCGGCGCGGCACACGCGCAGCACGATCTCCCACAGCCGTGCCAGCGCGGTTTCGGCATCCAGCTCAGGGAAGACCTTTTGTGCCCACGGAGCGACCGGCACGGCTGCTACACACCAGGCAATTTCGTTGTTCATGGTGCGCTGCATGTAAAAGCCCAGCTTTTTGTTCCAGCCCTCGCGATATGCGCGCATCACCGCCGGGCTGACATCTTCCAGTGCGTCGGGGTATTCGCTACCGGTCAGCCCGACGCGCGCCCAGTTGTGATCAAGGATTTCCTCGCCGCGCGCCACCTCAAAGTCGGGGACGGTGGCAAGGTAGTCGGGGGCAACGTGTTGCAACCGTATCTTGCTGACCAGCGGATCCGCCCACATGATTTCTACATAACTGGCGCCGGCGTCGTAGGCTGCTGCGGTCAGCAGCCGCACAAACTCGCGGTGACCCAGCTCGGCGCGCACGGCCAGCGCCTGGCCTGGTTGCAAATTCACTCCCACCTTGATGATTAATTCAGCGTAAGCTTGCTGCTGTGCAAGCAGGTTGTCGTTCATTGACAGTCCTTTCGGGGAGAACGTCGCTTCAAATCATGGGATCGGTGCGACAGGGATTGCCCTATATTGTAATCCAGTGGGCATAGTTGGGCAACTACCCGGCACTGTGTTTCGACGAAGCTGACCTATCATGCCGCAAAAAGCCGCGCAGTATGCGTTTATAACAACAATGGAGAGCAAGCGAGCTTGTCGCTTGGCAGGAATCAAGATCGTATGTTATGGAAAGTGTCAGAACGTAAAAAGGAGACCCCATGCCTGATTCATTTGCTGCACCGATTCCACTGGAAAAAGTGGAGGAGTTTTTTGCCGCCCGCGGCGCGCGCGAAGAAAGACCTATCGCTGTTGAACGCCGCTTCCAGGTAGTTGCTGACCGCGAGCCGGAAATCCGCTCGCATCTGGAGCGCATTGACCGCGGCGACGGCGACGCTTTCTGGGAAGTTGTCGTTGAGGTGAATGGCATACGCGCGGGCGGGCGCGCCATGCCGCCGCCGCTCAAGGGTGAAGGTCGCAAACTCGAACGCCGCGCCGTTGACGAGGAAGCCCTGCACGAGCAGCTCACCGGCTTTATTCCCGATCACCTCGGCTTTGATGCCTTGCCGCGCGATCTGATGCGCAGCTATCAGGCTATTCAAAAGCCGATGTCGCGCCGCCGCGTTGCGACCACGATCTTCGGCACGGATAATCGGCGCATCTTCCGCGACACCGCCTATCCGTGGTCTACCGTCGGCCTGGTACAGACTAACCGCGGCTCTGGCTCGGGCGTAATGATCGGCCCGCGCCATCTGCTGACGGTCAGCCATGTGATTGACTGGACGGCTCCCCCCGGCTTTGCTGCCGATTGGGTGCGCTTCACCCCATCCTACTACGATGGACAAGCGCCGTTCGGTGAAGCCTACGGTATGCACATCTACTGGTATTTGCAAGAGGATGGTGACGGCTTCATCACCGGTAACGAAGGCAACTACGACTATGTGGTCGTGGTACTGGATCGGCGGCTAGGCGACACCACGGGCTGGATGGGGGCACGCGGCTATGATGACGATTGGGACGAGCTGGCCGCCTGGTCGCACATGGGCTATCCAGCAGACCTGAACAGTGGGCAACGCCCTTCGTGGCAGGGTGGGTTCCGCATGGACGGCACAGATGCTGCTGCGCAGTCGTTGCAACATCAAGCAGACGTGTTCCCCGGTCAATCAGGTGGGCCGATGTTTGGCTTCTGGGAAGGCGATGTCGGTCCGCGTGCGATTGCCGTGCAGTCGTGGCAAAACAGCTCGACTAACGGAGCCAGCGGCAGCCGTGCGCTGCGCGATCTGGTGGCGCTGGCCCGCACTGACTTCGCCTGAGCTACGAATTCATAGCGATCGGCTCCAACAGCCAATGAAGGACGATTTCGATCTCTTTCACTGGCTGTTTTTCTAGTACGGTCAATCTGACTTTTGCAACGCGCGTACCACGATTCTGCAAAATTGCGGTACGCCAGGACGGGTAAAGAATGATGAACGTTTTGACCAACGGCCCGCTGCGTTACATGAATTATGATTTGTAAGCTGGATTATTATTTGTATTGTATTTATATTTTATTTAATCAATATTTGTACAATCTATTGACAATACGTTTTTTTACTGTATACTTTACCTACAACACTGCTTATACTTCTTCTGCTTTCTCCCTTCTCCTCAATTTTAACCGCAATTCGTCGCCGTGTTGTTTTGTAGCGGTAACTTGCCGCCCTGCAGCACCCTGTCCTGCTCGTTTCTTTACCTTGCTTGCCGTAAGTCGGTTTGAAAAAACCTTATTTCCCCCTGTTTTCAAACAATCTGCCAGGTTTTTACACCAGCTTCTCCGCTGATCTCTATATTTTTCACGATGAAAAGGAGTCTATATGCCTACTGAACCCTATATCGGACAAGTGATGCTATTTGCTGGCAATTATGCGCCGGAAGATTGGGCATTCTGCGACGGCAGATTGATGTCCATTGACCAGTACACCGCGCTGTTCAGCCTGATCGGCACGTATTACGGGGGCGACGGCCAAACCACATTCGCCTTGCCCGATCTGCGCGGCCGCGCGCCGCTGCAATTCGGACAAGGCCCTGGCTTGAGCAGCTATTCACTTGGCGAAAACGGCGGTGCGGAAATGGTGACGCTGTTTGCCAGCCAAATGCCCGCGCACTCCCATGCGGTCATGGGCTTCGCCAGTGGAGGAACCAGCGCGGAGCCAGCAGGCAATGTTTGGGCCAGCGGACCAGCCAACTTGTACGCAGCCGGTGCAGCCGCCGATGGGAGATTAAACCCAGCGGTCATTTCCTCCAGCGGCGACAGCCAGCCCCACGAGAATATGCCACCGTTTCTAACGTTGAATTACTGCATTGCCTTGAATGGCATCTTTCCCTCACGAAGCTAGGAGACGCCCCATGTCTGATCCCTTTATCGGTGAAATCCAGCTCTTTCCTTTTGATTTTGCCCCGCGCGGCTGGGCACAGTGCAATGGTCAGTTGTTAGCGATCAACCAATACCAGGCACTCTTTTCTTTGTTAGGCACGACGTATGGTGGAAATGGAATGACAACCTTCGCCCTGCCCGACCTGCGCGGCCGCATTCCCCTGCACACGGGAACCAATCAGGGTATGACGTTTTCAATGGGTCAGAGCAGCGGCGAAGAAGTACACACCCTGAACGGGGCGGAAATGCCATCCCACATCCATAGTGCGCTGGCTAGCGCCAATGCGGCATCCGTCCTCAGCCCGATAAACGCGACCTGGGCGAATTCGGGTGATACCAGCTATGCAGCAACACCCGACACGCAACTGGCGGCCAACGCACTTGGCGCCAACGGCGGTAACCAGCCGCACGAAAATCGGCCTCCTTATCTGGCTCTCAATTTTTGTATTGCCTTGGTAGGGATTTACCCTTCGCATTCCTAAGCCATTCGGAGGCTATTCTTATGAGTGACGAGTATATTGGCGAAATCAAGGTGTTCGGGTTCAATTTCGCGCCGACCGGCTGGCTGCCATGCAATGGTCAACTGCTGTCCATCAGCCAGAATACGGCGCTCTTTTCCATTTTGGGCACAACCTACGGCGGCGATGGCAGGACGACCTTCGCCCTGCCCAATTTACAAGGCCAGGTGCCGATCAGTATGGGCAGCGGGCCGGGGCTGAGCCAGCGATTTCTAGGCGAAACTGGCGGCGAAGCCGCGGTCACCCTGACCAACAGCGCCTTGCCGAGCCATTCCCATGCCGCGGCAGCCAGCAGCGCCACGGCTGACCAGAGCGCCCCAACTGATCATATCTGGGCCAGCGGCGCGGGACGGCGCGGCCAGAGCTTCTACGCCACAGACGCAACCACGCCGATGAACCCGGGGGCAATCAAACCAGCCGGCGGCAGCCAGCCACATAACAACATGCCCCCTTATCTGACGCTGAACATTTGCATCTGCGTCCAGGGAATTTATCCGCCGCATTCCTGAAATAGCGCGGGCCAGCGTTCGTCCATCCACAGACCAGCAAGCAGCGCAGGTTCCCCCTAACAATCCACGCTGCTTGCTGGCACACTGCCGCGAGCGGGTTCCTGCTGGCACAGGAACAACGACAAGCCTGTCAGGATCATGAAAGATTGTATCAGGGACCAGGGAGAATAACGAATGACTACCTTCTCATATCGCATGTCGGCTGTTTTTTCACACATCACCGCGCGCCCGCGCGGCCATCTGCTCCTCAGCAGGGTGTTAGTGGCGCTGCTGACAATCTCCGGCCTTCTCTTAGGAGCCAGGCCCGCCCTTGCCGCAGGAACCATTGCCGTTAATACCACAACGGACGAATTCGGCACGGGGGCTGACTGTTCTCTGCGCGAGGCTGTTCAGTCCGCCAATACCAACGCAAACTTCGGCGGCTGTGTACGTAGCGGAACCGCGCCCTACACGATCAACCTGGGGGCGGGCACGTTTGCGCTGACAATCCCTGGCGCGAACAACGACACAAACACCACCGGCGATTTGGATTTCCTGGTGAGCGGCATCAGCGTGTCAGGGGCTGGCGCAGCCAGCACCACCATCCAGCAAATCACGGCGGATCGCGTGCTCGATTTTAATCCGCTTATCGGTGCCAACTTTTCAGCGTCCCTTGCTAATTTAACCGTCACCGGTGGCAATACCAACAACATCTTTGGCGGCGGTGGGATTATCTACGGCGATTCCAACGGCGGCGGCACACTCACGCTGAATGGGGTGACGGTGCATGGCAACGCCGCCAGCAATGGCCCCGGCGGCGGTATTGAAACTTCCATACGCGGCAATGTGACTATCAACAACAGCACGATCTCCAACAATGTAGCCAGTAAGCAGGGCGGCGGCATTGACTTTTTTGTAAGCAGCCCCGATCAGCTCATGATCACATCTTCAATCATTACGAACAACCGCTCAAACTATGCCACGGGTTCCCTGGATGCCGGTGGCGGCTTACATAGCCAAGGCGGCACAGTCACAATCGTGCGTTCCCACTTCGTCAACAACCAGGCGTCGAACAACCCGCTCGCGCCAGACAGCGTGGCCGCGCTCACCGGTTCAGGCGGAGCCATTGCCAACAGCACCAGCGCGCTCACCGTCAGCTTCAGCCGCTTCGTCGGCAACACAGCCATCAATGGCACGGCCATCTTTCAGACAGCCGGTGGCAGCACCACAGCCAACGACAACTGGTGGGGTGTCAACAGCGGGCCAGCGGCCGGTGTCCTGGCAGGGGCGGTTACGCCAACCGCCACGCGCTGGCTGCAACTACGCCATGCAGCCAGCCCGGCCTCTATTCCCGTCAACAGCAGCACCACACTGACAGCCGACATCTTCGGTCTAAATACGGGCGGTTCCACCGCGCCGGCCAACTTGATCGGCTTGCCCCCCTTCCCGCAGCCCGCGGGGACGATTTTCAGCGCGCCCACGCTGGGCACCCTGTCTGGCGCGGCCACCCAGTTTGTGGACGGCCAGGCTACGGCCACCTACAATGCTGGCGGTACAGCCGGCACTGGCACAGCCCTCGCCACCGCGGACAGCCAGAGCGAAATGGCTTCCATTACTTTGTCGCCGCTGGCTGTGATGCTGGAAACCTTCAGCGCCGAAGCCCAGGCCGACCAAGTGCTTTTGAGCTGGGTTACTGCCACGGAACTGAACAACCGCGGCTTTAACATCTGGCGCGGCCAGACCCCCGACGCGCCCGATCGTCAACTGAACAGCACGCTCATCCCCTCTCAGGCGACGGGAGCCATGCAGGGCTTCAGCTATACCTGGCCCGACCAAGCCGATCTGGCCCCGGGCACTGCATATTTCTATTGGCTAGACGCGGTGGACACCGACGGTCAAATCGAGCGCTACGGCCCAGTCAGCGCGGTATTTGGTCAGCCGACCGCCGTCACCCTCCAGCAACTTTCCGCGGCCAGCCACGCCGCCGCGCCGCTGATAAGCTGGCAATGGGGGGCTACACTGGTCGTACTAGCCGGGGCGCTTTGGGTGCGTCGCCAGCTTCGCTAGCCATCAGACAACGCAAGACACAAAAAGAGCCGACGCGTTTACGTCGGCTCTTTTTGTGGTGTCATCTGCACTCAAGCGATGTGATCCTGGAAATACATTTGCCACGGCCCGCAACCCTGAATAAATGGCTGCATCAGGGCGCGCTCCGCCTGTACGGTGTGCATCAGGTCATGCCCGGCCCATTCGTGCAACAATTCACTCAAGGTCACCAGTCCCAGTTCACTGTGGCGAGCCGTGCGCGTTAAATCCTGCGGAGTGACATCTGCCAACACGCGCAGGCTGGCCGTGCGCAGCCGCACGAACTCCGCGGCCAATTCCTCGGCACTGGGCGCAGCCAGCAACTGGCTGCCTTCGCTGTCAGGATTAAATGCTGGAAAATCCTGCCCGGCCAGCAGGTAGCGCACGCGCGCGGGGAAGACTTCGCGTTCTGTATCCACTAGATGTTGCAGGCATTGCAGCGCCGACCATTCACCCTCCGCGGGCTGCCGCGTGAGCAATTCAACCGGCAGGCTGGCTGTCAGGCGCAGCCAACGCCCTGGCGTCGTGACCAGCACACGCTTGGCCGTTTCGATGATGTTCTCCATACCATAACCTCCAAAATCTCAAATAATCTTTTGCACTGTCACAAATCAGTTGCAGGGAAAATCCGGCTGCTTAGTGGCAGCGTCGGATTTTCTGAATTCTCTTGGTGTTTCCACAATCTCCAGGAGACCTACCACAGTTCAAACGGACGCCAGGGAGCTGTCAGGGCGGCGTGCAGATCGAGCGGCGGGGTGTGTGGGGTACGATAAACCAGCACCGCTTCTTCCGGCGTCGCCAGCAGGCCGGTCTCATCCTCAATCCACAGGCACCCCAGCCAACGTTCCCAGCCAAGCTTGGCATACCAGAGGGGCACCGCGGGCGACAGCGCGCCCAGGTCATAGGAAACAATCTCGGCTTGCAAGCGGCGCATCACCGCTGCGCCATAGCCGCGGGTGCGGTAGCCCGCAGCGGTTGCCACGCCTTCCACATACGCGCTGTTTAGCCACGGCCCATCGCCCACACGTAGCGGGCGATCCAGCCACAACGCATGGGAGACCAGCCGTTCATCTACGTATCCCAACACATGCACGCGCTCTGGGCACAGCGCCAGGTAATGAGCATAGTCGAGCTGAAATACGGTGGAACAAAGCGCAACCACTGCGCTGGTTTGCGTAGCGGTCATTTGCTGCGCGGAGACAGTCCACAAACGGAGTGTCATACTGTTTTCTGCACCATCTAGCCGCGCGGCCGCGCGATCCATGTCTCCAGCACAGCCTGGTGCCGTGCTTCCAACTTCACCAATCGGCGCTTGCTGGCGAGCAATGCGGCCGCGTCCGTATAGCTCAAGCCATGTGCGCGCATCAGATACGCGGCCAACAGCGTGGCTGAACGGCCGCGACCCTTGGCACAATGCACCAGAATGCGGCGGCCCGCGGCGGCCTGCGCGGCCATCCAGGTCACACCCGCATCCAGCACCTCTGGGCCAGGCGCGGTCACATCCAACACCTTTAGCTTCAGGTGAGTGATGTCATGCGCGGCGAAAAAGGTGAGGTCGTCACTGCGTTCCGCGCGAATATCCACCACCGCGTTAATGCCGTGCGATAGCAAAAACTGATAATCGCGGCGATAGGTGGGCGCGCCGCCGAGCCATAGCGTCTCATGGATCGCGCCGTCGGGGGTGATTTGGGTAAACCAGGGGTTTTGGTTAACCGTCTCGTGATAAAAACGGATGAGTGGGTAGAGCTGGTCAAAAGCCCAATGCAAGGGGTTCATGACGCTATTATATACCGATAGAAAACAGTTCTTGAAAAACCGGAGTGTAGCACAGGAGTTCAGCACGACAACACGAAGGCACAAAGTTTTTTCTGCTTTGCGCCTTCGTGTTGTCATGTTATCGGCTGCACGCAGCCTAAATTTTTTACGAGCTACACAGTTGGTGTCATTTCGAGAAGTAAAACGACGAGAAATCCCTGCTTCTGAGGATAATGGACGGGATTTCTCGCTCCTTCATGCTTACAACATCGAAATAACAACTACGTAGCCCTAGGTTATGAGACTGGAACGAGAACAGCTTCAATGGGCAGTCATGGCCCTGGCGATCCGCGCGGCCAGCGTAGCGTTATGATGAAGCAGTGCCAGGTTGGCTTGCAGCGACTTGCCGCCGCTCAGTTCGTTGATGCGCGCCAGCAGGAAAGGTGTGAGCGCCTGCCCGTGAATGCCTTGCGCCTGCGCGTCGGCAGAGGCCTGGGCAATGACGGGGGCAATAAATTCATCGTCCAGTGCAAAGGCTTCGGGGATTGGGTTGGTGACCAGAATGGCGCTTTGCAGCCCCAACTCCCAGTGCGCCGCCGCGAAATCGGCAATCTCCTGGGGGCTGTCCAGCCGCACACTGACCTTTAGCCCGCTTTTGCGCGAGAAAAAGGCGGGAAATTCATCGGTTCCGTAGCCAACCACGGGGACACCCATCGTTTCCAGATATTCAAGCGTAGCGGGCAGGTCAAGGATGGACTTTGCGCCAGCGCAAACCACGATCATAGGGATGCTGGCGAGAGCCTGTAAATCGGTGGAGATGTCGAGATAGCTCTCGCGATGCACGCCACCGATGCCACCGGTCGCCAAAAGGCGGATACCAGCTTGCTGCGCGCCAAACATAGTTCCCGCCACCGTGGTGCCACCGTCCAGCTTCTTCACCGCGGCTGTGGCAAAATCCCGCAATGAAACTTTCAGCAAGTTCGACGCGGCAGCCAGGCGCTGCAATTCGGCGTCGGTGATGCCCACATGGATTTGGCCCTCGATCAAGGCTATCGTAGCAGGTACAGCGCCTTCAGCGCGCACCCGCTCCTCCATCGCACGACCAAGCTCCAGATTTTGCGGCATGGGTAGCCCGTGGGTGATAACGGTCGACTCTAGCGAGACCAGCGGCAAGCCCGCTGTGCGCGCCTGCTCGACTTCATTGGAAACGTGGATTTGAGGTTTCAGCATAATCAGCTCTTCTTCCTGACTTCGATATGGCTAGCAACTTCGGCAATTTCGGCGATGGTTGGCAATTGATCCTGCGAAAAATCACGCTGAACCTGCCATGCACCGACCGCGGCGGCCCACTGCAACGCCTGGGGCAATGCCCATCCGTTGAGATGGCTGTAGATCATGCCGGCGCGGAAGCTATCTCCGGCTCCGGTTGAATCAGTCACCTGGACTTGCGGCGGCTGCACCACATACTGCGTGCCGTCACGGTCGAGGGCATGGATCGCGCGGCCACCATCGGTGGTGATCACAATTCCTCTGCTGATGCCTTGCAGCGCCTTGCTGTGTTCAACCAAATCTGCGCCAGGGTTCTGTTCGATCACCGAAGCCGCGGAATTGATGATGATGTCAGCGATGGGCAGCGTCGGGTGATCAGTCGAGACGATATCCATTGCAACGATTTTGATCCCCTGCGCACGCGCCAGGCTGGCCAGCTCGGTGGATGCGGCGTTGGCGCGCGGGTTGCCGTAGTAGAACGCTACTTCCAACAGTTCGATACCTTGCAGCATAGCCAAGATGGGCGGAGCCAGTGGCGCTTTGGCGAAGTCCGAACAGAACAAGTAGGTGTTTCCATCCGGGAAAGGGATAGATCGTGCAATTAGTGTACTGACGGCACGATCCCGCTGCAAAAACTGCAAGTCAACCGTGGGGAATGTGGTCAACACGTTCCAGACCATGTCACCGTAATGATCATGGCCGATCCGCACGCCGGAAAGGCGGGTGGGGACGCCCCAGTGTCCCAGCCACTCCGTGACGTTGGCTGCGCCACCCCCCAAGCGGTAAAATTCTTCCACAATAATATGCGTAATGCCAGGCTTGGGCTGGTAAGGCAATTTCAGGGTCGCTTCAATCGCAATACCACCATAGCAGAGAACTTTACTTTGACGAGTGGACATAGTTGCTTGCACGTCCTATTCCTGCAGCGCACCTTTTGCGGCTTCTGCAAAGCGGCGCATCCGGTCGAAATCTTTTTTCCAGGTTCCGGGGACGCAGGTGTGGGTATTCGAATCGACGCCCCACGGACGGACAGCTCGCACCGAGGCCGCCACATTCTCCGGGGTCAGGCCGCCAGCCAGAACGCAGGGCTTTTTCACCGTTTCAACAATCTTGCGGCTGATATTCCAGTCGTGCGTGACACCAGCAATACCGATGCCCTTGACGTTGGGGGCCACAGAATCAAGGAACAAAACGTCGGCCACCTCTTCATAAGCCAGCGCAATCGCCAGCGATTCAGGGCCAGTCACGGGAATCGCCTGGATGATTTCAACGCCGGGGATGCGCTTGCGCAATTCAAAAACGCTTTCCGGCGGCAGGTCGGCAATATCACCGCACAGATGGAATAAATCGGGCTTGGTTTCGGTGACGATCTCCACAAGGTCATCAAGGTTGGTTTCAATGGTCAGCGCCATCTTGGGGTAGCGGGCCGGGGTTGCCTTAAAGACCTGGCGCGTCTTTTCAAAACTCATCTCGCTCGGCATAATGCCCTTTTTGCCGACTTCCAGCCCCCAGCGGTCGAGGCCGGCATCAATGCACATCTGCATTTCTTCCACGGATTTGATAGCAAATACTTGGACAAGCATGAAAAACTCCTTTTTTAGGGTAATAGTTGGCGTATTTCACCCGAAAACTCGGATGCGGATTTCAAAGAAAGCGTAAAACAGAAATCAGCGCCGCTGTATGCCGACTGCACATACTCAATCGGTTTCCCGCTGCTGAGAAACGTGGTGCGGCTCATGCGCATGACACTAGCCGGATAGGTCATGTCAAGCCAGCGCGCTTCTTCCGGCGTCGCCAGTTCGGCCGTCATAATCTGCTGGGCGCTGGTCGGTCGCAACCCATACGTTGCCAAAAAATCGTAGAGCGATGCTTGCTCAAAGTCAACCGTAACAAGATCAGGACATAAACTGAGGATGACATAGGCTTCTTGGATGGACACCGGCTTGCCCGCGGCCAGGCGCAACCGCTTCAAACGAAAAACATTGGTCCCGGTAGCAATTTGCAACTGGCGAGCTAGCTGTGGTACAGCGGGTTCCACCCCCTGCGCAAGGATTCTGGCCGACGGCGCAATACCCTTGTTCAACATATCCTGTGTGAAGCCGGACAGATGGGTGAGTTGCTGATCAAGGACCGTCTTGGAAACGTAGCGCCCTTTGCCAGGGTGGCTGTAGATCGTGCCGGCGCGTTGCAAATCATCCAGTACAGCGCGCAGAGTCGTGCGACTAATCCCTAGTTCAGCCTGGAGGTCGCGCTCCGAGGGTAGTTTCTCGCCGGGTTGGAGATCACCGCTCAAGATAAGTTGATGCAGGGCTTTTTGGGCCTGGATTTTGACGGGGATCGAAGATTGTTTATCAATGGTCATAAACACACTCTCGCGTACTGGTATATACCAGTATATACATATCAAGTAACTTGTCAAACTGCGCAAACATCCCGCGCGCTTCCAACGAAAGCCTCTTGCAAGGTTTGCGAAGCCCGATATTTTCCTGAATGTTCATACCGTGCCTATAATGATGAGGAACCGCGGCTTGAACCGCTCCTTTTCCATCACATAACACCCCTTTACCATGTCCACGACGCGACAAAATTTGATCGAACGCAAACAACAGGTCATCGCGCAGATCGCCGCGACCCGCCGCGAGCTGGAACGCGTACGCACCCAACCCGACGGCGCCAGCCAGCGCCGCGCACAGACGCTGGACACACAACTGACCGCGCTGATGGCCGAAGAACAACAACTGCGCCTGGCGATTGACCGCGCCCGCGCCTAAAGGAGAACCGCATATGCATGGCGGCGGCTGGATGAGCTTTTTGACCGCTGACCCGGATCAAAACAAGAAACCGCTTGACCGCAAGTTATTGCGGCGAGTGCTGGATTATGCACGGCCCTACGGCTGGATGGTGACGATTGTGCTGATTGCGATTGTGGTAACCTCGCTGATCGAGTTGTTGCCACCGCTGATCCTGCGTCACCTAATTGACGTTACCCTACCCACCAAGAATATGCAACAGCTCAACCTGCTGGCGCTGGCCTTGCTGGCTATTCCGGCCCTGACCGGCCTGATTGACGTGGTGCAGCGCTATTACAGCGCACGCGTCGGCGAAGGCATTATCTTCGACCTGCGCCAGCAGATGTACGAGCACCTTAGCCGCATGGCGCTGCGCTTTTTTACGCACACCAAGGCCGGTGAGATCATCTCGCGCTTCAACAACGACGTGGTGGGTGCGCAGAACGCCATCACCGGTACGATCCCCAACATTGTCGTCAACACCGTGACTGTGGTGTCTACCCTCGCCATCATGATTTCCATCGAATGGCGGCTGGCGCTGCTGGCTGTGGCCGTCGTACCCCTCTTTTTGATCCCCACTAAACGCGTTGGGCGTATTCTGCGCGACATACGCCGTCAGGCGCTCGATGCCAACGCCGAGCAAAGCAACATCATCAGCGAGACGCTGGGCATCAACGGCGCGCTGCTGGTGAAAACCTTTGGTCGCCAACAGCAGGAAACCACCCGGTTTCGCCGCGTCAATGCCAGCGTGCGCGATCTGGGCGTGCGTCGCGCGCTGGTAGGGCGCTGGTTCTTCATGGGGTTGGGCTTGGCTGCGGCCATCGGCACCGCACTGATCTATTGGCTGGGTGGGCGGCTGGTGCTGGCTGATGCGCTCACCACCGGCACCATCGTGGCCTTCGCTGCCTACTTGGGGCGGCTGTACGGCCCCATTTCCTCCCTGTCCAACATTCAAGTAGAATTTGTCCAATCACTAGTCAGCTTCGAGCGGGTCTTCGACTACCTGGACATTCCCGTGGAGATAACCGACAAGCCCACGGCGCGAGTGTTGCAGCAGGTGGCGGGCAACATTGGCTTTCACGATGTGTCATTCAGTTACCTCAGCGACAGCGAACGCCATCAAATTGAGACAGCGCAGGCAGGCGCGGCCCAGGGAACCACGCCCGCCCAGCAGCCCACGCTCTCAGGCAGCACAGCCCGCAGCGAGCCGGTCGCGCCAGTGTCTACGCGCGTATGGGCGCTGCGCCACTTCAGCGCAGACATCGCCTCCGGTCAGTTGGTGGCGTTGGTGGGTCGCAGCGGCGCAGGCAAAACCACCGTCACCTATCTACTACCGAGGTTATACGATGTGAACGCTGGTGCGATTACGCTGGACGGCCACGATCTGCGCGATGTTACGCAGCAATCGCTGGTGGAGCAGATCGGTATCGTCATGCAGGAAACGTACTTGTTCCACGACACCATCCGCAACAACCTGCTCTACGCCCGTCCGGCGGCCACCGATGCCGAGATCGTTGCTGCCGCCAAAGCGGCCAGCATTCATGATTTCATCAGCAAGCTGCCCAACGGCTACGACACAATGGTGGGTGAACGCGGCTACCGGCTGAGCGGTGGCGAAAAGCAGCGGCTGGCCATTGCCCGCGTCATCCTTAAGAACCCCCGCATCCTGATCCTCGACGAAGCCACCTCGCACCTCGATTCGGAGAACGAGGCACTGATCCAGGCCGCGCTGGAACCGCTGTTTCAGGGCCGCACCAGCGTGGTGATCGCGCACCGTCTGTCCACCATCCTGGCCGCCAACAAGATTTTGGTAATGGACGAAGGTCGGTTGGTGGAAAGCGGTACGCACGCCGAATTGCTGGCACAGAATGGTCTGTATGCCATGCTC
>JBAQWV010000065.1:0-99469 GCA_049299095.1 Anaerolineae bacterium | reverse complement strand
GAATGGTCTGTATGCCATGCTCTACGAGACACAGTTCCGTCAGGAGCAAGAATAAAGTTCAGCGACCTTGATCCATCGCTTCAAAACGCCTTTTCATCAAACAAAAAAGCAGCGGCCACCTATGCGTGCCGCTGCTTTGGGTTTCCTGTCCAGACCAATGATGATTTACGCCGCCGGTTCGATCAACACCGGCGGTTCTGCGGGCAGCAGGCTGTCCGGCGTGCTGCCCGCCGCGGGCGCGGTCAGCCGACGGTACACATTCGCGTATAGCGTGAATTGAAAAGCCTGCATGATTGCGGTCAACAGCGCGGCAACAATGGCATACAACACGCCGCCCAGCAGCGTGATGACGCTCACTACAGGCGAGACCGTCGCAGGCACACTCCCCTGTTCAATACTGCTCGCCATCGTCATCAGCCCGCCCATCGCACCTGCCGAAAGCGGCAAGGCCGCCAACTGCATCACCACCGAGATCACCAGAATGACAACGGCGCTCAACAGCATCAAAACCAGCATCGGCCCCAGATTGGTACGACTCAGCCACCAGCCTTCCCGGATAGCCTGGCCCAGGCTATGCTGCTTCTGCACCGCCGATTGATACATCAGCGGGCTGAAGACACTGTGAACCACGGTATACAGCAAGCCCAGACAGGCCAATGCACAGAAAAACAGGAAAAAGCCGCCCGTAGCCGCAGATGCTGCCGTAGCTATTTGCTCTTCGCTAGCCGCAGAGGACATGCCACTCATCGGCAGGAAAGTCGTTAAAAGGAAGACGAGATAAAGCCCGCCAAAGAGCACAACAGCCGGCAACCACCATAGCAGGTCTATGGCGAACATGCGCGCAGCACGGCGCATGCCGCTGCGCAGACCACGCCCCACCTCGACCCTCTCTCCGTCCAGCGCCCGCCGCGCTTCGCTGATACCCCCCGCGCGCGTCACCAGGCTGATGATATAGGCCACCAGACTGAGGAGTATGAAGATACTGATGCCGCCGAACAGCATCACCATGCTGGTCATAAAGCCTTCCGGCATCTCATTGTTTTGCAAAATGACTGAACTAGAGATCATCTGAAAAAAGCGCCGCTGCCAGTCGAACAGCATCACTATGTACGCGGCCATGCCGATACCCGATAGCGCCGTACCGATCAGGCTCAACAGCGTCAGGCGCTTTTCGCGCCACAACAGGCGCAACGTCCCGCTAAAAACCGCACCGTAATCCATTTCTATCCTCCTGTGGGTCATCCTTTCCATCTGGGCTAGTCACACACCATAGCCCCTGTCTCATGCAAGAAGAATTATAATGCGCGCAGGATCGGAAGACAATTTGCTCAACGACCCATCACAGGCCAGCCGCGTCACGACGATTTGACACATCGCGCGACATCGCTACAATAGCAGCCACTGTAGCTGACAAAAACCTATCATGAACCTATCATCTTTCTACAAGAAGAGCATCAAGTCCAAGAAGCCTTGCCTGGCCTGCACAGGGATGGCCGTTTGTGCTTGAGAACGCTCACCACAGCTAATCAACGCAGCAGCCCTGGCAGGCCCACATCGCCTGCCAGGGCTTTTTATTTCATCGAACGCAGCTCATTTTGCCGGGCAATGCAGCCCATCTCCACCCCGCGGTGCAGATGGGCATTTTTATATCTCATCATAAGGAGACTCTCATGCTACTCGAAGCAATCTGCCCCGAATGTGAAGGCCCCCTCACCCTCCGCGACCCGCTGCAAGGCGAGATCGTTCCCTGTCCCGCCTGCGGCGCTGACCTGGAAGTGACCACCCTCGACCCGCTCATGTTAGAACTAGCCCCCGAAGAAGCTGAGGACTGGGGCGAATGAACGTCACCGTTGCCATGATCGTCTCGCGCATCCGCGTCGAGGAAAAACTACTGCTGACCGCGCTGCAAGCCACCGGCGCGGCTGTGCAGATCGTCAACGACGACGAGCTGGTGTTGCCAGTCGCCGGTGGCAGCGTCCCCTACCCGATTCAGGCCGACATCGTGCTAGAACGTTCGCTCAGTGCCGCGCGCGGCCTGTATACCCTCCGCCTGTTGCAAGCCGCAGGGATTCGCACCGTCAACACCTACGCCACCGCAGCCACCTGCTGGGACAAGCTGCTCACCAGCGCCGCCCTGGACGAAGCCGGCATCCCCCAGCCCCCCACTCGCACCGCCTTCACCGCGCAAGCTGCGCTGCAAGCCATCGAAGAACTGGGCTATCCCGTCGTCCTCAAGCCGGTGGTAGGATCGTGGGGCCGCCTGCTGGCCCGCATCAACGACCGCGATGCGGCCGAGGCATTGCTGGAACACAAAGAGGTACTAGGCAATTACCTGCACAGCATCTTCTACATCCAGCAATATATCGCCAAGCCCGGCCGTGACATTCGCGCCTTCGTGATCGGCGATGAAACCGTCTGCGCCATCTACCGTGATGCGTCACACTGGATCACCAACACCGCCCGCGGCGGCCAGGCCAGCCATTGTCCGGTGACACCGGAGCTGGCCGAGCTGTGTCGCCGCACCGCCGCGGCGGTGGGGGGTGGCGTGCTGGCGGTGGATGTTCTGGAAGATCCCGACCGTGGCCTGCTGGTCAACGAAGTCAATCACACCATGGAATTCCGCAACAGCATCACCACCACCGGCGTAGACATTCCCGCCCGCGTCGCGGCCTACGTCGTGCAGCAAGCGCGGGAGGTGCCTTCATGACAACCCGCCTGCGCGTTGCCATCGCGGGAGGCTCCGGCTATGGCGGCGGCGAGCTGATCCGTCTGCTGCTGGGGCATCCGCACGTCGAAATCGCCCAGGTCACCTCGGAATCGCGGGCCGGTGACTTCGTTCACAGCGTCCATCCCAACCTGCGCCCCGCGGGTGGACGCATCCCACCCCTCCGCTTCACCACGCTCAGCGAACTGGCCCCCTGCGACCTCCTCTTCCTCGCCCTGCCCCACGGCGAAGCCCAACGCCACCTCGACCACTTCACCACCCTGGCCCCCCGCATCGTTGATCTTTCCGCCGACTTCCGTTTAAACGACCCCGCCACCTACGCCGCCACCTATGGCGCAGCCCACACCGCGCCCGACTGGCTTGACCGCTTTGTTTACGGCCTGCCCGAAACCAACCGCGCGGCCATCCGTGCCGCCGCGCATGTCTCCGGCGTCGGCTGCAACGCCACCGCGGCCACCCTGGCCCTCTGGCCGCTGGTGCAGGCCGGGCTACTGCGCCGCGATCTGCCCGTGATCGTAGACATCAAGGCGGGGTCATCAGAAGGCGGCGCCAGCGCCAGCGCCGCGTCACATCATCCTGAACGCGCAGGCGCGCTGCGTTCCTTTGCCCCCACCGGTCACCGCCATCAGGCCGAAGTGCGTCAGGTCCTCGGCCTGCCCGATGTGCATCTCTCCGTCACCTCCATAGAACTGGTGCGCGGGGTGCTGGCCACCGCCCATGCCTGGGTGCAGCCCGGCTTGAGCGACAAAGACCTGTGGCGCGCATACCGCGCCACCTACGGCAGCGAACCGTTTGTGCGCATCGTGCATGAGCGCGGCGGCATCTATCGCCACCCTGAACCGAAGCTGTTGGCAGGCACCAACCTGGCCGATGTAGGTTGGGAGCTGGAACCTGCCAGCGGGCGGCTGGTGACGCTGGCCGCCATTGATAACCTCGGCAAGGGCGCGGCAGGCAGCGCGGTGCAGTGCATGAACCTGATGTGCGGACTGGACGAAGCCGCCGGGCTTACATTCACCGGCCTGCACCCCGCCTGAGCGCCCAGGAGACCCCCATGAACCCGATTGTCATCAAACTCGGCGGCGCGGCAGGCGTGGACACAGACGCCGTGCTGAACGACATCGCCACGCTGGTAGCCGAAGGCTGGCCCATCGTGCTAGTCCACGGCGCGTCGGCTGCGGCCAATACGCTGGCCGAACGCGCCGGTGTGCCCGTGCGCCAGATCACCTCCCCCTCCGGCCACGTCAGCCGCTACACCGACCCGGAAACGCTCGATCTGTACGTGGCCGCGGCCGCGGGCCAGATGAACAAGCAGATCGTCGCCACTTTGCAGCATCTGGGCTGTGACGCGGTGGGACTGTCCGGCGTGGATGGACGCCTGTTGCTGGCCCGGCGCAAAGATGCGGTGCGTGCGGTGGAAAATGGCCGCCAGCGCATCATCCGCGATGACTACACCGGCCAGTTAACAGAAGCCAATGGCGACCTGCTGCGCCTGCTGCTCAACCGCGGCCACACCCCCGTGATTGCGCCGCTGGCACTCGGCACACAGGGCGAACGGCTCAACGTGGACGGCGACCGCGCCGCGGCGCTGTTGGCCGGTGCGCTAGAAGCGAACGCGCTGGTGATTCTTAGCAACGTGCCCGGCTTGCTGGCTGCGTTCCCGGATGAAACCAGCCTAATTCGCCAGATCGAGCCGGGCGGGCTGGACGCGGCAGAAGATTTGGCGCAGGGGCGCATGAAGAAAAAGCTGCTGGCTGCCCGCGAAGCATTGGCAGCGGGGGTGGCCTGTGTGATTCTGGCCGACTCGCGCCATGCCCAGCCGATCCGCGCCGCGCTGGCAGGCGAAGGAACGGTAATCGGCCACTGGCAACCCCCTGCCGCGCCCGCTGCGTCGGTCATCATCGAGCAGGAAGCCGCACACACCGCAGGCGTCTACCCCAAGCGTCCACTGGCCATCGTGCGCGGACAAGGTGCGCGGCTGTGGGACGCCGACGGGCGCGTCTATATTGACTGTGTCGGCGGGCAGGGCGCGGCCAATCTGGGCCATGCGCACCCCGCAGTGACGGCCGCGCTTGCCACACAAGCCAGCCGCCTCGTCGCCTGCCCGGAGATTTTCTACAACGACCAGCGTGCGGCCTTGCTGGCGCGGCTGACCGGGATTGCCCCCGCCGGGCTGACGCGCGCATTTTTGTGCAACTCCGGCGCCGAGGCTATCGAAGCCGCCCTGAAATTCGCGCGCCTGTCCACAGGACGCAGCGAAATCGTGGCCGCGGTGCGCGGCTTTCACGGTCGCACGCTTGGCGCGCTCTCGGCTACATGGCAAAAAGAATATCGCCAGCCGTTCGAGCCGTTGCTGCCCGGCTTTCGGCATGTGCCCTTCAACGATCTGGCTGCGCTGGATGCGGCGATCCACGCACAAACAGCCGCGGTGCTGCTGGAGGTGGTGCAAGGCGAGGGCGGCGTGCATCAGGCCGATCCCGCTTATTTGGCCGGGGCACAGGCCCTGTGCCAGGCGCGCGGCGCACTGCTGATTGTGGACGAAATTCAAACCGGCCTGGGGCGCACCGGTCAGTTGTTCGCCTGCGAGCATTACCCCGACTTGCAGCCGGACCTGCTTACCCTGGCGAAATCGTTGGCGGGCGGTGTACCGATGGGTGCCTGCTTGATCGGCCCGCGCGTGCAGGGTTTGCGCCCACTACTGCACGGCAGTACATTCGGCGGCAACCCGTTGGCTTGCGCGGCGGCGCTGGCGACTCTGGATACACTGCAACGCGATGACTTGCCCGCGCGGGCCGCGCGGCTGGGCGCAGCCATGCAAGCCCGCCTGCGTGCTATCAACTCTCCCTTGATCCGCGAAGTACGCGGGGTGGGGCTGCTGATCGGCCTCGACTTGCGCATTAAGGTAACACCGGTGCTGCAAGCCCTGCAAGCGCGCGGGGTGCTGGCCTTGCCCGCTGGCTCCACCGTGTTGCGGCTGCTACCGCCGCTGGTCATCAGCGAAGCCGACCTGGAGCATGTGGCCGACCAAATCGAACAGGCGCTGAACGAAATCAGCAGCGCCAGGTAATCATTCCCTATTCATCACGAGGTTGCTATGTCCCTTGACCGTTATGCCATTATCGACTCAACCCTGCGCGAAGGCGAACAGTTCATCAATGCAGCATTTAACACTGACCAGAAGATCCGCATTGCACAGGCACTGGATGAATTCGGCGTGGAATACCTGGAGCTGACATCGCCGCAAGCGTCACCGGGCAGTCTGGCCGATCTGCGCACCATCACCCGTCTGAATCTGCACGCCCGTGTCCTCACGCACATCCGCTGTCACAAAGAGGATGCCGAGGTCGCTCTGGATGCCGGCGTGGACGGCATTGACGTGGTGATCGGCACCTCCTCACGGTTGCGCCAGTTCAGCCACGGCAAGAGCATTGATGAAATCATCGAGCTGGCCGCGGAGGTGCTGCCCTGGATTCGCCAGCAGGCGCCGGGCATCGAGCTGCGCTTCAGCACAGAAGACTCCTTTCGCAGCGAGGAAAGCGAGCTGTTGCGCGTCTATTTGGCCGTGGACAAACTCGGTGTCGTAGATCGGCTGGGCACCGCGGACACGGTGGGCATTGCTACTCCGTCGCAGGTGAGCCGTCTGGTCGGTACATTGCGCCGCCTGACAGCCTGCGATATCGAGTTCCACGGCCACAACGACTCCGGCTGCGCCATCGCCAATGCCTTTTCCGCGCTGGAAGCCGGTGCCACCCACATTGACACCACCGTGCTGGGCATCGGTGAACGCAACGGCATCCCTTCGCTGGGCGGTTTCGTGGCGCGCATGTACACCTACGACCGCGCGGCCACGCAGGCCAAATATCACCTGAACCAGTTGCGCAATCTGGACATGATGGTAGCCGAAATGGTCGGTGTGGACATTCCCTTCAACAACCAGGTTACAGGCTATAGCGCGTTCACCCACAAGGCCGGTATCCACGCCAAGGCGCTACTCAATGCGCCGGAAACCTACGAGGCGCTCGATCCGCACGATTTCGGCCTTAACCGCTACATTTCCATCGCGCATCGCCTGACTGGCTGGAACGCGGTCAAGGCACGCGCCGACCAGTTGGGGCTGGAGTTGAGCGAAGCGCAGGTCAAGGTGCTGACGCAGCACATCAAGGTGCTGGCCGACGAGCGCGCGCTCACGTTGGACGACGTAGACAACCTGCTGCGCCAGTGGTCTCATGCCGAGCAAGCAGAGGTCGCCGTATGCTAGCTACCTTTGTGCAAAAGGCACTGGCGCGCGCTGCGGGGCTGCCGCACGTCGCAGTCGGTCAGATCGTTGACGTGCAGCCGGACGTAATCTTGAGCCACGACAACACCGCGGCCATAGCGCGGCTGTTTCGCAGCCTGGGACGCACGCGCGTCCGGTATCCACAGCGGCTGGCGATCACGCTGGATCACGCGGTGCCTGCGCCCAGCGCAGACCATGCGCAGAACCACGCGGAGGTGCGCCGCTTCGTAGCCGAGCAAGGCATCGCCCATTTTTTCGACGCGGGCCGCGGTATCTGTCATCAGGTATTGAGCGAAGAAGCGTTGGTGTTGCCTGGTCAGATGATCCTCGGTGCAGACAGCCACACCACGCATTTCGGTTGGCTGGGCGCGTTCGGCGCGGGCATTGGGCGCAGCGAGGTGGCCGCGCTCTGGGCCACCGGCGCGCTATGGCTGCGCGTGCCTGAGACAATCCGCGTTGAGCTTGTTGGCGCGCTGCCCTCCGGCGTCACTGCCAAGGACTTGGGTCTTTGGCTCCTCAAGCTGCTAGGCCCCGAAGCGGGCATCTATCGCGCCGTGGAGATCGGTGGGCCGGGCCTGCGCACCCTCAGTCTGGAAAGCCGCATGGTGCTGCCCAATCTGCTGGCCGAAGCAGGCGCAAAAAGTGCGTACCTGGAGCCAGACGAAACCGTATTCGCCTGGCTGAACACGCGCCTGGCCGCGCGCGGCCAGGCAGTCAACCCCGCGGACGCGCTTTACCCCGACCCAGGCGCAAGCTATCTGGCCCAACACACGCTTGACCTCGCCGCGCTGGAGCCGCTGGTGGCTGCGCCGCACAACCCAGCCAATGTACTGCCGCTCTCGCAACTCGGTGAAGTGCGCGTGGACCAAGCTTTCATCGGCACATGCACCAATGGACGGCTGGAAGATTTAGCCGCGGCGGCTGCGGTGCTGCGTGCGCCCGATGGACAGGTGCGGCGCATCGCCGCGGGCACACGACTGTTGGTGATCCCTGCCTCCAGCCAGGTGATGCAGGACGCACTGGCCGCGGGGTATATCGCGACCTTTGTGGCCGCCGGGGCGATGATCGGCACACCCGGCTGCGGGCCGTGCATGGGCAACCATTTTGGTGTGCCTGCCTCCGGTGAAACCGTGATTAGCAGCGCCAACCGCAACTTCCGCGGGCGCATGGGCAACCGCGAAAGCAGCATCTACCTTGCCAGTCCGGCAGTAGTAGCAGCCAGCGCGGTGCTGGGACACATCGCCCATCCGGCTGCGCTGGCTCCGGCGACCGTCTACCCCAGCCGTCAGCAAGACCGCCCCCTGGCGCACTCCGCCCCCACCGTGCCAGCATCAAGCGCGGCCCCGCCCGCGCAGCCTGCCGGTTCGCATACTGCTCACCACGCGGGTCGCGCCTGGGTGTACGGCGATGATGTCAACACCGACGTGATTTTCCCCGGCAAGTACACCTACACGATCAAGGAAGAAGCCGAGATGGCACAGCACGCGCTGGAAGACCTCGACCCCGCTTTTGCTGCGACGGTGCAGCCAGGCGACATTCTGGTGGGCGGACGCAATTGGGGGTGTGGCTCCAGCCGCGAGCAGGCGGTCACCTGCCTGCGGGCCGCGGGGGTGCGCGTGCTGATTGCCGCGTCCTTTGCCCGCATCTATTTCCGCAATGCCATCAACAACGGCTTGCTGCCCATCGTCTGCCCGGAGGCGGTGGCGGCAATCCAGCCCGGCGAGCAGGTCAGCGTGGATTTAACGCGCTATACTATCCAGTGCGCGGCAGGCGAATTCGCGTTCGCACCCTTTTCCCCCTCGGTGGCTGCAATTTTGGCCGCGGGTGGCTTGCTGCCCATGCTGATGGTGCGGGAGGCAGCATGACTACGATTTGCCTGATCCCCGGCGACGGTGTGGGGCAAGAGGTGATCCCGGCAGCCGCACGCGTGCTGGCCGCGGTGCTGCCGGCGGCGCGCTTGGTGCAAGCCGAGGCGGGGTGGGATTGTTTCAGCCGCACCGGTACGGCGCTGCCCGCGGCGACGCTGGCCGCAGTGGCCGCAGCCGACGCCACCCTGTTCGGCGCAACGCAATCGCCCAGCACCGTGGTGGCGGGCTACCAATCGCCCATTCTGGCCCTCCGCAAGCACTTTGATCTGTATGCCAATCTGCGGCCTACCGCGGCGCTGCCCGGCGCGCGGTCATTTGATCTGTTGCTGGTACGGGAAAACAGCGAGGGGCTATACAGCGGGCGAGAACGGCTGGAGGGCGCGGATATGGCGATTGCCGAACGCGTCATCACCCGCCGAGCCAGCGAGCGCATCGCTCATGTGGCCTTCACGCAGGCGCGCGCGGGCGCGCGCCGCGGCCAGCCCGCGCACGTAACCGTCGTCCATAAAGCCAATGTCCTCAAGCTCAGCGACGGGTTATTTCGCACTGCCTGTCTGGACGTGGCCGCGCAGTACCCCGATGTGTCCACGGAGGAAATGCTGGTAGACGCCGCGGCTATGTGGCTGGTCAAGGAACCCGCGCGCTTCGCTGTGCTCGTCACCACCAACCTGTTCGGCGACATCCTGTCCGATCTAGCTGCGGGATTGGCAGGGGGGCTGGGGATTGCGCCGTCGGCCAACCTTGGCGCGGATGGTGTGGCGGTGTTCGAGCCGGTGCATGGCAGCGCGCCAGATATCGCCGGACGCGGCATTGCCAACCCCATCGGGGCGATCTTGTCCGTGGCGCTGCTGCTGGAGCATGTCCAGCAGGCCACAGCCGCAGATCGTGTGCGCGGGGCAGTGCAGAGCGTTCTTGCCGCGGGCTGCCTGCCGCCCGATCTGGGCGGTAGCGCGACCACCGATCAGGTGACCACGGCCATTTTGCAGCGTCTGGAGGAAATCGCATGACCGCTTCTCCAATTCTGGCTGATGGCTTGCGCCTGCTACGCGAGCTGATCGAAACCCCCTCGCTCTCCGGCGACGAAAGTGCCGCGGTGCAGCATCTCGTCGGCTGGATGCAGGCGCACGGCCTGGCTGCGGCCAGCGATACAGCCGGCAACGCGGTAGGCATTCTTGAGCCACCAGACGCGCCCGCGGCTGTGCGCGAGGTGCTGTTGCTCGGCCATATTGATACGGTGGGGGGCTTTCCACCGGTGCTTGAGCAGGACGGCAAGCTGTATGGCCGCGGTGCAGTGGATGCCAAAGGCCCGCTGGCTGCATTTGCCACCGCTGCGGCGCTGGTCGGGCCGCAACCGGGGTGGCGCATTGCGGTAGTCGGCGCGGTGGAAGAAGAAAGCGCCAGCTCGCGCGGTGCGCGCGCGGTGGCGGTATCCCGTCGTCCTGATCTGGTGGTGATCGGTGAGCCGTCGGGCTGGCAACGCGTGACTCTCGGCTACAAGGGACGCCTGCTGGCGCATGTGGAGTTTACGCGCAGTATGAGCCATACCGCTGGCCCCGCGGCCAGTGCACCAGAACTGGCTTTTGCCTTCTGGCAACGAATACAGGAGGCGCTGGCCGCGCTGAATAGCGGTTATCCGCGTATTTGGGAGCAGGTGCAAGCCACGCTGCGCCATTTTGCTGCGCACAGTGACGGTTTGATCGAGCGAGCGGAGCTGGAAATCGGGTTTCGCCTGCCGCTGCACCTGCCGCCCGACGCGCTGCAACGCTGGTTGGAGCCGCTGGTGGCGCCCGCTGTGGTGCGTTTTCATGGCGGCGAACCGGCCTATCGCGCAGAGAAAAACACGGTTCTGGTGCGTGCATTTCTGGCCGGCATTCGCAGCGCGGGCGGCGATCCTGGCTTCCTGCTCAAGACCGGCACATCTGACATGAATGTGGTGGCGCCGGTCTGGCAGTGCCCGATCCTGGCATATGGTCCGGGCGACAGCGCGCTTGATCACACGCCGGAGGAACATGTCGAAATCGCCGAGTGGCTGCGCGCGGTGGGGGTGTTGGCTGACGCCCTCCGGCGACTGACTGCACCTGCGTCTACAATCAATTAGCCACAAAATTGCCGCTACCTGTCGTGTGTGCTATGATGCGTTGGCCCGGCTTGGCCGGGCAGATTCGTATGGAGTAAGGCAAATGGCTACCAACGGCACGCCCAAGCGCAAACAACCAATCGAACCATTGTTCCCGGAAGAGTTTCTGGTGGAAGCTCCGCTCGAGCCTGATGCGCCATTAAGCTATGTCGGCTACGAGATGATCGTTGGCGCACTGTTCCATGCTGCCAGCCAGGCTGGGCTGCGCCTGTTTGAGGTTGCCAGCACGCTCGACACCACCACACTCGAACGCCGCTTTAGCGCGTCCTGTGTGCCGCAAGACTGGCCGCATCCAGTGGATTTGTGGGTGGAAGTGCATTTTTACTGGCCTGCGGAATACACGGCGCTCAGCCTTTATGGCGATGAAGTGCTGTGTGACATGTACCACGACGAAAACACGCCGTGCCGGCATCGCCAGCAGAACGCCAGCCTGTTTACCGAGCTTGAAGTCGAATACCTGCTGCCTTTTGAGTTTGTGCGTCACCTCGACAACGACGAAGGCATTGAACGCACCGCGCGCCGCATCCGCCAACTGTTCACCGATGTCGTTGTGCATGACAACATCGTGGGCGTGGAAGCGAAAGCCTTGTTCACCGGCGAAGAGCTGCAATTGTCTAGCATCAAAGCTGGGCATGTCTGGGTGCTGGAAGAGGAACTGAGCGATCCGGCGCTGCTACACATTGCCTTCGGTGAGATTTGCCAGGAGATGAAGACCGTGCTGCAACGCTTCAGCAACGAGTTCAAGCCGACGAAGGAGCAGAAACGTGAGTGAAACGGCCGAACTCCGCCTTGAAACCCGTCCCGCCCACATCTACGTGGCGCGCTATGAGCAGTTGCCGCACCCCGGCCTCGGCCCAATGCAGGAATTCGTCTTCGATCTGGGTATCACTGCCAACCGTCCCGTAGTGCTAACTGACGTAGTCTGGCGCGTGTATGATCAAAACGAACACGTCGTGATGGTGCGTCAACGCCTCGGCCAGGCGGCTATGCACGAAGTGACAGCAGGTCAATACGGTGTGGCCCCCGGCATGGGGCTGGTAATCCCGCGTTGCTATTTCCTGGAACAGGGCGCGCTGCCACTTAGCCAGGTGCGCATCAGCGTGGCGGGCTACGACTATGAAACGCAGGCCGCGGTTTCCGCTGCGTTGGAAGTGCCGCTGGTCTATCACACGCAGCGCGCCCGGCTGCGCTTGCCACTGGCAGACGGCGCATGGTGGGCAATCACCAGCAACGACTGGTCTTCCACCCACAAGGCCGACCCGGTGAGCTGGCCTTTCGCCTATGATTTCGTTAAACTGGGCGACAATGGGCAGACTTTCGCGGGCAATGGCCTGCACAACGAAGATCATTACGGCTACGGCCAGCCGGTGCTGGCTCCTGCGGGAGGCAAGGTGGTGCTGGTGCGCGATGACATGCCCGATCAGCAGCCCGGCCAGCCTCTTTCTGCGGAGCAACTGGGCGATGATGCCAGCCGCCTGGCTGGCAACGTGGTGGTGATCGGCCACGGCTACGGCGAATTCAGCTATCTGGCGCACTTAAAGGCAGGCAGCGTGCTGGTTCGCAAGGGCGAGATGGTGAAAAAGGGCCAGCCGGTGGCCGCAGTGGGCAACTCCGGCCATTCACCAGGGCCACATCTGCACTATCATTTGCAGGATGGGCCGAATTTATTCGTTGACCGCGGCATACCGGTACTGTGGAGCGACTTCGTGGCCGTAGGCGACCGCATTAAGCAGGCGACCATTCCCTCGCGCATGATCGTTAGCCCGCGCGCATAAAAATCAAAAGAACTTTGACACCGCAAGTCGGCACACGAAGACTTACAGTGTCTTGATCTGAAAAAACATTCCATTCAATCATTGCGTTACCTTCGGCAGCGCCGGAGGGGCTGATTGGGTAAGTAAACCAAGGAGAAACACCATGATGGATAGTCCTAACGGCACTGAAGAGATTATGGACGACCTGTCCGATGAAATGCTGCACACCGAACTGACCGACGAAGCGTATGATGAGTTGGCAGTTTCCGAGGGTGCAGTCGTGGTCGGATTGGCCTTCTGGGACAGCTCGCTGGCTGATGAAATCGAGGAAGAGGCGCCTGCGCCCGAAAACCGCGTTGTCATTGATCTCGATCTGTACCTGGACGACAACACGCTGCTGGAACTGTACGGCGCGAGCCTGTTCCAGGCTGAGCAGGAAGACCCCATTGTGGGCATCACGGCGCTGGAAGCCGCGCTGGTGGAACTGGCCGATGCTTCGGCGGAGCTGAGCGAAGTCGCGCAGACAGAGGATGGCGCGCTGGCACTGGTCTTCTCCGCGGAAGGTCAGATTAAGCTGATCATTGCGGTCGGCGCGTGGGCTGTCAGCGAATGGGACGAGTTACCAGAAGACTAAAAGAGAGTTAAAGAGCAGAAAGAATCCGACAGTGGCGGCACTGGGTCTCCCCCCAATAGGCCGTTGTCGAATTCCTGATTGCGACTTTTCGTTCCGCAAAAAAACGGCTGGACTTCTTCACGAAATCCAGCCGTTTTTTTGTTTGACAAATCATGTACCAAGTGGTACACTAGTTTACATGGAGAGTAACCGCGATCTCATTCTGGACAAGGCCACCGAGCTATTTGCGCGGCGCGGCTACGATGCAGTGGGCGTGCAGGAAATCGCCGATGCCGCAGGTGTAAAGAAACCGACGCTCTATCACTACTTCGGTAGCAAGGCCGGCCTGTTGCAAACGCTGCTGGATGAAAACTTCACGGTACTCTTTGCCGCGCTGGAGCAGATTGTCTACCATCACGATTTAACGATGACCTTGCTGGGCATCACCCGTGCATACTTCGATTTTGCTCGCCGATATCGAACCTTCTACCGGATGCAGCTCGGTATGTGGTATGCTCCGAACGATAGTCAGGCTTTTCGCGCGGTTTCAACCAGTCACGAACGCCAGCAAGCCATGTTGGAAACGATCTTCAGCCTCGCTGTTGAAGATCACGGCAATATGCACGGTCGCCACCGCGCCTATGCAGCCACCTTTCTAGGCATGTTGAACACTTACATCGGGCTGGCGCTGAACGAGCACATTGTGCTGGACGATGTGTTGGTTTATCAGGCTGTGCATCAATTCATGCACGGGATTTTCTCGTGAGTGTTTGAGACAAGAGAGAATTTGGCAGTAGCTTAGGGTTCGCTTCGGCGTTGCCGCTGGATCCCCCCTGGTTTTCGGGCGATTTGCCATTGCCAAATTCTAAATTTTTGTTCAACGATCTATACCTACCGGTAAGTATTAAGGAATATTATGTCACATCATTGGGCGGTTGACGCCATCTTTTATCACATCTATCCTTTGGGGTTTTGCGACGCACCTGAACACAACGATTTTACGTCTGCCCCAGTGCCAAGACTAGCCAAGATCGAAACCTGGCTGGACCATCTACAAACGCTGGGGATCAACGCGCTCTATCTCGGCCCAGTTTTCGAGTCTACGGCTCACGGCTACGACACAGCGGATTACTATCATGTGGATCGTCGGCTTGGCAACGACGCGGATCTGGCGCGGCTGGTGCAGGCGTGTCATGCCCGCGGGATGCGCGTCATTCTGGATGGGGTGTTCAATCACGTTGGCCGCCACTTCTGGGCGTTCCGCGATCTACAACAATACGGTGAACACTCCGCTTATCGCGACTGGTTTCACCGCATCAACTTCACTGAACGTTCGCCCTATGGCGATCCGTTCAGCTACGAGGGCTGGAGCGGGCATTACGATCTGGTCAAGCTCAACCTGCAAAATCCGGCGGTTAAACAGCATCTGTTACAAGCCGTCGCTCACTGGGTTGAGGCATTTGCGATTGATGGCTTGCGGCTGGACGTGGCTGATAGCCTGGACAAGGGTTTCCTGCACGAGCTGGCGCAGCACGGCCGCGGTCTGCGCCCGGATTTTTGGCTGATGGGCGAGGTGATCCACGGCAACTATACCGCCTGGGCCAATCCGACGATGCTGGATGCTGTGACGAACTATGAAGCGTACAAGGGGTTGTATTCGAGCTTGAACGACCGCAACTACTTTGAAATCGCCCACACACTGAAACGCCAGTTCGCCTCAGGTGGCATATACGAACATCTCCCGTTGTATAACTTCGCAGATAATCATGACGTCCACCGCGTTGCCAGCACGCTGCGTGAGCCTGCTTACCTGCCGCTGGTATATACACTGCTGTTTACGATGCCCGGGGTACCTTCGCTTTACTATGGCAGCGAATGGGGCCTGCCCGGCCAGCGTACCGCGCACAGTGACCGACCTTTGCGCCCGAGCCTTAATCTGGCAGTTATGCAAGCCACACCGCAGCAGCCTGGCCTGGCTGAGTTCATAGCGCGCCTTGCGCGCATCCGGCATAACTCGCTCAGCCTCCGCTACGGCGATCTGCGCGAAGTGTCGGTCGCGTCAGAGCAATATGTCTTTATGCGCAGTTGGGACGGGGAAACCAGTCTGGTGCTGCTGAATGCGGCAGCGGAGCGTGTAGAACTCTCATGCTCTGTGGCGTTGCCCGATGGCATACGCCTGACAGACCTGCTCGCCCCCGAAGAAACGTTTTGGGTGAGCAATGGACGCGTGCACAATGTGCCGCTCCAGCCCCGGCAGGCGCGTATCCTGAGCAGCGTGGCCCGATAAAACAAGACGGCTCATAAAAAAGGCGAAATCCGATTGGATTTCGCCTTTTTTGTGTATATGAACAAAACTAATAGCGATTAGCCACTAGCTGTTTTTTTAGAAGATCATCTTTGATCTGTTCTGATAATTTCGGAAACGAAACGGTCTTAGAATCCGGTTGTGGATAAAGGACCAAAGCTCGGCCCTAACATGTCAGGGCCGGGTTCTTGAGCCTTAGCAACCAACGGGCGTTCAACCAGGATGGTCGGTTCTTGCCATTTCTGCTTGTTCTGGTCGCGATCATTTTGGAAAGACTGTTGCATAATTGCCTCCTATGAAGGATACCGAAGAAAAATCAATTGTTTTTAATGCCGACAATTGTCTAAGCCAGCCACTTAATAAGTTGCTTTTCGGCAAGTTGATCCAATAAATGAACTACAGCTTGCTGGGCTTGATGAAAATCTACATCGAACTCCTCTGTTAGCATCTGAGCAATCTCATTGACTGAACGAGTACCATCGGCGAAATGCCAGATGCGCGTAGCCGTAACATTCAATAGACGTACCACACCTTCTTGCGGACTGATCAGGACTGCGTCAGATCCGTAAGTTCGAAAGGCAACGTCCTGAGTTCGGACAGGGTAACGATCATCATTCAGCATCATGATAGCATAACCCCCAGACAAAAATTGTACAGCACTTGCCAATTGGCGTCAAGTTTAACATGTTTAAAACCTGTGAAAAGAACACACCTTTTACACACTCACAATGCGATTGCTCACATTGTAATAAAGTTGTAAGGGTTCCCGCCTAAAAATCTCCATGTATGTGCCCTTACAGATGCGGCACATACTGACCTGGACTTACTCAGTTCCTGTCATCGGGAGACGTCCAAGCCTGCACGATAATCAATCCTGGCAACTGCGTAACTTCTATGGCAATAGACCAGTGGTTTTTGCAGCGTTCATGCCGCGACTATCTCCTGATAATACTGCCACAAAGCCTGCTGCACGATGGCGTCGTCATACTGCGTCTGTACGACGTGCCGAGCGGCTTGCAGGCGCGGGCGGCGCACGTCTGCCGGTTCGTTCACCACTTGCACCAGCGCCGCGGCCAACGCATCCAGGCTGCGCGGCTCCACCAGCGTGGCCGACGTTTCGACAAATGTGCCGCGATACGCGGGCAGCAGCGGCGTAATCAGGGGCAGCTCGCTGGCTGCTGTCTCCACCAGCGTGACCGCAAAAGCGTCCCGGCTGGGGTAGTTGACAACTGCATCAGCCATGCCATACAGCACGGGCATCTGGTAGTATTTGATGCGCGGCAGCCAGCGCACGGTGGTTGCCGCGGGTGTCTGTGCCACTTCCTGCCAGGCGGCGGCCATGTGTGGCAGTGCGTCCGGCCCGGTCCCCAAACCGACCAGCGCCAGATAGGTGGGGCGGGTAAATTGTGGGAAGGCCAGTGCGTAGGCACGCAGAATGTCCTGATGATTGTAAAACTCGGCCCACATGCGTGGAGACAACAGCAGGAAGGCGTCATCCGGGATGGCGAAAAGGGTACGCCATTCCTGTGCCTGCACCGTGCGGCCCGGTTGGAAATGCCGGGTATCCGCGCCAAATGGCAGGAACTCGACCCGCGCGCCGGGCTTCAGCAATGGCCGCACCGGCTCAAGCAGCGCGGGGGTGTCCACCAACAGCAAATCGCAGGTAGTTACCAGCTTGCGCGCGACGGGGGAAAGTTCCTGGCTGGATGCAGCCAGCAGCGAGGTCAAACCACCCCAGGCTGAAACGATCAACGGAGCGAGGCCCGCATCTATGCAGGTGGTGCCGCGCACGTCCATGCTGTGGATGTGAACAAGATCGGGCTGCACGGCACGAGCCAGACGCTGCAAGCGGGCAATCTTGGCGCGCTGGGCTGCTGCGCCCAAGCCGACGCGCTTTAGGGTCAGTTCGACGCCCGCGGCTTTGGGCACAGGCAAAAAAGACTGAAACTGGAAGCCGGTTGGCAGCGGCGTGCGGTAATGGTTGCGGTAGTCCACGACCCAGACCTGCTCGCCGCGCGCGGCCATCCAGTCTAGCACGCGCTGCATGGCGACCACGCCACTCGGCCCGGTGGTCAGGATACGCATAAGGCTGGCTCCGGCAGCGTGGCTGCCAGAAAATCCCATACGTCGGGCGTGGGGCGGAAGTGCAAGCGATAGGCGGGCAGGGTAGCCAGCAGGCGATCAATCATCGCCATCCAGGCGGTCGCGCTGGAAAAACGCTCGACGGCAGCGATGTTGGTGCGCAGCAACTCCAGCACGGCCTCGGCTGGCTCCAGCGGGGTCAGGCGAAAATCGGGAGCATGGGCCAGTAGTAACAGGGTCGTCGCGGGAAAGGCGCGATTGATACGGCGGCGCATCGCGGGCGGCGTGCCGGGGCTGAGAAAGGGGGTGCTGCGCAGGATCGGGGGGGTACTGGACAGGTCAACGATGATCATTTCGTCGTTGACCGGCTCGCCTTGCGATAAGGCCAGGCGGGCAAGGGTACTTTTGCCTGAGCCGGAATGGCCGCTGACCACCAGCCCATGCCCGCGCCAGTGGATACCGGCCGCGTGCAGCAGCACGCTGTCGTGCTCGCGCAGCAGGCTGTGCATACAGGCGTAACCGGCCGCGCGCTCGACTGCTGAAGGGCCGTGTTGGAGGGCAGATGTACGTATGGCGACGGTTTTTTCCTGCAAGTTCACCCAGCCCGCAAAATGGTCAATGTGAAAGTGTGTGATATCGCCTTCGTGGGTGATCCAGCGTGGCTGCGCGGCAGGTAATTGAGGGTCGTGCTGTACCGCAATGTGCCAGCTTGGCGCGCCAGACAACGGAAATTCTGCGTACATGGGGGCCAGATCGGCGGCCCAGGTTGCGTCGGGCAGGCCGATTTGCAGGCCCACGCCGCCTACGGTCAAGCCGAATTCTGTTGCTGGCTGGCTAAAATGTGTCACTGTAGTTCGTCAAGTTCGTGGGGGTAGGCGTCTTGCGCGCTGGCTAGCAAGCTAGCTGGCTCGGCTGGCTCCAGGCGAATTTGGCGGCGCAAGGCGTATAGCAGGCAGTGACAAATGATCGAAAAGGCATCTTCGACCTGTTCCATGCTGTGACTGCGCACATGCACGACGGCATCGCTCAGTTCAGGCTGGGCAAGTTGGCCGCCATCGAAGCCGCAAAAAGCCAGCGTCTTGGCTCCTGTCTGCCGCGCCAACGCCAGGGCATGCACGACGTTGCTGGAATTGCCGCTGCCGCTGATGCCGATGACCAGATCGCCGGGTTCGACGAAGTTGCGCAATTGCTCCGCGAACGCGGAGGTGTAGCCGTTGTCATTGCTCCAGGCCATCAGCGCGGGGGTATTGTCCATCAGTGCATGGGCGCGAAAACGACGCCGACCGGCCACGTTGGCCCCTTTGTTCAGATCGCCTGCGAAATGGCTGGCAATAGCTGCGCTGCCGCCGTTGCCACAGATGTATACATGCTTACGCTGCTGCCAGGCGGCTAGCAACAAGGCTTCGGCGGCAACGATTTGTTCCGGTGACAACGCGGCAACCACCGCAACGGCGTCGTGCAGATAGGTCATAACGGGGGCAAGAGGTAGGGTCATCAGAGCAACTTTTGGCAGAGGTAACGCCGATCAATGCCCCTTGAACAGGAGCATGACGGGAATGGTTTGCAGTGCGAT
This sequence comes from Anaerolineae bacterium, assembly GCA_049299095.1. Lineage (GTDB taxonomy): Bacteria > Chloroflexota > Anaerolineae > JAAEKA01 > JAAEKA01 > JAAEKA01. The sequence goes on along the minus strand of JBAQWV010000065.1, from coordinate 80,139 downwards.
GCGTAAGTCCAGCAAGGCGCTGCAATGTTTGACGTAGTAAAGGTCGTATTCCAGTTTGATGCGCGCATCATCCACAGAATTACCGTAAGAATACTGGATTTGTGCCCAACCCGTCAAGCCGGGCCGCATGGCATGGCGGGCGCGGTAAAAGGGGATGGTTTGTGCAAGCTGTTCCACGAATTCGGGACGCTCTGGGCGTGGCCCGATCAGGCTCATTTCACCGCGCATCACGTTGATAAACTGCGGTAGTTCATCGAGCCGCGTGCGGCGCAGGAAGCGTCCTACCGGCGTCACGCGATGATCGCCCGAAGCAGCCCATACCGCGCCGGTGCGCGCTTCGGCATCGGGGATCATGGAGCGAAATTTTACGACCTGAAATGGCTTGCCGCCGCGCCCGACGCGCGTTTGTTGGTAAAAGAGGGGACCGGGGCTACCCAGGCGGTTGGCGAGCCAGACGAAGGGAATGACAATAGCCAAAAATATCATTCCTGGCAAGGTGCTGATGATATCGGTGAAACGCTTGATTAGGTTATACAAGCGGTGATAGGGCGAATCAGTGGAGGGCATCGCCATGTATAAGTCGCGCCCCACGTGTTGAACAGGTACACGACCCAGCAAGCGTTCGTAGACATCAGACATGGTGGAGAGCTGGATGCCTAACTCGCTGCAGCGTAGAAGGTCGTCAAAAAGTGCATCGTTGATTGCATGACGATGGGTAATGGCGACAACAACTTCATCAACATGAAGGGAATGCGCCATGGGTACTAACGACTCTTGGCCGCCCAGAACCGGTATACCTTCGATGGTACTGCCGGCGAAACTGGGGTTATCATCAATGAACCCAAGCATCTGATAGCCTGTGCCGCGAAAGGGGTTGGCGTCGTTGGGAGCCATCTGCAAGGCAGAAGCGAGTGTCTGACCAGCCCACCCCGCACCGACGATCAACGCACGGCGGTGGAAGAAGGGTTGGATGAATAATTGGGAATAGGTGACGCGCCAAGTAACCAGCAAAACAAGTGCTAATCCGATAAATACAAAGATTTGGGTGCGACTTTGCAGCGTGGGAGTCAGGCTGGGTATGAGTGAATAAATCAGCACCGTTATGAGGGTAGCGGATCCTACACTGCGCATGATGTTAAAAGTGCTGGCAGAACGTGCGAGATCGTAGATATCAAAAAACATTCCAACCACGACCCAAACGGCTGTTAACGTAATATACCACTTGTATGGCAGCAACAAACTTTCCAAAGGCTGCTTCATATCCCAACCAATCCAAACCGAAACCAACAAAACCGCATTGATTAACAGTAAATCTACTGTCAATAACATCAGTTTACGCTCAGATGTGTGTAATCCCAGGCCAGACAGTACAAGGCGTTTCATGACGCGGTGTTCCGACATTTTAACAGGATTATGATCAGATGTTGAGATGCTCATAACCAACCATTGGGCTGTCGGCTGTTACATGGCTTCGCTATGCTGCGACACTTGATGATACATGGCCGTGATAGTTTTCCACTCCAAACCGCGTTGTTCTCGGTACCAGGCTTGTCCCGCCTGGCCCATACGACGAAGCTTGTGTGGATCTGACAAGGCATCGGCTAGCTGTTGCGCTAACGCAGGCACATCATCGGGTGGCACCACCCACCCAGTGCGTCCGGGCTGAACATATTCTGGCAAAGCACCAACGGCCGTGACGATGACCGGCTTGCCAAAATAATAGGCGCTGGCTATCAAGGCTGATTGCGTTGCATCAATATAGGGCAAAACCAGCAAGCTGCAACGCTGAAAAAGATCAATGGCTTCTTGATCGGTGATCAGATAGTTCCGAACTGCGACAGAAGCAGGCAGAGGGCCGTTAAGCAGGGCTGGTAGATCACCTTGCCCGGCTAATACGAGGTGAGTGGATTGCTCAACGCTGGCGGGCAACGCAGCAGCAGCAGCAATTACTTGAGCAACACCTTTGTAGCGTTCCAGACGACCAAAGAACAGCGCCCACGGTTCGAACTGCGGTTCTATTATATCCACACCGTTAAGTTGGTTGTGGCTGACAAACGAGTGTAACAACGGCGTCATGGTGACGCGGGTGGCGGGGACGCCCAGAGCCAACAAACGTTTGCGATACACTTCTCCGTGTACGAGCAGATGATCAGCCCGCGCAATGACCATGTGATTCCAGGCCCGTATCAGTGGGGCAAAACGCACACCAACGTGTGGATCAAGGTCGTGCAGCGTGTGAACAACCGGAATACGTTCATGCCAACGGCGAAGCAAGAGTGGATTCCACACATGCACGCCGGTGATGTGGATCAGGGTGGGCCGGAGGCGCTCAACCAACGCCTGCGCACGATGTAATTCGTTAAGCCGCAGCCCTTGCCGGGAAAAACCGGTGGAGCGGGATGTCACCGGTGTATGAACTGCTACCTGCGGGCTGTAGGCTGTTTGTGGCGCATGGATGCTGGTGACCAAATGGACGTCATGGCCTGCTTCAGCCATACGATTGGCTAAATCAGCCGTGTATTGGTGCATCCCAAATGTGGGGGAGAGCAAGAGATATACGATGCGCACTTTTGTATTATAACATACAAGATCTATCGCGAAACTATGGATTTTACTTGCAATTCCGTAAGTTTAGCGGGATGATCTGGCTAACAAGTGCTGGTAGACAGCGTCTACACGGCGGTAGACAACCGGCCAGGCATACGTTTCCTCTACCCAGCGCCGCCCCGCCTGACGTAATTGCTGGTTGAGTTGAGAATCGGACAAGACGCGCTGCACGGCATCGGCGAAATCGTGCGGGGTATCCGCCAATAAAATCGTTTCCCCTGCATGTAGGCTGATCCCCTCCGCGCCGATGGTTGTGGAGACAATCGGCAGCCCCCATAACCACGCATCGAGAATCTTCACCCGCATCCCGCCGCCGGAGTGCAACGGAACGATGAAGGCATCAGCCTCAGCCAGCCACGGCTGCGGGTCTGCCACGTAGCCGGTCACGATAATACGCGGGTCAGTCGCCAACGCTTGTACTTCCGGTGGTGGGTTCTTGCCGACAACGACGAAGCGAGCGTTCGGTAATTGGCGCCAGATTTGGGGCAACACCTCGCGCGCGAACCACAAGACGCCGGCCACGTTGGGCGGCCAGAACATGGTGCCGAGATGCAGCATCGTGGGTGCAGGATCGTTGGTGCTTAGTGGGGAATGGATCACCGGTGCGGTCTGCGCAGGGTCTACACAGATGGGTACGACGGTAAATTTTTCGGCCAGCGCAGCCCGCTCAGGCTGGTCGAACAAGTCCAGCAGCAGGCCGCGGTCTTCCTCGGTGACGGTCAGCACGGCGTCGTAGCGGCGCACCATGTCCTTTTCATACCGACGAAAGGCGTGCGCTTCGCGCTGAGCGATTAACCGTCGCAATCCGCTGTCTTCAGCGGCCATGCGCTCGGTCAGGTGATAAATGGCGTTGTGCTCGTCGAGAAGGGTTGCGGGACGTTTGCCTGCGCGTGCCGCGGCAGCCACTGCACGCTGGCCCCAGCCTGCCATGCTGAGCTGATCAGCGTGAACAAGGTCAAAGGACGTTGTCTGTGCCAGCCTGTCCAGCAGGGTGGTCATGGCAGGCATTTCGTCGCGCGCGATGACGATGGGCAGGCCGGTAGCTAGTCCTTTGACTCCGGCGCGCATGTTGCGTGCCAGGGAGCGTAGAATGGGCAGGGGATGAACGGCTGCGGCGATGCCGCGCAGATGCTCAACGTATTCGGGTTTGTCGTCAGCGCGAACGAAGGAAACCAGCGTTACTTCGTGCTGCGCGGCGAGATGGCGCAGCATGTAGTGGGCACGTACCTTGGGGCCGGCGTCAAGTGGCCAGGGTAGAACCTGGGTGAGGAGAAGGATGCGGGACATGCCAGAAGGTTTTGCTAATCCCTTATCTTTTAATTATTACGTCGAGCTACTGCAAGGAGAGAAATGCCAAAAGGTATGGTGACCCTTTTTTCAATTTGTTTTAATGCGGGGACAATATGATTAAACAAGCCGAGTTGGTTCGAAGGTGGCGTTTCCGCATGTAGCACACGCGCATTCAGCCACCATCCAAAAGCCCCTACTGCGTTGATATATTTCTGGGTAGTTAATTGTAAACCAACTTGTCGCATTAAGTCTGCCATCATGGCTTTGTTATAACGGCGATAATGTCCAATTGCGAGATCCATAGTACCATACAAAGCCATATGAGCAGGTACTACAAGAATTAAGTTGCCTCCAGGCTGAAGTATTTCTCGCGCATTTTTAAGTGCAGCTTCGTGATCTTCAATATGCTCGAAGACATTTAAAGAAAAGACCGTATCAATTTTCTCACGGGAAAAATCGAGAAAGCTTAGCGCGGTAGCATCGGCAACTGAAAATTTCATATTAGAATGAGACCCGAACAACTGTTGCATATGTTCAATACTCTCCCTCGATGTTTCTGTGCCTATATACAGCTGCCGATTAGATAAGTGGCGCGCAAAATTCCCCAAACCGCACCCGATTTCAAGGACACGTTGACCCATATAGGGTGAGATTTCTTCATAAAGCCACTGGTCTACTTCATTGATCAATAGGCGATCTTCTCGCACTTTCTGTAACGCTATTTCGCTGTATTCCACGAGGCATCCTTTAGTTGAGTTTTTGTGCTGCCAAAGCAGAAGAGCGCACTGACAAGGCTTGTATTAAACTGGACAGGGCATAGCCGGCAAAAATGATTAGCAATGCGTCTACTGGCAAGCGATACCTAACATTAGTCCATGACATAATATGAACTACTGTATAAGCCAAAAGCAGGCAAATTAAAAGCACGACATGGGGACCATTTTCATGCTTAAGATCACGAGGGTTGGCAAACTTGGTGTGATGACTGTATTGATTCTGAATGATAGCACGTAGCGAGATAAACAATCCAAGCAGCATGAATGGTAAGTATAGACCGAAACTCAACACGCGAGCAAGATTGGACATCAAAGAAGAGTCTTTGCTAGGCCAAAAAATAAAAAATATCGGAATGCGACTTAACGAAAGTTTCAGATAACGGACAGGGTCATCAAAAACAAACTGAAGACCGCGTTGCAGTAAGGCTTTATCAAGCTGGGCTTCGTTTAGATTGCGCAATTCCACAGGAATTAAATCCTGATAAGAAATACCATGTGAAGGTGATAAAGTGGCTTCAAATTGTGTTCCATAGATTGGATGGTTGCTCCAGAAAAAGGCAAAACCAGCATTAGTATTAGGCATAGACAGCACATTGAACACTCGATAATTCCGCGCTATAAAAGGGAAAAGAAGCCCTGTCGTGATCAAAGCCGCTATAGTCAATTGCGACAATAGTTTCTTAAACATCCCTTGACGGCCAGCAATATATAATATCCATATTAATAAAGGTATTAGCATCACAACAGCAACCTGTCGTAACAGTAAAGCGATGCTTACGGCAAGACCGAATTCGATACTTAAAAACGCCTGCTGTTTTTTTGATGATGTATAGTTCTCAGAGTTAGCGAGACGCATTCCACTATCAATCATCCATAAAACGCTCACAATATAAAAAGCTTCCGACATGAGCGATGCGCCATAATGAATGAAATAAAAATAACAGGCACTTAACGCAGCCGCTATCAAGGCTGATTTTTTGTCAAAAGTTCGTTTTGTTATGTGGTAAGTTAAATAAGGTGTTAGTATTCCTACGGTTACAGCTTGAATAAGCCGCGCAATAAGGGGCTGATAACCAAAAACCAAATAAACACCGGCTAAATAGAGGGTATACAAATAAGACCAAAAAGCAGTAGGCTGGTTTGCAAATGCATATGGCCAGTGATTCTCGGCAAAACTAAACCCATGACCTTGCATTACGCGTTGAGCCAACGCGTTATATGAGATCTGATCGTAAGTTCCACCACGCATTTCTACCAAGTTATTTCCAAGGTAAAAAGCGTCAACAATGCGAACAACAACTGAAACAGTAAAAATAAATAGAAGCGCCTGTTGGGTTTTACGAGACATAGATAGTAGTTTCTAGAAGCAACTATTGCCTATTTTGAAAGGGCCAACTTCTTCGCTCAAGCGTCGAGCATCGGCACTTTGATTCCCACCTCACGCGCAAAGCTGATCGCTTCGGGATAGCCCGCGTCCACATGACGCACCACACCCATGCCGGGGTCGGTGGTGAGGACGCGCTGCAAGCGCCGCGCAGCCGCCTCTGTACCGTCGGCCACGATCACCTGCCCGGCGTGCTGGCTGTAACCGATCCCCACACCGCCGCCATGGTGGAAACTGACCCAGGTGGCCCCGCCCACCGCGTTGACCAGCGCGTTCAAAATCGGCCAGTCGCTGATGGCGTCCGAGCCGTCGCGCATCCCTTCGGTCTCGCGGTTAGGGCTGGCGACCGAGCCGCTGTCGAGATGGTCACGACCAATCACGATCGGCGCCTTGACGCGGCCCTCGGCCACAGCGCGGTTGAACGCTAGCCCAGCCTGGGCGCGCTCACCATATTTCAGCCAACAAATGCGCGCGGGCAGGCCCTGAAAAGCCACGCGCTCCTGGGCCATCGTGATCCAACGGCGCAGATGTTCGTTTTCGGGGAACAAGTCCAGGATGATCTGATCAGTGACGCGGATGTCTTCGGGGTCGCCACTGAGCGCCACCCAGCGGAAGGGACCGCTGCCCTCGCAGAAGAGCGGGCGGATGAACGCAGGCACAAAGCCGGGGTATGCAAACGCGTCTTTCACGCCGTAGTCGTAGGCGCGCTGACGCAGGTTGTTGCCGTAGTCGAAAACGATGGCCCCCGCGCGCTGCATCGCCAGCATCGCCTCGACGTGTGCGGCCATGCTGCGCATGGCTGCATCGAGGTATGCGGCACGGTCATGCTCGCGCAGCGCGGCCGCGGCCTCCAGCGAATAGCCTGCGGGAATGTAGCCCAGCAGCGGATCGTGCGCGCTGGTCTGATCGGTGACAACGTCCGGGACGCGGCCGCGCTGCACCAGTTCCGGCAATATCTCGGCCGCGTTACCCAGCAGGCCGATGGACTTAGCCTCACCGCGCGCGCGCGCCTCCTCGGCCCAGGTCATCGCCTCTTCCAGGCTGTCGGTAGACACATCCAGGTAGCGATGCGCCAACCGGCGTTCAATGCGCCAGGGGTCCACATCCACGACCACGGCCACGCCGCCGTTCATGGTGACAGCCAACGGCTGCGCGCCGCCCATCTCGCCCAGGCCCGCGGTGAGCACCAGCTTGCCGCGCAGGCCGTCGGCCCAGCCTTGTTGCCGCGCCAGGCTGCCGAAGGTTTCGTAGGTTCCCTGCAAGATGCCCTGCGTGCCGATGTAAATCCACGACCCCGCGGTCATTTGGCCGAACATGATCAACCCATCGCGCTCCCAGCGGTCGAAGTTTTCCTGCGTGGCCCAGTGCGGCACGATGTTGCTGTTGGCGATCAGCACGCGCGGCGCGTCCTCGTGCGTGCGAAAGATCGCCACCGGCTTGCCGCTCTGCACCAATAAGGTTTCATCCGGCTCCAGCGTTTCCAGCGACCGAAGGATGGCGTCGTAGCTGGCCCAGTTACGGGCAGCGCGGCCACGTCCGCCGTACACCACCAGGTTGGCAGGGTCAAAGGCCACTTCGGGGTCGAGGTTGTTCTGGATCATGCGATAAGCAGCTTCGATCAGCCAGTTTTTACAGGTGAGTTGTGCGCCACGCGGCGCGTGGATGGTGCGGGTCATGGGGGCCTCCGGGACAGAAAGTCATGCAGAGTAGAAGTAAGCCGTCAGCAGGGCTATTGTAACACGATTTGGGTACGGGTTTAAATTCGGCGCAGTTCCGCAGTTTTAATCACCACCGTGGTTTGGTCAGAGAGCGGCCGCGGCAGTCAGTCGTTGCGCAAAGGGTCAGTTCGCTGCACTAATGAAAACAGCCGCTGGCGCGTGTCCAACGGCTGCTTTGTTTCATTAGATTACAGCGAAAACGCGGTGCGCCGGGCTTTGGCGGGTCTAAATCGCCAGATCGCGTTTGTTGTACGTCCAGTATGCGGCAGCCATGCAGACCACAATGATGGTCGCGGAAAGCAGCAGATAGCCGCTGTTGAGGCGACCTGTGTTGAACATCTCACCCGGATCGAAGTATTTGAAAGGGGTGAAGTACTTGAGAAAGTTCAGTTTTTCCTGCATTCCAGACGCGATGGAGATGAAGTAGGTGAACAGGATGATCGCCACCGCGGTGGAACCGGCGCGCTTGTAGCGTTTCATCGCACATCCCAGCAGCAACCCAATCGCCAAAAAAATCAGTTCAATCGCCAGCATCGCGCGCATTTCCAACGCCAGATAGCGATAAAATCCCGCGTCCGGGCTAAAAGGCCGCACTGCTACCAACGACACTCCCCAGGTGATTAACACCAGGACGACACAATTTACCAGCACAGCCAGCGCCTTGGCCGTGATCACGCGGTTGCGCGACACCGGCAGCACCAGCGAAAATTCCACGGTTTTGTTGCGTTCTTCTTTGGAGATGATGTCGCTGCCCCACATGGCTGCGGCAATCGCCCCTAGCAAGCCAAAATAGACGAACATCACGCCGTAGAAGCCGGTCAACGTGGTAAGGTTGAAGGTGCGCATGTTCAGCGCGTCCAGCATGGCCGGCGGGATGGAGTCGAGCATCGCCAACATCTCCGGATCGCCCGCAAACGCGGAATATTTGGACGCTGACATGATGACCAGCAAAGCAACGATGCCGCCCCAGATCAGCAGCGATTTGAGGTTAGCGCGCAGTTCACGCAAGAAGATATTCATTGCCTGCCTCCTTACGACACAGCGTGAATATCGCGATGGATATACAGCCAATAGCTGGCGATTACGGCCACCAGCATCACCGCCACGTTGAGCAGCACCAATGGCATGTTCAGCGCGGCCTGCTGCACGATGGCGGTGGGGTCAAAATGTTTGAAGGGCGTGATCATCTCTAGCTTGACATCGCCGAAAATGCCGCTGAACGCGCTTAAAACGTAGGCGCCGAAAGCCAGGCCCAGCGCGTACGGGGTGACGTTGCGCACCCGCTTCACCAGCAGCGATATCAGCAGTCCCACACCGAGGAAGAAAAGCTGGAAAGGCAGCAGGCTTAGCAGCAGCAAGCGCAGCGTGGTCGGGTCATAGCTGCGGCCACCGCGCAAAAACGTCACCGCGACCAGACAGCTTGCCCACACGATCAAGTCAGTCAAAACAAGGCTGGTCAGTGCAGCCAGTAGCTTGCTGGTCAGCACCTGGCCGCGACTGACCGGCTTGCTCAGCAAAAAGTCAGCCGTCAGCTCATTTTCCTCAATCGAGACCAAGCCAAAGCCGTAGTTGCTGGCTTGGATCGCCAAACAAAGCTGGACAAATAAAAACACAAAGCTTAGAAAGCCCAGCACTGTGGACAAATCCATCTTTTCCAGGCCAAAAGCCGCGCGCATTTGCGGTGGGAAGCGCGCCATCATCTCGTTCATTAGCGCGGCCTGGTCTGCAAACACTGGAAAGAAAGAAAAATAGAACAGCACCAGGCTCGCCACAGCCAGCGACAAAACCAGCACCGACCGCAGCCGGGCGCGCAGTTCATGGGTGTAGATCGTAGCGTTCATGGTTGTTGCCTATTCATAGTAGTGCATGAAGATTTCTTCCAGCGTCGGTTCCTCGATTACCACATCGCTGACGTTCATCTCGCTGATCCGCCGCAGCACGGTGTTGATGTCGCCCTTAAAGAAGAATTGCAGCGCGCCGTTCTCACTTTGCAGGTTGGTGACGCCGGGCAGCTCAAAGGCCGTCGGGTTGAGGCCAGCCGCGATCAGGCGAATCTTCTTGTAGTTGTTTTCCTGTAAGGTGCGGATGTTGGAGATCTCGACGATGGCCCCCTCGCGGATGATGCCCACGCGCGTACACAGGCGCTGCACCTCGCTCAGAATGTGCGAGGAGAAGAAGACAGTCACGCCGCGTTCGTTCTCCCGGCGGATCAGGTCGAAGAATTTGCGCTGCATCAGCGGGTCAAGGCCGGAGGTTGGCTCGTCGAGGAAGAGCAGCTTGGGGCTGTGCAGCAACCCCTGCACAATGCCGACCTTCTTTTTGTTGCCATAGGACAGATCGCTGATGCGGCGGCCCATGTCCAGCTCCATGTACTCTGCCAGCTCCCGCGTGCGCGCACGCCAGTCGCCGGGGAAGAAGCTGGCGGAATATTTCAGCAGATCGGCCACCTTCATCCCCTCGTAGTAATACACCTCGGAAGGCAGGTAGCCGATGTTGCGGCGGATTTCCGGGCCGTGCGTGGTCACATCCTTGCCAAAAATCATCGCGCTGCCGCTGCTGGGGTGAATCAACGACAGCAGCAGGCGGATGGTGGTAGACTTGCCAGCACCGTTCGGCCCGATGAAGCCGAAGATTTCCCCTTCCTCCACGTTGAAGGACACATCGACGATGCCACGGGCCTTGCCGTAGTATTTAGTCAGGTTACGAACCTCGATAACGCTCATAAAAACGCTCCTTTGCAGACACAACGTGACACAAGATCACGACGGCACAGACCAGTGTACGACAAATCGCGATTTTAGCCAACTACATAAAATGAGTCCGAATGACACCGGTATTGCGAACTGCGCAAGTTTTCGTTTAGACCTTCGGCTCTTGTTGCGTCATGCAGTGAATGCCTCCGCCACCTGCCGCGATGCCATCTATGTTGACCTGAATAACGTCACGCCCAGGAAAGAGGCTTTGCAGTTCACGTCGGGCCGCGACATCAGTTCTAGGATCGCCGAACTCAGGGACGATCACGGCTCCATTGCATACATAAAAGTTGATATAACCCGCGGCGAAATCGTCGCTGGCAAATTTATCGCGGATGTTGGCAGGTGCTTCAAGAACCACCACCTCCAGTTTGGAGCCTTCGGCATCGGTTGCTGCGCGCAAAATTTCAAGATGCCGTTTGGTCACGGCGTGATCGAAGGACTTGGGATCGGGATCGTAACCAGCGACCACCACCCCGGGACCTGCGAAGCGGGCATAAAAATCGGTATGCCCATCGGTGATGTCTTTGCCCTTGATGCCGGGCAGCCAGATGATCTTTTCCAAACCAAGTAATCGCTTCAACTCCCATTCACAATCCGCCTTGCTCACACCTGGATTGCGGTTCTTGTTCAGGACACAACTCTCGGTAATGATGGCCGTGCCGTACCCGTCAACTTCAATCCCGCCCCCTTCAAGGGTCAAGTCGGTCTGAATACGGCGCACACCTGCCTGCTGCATGACGAACGAAGCGACATCGGCATCGTAGTCAAAATCCTGCTTCTCTCCCCAACCGTTGAAGTTGAAATCAATCGCGGCTTTGTGACCATTTTCTGTCACGACAAAAACCGGGCCAGTGTCGCGCATCCACAGATCGTCGTGCGGACACACAATCAGTTCAACCCCGGATCCCATCAGGTCTTGCGCCAGGGACAGATCAGATTGACGAACCAACATGGAAACCGGCTCGTACTGAGCAATGGTGAGAGCAACTGTCGCCAGGTTGTGCTGCGCTTCTGACAAGAGTTTCTTGCCCCAGATTTTTTTGCTGGCTCCGAAGGCCATCCAGGTGCGTTGGTGGGGATCACCTTCGTCTGGCATATACCAAATGTCTTTGCTGTTCATTATCAGAAGCGTCCTTTGCGCCGATATTCAGTGTTTTTGTGTCTGGTTGACCAGGTCTCGCACCACAGTTGCTCATACTGTCCTGCAAGCTTGGGCGTCGCACGATGACACCAACTGCCTAAGTCCTATTATATCTTCTTTGCAAGCAGCGATACTTGCTTCTGTCCGTTATACAACCATTGCTTTCCAACTTCTCTGAATTGATGCTTTTCGTGGAATCTGAGTGATCCCGGATTGGGTGGAATACTGTCAACCTCACAGGTTACAAATTGATAGCCATTTTTCACCGCAAACGAAGTTACCTCATCGTACATCAGATCAGCGATTCCCTGTCTCCGGTATTCTTCCGCAACCACGATTCGATCAATATAAACAAAAGACCCGTATCTCTCGCGGAACCACGCGTAATTGGGACTTTTATAGTCCGCCGTTTGATCAAAGGCGATCATAAAGGCGGCAATGACATCGTCATCCAGATAAACTTTGTGATATATTGCCTGTGCTAACAAACCACTCAGTTTTACTGAATCCAGCGGGCTTAAATAGTGGACCGATATCTCGTTGAGTTCTAATATCCTGGAAATATCGGTAGCGCGAATGGCGCGGGTGTGCATACGGTTGTCCAACGGCTGCGGTGAGGTGTTTAGGAGAAATGAGGAAGAAAATCGCCTGACCCAGCCACTTGGGTAATCAGACAGGCCAAGTATAAAACCGCTTTCCACGTCTGTCAATTGATTGGCATTTTGACGCGGATATGCTACACTGCCGCTTCTGACAGCCCGGTTCAGCAAGGATCGTTTTGTTATGACCAAAAAAATTCACGTTTGCGTCGCCTGGCCCTATGCCGCCGGCGACCGTCACATCGGCCACCTCGCGGGCGCATACCTGCCCCCCGACATCTTCGCACGCTATCATCGCCTGGTCGGCAACGAAGTGCTGATGGTGTCCGGCTCGGACACCCACGGCACACCGATCACCCTGCGCGCAGACAAAGAAGGCATCACCCGCCAGCAGGTAATCGAACGCTACCACACACGCTTTGTCGAGGCCTTCCTGCGTTTCGGCCTGACCTTTGACCTGTACACCCACACCGACACGCAGAACCATTGGGACGTAACCCACGACCTCTTTCTGCGGCATCTGGCGCGTGCCTACATGTACACCGACAAGCAATATCAGCTCTACGCGGTGGACGATCAGCAATGGCTGCCCGACCGCTACGTCGAAGGAACCTGCCCCTTTTGCGGCTTCACGCAGGCGCGCGGGGATCAATGCGACAACTGCGGGCGCACCTACGACGCCATAGAATTGGTCGCCCCCTACAGCCGCATCACCGGCAGCACCAACCTCGAAAAGCGTCCTACCGAACATTTCTTCTTCGACCTGGGCAAGGCCAACGATTTCTTGATCGAATGGCTGAACCGCCCCGACAAAGCCAGTTGGCGCACGCACGTCCTCAACCTGGCGCGCGCACGAGCCGAAAGCCGCGAGCTGCGCGGCCGCCCCATCACCCGCGACCTCGACTGGGGCATCACCATCCCCGTGCCCGGCTACGCCGACAAGCGCATCTACGTCTGGTACGACGCGGTCATCGGCTACCTGTCGGCCACCAAGGAATGGGCGCTACTCACCGGCGACCCCGCGGCCTGGGAAGCCTGGTGGCGCGAGGGCGATGAGCAGGTCGAAAGCTTCTATTTCATCGGCAAGGACAACACCGAATTTCACGCCATCATCTGGCCGGCCATGCTGCACGGCTACGGTCCGCTTGCCGGGCCGGACGCACCTGGCCCGTGGCTGAAGCAGCCCACCGACGTACCCGCCAACGAATACCTGACGCTGGGCGATTTCAAGCTCAGCACCAGCTACGGCAACGTCATCACCATCAACGACGCAGCCGAACGCTATCAGGTAGATGCCTGGCGCTATGCCCTGACCGCGATGGCCCCGGAAACACAAGACAGCGAATTCACCTGGCAAGAATTCGTGCGCCGCGTCAACACCGAGCTGGTCGCCAACTGGGGCAATCTGGTCAACCGCGTACTCGGCTTCGCGTTCAAGCAGTTCGATGGACGCGTGCCAGAGCCGGACCGGCTGGATGCCAGCGATAACGCCCTGCTAGACACCGTGCGCAGCGGCTTTGACAGTGTCGGCGCGCTCTATGCCGCGCGCAAGTTCAAACAGGCGCTTGATGCCGCGCTGCGCCTCAGTCAGGAAGTCAACCGCTACCTAAACGACAAAGCGCCCTGGACACTGATCAAGACCGACCGCGCCGCAGCAGCCACCAGCGTCTACGTAGTCCTGCAAGTCATTGACTGGCTCAAACTGCTCTTTGCGCCGGTACTGCCCTTCAGCTCGCAACAGGTGCATACCTATCTCGGCTATACCGGTCAGCTTTTCGGCGACCAGTACACCGAGGTGGTCGAAGACGCCCGCGGCCAGCATTTAGTACTGCGCTATGACCACACCCCCGCGGTCGGACGCTGGGAACCGAGCACGTTGCCCGTCGGGCAGACTCTTATCAAGCCCGACGCGTTGTTCATCAAGCTGGACGAAAGCGTCGTAGAACAAGAACTGGCGCGCATGGCTGTGTCGTGAAGGATCAAGGGGGAATGAAGGATCGTTATCTTAAGCGTACAGACACTTGGCTGTCTGTACGCTTAAATATTTGTGGATTCCTTCGCAATTCAATAGCTCCCTAACAAGACTTGCCACAATAACGAATTTGTGCTTTAATCCACTAACGCTTGACATGCCAGGAACATGGCAAGCTGGCTTCTGTTGGCGTGTTTATGCGGACCAATCGCTCAGGAAAGGACGAAGACGACCATGACGATGACGATCACCCATCCAGACAATTTGAAGCAAGAAGAGCTGCGCGCTTGGGTCGAAGAGATGGCGGCTCTCTGTAAACCGGACCAGGTTCGCTGGTGCGACGGTTCACAGGAAGAGTACGACGAACTTTGCGCCCTGATGGTCAAAACAGGTACCTTTATCAAGCTGAACGAAGAAAAGCGCCCCAATTCTTTCTTGGCCTTTTCCGACCCCAGCGACGTTGCACGTGTAGAAGACCGCACCTTTATTTGCAGCGTTGACAAGAACGACGCTGGTCCAACCAACAACTGGATGGACCCCACCGAAATGCACACCATCATGGATAAATTATTCGATGGTTGCATGCGCGGTCGTACCATGTACGTTATTCCGTTTAGTATGGGCCCGCTCGGTTCGCACATTGCCCAGATCGGCGTGGAAATCACCGACTCGCCGTATGTAGTTACGAACATGCGCATTATGACCCGCATGGGCAGCCCGGTCTTGGACGTTCTCGGTGAAGATGGCGAATTCGTGCCGGCCATGCACACCGTCGGCGCGCCGCTGGAACCTGGCCAGGAAGATGTCCCGTGGCCCTGCAACCCCACCGTCAAGTACATCGTCCACTTCCCCGAAGAGCGCTCAATCTGGTCGTACGGCAGCGGCTACGGCGGCAACGCCTTGCTGGGCAAGAAATGTCTGGCCTTGCGCATCGCCTCCGCGATGGCGCGCGACGAAGGCTGGCTGGCCGAGCACATGCTTATTCTAGGCGTGGAAGACCCCAAGGGCGAGAAGAGCTACGTGGCGGCTGCCTTCCCCAGCGCCTGCGGCAAGACCAACTTCGCCATGCTGATCCCGCCCCCCGCATTTGATGGCTGGAAGGTGACGACAGTCGGTGACGACATCGCCTGGATCAAGCTCGGCCCGGATGGCAAACTGCGTGCGATCAACCCCGAAGCGGGCTATTTCGGCGTCGCCCCTGGCACGTCCATGAAGACCAACCCCAACGCGATGGCCGCTTGCAGTCGCGACACGATCTTCACCAACGTTGCGCTGACCCCAGATGGCGATGTATGGTGGGAAGGTATGACCAAGACGCCCCCCGCGAAGGCGATTGACTGGCAGCGCAAGGAATGGACGCCCGACAGTGGCCGCAAAGCCGCGCACCCCAATGCCCGCTTCACCGCTCCGGCAGGCAACAATCCGGCGATTGACTCGGAATGGGAAAATCCCGCGGGCGTGCCGCTGGTGGCCTTCATCTTCGGTGGCCGTCGCAGCACCACCGTGCCGCTCATCATGCAGGCAACAAACTGGACGCACGGCGTGTACATCGCCGCCACGATGGGATCGGAAACCACCGCGGCTGCATTCGGTCAGATGGGCGTTGTGCGCCGCGACCCGTTTGCGATGCTACCCTTCGCTGGTTATCACATGGCCGACTACTTCGACCACTGGTTGAGCTTTGGCCGTGAGATCCCCGAGGCGCTGCCGATCTTCAGCGTCAACTGGTTCCGCACGGACAAGGACGGCAACTTTGCCTGGCCTGGCTTCGGTGACAACATGCGTGTCCTGCAGTGGGTTGTAGACCGTGCACATGGCCGCGCAGGCGCCGTGGAAAGCCCGATTGGCATGATGCCGCGCTACGAAGACCTGAACTGGGAAGGGTTGGACTTCAGCCGCGAGCAGTTCAACGACATTATGAACGTCAACCGCGAGCAGTGGAAACAAGAAATGCTCAGCCACGAAGAGCTATTCATCAAGCTGTACGACCGCCTGCCGCGCGAGATGATCTTCATGAAGGAATTGCTGCTGGGCAGCCTGACCCGTTCACCTGCCGAATGGCGCATGAACTAGGCAGCGAAGCGGTAATCAGCAACCGGTGACTGGCATTGCGGTCAGGAAACCGGCACGACCGTCCTTCGATCCGCAAAGCATTGCGTTCAAACAATCAACAAAGGCCGTTCCCTGCGAAAATTCAGGGAGCGGCCTTTGTTTGTAGTGTAGGCTGAGGTTGTATTGCGAGCCGTAGGCTGAGCCTGTATTGCGAGCCGTAGGCTGAGCCTGTATCGCGAGCCGTAGGCTGAGCCTGTCGAAGCCCGTGGCGCGCTGCGGCTGAAACCAGCCCGGCTAGGTACGGGCAGTCCCGCTGCGCTCCGCCAGCTCTTCGATGTCGCTCAGTCGCAGATTCAACGCATCCACCGAAACCTGAATTTCGCGCAGCGAGAGCGCCAGCGAAATCATCATCAGTAGCAAAGCCACGCCGAAAATCGCCGCGCCCGCATCGCTCCAACCAACAAACAAAAAGCCCATCGAAACCACGCACAGCAGCAAGCTGCCCACCCCAAACCCCTGCATGTGCTTGATCAACTGCACGCGATAGCGCAGGCTGCGCAACTGCCACAGCAGAATGTGATCAGGGTTGGCGGTATATTTCGCGTGCAGCTCGCGGATCAGGTTGGCCAGGGTCAGGAAGCGGTTGGTATAGGCCAGCAAGATCAGCGAGATCGCGGGAAAGAGCAGCGCAGGCGTCGTGAGATTGAGTTCCATACCGTGACTTTCTATTCAGCGCAGCCCAGCATCCAAACCGAGCCATCGCGCGCCAGCATTTCATCCGCCTCCAGCGGCCCCCATGAGCCAGGCTCATAAAAGGCTAGCGGCGCATAACCCATATCCCAGCCCGCAAGGATCGGATCCACCACGCGCCAGGACAATTCGATCTCGTCGCTGCGGGCAAAGAGCGACGCGTCGCCCTGCAGCGTGTCCAGCAGCAGCCGTTCGTAGGCATCGGGCAGATCGCTGCCGAAGTCGGTATCGTACAGAAAATCCATGTCCACGGTTTGCGTACGCATCCCCGCGCCCGGCAGTTTGGCATTGAAGGTCAAATGCACCCCTTCGTCCGGCTGGATGCAGATGTTCAGGCTGTTGGGCGGACGGATGCCCTCGTAGTCTTTGGAAAACATCAAGTGCGGCACGCGCTTGAAGCGCACACTGATCTCGGTGGTCTTGGCCTTGAGCAGCTTGCCGGAGCGCACATAGAACGGCACACCCTGCCAGCGCCAATTGTCTACAAACAGTTTGAACGCGGCGTAGGTAGCGGTTTGCGATTGTGGGTTGACCCCCTCCTCCTGTCGGTAGGTGGGGCCATTTTTCGAGCGATACTGCCCGCGCACGGTGTTCAGACTGATGTCCCGCGGCTCGATCGGACGGATCGCCTCCAGCACTTTGACTTTTTCATTGCGCAGTGCGGTGGCGTTCAGGGCAGAGGGCGGTTCCATCGCAGTCAGCGTCAGCAGTTGCAGGCCGTGGTTCTGAATCATGTCGCGCACAACGCCTGCCTGGTCGTAGTAGCCACCGCGCTTGCCGACGCCGACGCTTTCGGCCACAGTGATCTGTACCGCGCTGACGTAGTTGCGGTTCCATAGCGGCTCGAAGATAGCGTTAGCAAAGCGCAGTACCAGCAGATTTTGCACCGTTTCCTTGCCGAGGTAATGATCAATCCGGTAGATTTGCTCTTCGTTGAAGACTTTGTGCACGGCATCGTTGAGCTGTTTGGCCGAAGCAAGATCGTGACCGAAGGGTTTTTCGATCACGATGCGCCGCCAGCCATCCTCGGCGTGTGCCAGCCCGGCCGCGCCGATCTGCTCGACAATCGGCTCGTACAGTTGTGGCGGCGTGGACAGGTAAAACAGCACGTTCTGCACGCCGATCTGCGCGCCCAGCTCGGCAATCCGTTGACCCAGCATCTGATAGCTGGCCGGGTCATCGTAGCCGATGTGCAGATACGACAGCTTTTGTGCAAACTGCTCCCACGGCATCCGTTCGTCCGGCTTGATACGGCCAAACTCGGCGATCCCGTCATGCAATTGCTGACGAAAATCTGCATCGGAAAGCGGGCTGCGGGCAGCGCCCAACATAGCAAACTGCGCGGGCAGCAGTCCTTGACAGGCTAGCGTGTACAGGGCTGGCACCAGCTTGCGCTGGGTAAGATCGCCCGACGCGCCAAAGATCACGATCACAAAGGGGCGGAGAGTCGGTTGTCCGCTGCGATTTGTGGGTGCAGCTGGCGCTGGGGTAGATTCAGGCATAACGTACTTCCTTGAAAAGATCGGGTCAGTCGGCGGCAAGGCGGGCTTTCTTCTCGTTGATGACCGCGAACAGCTGGTCATATGATTTGGCAAAGGCCACAACCCCTTGCGCCAACAAATCGGCAGTGATCGCGTCAAGCGAGATACCCGCTGCGGCCAGCGCGGTCATGTGCGCGGCCGCGCCATCCACATCCTGCATCACAGTGCCCGGCTGCGGATCGCCATGATCGCGATAGGCATCCAGCGTCACTTGCGGCACGGTGTTCACCGTTTCCGGCCCGATCAACGGCTCGACATACATGGTGTCCGAATAGGCCGGATTCTTGGTGCTGGTGCTGGCCCACAGCAGGCGCTGCACGCGTGCGCCCTGGCTTTGTAGCCGCTGGAAACGCTCGGAGCCGAAGATGCGCTGGAAACTGGCATAGGCCAGCTTGCTGTTGGCGACCGCGGTCTGGCCCAGCAGCGCACGCAGCGCGGCCTGGCCGACAGCATCCGTGATCGCGGCTAGTTTGGTATTGATCTGTTGGTCGGCGCTGTTGTCAATGCGGCTGACGAAGAAGCTGGCAACCGACGCCACGCGGCTCAGGTCGCCGCCTGCAGCGGCCAGCTTTTCCAGCCCGCGGATGTACGCGTGCGCAGCGGTTTCATAGGCGGACTGGGCAAACAACAGCGTCACGTTGACGTTGATGCCATCGCCGATCAACGTTTCGAGTGCGACGGCTCCTTCTGGCGTGCCCGGAACTTTAATCATCAGATTGGGGCGATCCACCTTGGCGAACAGGCGACGCGCCTCTGCCACTGTGCCTTCCGTGTCAAACGCCAGATGCGGCGAGACTTCCAGGCTGGCATAGCCGTCGTAGCCCTGCGTGCGGTCATACACCGGTCGCAGCAGATCAGTGGCCCGGCGGATGTCGTCAATTGTCAGTTCTTCGTAGATGTGCGACACGCTGCGGCCGGCTGCGCCCAGTGCGCTGATCTCGCTGTCGTAATCGTGGCTGTTGCTGATCGCCTTTTCAAAGATGGTGGGGTTGGAGGTCAAGCCCAGCACGCCGTCTTCTGCGATCATCTGCGCCAGCCCGCCGCCAGTCAGCAGCCGGCGTTCGATATTGTCATACCAGATACTCTGACCATAGTCTTGTAACTTTACCAATGGATTCATTTGTAAACTCCTTCAACATACCCTGGTACTACCCAGAGCAGAACCGTTCTTCGCGGGATTCGATTGGCAGCTCTTGCAGGCGCTGGCCGCTATACCACTGCCAGCGCGGCCTCAACTACGTTGTCCACGGTGATGCCGAACGCGGTGTACAGCGTCTGGAAGGGTGCAGAAGCGCCAAAGCCATGCATCCCTACAAAGCGACCGCGCGGGCCGATGTAACGATCCCAGCCCAGCGGCAGCGCGGCTTCCACCGCGACGCGCGCGCTGATCTCCGGTGGCAAGACTGCATTGCGATAGTC
This sequence comes from Anaerolineae bacterium, assembly GCA_049299095.1. Taxonomy (GTDB): domain Bacteria; phylum Chloroflexota; class Anaerolineae; order JAAEKA01; family JAAEKA01; genus JAAEKA01. The sequence continues at coordinate 60,134 of JBAQWV010000065.1, read as the reverse complement.
TTCCGGCTGGGCTTCGAACAGTTCCCAGCTTGGCATACTGACCACGCGGGCAGGAATGCCGTCCTGCGCCAGTTTGTCGCGCGCGGCCATCGCCAGATGCAGCTCGGAGCCAGTGGCGATCAGGATCACGGGCATACCGACCGAATCAATCGGCCAGTCAGCCAGCACATACCCTCCCATGCCGACTCCCAGCGCCGGATCGGCGTTCGTGCCGGGCAGCGTGGGCAGGTTTTGCCGCGTCAAGGCAAAAGCAACGGGCCCGCCGCGGTGGGTCATCGCAACGCGCCAGGCAGCAATCGTCTCGTTGGCGTCGCCGGGGCGTAGCGTCACCAGGTGCGGGATCGCGCGCAGTGCGGCCAAATGTTCCACCGGCTGATGCGTGGGGCCGTCCTCGCCCAGGCCGATGCTGTCATGCGTAAAGATAAAGATGGAAGGGATTTGCATCAGCGCGGCCAGACGTACACCGGGGCGCAGATAATCGGAAAAGACCAGGAAGGTCGCGCCGTAGGGTCGTACTCCTCCGTGTACCATCATGCCATTAACGGCCGCGGCCATGCCCAGCTCGCGCACGCCAAAGTGGAAGTTGCGGCCTTCATAGGCGCCGGGTGCGAACGCCGGGCTGCCCTTGATCCAGGTCTTGGTGGAGGGAGCAAGGTCCGCGGAACCGCCGAGTAGTTCCGGCACGCGACCAGCCAGCGCATTGATTGCCACGCCAGAAATATTGCGGGTGGCGTCGCCCTTGGCATCGGGCATGTAATTGGGCAGCGCAGCATCCCAATCCGCGGGCAATTCGCCGCGCCAGCGCCGTTCCCACTCCGCGGCCAACTCAGGATAAGCCGCGGCATAGGCCGCGAAACGTTCCTGCCAGGCCTGCTCGCTCTGTGCGCCTTCGTCCAGGGCGCGGCGGAAATGTACCAGCACGTCGTCAGGAATGTAGAAGGTCGGCTCCAGCGGCCAGTCGAGCGCCTGTTTGGTCAATGCGACCTCGTCCGGGCCGAGCGGTTCGCCGTGGACGCCGGGGGTGTTCTGCTTGTTGGGGCTGCCGTAGCCGATAATCGTGCGCACGGCGATGATCGAGGGGCGTGCGGTTTCCGCTTGCGCGGCCGCGATGGCTGCGGCAATCGCTTCCACGTCGTTGCCATCTGCCACTTGCTGCGTGTGCCAGCCGTAGGCAGCAAAGCGCGCCATGCGGTCTTCGGTAAAGGCAATGCTGGTGGAGCCGTCAATGGAAATGTGGTTGTCGTCGTACAAATAAATCAGACGACCGAGTTGCAAATGCCCCGCCAACGACGCGGCTTCGTGCGAAATACCCTCCATCAGGTCGCCATCTGACACAATAGCGTAGGTGTAGTGGTCTACAATGTCGAAGCCTGGGCGGTTAAAGGTAGCGGCCAGATGCCGTTCAGCAATCGCCATGCCCACTGCACTGGCAAAGCCCTGCCCCAGCGGGCCAGTGGTCATTTCAACGCCCGCAGTGTGACCATATTCGGGGTGGCCGGGGGTCTTGCTGCCCCACTGGCGGAACTGCTGAAGCTCGCTCAGCGGCAAATCGTAGCCAGTCAGGTGCAGTAAACTGTACAGCAGCATGGAGGCGTGCCCGGCGGACAGCACAAAGCGGTCGCGGTCGGCCCAGTGCGTGTGCGCGGGGTTGTGTTTCAGAAAGCGCGTCCAGAGCGTATACGCGGCCGGGGCAATGCCCATCGGCGCGCCGGGGTGGCCGCTTTTAGCCTTTTGCACGCCATCAACCGCGAGGAAACGGATGGTGTTAATTGCTCGCTGGGTCAAATCTTGTTCGTTGGGCATAGTTTTTTCCTTTGTGAGTGCAGAGTGAAGGCTTATTAAAACTTCTGAAGCCTGACTTCAAGTGGTGGGGAACCGCCACATCTCGGTGTGCGTCAAGATATTTTGCGGTTGTTCATGGTACGGTTGGTCTTGCCGGGTCAGCCAGGCATGGCCGCCAATCGCGTCGCCCTGACGACGCGCGCCGAAATGGATCACCAGCGGCAGGCCGGCGCGGCGCAAAAAATAATAGCGCAGCAGCGACCGGCGCAGGCAGATACCAAGTGGACGGCCCGCACCGAACGCGGTCAGCGCATCCACGATCTGGCGAATGGTCGTTTCCGGTAATGGCTGGGGTACCACTGGCGGCGTCAAGCCAGCCAGCGCCTCCGGCAGCGGCTGCTCCAAGCGTTGCGGCAACTGCCGGGCCAGCGTCAGCGCCTCGCGTACGAGGGCGCGCTGCCGAGCGTTGGTCAGCGCACGCAGCAAAGCCGCGGTGTAAACCAAGCCGCGTTGCAAGCGCACCGGCGCGCGAAAAAACGCTGTCATACCAAGATTATACACCCGCTTGGGAAGATTGGCTAACGGAATATAGACAATTCTCCCGTGAGAGATAGTTTCATTGTTTATATATTGACTAGGTTTTTAACAAAATACGGAAGCCTACGTTAACGTTTGGTTAGAATTTTAGACAAAGCCTTGACATACAAGTTATTTTACGCTATAATGCTAGCGAAAATAAAAATAAAGTCGAACGACTATGACTTGATCTTGCTCGTACCGGCTTTGCTGCAGGAGTTAGGCCATGAGTGCAACAAAACGAAAAACGCCCCTTTCTCAGTTAATAGCAACGGCTACGGAAGGCGATGTTGACTTTCAAAAGGCCATTGTAACGCGCACCTATCGCACTGGCGATGTCATCGCCACGCCGGACGACCTGGCTTCCAAGTTGTTCATTTTGATGAATGGCCGTGCTCAACTGGTCTGTCAAAACAAGGAAGGCCGCCGCATGATGCTGTCACGGCTCGGCCCCGGTGCTATCTTCGGCGACGGAGCGATGATCACCCGCGACACCGCTCAGGCTACCTTCGCTGAAGCGTTGGAAGAGACAACGATCTGGGTGTTGCCGGAAACCGCGGCGCGCACGATGACCGAACGCTATCCGATCATCGGCTGGGGCATGTTGCAAACCTTTGGGCGTCGTCTGCGTCAGGTTGAAGACCGGCTGGAAGAAGTTGCTTACAAAAAGCTGCCACAACGGCTGGCCAAGCTGCTGCTTGACCTCTCCAACAGCAGCGAGCGTGGCGCCATTCGCACCAGCCATCAATCGCTGGCCGACATGCTGGGAACCTACCGCGAGACGGTCAGCACCATCCTGCGCGGCTTCAAGGCTGACGGCATGGTGGAACTGGGTTACCGACGCATTTACGTGACCGACGCCAGTGCCTTGCAGGCATTAGCAGGATCGTGACCGGCGCAGAAGCGCCGCTAATCTGCTAAGAAGCGCTGCCACATCGGGCTGACGAAGAATGATTGTTGAGGGATGAGTATTACCGGATACCTCCCGGTGTGCAGCGAAAAAAAGAGTTTTAGAGATATGGGTGTGGTGTGATGATGCCGGGCAATGCAAGCTGCTCGGCATTGTCGCGTCTGGCGTAGATTGCCACAACCTTGAACTACGAGTACAATAGCCCGCGGCAACTTGTGCCAGCGGGAACGAACTTTCTAACCTTGCCCGGCACGACCGTGCCAGCAAGCGGGTAATTTGTCAGGAGTAATTTAAGTATGCAGACTGTGCTTCGCTCTCCTCAGAAGACTGTTGTAATTGGCCCCGACCTGCCCTTCGTGATCATTGGTGAACGCATCAACCCGACTGGCCGCAAACTACTGGCCGCGGAGATGGCCGCAGGAGACTTCAGCCGCGTGATCGCGGACGCACTCGCGCAAGTACAGGCGGGCGCGCATGTGCTGGACATCAACGCAGGCGTCCCCCTCACCGACGAGGCCGAATTGATGGCCGAAGCGGTGCGGCTAGTGCAGGAGACCGTAGACGTGCCGCTGTGCATCGATTCGTCGGTGCTGAAGGCGCTGGAAGCCGGGTTGAAGGCAGCCAAAGGCAAGCCGCTGGTCAACTCCGTCACTGGCGAAGAAGAACGGCTGGAAGCAGTGCTGCCCCTTGTGGCCGAGCGCGGCGCCGCGGTGATTGCCATCAGCAACGACGAGACCGGCATTTCCTACGACCCGCGTGAACGGTTTCTGGTCGCCAAGAAGATCGTCGAACGCGCAGAACGATACGGCATCCCGCGCGAGGATGTGCTGATTGACCCGCTGGCGATGCCAGTGGGCGCAGTGCAAAATGCGGGCAACACCTTGTTTCAGATCGTGCGCATGGTGCGCGAGGAACTGGGCTGCAACGCCGTATGCGGGGCCAGCAATATCTCCTTTGGCCTGCCCAACCGCAAGACCCTCAATGCTACCTTCCTGACAATGGCGATGGCTGCCGGGCTGCCGTGTGCCATCACCAACCCGCTGGAGGCCGAGATCATGGCCGCGATCCGTGCGGGGGACGTGATGATGGGCCACGACGACAACTGCGCCAACTGGATTCAAGCCCAGCGCCAACTGACCACTGCCGACACGCCCGCGGCTGCAAGCGGGCAGGATGAGCGGGCGGCGCGACGTGCCGCCCGTGAAGCACGCCGCGGCTAGAAAACAACCAAAAAGGTAGACGAGGCGCTGGTATCCTATCACGGTCGTTTACTACCCCGCAATGGCTGAAGAGGCGACAGTCATTGCGGGGTAGCAGGCGGAAGCCATCTGGTTTCCCGTCGCCACGAGCGGCTCGCCCTTTGCACGCCACACCCCCTCACCCCCTTTTACGGTGAAACGCTCCCAATTTACCGCTATCCACCAAAACACAGAGGTTTCCCATGTCTCACACCCGTTTATTCATCCCTGGCCCGACCGAAGTGCGCCCTGACGTGCTGCAAGCCCAGACTGGCCCCATGATCGGCCACCGCAGCAGCGATTGCGACGCGCTGATTGGCAGCGTCGAAAGTAAAATCAAGCAGGTTTTTCAAACTGAACATCGTGTCTACATTCTGGCATCCTCCGGTTCCGGCTTGCAGGAAGCCGCCATCCGCAACGGCGTGCGCGAGGGGCGACGCGTTGCCAATTTCGTCAACGGCGCGTTCAGCCAACGCTGGCACGAGGTCAGCGTCGGCTGCGGCAAGCAAGCTGTGCGCTTCGATGTCCCCTGGGGCCAGCCGGTGCGCGCCGCCGATGTAGACGCGGCACTGGCGGGCAGCGAGTGGGATGCGATCACCGTGGTGCAGAACGAGACCAGCACTGGCGCCACCAGCCCGGTGGACGAAATCGCGGCCTTGCTCCATGCGCGCTACCCCGACACCCTGCTCTTCGTGGATGCAGTCAGCAGCATCGCAGGCGACTGGATCGCCACCGATGCCTGGGGGCTGGACATCTGTCTTACTTCGTCGCAAAAGGCGCTGGCGTTGCCGCCCGGCCTGGCTTTCGCCGCGGTCAGCGATCGCACCCTGGCGCGCGCGCGCGAAGTGACCGGCCGCGGCTGGTATTTTGACTTCCTGGTGCTGGAAAAGTATCTGGTGAAAAGCACCACCCCGGCCACGCCAGCCATCAGCTTGCTGCGCGCGGCGGATTTACAACTTGATCACATCCTGGCCGAAGGACTGGATGCACGCGTAGCGCGGCATCGTCGCCTGGCCGAGAGGACGCGCACCTGGGCCACCGAGCACGGCTTTGCCCTGTACGCGGCCGAGGGGCATCGCTCGCAGACGGTAACCTGTATCGAAAACACGCCGGGTGTGGACTACGCCGCGCTGAGCAAGTTTTTGAAAAGCCGCGGCATGGCGATCTCCAACGGCTACGGCGACCTCAAGGGCAAGACCATGCGTATCGCGCATATGGGCGACGTCACCGACGCGGACATGCAAGCCCTGCTCGACGCCCTGACCGAGTTCCTTGCGGCCTGATCCCCAGTTACAAATGCGACGCCGCGCGCGCGGCGTCGCACCTTCCTCTATTGACAGCACCCCCTGACTGGCTATACTTAACCAGCGACGCGCTCGCGCGACCCCCTTCCCCTCGGAGTTCTCATGTTACCCAAAACTGCAAACGTGGTTGTCATCGGCGGCGGCGTGATGGGCGTCAGCACGGCCTATCACTTGGCGCGGCGTGGCTGTCAGAACGTTGTCTTGCTGGAAAAAGGCCCGCTGCTGGGCATGGAAGCCACTGGCAAGTGCGCGGGCGGTATCCGCTACCAGTTCAGCACCGAGATCAACGTGCGCCTGTCGCTGCTCAGCCTGCCGATGCTGGAGCGTTTTCAGGCAGAGCTGGGCCAGGATATTGACCTGCGCTGGCCGGGCTATCTGTTCCTGCTCGACCGTGAAGCCGATGTGACTGCATTTCGTCGCCATATCGCCATGCAGAACCGGCTCGGTGTGCCCACGCGCCTCCTCACGCGCGCGGAGGCGCACGCGCTGGCCCCACAGGTGCAGATGGACGACATTTTGGCCGCATCCTGGCATCCGGGGGACGGCCTGGCCGATCCGAACGGCGTGGTGCAGGGCTATGCCGCGGGCGCGCGGCGGCTGGGTGTGCGCATCTTCACCGACACCCCGGCCACTGGTATCCGTGTGGAAGGAGGCCGCATCACGGCGGTGGAGACGCCGCAGGGCAGCATTGCTACGCCGGTGGTGGTGAACACAGCCGGGCCGTGGGCGGGCGTAGTGGCCGCACTAGCAGGAGTAGACTTGCCGCTGCTGCCGGTGCGCCGCCAGATCGCGGTGACCACGCCGCTGCCAGAGCTGGCCGCGGATTTCCCCTTTGTGATTGATTTCAGCCGCAGCTTGTATTTCCACCGCGAGGGCCGCGGCATCCTGACCGGCCAATCCAATCCACACGAAGCGCCGGGCTTCGATCAATCGGTGGATCGCGCCTGGACGGAGCAGCACCTGGACGCGGCCGCGTGGCGGTTGCCCTTGTTGGCGCAGGCGGGCTTGTTGAGCGAGTGGGCGGGGCTGTACGAGGTAACGCCTGATGCGCATCCGGTGATTGACGCGGTGCGCGAGCCAGCCGGTTTCTACATCGCGGCCGGCTTCAGCGGGCATGGCTTCATGCACGGCCCGATCACTGGCCTGCTGGTGGCCGAACTGGTGCTGGATGGCCACGCCCACACGCTGGACATCAGCCAGCTACGCTTCAGCCGCTTTAGCGAGGACGATCTGGTGCGCGAGCATAATGTGGTGTGAGGGGGACTGACCGGGGAACAAAAAAGCTGGGCTTTGGGCGCGCATCCGATTCACAAATGCGTGCTGAAAGCCCAGCTTTTTCTATGGACAACGGCCGATTGGCTACACGTCCAGATTGCGTACCTGCTTGGCATGTGTCTGGATAAAGCGCTTGCGCGGCGGCACTGCGGAACCCATCAGCATGTCAAAGGTGCGGTCAGCCGCGGCTGCATCCTCGATGGTCACTTGCAGCAACGTACGCTTTTCCGGGTTCATGGTGGTTTCCCACAATTGTTCGGCGTTCATCTCGCCCAAACCCTTATAGCGTTGGATCGTCACCTTTTTGCCGCTCCAGCGTTTCATCACGCGGTCCTTCTCATCATCGGTGTAAACATACTGCTCTTCCTTGCCCGATTTGAGCAGATACAGCGGCGGCTGGGCAATGTACAGGTGACCACCAGCAATCAGCGGCTCCATGTAGCGGAAGAAAAAGGTCAGCAGCAGCGTGCGAATGTGACTGCCGTCCACGTCTGCGTCGGTCATAATTAGCACACGGCCATAGCGCAGGTTTTCGACGTTCAACTGATCGCCGATGCCGATGCCCAGGGCGGTAATCAGCGCCTGGATTTCCTTGTTCGCCAGCGCCTTGTCCAGCCGCGCCTTTTCCACATTCAAGATCTTGCCGCGCAACGGCAGGATGGCCTGGAAGCGGCGGTCGCGGCCTTGTTTGGCACTGCCGCCGGCGCTGTCGCCTTCCACGATGTATAACTCAGAGTTGGCGGGGTTGCGTTCGGAGCAATCGGCCAGCTTGCCGGGCAGGGTGGCGCTTTCCAGCGCGCTCTTGCGGATCACCAGATCGCGCGCTTTGCGCATGGCATCGCGGGCGCGGCTGCTGGTCTGGCACTTTTCCACGATCTTCTTGGCGTCGCGCGGATTGCCTTCCATCCACTCGGTCAACACTTCACCGACCACCTGCTGCACGTAGGTTTTGACTTCGGCGTTCAGCAGCTTGACCTTGGTCTGGCTTTCAAACTGCGGATCAGGCAGCTTGACGCTGACGATGGCGGTCAGGCCCTCGCGCGTGTCATCTGCGGTGAAGCCGGCTTCGTTATCCTTCAACATGCTTTGCTTGCGCGCATAGTCGTTGACTGTGCGGGTCAGCGCCGCGCGCAGGCCGGTCAGGTGACTGCCGCCGTCGGGGGTGTTGATGGTGTTGGCGAAGGTGTAAGTCGATTCGTTGTAGCCATCGGTGTACTGCACCGCGGCTTCGATCAACACGCCCTCGATCTCGCGCTCGATGTAGATCGGGTCGTGCAACACCTCGCGGTTCTTGTTCAAATAGCGCACAAAGCTCTGCACGCCACCTTCAAAGTAAAACGTGGTGCTGCGCGGCTCTTTGCCCCGCAGGTCATTGAAGGTGATCGTCACACCGCGGGTGAGGAAAGCCATCTCGCGGAAACGTTGCAGCAGCGTATCGTAGCGATAATCCAGCACCTCGAAGATGGTTGTGTCGCGCAGGAAGGTTACCTTCGTGCCGGTAGGCTCGTCCGCGGTCATCTTGCGGATCTCTTCCACCGCGGTAACGGGCACGCCACGCTCGAAACGCTGCCGCCAAACCTTGCCCTCGCGGCGCACTTCGACTTCCAGCCACTCCGATAATGCGTTGACCGCGGAGACGCCGACGCCGTGCAAGCCGCCGGACACCTTGTAGCCGCCACCACCGAACTTGCCACCCGCGTGCAGCTTGGTCATCACCACCGTCAGCGCAGACAGGCCGGTTTGCTCGTGGATGCCAACGGGGATACCGCGGCCGTTATCGTTGACGCTAATGCTTTCGTCGGCGTTGATCGTCACAGTTATCGTATTTGCCGCACCGGCCATTGCCTCGTCAATGGCGTTGTCCACCACTTCGTACACCATGTGGTGCAGGGCTTTGCCGTCGGTGCCGCCGATATACATGCCAGGACGGCGGCGCACTGCCTCCAGGCCCTCTAGCACAGTGATATTACTCGCGTCGTATTGAGCCGGTTGTACAGTCTGATTGTTAGGTGCCACGAACTACACTCCTTTAAGACACAACGGACGTTTCATCTGTCCGCACAAACGCTTGAGGACGGCTGCGCTGCTGATAAAAGATCAAGCGCGCCGCGGTCAGGCCGGTGACCAGTATGGCATTGCCGATGATGGCGGCCACCACGCCCAGGGGACTGACCAGCGCCAGCCGCTGCCAGATCAGGTCAAAGCCCCAAAAGATCAACGTGACCAGCACCAGCAGGCCCAGCGTGGGCCAGAAGTTGCGGGAAACCAGCCGAAAGCTGCGCTGCATCGCGGCCCATAGGCCGACGCCGTCGCTGACCACGGCGGCCAGCATGAAATACAGCAGGATGTAGACCACGACGACCAGCCAGCCGATCAGCAGCGCCGCGAAGCTGGTGAACGCGGAACCAAGCTGCGGTGAAACGAGAAAGACCGGCGTCAAGACCAGCGATAGCAACACACTGCCCAACACCAGCAAGCCAAACGAAAACAGACTGAACAGGATGGCGACCGCAATCGTGCGGGCGGTGCGGCCCAGCCAAAAGCTGGCCGGGCTGGCTTGGGCCGTGTCACCGGCTACGCCGCGCGCCACGCCCACCAGGAACAGGCTGCCCAACACGACGCCCAGCAGCAGCATTACGATGGCCCACAGAATCAACGCAGGCGCAGACGCGGTCATGGCTGCCGGCAGCGTGCCGAAATGGGTTGGATTCGCCAACCCCGGCAGCACCATGCGCAGCCAGGCGGAGTTGTTGTCAATCAGCCACCACAGGTTGACCTGACCACCGGCCGCGGTCAGCACTTCGCGGTATGGCTCGGCCACCTGCGCCAAGTCCGCGGGCAGGTTGTCCGCAGACCAGAGGCGCAGCAAGCTGTCCGTCAGCGGTTGAATAGACCAGCGCGGCCCCAGCCAGAACCACAAATCCAGCAGGAGCGGGGGCAGCATCAGCCAGGGACGCCGTTGCAGCACCCGGAAGCCACCGGAAAGTGTATCAATCAAGCCCAGCGGGCGTTGTTCAGCGGTTTTCTCCACGCCATTACTCGCAAGAATAAATCAGGCGACACCCAGGGCCTGCGGCAATCGCTGCCGCAAGCTATGCTTGAGGTGACGCCTGAAAGGGTAGGCGATGAGTCTTCATCCCTGTTATTTTACCACAAGTGGCCCATTTTCACCAGAATTCAATCGGGTTACACAGGAACATGCGTTCCAATCATCACTATTCGATTCACCACGACCACATAGGCTTCCAGCGCGCGTTTGACAAAACCGCGGCACTGCCGCATAATGCCACGCACCAACTGAACATCCCCGCAACAGCCATGACGGAGACAAGTACGCGAAGGGACGCTGCCAGAGAGGTCGGGCGGCCTGCACAGGTCGCTGCAAGCCCGGCCAAGCCAAAGCCCGCTGAAATTCCCTCCCGAGCTGATGGGTGAACTGGCTCGTCAGGAGTAAAGAGTGTTCTTCTCTTTACTTCTTACTACTGACAAGCAAAGTAGTCCACACCGGCGGCCCGCCGTTATCGGGCGACTGATACGCGCTGTCGCGTGTCGGAGTAAGTGCCTTGCACGCGTGCGTGTGAGGAAACAGGGTGGTACCGCGAACTGTGACCCACGTCTCGTCCCTGATGGGAGACGTGGGTATTTTTTATGCAGCGGGCAACACACCTGCCCGCGCTTCAGGAGCTACTATGCACGATCTGAACAAGCTACGCACGGAAGCACTGGATGGTCTGGCCGTGGCGGGCAGCGCCGATGCGCTGGAAGCCTGGCGCATCCAGTATCTGGGCCGCAAAGGCCAGGTGCTGGAGCTGATGAAGGCGATCCCCGAACTGTCACCGGCCGAACGTCCAGCCTTTGGCCAGGCCGCCAATGTCCTCAAAAACGAACTGACCGCGGCTTTCGAGGAGCGTCAGCAAGCTGTAGCGCAGGCCAAACTGGCCAGCGAGCTGGCCGCGGAAGGCATTGACGTTACATTGCCTGGGCGGCGCCCGCAAACCAGCGGCATCCACCCCAGCAACCAGACCCTGCGCGAGATCACTTCGATCTTCGCGTCCATGGGATTTCAGGTTTACACCAGTCGCGATGTGGAAACCGACCAGTACAATTTCGAGCTGCTCAACATGCCGCCCGGCCACCCGGCGCGCGACATGTGGGACACCTTCTACACCACCAAGCCCGGCGTGATCTTGCGCACGCACACCAGCCCCGGCCAGGTTCACGCTATGCAGGCTCTCGGCCCCGACCAGCCCATCCGCGTAATCCTCCCCGGCATGTGCTATCGCTACGAACAGGTAACCGCGCGCTCCGAGATGATGTTCCATCAGGTCGAGGGACTGGCGATTGGCCGGCATATCACGATGGCCGATCTGAAGGGCGTTATCGTTGAGTTTGCCAATCAGCTCTACGGTGCGGGGCGACGGCTGCGCTTTCGCTGCTCGCACTTCCCCTTCACCGAACCGAGCGTTGAAGCCGACGTAGACTGCATTTTATGTGGTGGCAAAGGTTGCGGCGTGTGCAAGTACACCGGCTGGCTGGAGATCATGGGCGCGGGCATGGTGCATCCCGTTGTGCTGCGCAACGGCGGCTACGATCCTGCGGAATGGTCAGGCTTTGCCTTTGGCATGGGGCCAGAACGCATCACTATGCTCAAGCACGGCATCACCGACATTCGCTACTTCTTCGCCGACGACCTGCGCTTCCTGGCGCAGTTTGGATAGGACAAGTAAACAAGGAGATAAGGAGACAAGTGACAGGGTGCTTCATCACCTCATTGCACCAGCTCACTGTCGTATTATCTCACTATCTTATGAGGCATCAATGACCGTCATACGCGTTCCTTTATCCTGGCTAAATGATTTCGTGGATGTGCGCGATCTCGATCCGGTTGAGTTGGCCGAGCGGCTGACGCTGGCCGGGCTGGAGGTCGAACATATCCGCTGGATTGGCTTGAACCCGTCGCCGCGCTATCATGTGCCCCCGGAGCGCATGGGTGAGGCGGACGGGCTGCCCTGGCAGCGTGACAAACTGTTCGTAGGCGAGATTCTCAACACCGAACGCCATCCCGACGCCGACCGGCTGCTGCTGGCTACGGTGGAATACGGCGGACCAAAGCCGATGACCATCATCACCGGCGCGCCCAACCTGCACCCCGGCGACCGCGGCCTGAAAATAGCATTCGCCACAGTCGGTGCGCGACTGCTCGACCCGTACGCGGACGAGTACAAGACCACGGTACTCAAGGCGGGCAAGATCCGCGGCATCCAGTCGGAGGGGATGGCCTGCTCCGAGCGCGAGCTGGGCATCAGCGAAGAACACGAAGGCATTATTCTGCTTCCCGCAGACGCGCCCGTGGGTATGCCGCTGGCCGATTACCTGGGCGACGCGGTGCTGGAGATGGACTTGACCCCCAACCTGGCGCGCGACCTGAACATCATCGGTGTAGCGCGCGAGGTGGCCGCGCTCTATCAGCGTCCGCTGAAGCGCACACAGCCTGAACTGGCCGCACTTGCAGGCATTATCCGCCCCGAAGACATGCCGCGGCCGCAGCCGCCCGCAGAGCCGTTTGCCCGCATCGTGATCGAAGACCCCGATCTGTGCCCGCGCTACACGGCCACCCTGATTCGCGATGTACAGATCGGCCCATCGCCGCACTGGGTGCAGGATCGCCTGCGCAAGGCCGGCGTGCGGCCCATCAGCAACGTGGTGGATGCAACCAACTACGTGATGCTGGAATGGGGCCAGCCTACGCACGCTTTCGACTATGACAAACTGGTGCAGCGCGCCGAGCAGGCAACCGATCCATCCACCCTGCCCACCATCATCATGCGCCGCGCCCGCGAGGGCGAAACCATGACTACGCTGGACGGTGTCGAGCGCAAGCTGACGCGTGACATGCTGATGATTACCGATACGCTGGGACCGATTGCTGTGGGTGGCGTGATGGGCGGTCTTGACACCGAGGTCAGCGACGCGACCCGTCATGTGCTGCTGGAAGCTGCCAGCTTCGATTATATCAACAATCGCCGCACGTCGCAGGCGTTGCGCCTGCCCAGCGAGGCCACCGCACGCTTCAGCAAGGGCATCTCGCCGGAAATGGTGGTACCGGGCGGGCATTGCTGCGCCCGCCTGATGAGCGAACTGGCCGGTGGCGTGGTGGTGGAGGGCGTGATAGATGCCTATCCGCTGCCGCAGCAGAGCGCGGTGGTGGCGATCAGCGCGGCGGAAGTCGAGCGCATCCTCGGCATGGCTGTGCCGGTGGAGCAGGTTACCGATATCCTGCAACGGCTGGAATTCGGTGTCACGCGCACTGCCAACGAGGAGCTGCGCGTGACTGCGCCCTGGTTCCGCCTGGATGTGGCCATTCCCGCCGACTTGATCGAGGAAATCGTGCGTATCATCGGCTATGACACGCTGCCGACCACGCTGATGGACGACGCGCTACCCCCGCAATGGCGCAACTGGACGCTGGAGGGTCGCGAGCGGGTGCGCACGATCCTGGCCGCGGCGGGCTTGCAAGACAGCATCAGTTACGCGCTGATCGGGGCTGACCTGAACCGCAAGTTGCTGGCCGCGCAGAGCGAGCCGGCCTATGCCCCTCTGCCGGCGCAGCGTTTGACCCCGGCCAGCACGGACGCGCCGCAGTTGCCGTTGATCCTCAACCCGGCGGAACTGGTACGGCTGGAAAATCCGCTGACGCCGCAGGCCGACCGGCTGCGTTCGACGCTGACGGGCAGCATGGCGCTGGCGTTGGCGGGCAATCTACGCACAGTGGGCCGCGTGGCACTGTTCGAAATCGGCAAGGTTTTCTGGCCGGTCGCAGGTGAAATGCTGCCCGACGAGCCGGAGATGGTGGGGCTGGCATTGGCTGGTCCTCGCGAAGCGGGCGCATGGCTGAACCGCAATGATGATTTGCTGGACTTCTTTGACATGAAGGGTGTCGTCGAAGAGCTGCTGGACCGGCAGGGGCTATTGGCGGAGGTGCGCTTTGAGCCGCTGGCGCATCCGCTGTTCGGCCCGCGTGCGGCCACGGTGCTGCTGCGCGGCGAAGCCATTGGCGCGTTCGGTGAGCTGCACCCCGCGGTGCGCAACGCATTTGATCTACCCGATCAGCGTGCGGTAGTGGGCGAACTGCGGCTGGCTCCGCTGGTGGCGACGGCTGCCCAGCGTCGCACCATGCAGCCGTTGAGCAATTTCCCCGCAGTCAAAGAAGACCTGGCGATCCTGGTGGACGAAAGCGTGACTGCCGAACAGGTCGAGCAGGCGATCCGCCAGGGTGGCGGCAACCTGCTGCGCGCGGTGACGTTGTTCGATGTGTACCGCGGCAAGCAGGTTCCGGCGGGCAAGAAGAGCCTGGCCTACGCGCTGACCTATCAGGCGGACGACAAGACGCTGAAGGACGCGGACATCGAAAAGGTGCGGCGACGCATTGTGGCCCGGCTGGCGCAGACGGTGAACGCCGAACTGCGCAGCTAGGTTGAACTGACGAAAAAGGCACGGACATGGTCCGTGCCTTTTTGATTCACGAGGAGAGGGTATTACGCGCTCAAGGTCTGACCGATTTGATCTACGCGGCGTCCCGCCCAGTGGCATCGGGAGGGTGGATTTCGCAGGCTGGCTGCGCTTAGCCGCTTTGCTTCTGCCAATAGCGCGCCAACCCCTGTACACACATCTCCGACGGCACAATCAGCTCAAAGCGTTCGATGTCGGCGGCGCCAACTCCAGCTGCGGCGGCGCGGGCGGCGGCCCAGGGTTTGAAGGCCGCGATCATTGCCTCGTTCGACCAGCCAGCTTGCCAGCGTTCGCGCACGAAGGCCGCGTCCGCGCTGACTTCCTCTTCCACGCGCTGCAAGTGCGCGAGGGTATCGCCCTCCAGCGGGCCGAAATGCGTCGGATAGAGGTGGTCGGGATGGGCTGCGCGCAGGCGTTGCAGGCTGTTGCGCCAAACACCCAGGTCAATTTCTGGGGGCGGCGTGGGCACGCGCACATGGCGCAGGCCGGGGAAACTCACCGCGGCCACGTCGCCAGTGAAGCACACCCCGTCAAGCAGGTAGGCCATATGATGCCAGGCATGGCCCGGGGTGTCCAGCGCGGTCAGCCGCAGCCCGGCTGCTTCCACGCTGTCGCCATCTTGCAAGGCGTGTACCTGCGCGGCGGGCACGGGGATGGTTTCGCCCCACAAGCGATCCATATCGTCGAGGTAAATGCGCTTGGCTGACGCCAGCAGCTTGCTGGGATCGGCCAGATGTGGCGCGCCAACCGTGTGGACATGCACAGTGGCGCCGGTTTCTCGTGCCAGCCAGCCCGCCGCGCCCGCGTGGTCGAGGTGAATGTGGGTGACCAGGATGTCGGTCACCTGCGCTGGGGCGATGCCCAGCCGCGCCAGTCCGGCCAGCAGCGTGGCGTAAGTCGTGGCCGGGCCGGTTTCCACAAGGGCAACGCCGGACGGCCCGCGCAGCACGTAGCTGGCGATGATGCCCGGCTGGCCTTGAAAATTGAGATCAATCACTTCGATCATGGCTATGGCTCCTGGCGCGGTTTATCTGAACGAATATCCCTGACAAAGAAGCCAGGAGTGCAAGAGAGTGGTAAAACACCATCTTGCACCCCTGGCAAGGTTTAGCTACAGTTAGCGCGCAGAGGAATTTTTTATCATCAACGGGAAGAATGACTGATACCCGTGCATAAAATTCACGCGTCCTTCAATAGCCGGCGAGATCGGTGCAGTCTGTGCCTGTACATAGTTGATCACCGCATCGCGCACATAGTACTGCGTGTCGTTGGTGATCTGGTTGAGCGGCCACAAGCTAACGCCGTTGTTGTTAAAGTTGCATGATCCGGCAGCCAGATAGTTCACCGTTGAGACGCGATAGTAGGTGTCAGCATCGGTGAAGTCAATCGGCTCGCCGTTCACCACCAGCGAAACAACGTTGTTGCCGCTCGGCAACTGGGGATACTGATCGCGATAGGTGATCTGATTGCCGCTGTCAGTGGTCAGCATACAGGTGGTGTAGTAGGAGTAGCCGCCAGCGTTGGTCACATACTTGTAGTAGTAGTAGTTGCGATAGGCGCGCTCCAGAATGTCCTTCAACTGCGGGCCATTCAGGCGTAGCACCACCAACGAATTTTCGTATGGCATCAGGGAGAACATGTCGTTGACGATCAGCGACACCGGCGCTTGCGGGGTTGCAGCATCGGCGATCTTGCGGTTCGTCATCGCACCCGATAGATGGAAGTCCACCTGGATTTCGTGGCTGCCCAATTCCCATACCGACGCATCCGCTTGCAGGTTGCCGGCGTTGGTCTCCTGGGTGAAGCCACTCAGTGCATCCAACGGAACCGTAGTTTGACCGATGACGGTGGTGGTGTAGGTGGTGAGGAAGTTGATATAGGGTGCAACCACGGCCTTGATGGCGGGGTCTTCCGGCGTGGTCATCTCGACCTTGATCGAACGTCCCGCGCGGGCAACGACTTCGTAGCCGCCGTAGGATTTCGGCAGCAGGCCGAGCACGAGTTCACCCAGATAGGTGTTATAGCGGTTGGCCTGGCTGACGATCACCGGCGTGTTGTTCGGCCCGGCAACGAAAGCGGGCAGATAAAGATACGGCCCGGACGCGCTGGTCTGGCGGGTCGGGTCGGTGTGGCTGTGGCCGCCGATTACTGCGTCAATACCAGGGGTCATGGCAGCCAGCTCGGTATCCACGTTGGCATCCACCTCAACGCTGCTGGGGTTGCCAGTAAAGCCGATGTGCGTCAGTGCAATCACTGCATCGTTGGCGCTGTCCAGTAGCGGGGCCAGCTCCATCGCCTTGGAGATGGGATTGCTGAAGGTCAGCCCCACGATGTTGCTCGGCAGCTCGTAGTTGGGAATACGGTGATTGCCGATGCCCAGAATTGCCACGCGCAGATCACCGTTGGAGCGGTCAGGTAGCGAAAAGACTGTGTAAGGTTTCACCGGCACGTCACTGATGCCATAGCGGCCATCATCGCTGACGTTAGCCTGTAACACCGGTGCTGTAGATTGCCCCAGCACGCTGGTAAACACATCCTTGCCGAAGTTGTATTCGTGGTTGCCGATGGTCCAGGCGGTGTAAGCCATCTGGTTCATCACAGCCATCATCGGATGCACGGTCAACTCCGCGGGCAAGGGCCGGCCATCCGCGCCCACACCCATCGGGGCAGTCTTGTAGTAGTACATCATGGCATCGCCCTGAATTTGGTCACCGGCATTCACCAGGATGGTACGCGTGGGATTGTGAGCGCGCTCCTGCTTGATTAGGGTTGCCAACTGGGTAAAGCCAACCGTGCGGCCCTTGTACAGATTACCGTGCGAGTCGTTATGGTGCAGCACCGTCACCGGCAGCACAGCACCACCGCTGTCTGTGCCATTGCGGGCGATGCGGCCGTCGAGCGCACCCGCGTAGGGGGCTTCGGGGGTGTAGGTGTCTGCCACCCAACGTTCCACGCCGTCTAGCATATCGCCCCAATAGCTAATATTGGTGACGTACTTGAAGGCCGAGTAGCCGTCCTGGCCCGCGGGAGCCAGAAATTCGTTGGTGGCGATGCGATAGGTGTGGTCTATCTGCAACGGTTCCCAAGCGCCGGTGGTGCGGTTCTTTACCTGAATGCCATATGCGCCCCAGGCCCAGGGCTGCGGCCCCGGCAGGGTGTCACTATAGCGGTAGAAGTTGTAGCGGATGCCGGAAACCTGCAACGCGCCCTTGAAGAGGGTGGCGCTTTGGTTGAGCAGGTCTACGATCTTGTCGCCCGTGATGTCGCCTACCACGGTGGCGTTGCCAAAGGGCAGCACGCTGTAAAGGATGCCATGCGTCAGGGTAAAGGGGGTTTGCCCGTTGGTCACGATATCCGCGCGCAAGCCGCCTGCGTTGTTAAATACGATATCCACATCGTTATCGTCGGTGGCGTCGTTGTTCAGGTCGTTGTAGATGGCGTCGTTTACGAATGCGCCCATCAGTGAATCGCCGTTATAGTCGCGCGTAATGCTCACATTGGTGTAGCCCACCACGCGATTAATCTCGCTCTGATACCACGGATCGTTGGCCCACTGTGCGATGCGCGCAGCGGTGGCAGCATCTTGGTCGCCAGTGGTGCTGACTGTCAATCGCTGCCACGTGACGGCAACGTTGCCCGTGGTTTTGTTGATGGTAAGGGTCGCCCGTCCGACCTTGCGCCCTGCATAGTGCGCCTGCACCACGGTGACACCATCCACCACGGTGGCGGCGGCCAGATCAGTGTGGCTGTGTCCGCCGATGATCAATGCCACCGGCGCGCCTGCTGTGACCAGCTTGTGCGCCAGCGTTTGGTCACCGTACACCGGGAAGCCATAGCCGTAGCCGCCATCCGCGTAGCCCAGATGGCTCAGCACGATGATGGCGTCAGCGCCTGCATCCTGTACCTGCTGGTAGTAGTGAGTAATCGAGGCCGCGGGGTCTTTGAAGCACAGCCCTTCCGTGGCGCTGGCTATCGTGATATAAGGGGTTTCTGTACTGGTGACGCCGATAATTCCCAACACGGCTTGATTGCCCGGCGCGCCCACTGTCATCGTGATCCAGGGGGACACGAAGGACGCGGGGGTCCAGCCTGCGGTCGCGCAATTGCCTGTATTGTTCACGACGAGATTAGCGGCCACAAAGGGGAAGTCCGCCTGCATCGTGCGGCTGATGAGGGGCGTTTGCCCCCAGTCGAATTCGTGGTTCCCCAGGGTGGCTACATCATAGCCGAGGGAGTTGTAGATATCAATGGTCGATTCGCCATCAAACAGGTTGGACAACAGCGTCCCCTGCATGATGTCGCCTGCATCCATCAGCGCCACATTGTCAGCGCCGACTTCGTTGCGCACGGTTTTAATCACCTGCGCGGCGCGCGCCATGCCAGGATTGCTGCCTGCTGGCTCCAAATTCCCATGAAAGTCATTGGTGTGCAGAATGGTGATGGTTGCCACATCATCGGGCTGGGCTGGCCCAGCCAGCGCCACCGGCATACTCAACACCCCCGCTGCCAACAGCAAGACCAGCATAGCCAGCAAAGCCAGGCTGGTTGCCAACGAAAACGACAGAACTCTTCGTGATAGCAACGACATACTATCCTCCTTGATAGTTGTCTGATCCACAATGGGAAAGCGGCTGTAAGTGACTTGGAGAGACTGGTTATGTTTGCACAGACATCGTTGTCATGTGTTGACGGGCCTTACCTCCTTCGTTTAGAGACCATAAAAAGGGTTTTCAGATCCGAATGCTGAATCGGCGTTTAAGTAACCATCCAGATTGTACCACCCAGCACAAAGACCGTCAATGTAAGGCGGGACTTTGCGCAGAAAATCCGGTTGTTTTTGTCTGGTTTCGCGTTTTAAGCAGTTCGCATCCCCAGATGCAAACGAGCTGGCGTTTCCAAGCCCCCTCGCCACCGACGGACTTTGTAGAAACAGCAAAGCCCGCGGCTAAAATCCCCCCATCGTCCCGTTGACAACGCTCTCCCCACCGCGTATACTCACTGCATGTCAAGCGATCCTCAATCCCAACACCTTTTACCTGCGGGCAAACTGCCCAATACCTTACTTGATACGCTGCTGCGGCGCTTTCCCGCGCACGATGCGCGGCTGCTGGTCGGCCCGCAGATGGGCGTTGACGCGGCCGTGATTGACTTCGGCGCGACCTGTCTCGTGGCAAAAACCGATCCCATCACCTTTGCTACTGACGCCATCGGCTGGTATGCAGTGAACGTCAACGCCAACGACATCGCCGTGATGGGCGCGATCCCGCGCTGGTTCATGGCAACGGTCTTGCTGCCCGCGGGCAAAGCCACCCCGGCCCTGGCGGCCGCAATCTATGACCAGATCGCAGCCGCATGTGCCGACCTTGGCGTGGCCCTGGCCGGTGGTCACACCGAGATCACTGTCGGGCTGGATCGCCCCATCGTCTCCGGCACGATGCTAGGCGATGTCGCGCCCGACCGCCTGCTGCGCTCCTCCAATGTGCAGCCGGGCGACGATCTGGTGCTGGTCGGCAGCATCCCCATCGAAGGCACGGCCTTGATCGCCCGCGAAAAGGAAGCAGATTTGCTGGCGCGCGGCTTCGATCCGGCGCTGCTGCGCCGGGCCCAAGACTTTTTGCACACGCCGGGCATCAGCGTGGTGCGTGCGGCGCGGCTCGCGACGCAGGCCGCCGCGGTTCACGCCATGCATGATCCGACGGAGGGCGGGCTGGCGACCGGCATCTGGGAGATGGCGCAGGCTTCGGGCGTGGGCATGACCCTTGATTTCGACGCGGTGCCTGTGCCCGCTGAAAGCCGCGCACTGTGCTCAACCTACGGACTGGACCCGCTGGGGGTGATCGCATCCGGCGCGCTGCTGGTGGCGCTGCCGCCAATGGAAACAGCCAGCCTGCTGGCTGTGTGTCAGGCGGCCAATCTGCCTGCGCAGGTGATTGGGCGCGCCGACGCGCCGGGCGCGGCCATGCACGCGCGACGCGGTGGTGTAAACATCCCCTACCCGCAGTTCAATGTGGACGAAATCGCGCGGATCTTCGACTAAAGCGCCAGCGCACGGGCGACTGCTGCGGCCAATGCCTGCGGCGTAGCGTAGTCACCGCGCGCAAAGCGGGCAATGCCGGCCTGCTGGCTTTCGTTGTTGATGATACGATGAATCTGCTGATCCATGGCGAGAAATTTCGTCCACGCGTCCGGCAAATGTGTAATCGCCAGGATTGCCTGCTTCATTTCGACGCGTAGTGGGTCATTTTCCCATTGGTAGGTGCTGAGTTCTGGCGGAATCGTCAGGCAGGCGATCTGCTCCACCGGTAGCACGCGGGCCAGCAGCGAGGGATTGGTCACGCCACCATCTATCAACAGCGGCATCACCGGATCGGTGTCTTGCAGATCATCCGCCAGCAGGTCGAGATATTCGGCGTGCGCCGCGCGGTTCAGGTGATACCACTCATCCAGCGACAAAGACAATGCCCAACCAAGGGGGTCTTCCGCACGGAACCAGGCAATACTGGCCGGATGGCGCAGCGGGTCGAGCCGCGCATGGTACGTGCCGAAGATGTGAGCGTCCATGTCGTAGACGGGGAGGTCGTACTGGGCGGCCAGCCACTGACACAGGGTGGATTTGCCCGCGGTGGAGCCGCCGACAATCCAGCGCACACCGCGGCGTGACAGCAGGACAGCGCGCGCTTTAACCAGCAAGGCTTCGTTGAGGGGAAATTGCACGGGATACTCTGTTTTGAGACAAAAAGAGACAGGGCACGGGTGAGCGTGCCCTGTGGAGAGGGAATTCCGAAACGCCTGGGTACGGGGTTACTGACGGATGGCGAAAACGTGCGCCATCTTGCCACCCGGCTCCAGCTTGACGTAGTTGCTCGGGCCACGCCAGAGATAGCTCTCATCGTTCAACAGGTCATACGCCTGGAACGGCTGATCTGCGCGCACGCCGAACGCGTCCAGCGGCAGGTGGATCAGCGTTTCCTGCGCGTGGAATGGATCGAGGTTCACCACGCACACCACGATGTCCGAGCGGTCTTCGGTCAGCTTGTAATAACCGATGATATTGGGGTTGTCCACTGCGAAGAAGCGCACATCGTTGTACTGCTGCAAGGCAGGATGAGCCTGGCGGATGCTGTTCAGCCGCGTGATCAGTGGGATCAGGTTGTTTGGGGTATCCACCGTCCAATCGCGCTGTTTGATCTCGTACTTCTCCGAGTCGAGGTATTCTTCCTTGCCCGGAATCGGTGTGTTTTCGCACAGTTCATAGCCGCTGTAGATGCCATACACCGATGACAGCGTGGTCGCCAGTACTGCGCGCATGACGAATGCGGGCTGGCCACCTTGCTGCAAAATTTCCGGCAGGATGTCAGGCGTGTTAGCAAAGAAGTTGCCGGTGTAGTATTCCTTCATTGGCCCGACAGTCAACTCGGTCACGTAGTCGGTCAACTCTTCCTTGGTGTTGCGCCAGGTGAAGTAAGTGTACGACTGCGTAAAGCCAGCTTTAGCCAGCAGGCGCATCATCTTGGGCTTGGTGAAGGCTTCGGCCAGGAAGATGATACCGGGATGCTGCTTGTGTACCTCACCGATCACCCATTCCCAGAAGGCCACCGGCTTGGTGTGCGGATTGTCCACGCGGAAGGTAGTGACACCCTTGTCAATCCAGAACAGGAAGATGTGCAGCATCTCTTTCCAGAGACCTTCGCGGTCTTCCGTGCCGAAGTTGAGAGGGTAGACGTCCTGGTACTTCTTGGGCGGATTTTCCGCGTACTTGATCGAGCCATCGGGCCGGTGATAGAACCAATCCGGGTGTTCCGTGACGTAAGGATGATCGGGCGAGCAGTTCATCACGTAGTCGAGGGCAATTTCGATGCCTTCGGCGCGGCAAGCCGCGGCAAACGCGTCCCAATCGGCCCAGGTTCCCAACTTCGGCTCCAGGCCGGTATGACCACCGTGTTCATTGCCAATCGCCCACGGGCTGCCCACATCGCCTGCCTCGGCTACCAGGCTATTGTTCTTGCCTTTGCGGAAGGCGTGACCGATGGGATGGATCGGCGGCAGGTAGATTACATTGAAGCCCATCGCTTTGATGCGGGGCAGCACAGCGATGCTGTCGCGCAGCGTGCCATGCTGGCCGGGCAGCGGGCTTTGCGAGCGCGGGAAGAATTCATACCAGGCAGCAAAGCGCGCAAGGGGACGCGTGGTCACGAGTTCGAGGTAGGGGGTGTATTCAGCACCTTCACGGCGGTCCGGGTACTTGGCCATCAGCGCGTGCATGGCGTTGCCGGTGGCCAGCGCGATCGCTTGATCCTGTTCTCCCGCAGCAATGGCTGCCTCGATGGACTGGATCAGCCCGGCCAGCTCGGCTTTGTCCACGCCCGCGGCCAGCGTCAGCGAGGTGCGCAGGATCGCCAGCCCTTCCAATAGCTCGCTGGTCAGCGCCGCGCCGGGCAGGTTTTTCTTGGTGATTTCGTCTACCCACGATAAATAACGCTCGGCGTAGCCCTCCACGGTGTATTCCCAGCGGCCCAGCGCATCCACCGCGAATTCGCCGGTCCAGCGGTCATTGTCCCAGAAGTGCATGGGCAATTCCTGCCACTGCGTGTCGCCCTTGCGACGCACCTTCACCAGCGCGGCCAGCTTGTCGTGGCCTTCTTTGTAAATATCAGCAAACAGGGTTACTTTTTCGCCGACAACACGCTTGATCGGAAACCGACCACAATCAATCTGCGGCTCGATGGCTTCGATAAGAACACGAGGATACTCTTGGGGGATCATGGAAGCTCCACTTTATTGCTTTTCAAGCAGCGATGCGTACAGCGCCTTGGTTTGCTCGGCGATGCTGGTCCAACTGAACAGGTCACGGGCGCGCGCCTGACCGGCTTCGGCCATCGCCTGGCACAGTGCCGGATCGTCCAGCAGCTTGTTGATGGAGGTGGCGAGGTCACGCGAGAATTTGTCCGGGTCTACCGGCTCGAACGGCGCGACGTTCAATTGCTCCACCGGCACCAAATAGCCGGTTTCGCCGTGTACCACCACTTCCTTGATGCCGCCGACTGCGCTGGCGACCACCGCTGTTTGGCAGGCCATAGCTTCCAGATTGATGATGCCAAACGGTTCGTAGATTGAAGGGCAGCAAAAGACCGTGGCATGGCTGTACATCTGAATCACGTCTTCCTTCGACAACATCTCCTGGATCCATACCACGTTGGTGCGGCCAGTCGCACGCACGCGCGCGACCGCAGCTTCCATCTCCGCAGCGATTTCCGGTGTGTCGGGAGCGCCCGCGCATAGCACGATCTGCGTGTCGGGGTGGATGTACTGGATGGCGTTGACCAGGTGGATGATGCCCTTTTGTCGCGTGATACGCCCGACGAACAGCACAAAGGGCTGGTTGAGGTCTACGCCGTACTTCACCAGGGCGCTGGTGTCGGCAGTGGGCTGGTATTGCTGCACGTTAATGCCGTTGTAGATCACCTTGATCTTGGCGGGGTCTACGTCGAAATGATCCAGCACGTCTTGCCTGGTGCCTTCAGAAACAGCCACAATCGCGTCGGCCATCTCAATGGCGGTGCGCTCGACCCACGAGGACATATCGTAGCCGCGGCCAAGCTGTTCGCGCTTCCACGGGCGCAGCGGCTCCAGCGAGTGCGTCGTCAGCACCAGCGGCGTGCCGTAGAGCAGCTTGGTCATAATGCCACCGAAATGCGCGTACCAGGTGTGTACATGCACGATATCCGCGTCCACGGGATCGGTCATGGTTTCCAGCCCGGCTTGCAGGGTGTCCAATGCGCCGCTCAATTTTTTGTCCACGCGGGCAAACTTGCCGGCGGCAAAGGGATACCCCTTGACCTGCAAATGTTCGTTGAGGGTCGCATCCTGATCACCAAAGCTGCGCACTTCCACGTCCATCAGTCGGGACAATTCTTCCGACAAGTATTCAACGTGGACACCAGCGCCGCCATAAACATAAGGAGGGTATTCACGGGTTAACAACAGGGCTTTCATGGCAAACTTCCTCTGGTGGAAATGAAGCGCGCGCAACTGCGCGCGGAGAGCGTCAATGTTGCGTTAGTATAACCGCAAGCCGGTTTTATGTGAAATGAGAGACAGGTCTGGTACTTGTCTACCAGGTTCAAATTTGCCAGCGCGTGCTTCTTGATGCAGTGCGTTGCGTAAGTGGTACGCTTGTGTTATACTCCGCCGCCGGAGCTTGTATCGTGACACCCCCCAACTCAAGAATACCGATAGATTATGATATTTCAGGCTGGCGCAGCCAGGTGCGCGCCGCGCGACGCTGGCAACCCGGCCCGCTGCCGGAACCTCCGCGGCCCGCGCGCGGCCAGTTTGTGGTGCGCGGCTTCCTCGATGTGGACCGGCAAGGCCAAGGCGGCCTGTTGCCGGACGCTGTGCCACGACCCGATGCGCCCTTCCTGCCCGCGGCCATGATCCGTGCCCACGGGCTGCGCCTGGGCGACTGGGTTGAGGCGCTGGCGGTTGAGGACACCTACGGCCCGTTGGTGCAACGGGTGTGGCGCGTCAACGGGCACGGCCCGCAAAACCTGGCGGATCGTCCCGACTTCAAAGACCTCGTTCCGCTGCACCCGCGGCAGCAGATCGTGTTGGGCTACCATCCGCAGGCGATTACCGGCCGCTTGCTTGATCTGATCTCGCCAATTGGCCGCGGCCAGCGCGGGCTGATTGTCGCGCCGCCGCAGGCTGGCAAGACCACGGTGCTGGTCAACATTGCCGAGGGCGTCTCTGCGGATCCAGAGCTGGAGTTGGTGGTGCTGCTGGTGGGCGAACGCCCCGAAGAAGCGACCGAGTTGCGCCGCGTGGTGGATGGCTTGGTGCTGGTGGCTGATCTCGATGCGCCGCACCGCGAACAATCGGCGGTGGTGAACCTGGCTATGGCGCACGCGCGCCGTCTGACCGAAGAAGGCCGGCATGTGGTGGTGTTGCTGGACAGCCTGACGCGGCTGGCGCGCATCCAGAATTTGGCGGCGCCGGGCGGTGGCAAGACCCTGTCCGGTGGCATGGACGCGGCCGCACTGGCTCCGTTGCGCCAAGTATTCGGCGCGGCGCGCGCTGTGGAGGATGGCGGCAGCCTGACCTTGATCGCGACCTGCCTGGTGGACACCAACAGCCGCCTCGATCAGGTGGTGTACGAAGAATTCAAGGGCACCGGCAACATGGAAGTGCATCTGGATCGCAAGCTGGCGCAGTTGGGGCTGTACCCTGCGGTCAATGTGCATCGCTCCAGCACGCGGCAGGAAGCTCTTCTGCTGGATGAGCGCACCAATGAGGCAATGATTCTGATGCGGCGCAAGCTGGCGCACAGTGACGACGAAGAGGCGCTGGCGGTGCTGCTGGAGGCGTTGCGCTTTTTCCCGGATAACCACATGGCACTGGAACGACTGATGGAACAGTGAGCAGTGGTCGGTATCCAGTTTTCAGTGTACTGACTGCGGCTGAATGTTATCTTTTCATACTGTTTACTGTTTACTGAATACTGATAGAGACTGGTTGACACCTATGACACAGACACTTCTGGCAGTTTTTGCCCATCCTGATGACGAATCGTTTGGTCCCGGTGGCACGCTGGCGCGCTACGCCGCGGCGGGTGTAGCAGTCTGGTTGGTGTGTGGCACCGATGGCGCGGCGGGCAC
The DNA here is from genome assembly GCA_049299095.1 of Anaerolineae bacterium. Classification (GTDB taxonomy): domain Bacteria; phylum Chloroflexota; class Anaerolineae; order JAAEKA01; family JAAEKA01; genus JAAEKA01. The sequence goes on along the minus strand of JBAQWV010000065.1, from coordinate 33,886 downwards.
GGTGGACGCGCACTTGCTGGCCGACGGCAAGACCACGGCACAACTGCGCGCGGCCGAGCTGTGCTGCGCGGCGGAAACGCTCGGCCTGGCCGGTGTAGACTGGTTGGGCTACCGCGATAGCGGCATGGCAGGCAGCGCCGACAACGAACACCCTTCCAGCCTGGTGCAGGCCCCGCTGGCCGAGGTGACAGGCAAGATCGTGGCTTCGATCCGCGCGCACAAGCCGCAAGTGGTGATGTGCGACAACCAGTTCGGTGGATACGGCCACCCCGACCACATTAAGCTGCATCAGGCGACGGTGGCGGCCTTTGCGGCCGCAGGCGATGCGATGCAGTATCCTGAGGCTGGCCCGGCCTGGCAGCCGCAACGCCTCTATTTCACCGCTTTTTCGCCCGGCCTGCTGAAATTATTGGTGCGGCTGATGCCGCTGGTGGGGAAAAATCCGCGCAAGTTTGGCCGCAATCACGATATTGACCTGGTGCAGATCGTGGGTTGGCAAACGCCGATCCACGCGCGCATCAACGTGCGCCCCTACCTCGACACCAAGGACGCGGCTTCGTCCTGTCATCACAGCCAGGGCGGCGGCCAGCAAGGCTTTCGCTGGATTCCGCAGATGATCCAGCGGCGTTATTGGAGCGACGAAACCTTTACGCGCGGTGTGCCCGCGCCGCGCGCAGGCGAACCCGTTGAAAAGGACCTGTTCGCGGGTGTCACGCGCGCGGCCTGAACGTACATGACAGCCATTGCCCATCTAAGCACGGAAAAGTTTCACCATGAACGCCGATAGAATTAATCAATTGGTCAGAGCCACCCTTGCTGACAGCATGCCTTTTCACGAAATCGTGGGCAACCTGATGGACGAAGGTGTTGATTATTATCAGGTTGACTATGTACGTCTGCAATTTACCTTTTACGGTGCACAGGGTGTTGTGGTTGCACCGTTGAATATCGCTGACTTGCCTGATGTGGCTCGTGAATTCGACAGCCGCGCGCTTAAATCCGCGATCACAGACAGCCAACAACACGGCCAAAAGTTTGGACAGTTTTCTGCACGCGCCATGCAAGCCGGGGTCTCGTCCTATTACGCCTTCCTGACAGGCCAGCGCGTAACTTATTTTGGCCGTCAGGGCGACCAACACACGGAATGGTTTCCGGGCGCGCAGCCGGAAGATGCCTGATCACGAAGCTGGCAGGCGTTGTTTGACGCGCTATGCAACGCGTTTTACAATGGAGCCACAGCCAGCAAGTGCAGGATGAAGTCATGCTGGAGAATGGTTTGGCTCTTTGCCTGCCTGAAGAGGATCGTCCGAAATCGTTCGCTTTTGTATCGCGTTTAGAAGTTGTTGAAAGGTTGGATTTTGGAAGTGACGGGTGCCGAAAATTAACTATCTCGCGGCGCAGACAGGTACTTCCGAATTCTTCGCACACTCAGAAAGAGTTGTTATGAACACTCCCAAACACCCTATCCGTTCGATTTTGCTATTTACCCTGCTGTGCGCCGCATTGATCGGCGGTGCATGGCGTTTCCTTGGTGGCGCGCAGACCAGCGCCACCCTTGCACTGGCCGATCTGGCATTGCAACCGGGCGATTTGTCGGACACGGGCCAACTGCTGGGCAGCGCCGCCACCAACGCGGATGATCCGTCGCACCCGCTGAACCGCCAGCAAACGATTGTTACCGATCCGCAAGACCTGGCTACGCTGCTGGCGTATGAGGAAGCGTACAAGACGGAAGCGGTGGATGTGGATACAGCGACTCAAACAGTCAGGGCAGTGGTGGGGGCGTATCTGTATCGTTATGCGGACGATGCACAGACCAACGCGGCGCAGCAAATCCTGCTGGACCGGCTGGTGCAGGTGGATCAGGCTACGGTGCTGGAGGGCACGGCGCAAACAGGGCAGAAGTTGCAGTTGAACAGCGGTCAGGGCACGGTGGTGAACCTGTTCGTGGACGCGCGCGACCGCGTGTTGACGCTGCTGGTGCTGGAAGGGCTGCCGACCGCGGAGACGCAACAACTCTTCGATCAGACGGTCAGCCGTCTGCAAAGCCGCCGCGTCCGTTGAAGTTGCACAGGGGGGCGTGGCTCTTATAAAATTAGAGACTTTAGTGGTGGTATGGTAGTATGAAAAACTTCTTAACCAACGCGTGTAGCTCCGCGGGACTCTGTTTACGAGGGACGAGGTTAATATCGCGAACTTGATCGTCATTCAATTCAGAAGAGGATTTACTCAGTTAACATTTAAAGTTGTCATTCCGACATCATAGACGCGAGGAGCAAGAAAGTCCGTCCGCTATTCTCAAAAGCAGGGGTTTTTCGTCGTTTTACTCCTACTCAGAAATTTCATTATTATGTCACCCTGAGCGAAGCAAAGCGTGTCAGATTATTCCGCTTGGGGAGGTTTTGCCCTGCAAGCCTCACGCTTTGCATGAAAAACGTGAGTTTCTTCCCTTGCCAATGCTACCTCCGACGGGATGCGGCGTTTCGCAATAACAGCAACTGGATAAATCCCAGCGGACTTAAGTAGACGCAACAAGGATGAACGACGTGGGATATAAACTTCCCTCACTTTAGGGCTTACGCAGTTCGCCGTAGGCTTGTCATTCCGAGGCTCTCATAGGCCCTGCAATCCCGTTGCCTATGCGTAGAAACAGAAATTTCTCGTCGTTTCACGCCTTGAAATGACACCTACTGCATAACTCTTAACGTGCTCTTTTTAGAAATCATTACGAGAGAACTATGAATTCAAAAATAAATCTCACAAAGCCTCATTGGATAAACGCCATCCTAATAGTTGGTTATGCAATGGTTGCTTTATTTTTTGATACATTTTTGCGATATAATTTTTTAAGCTCTGACGTTTTAGATTATTGGCGGGACAGTCTCGCCTGGCAAACACCATTTCATCCATTTCACGTCCCCGTCTATCCTTTTATGACCGCTTTGTTACGTGGAATGACCTTTGGAACGCTGCCTCCCATTGGCGTGATGATGAGCATAAACTTCGCAACATTCCTGGTAAGTGCATTTTTCATTTATCGAATCATTCAAGCGAGTGGTGCCAGCGACGAACTAGCTGCCATTGGCGCACTTGTATTTGGCTTGTATCCATTCGTCGGTCTTACTTATTCCGTGAATCCGCTGGCAGATATGCCAGCAATGTTTTTTCTTTTAGCAGGAATATATCTGCTTCAGCAATCTCATAGAATGCCTGCCGCCCTGCTTCTTGGTTTATCGTTGGTTACACATAAAGCCATGTGGATTTTTGTTGGATTACTCATGATTTCCGAGTTCTTAAACCACAAGGGCTTTATCTCAAAACAAAATTTGCTCTTTATGACGGTCATGCTCCTGCCTATCGTGAGTCTATGGATATTAGGTTCTTTTTACCATCATTCGATTACATGGCTTGTTTCAAGCAATTTGAAGGTAGAAGTAGCCTCTAAAGGAAATATCCCATTCCTGGATGGCTTACTGGGAACTTTCGCAGAAGGAGGAATAAAAGGTCTGGGAAAGGGGGGATTGTTATTAGCTTTTACCGCAATTTCTGCTTTTGCAACTTATATGAGCACCAAGCTCAACTATAAATATTCTCACTATGGCATTACGATTTCATTAGCCATTCTCATTTTATTTTTTATTCTGAATCAGTATGAAATATGGGCGGCAATGCGATTTAGCAGGCTATTGGTTATTCCATTAGCTCTTATAGCAAATACGAATCCAAAATTCAAAAAACTGTCGTGGTGGCGCTCACCGGCCACGATCACCTTTTTGCTGTTCTTGTTTTTAAGTCAGTTCATGTATGCATGGTATATAGCGACTGTTTGATTCGGATAACTCATACAAACAAAGACAGGCCAGCCAGCGGCTATAACCAACGGCTCCCCGTATAGGTATCATCGAGACGAAACCCAGCCTCCATCCATCTCGCCCCGACCAGATGGATGGAGGGGTCGTCCTCTCTCCCGTTTCCATCCAATCACCGTTTACCATTCCCCAACCCCAGCAACATCGCGGCCAGCAGTGCCAACATTGCACCAAAGATAAACGGAGCTGACGGGCCGAAGCCGCTCCAACCGCCGATGCCCTGCCATAAAATCCCGGCCAGCAGGCTGGCAGGCAGCGCAGCCAGACCAATCGCAGCATTGTACACGCCATAGGCTGCGCCACGCTGGCTCGCGGGCACCACATCCGCCACCAGCGCCTTGGCCGCGCCTTCTGCCAGCGCGTAATACACGCCATACAGCGCAAAGAGCAGCCAAATTTGCCACGACGCCCGCGCCAAGCCGAAACCAAGATAGATCAACGCGTACACCAACCAACCACCGATAATCAGGCGACGGCGACCCACACGGTCAGACAGCGCACCGGCAGGCGTAGACAGCAGCGCGTAGATCAGATTGAACAGCGCCAGCACCCCCAGCACTGCGGTCAGGCTCAGCCCCAGACTCTGGGCACGTAACACCAAAAACGCATCGGAGGAGTTGCCGAGTGTAAACAGCACCACCACGGCCAGAAAACGCTTGAACCGGCTGTCGAAGCCACGCAACGACAACTGCGGACGTTGACGCTGGCTGGTCACCGGCACATTGCGCGCCCCCAGTACCAGCGCCAGTACCGCCAGCGCCGCAGGCAGAATACTCAGCAGCACGATTGTGCGGAAGGTCGTCCGTTCCAGCGTTAGTTCGTGGCCCTGCATCACCCGCACAACGGCCAACGCGATCAGCAGGCCCAGCAGCGCGCCCGCGGTGTCCCCCGCCCGATGCAAGCCAAAAGCCAGCCCGCGACGACTTTCATCAATACTGTCGGCCACCAGCGCATCGCGCGGCGCGGTGCGAATGCCCTTGCCCACGCGGTCGGTGAAGCGCACAGCCAACACCGCACCCCAGGAATTAGCAATGTACAAAAAGGGCTTAGCAAGCGTGGACAGACTATACCCCAGCACCGTCAGCCATTTACGGTCGCCCAGCCGGTCAGAAAGCCAGCCAGACAGCAGCTTTAGCAGGCTGGCCGTGGTTTCCGCCACCCCTTCGATCAAGCCAATCAGGCTGAGACGCACGCCCAGCACGTTGGCCAGAAAGAGCGGAATCAAATGCACCAGCATTTCGCTGGAAACATCCGTCAGGAAACTGGCTGCGGTCACCACCCAGACGTTGCGGGGCAGCCCGCGCAGCCCCATCCTCCCCACCGGTGCGTTAATTGGCGAGTCTTTCATAGCAATCCCATAAAGTGACGCAGGACGAGTTTGCAACTCGTCCCAACCAGTCCATAATTTCCAAACTCATGTACCGGTTTACAGCTTCGGCAGCGTGATGCCGGTCTGGCCCTGGTATTTACCCTTTTTGTCCGCGTAAGACATATCCGGCGGATCGCCTTCGAAGAAAAGCACCTGCGCAATCCCCTCATTGGCATAGATTTTGGCGGGCAGCGGTGTGGTATTCGACACCTCCAAAGTGACGTAGCCCTCCCATTCCGGCTCAAACGGGGTCACGTTAACGATCAAACCACAGCGCGCGTAAGTAGATTTGCCGACGCACACCGTCAAGACGTTGCGGGGAATGCGGAAATACTCTATCGTCTTGGCAAGAATAAACGAATTGGGCGGAATAACGCACACATCGCCGTGAAAATCCACCATCGAGCGCGCATCAATCGTCTTGGGGTCCACCACAGTCAGATCGCCCAGACCGGGGGTGAAGATGCGAAACTCATCGGCAATACGAATATCATAACCGTAGCTGCTGAGGCCATAGGAAATAACGCCGTCGCGCACCTGCCGGTCAACGAACGGCTCAATCATGCCGTGCTCCAGCGCCATTTTACGAATCCAGTGATCGGGTTTAATGGACATGAATACTCCTGGTGGGGTGTGGATTGCCGAAGGCAGGTGGCATCATGCAGCTTGCCACCCGCGACCAGCCATTTCAAACTCGCCGCTTCAAGTTTGAAGCTCTCCGTCATTATATCCGCATCAAGCTTATCAGTGACATTAGAAGCAGACCGCGCGCGGCTGCTTGAGCCTGCCCGCTCACCCTTTCCCGCCCCTCGATGTATAATGCCAGTGACGTTCCAGCGTCCGCTGGTATTTTCATTCACGGCGATCTTATGCCCATTATCCCTTACGCTGATCTAACCTGGCCCGACGTGGCTCTCCTGCCGCGCACCCTGCCGCTACTGCTGCCACTCGGCCTGGGCCAATACGACCTGCCCGCCGCGGCCGCGCAAATCCACGCGGACGCGGTCGGCGTCCTGCCCGCACTGCCCTACGGCTTTCGCGCGGATGACGATCCACTGGGCGCGCTGACGGTGTCGCCAGCCCTGTGGCAGCGCGTTCTGATCGGCGCGGTGCAGGAGCTATATGCGCAGGGCTTTGAGCGAGTCTATCAGCTTGCAACGCACGCCGCAGCCGTGCCCGACAGCCCGTTGCCCGTACTGACTGCGCCTTGCCAGCCCCAGCCCGCCGCACCCTGGCCCGCAGACTTGGCGCAGCGAGTCGTGGTAATTAACACCGGCCACACCGAACAGCACGGCCATCATCTGCCGCTTAACACCGATACGGTGATCGTGCAGGGCATCGCGGACGCGCTGGCGCGCCGCGCGCCGGCCGAAGTGTGGTGCCTGCCCGCCTGGCCGTATGGTGTGAGCACACACACGCGCGAGTTCCCCGGCACGCTCAACCTCGGCGGCCGCGTGTTCGAAGATTTCTTTCTGGCCGTGGTAGATCGGTTAGCAGCGTTGGGCGCGGAAACCATCTACTTTTCCAACGGTCACGGCGGCAATCATTCTTTTCTGGTCAACGTGGTCAAGCTGGCGGGCGAGGCACATCCACAACGCTTCATCGCCACCGAGTGGCTGCACACCACCGGCCCGGCGTTAACGCGCTATCGGCAGACCGCGCTGGGCGGCATGGGACACGGCGGCGAGCTGGAAACCAGCTACATGCTGCATCTACGCCCCGATCTGGTAAACATGGCGCGCGCCACCACCGAAACCGACTTCATTAGCACGCCACATTATTTCATGGACTGGATCGAAGGGGGGCGACTGATTGCTAATCCGCCGTGGACTGACGACACGACCAGCGGCCTGTATGGCGACGGTCAGCAAGGCAGCGCCAACAAGGGTCGTTTATGGCTGGCCGCGGCCGTGGAAGAAAAGCTGGAAACGGTGCGCGAGCTGCGCGAGCAGCACACCTTGCGCCAGATAAAGCGCGCCTGGCGGCGCACAGTGGCCGGACTGGACGCATAGCGTCTAGCGCGCCGGGTTGGCGAGGCGGGGAACCGCGGGCAGACCGGACAGGGCTTGCTCTGGCACGACAGGCAGCGCACTTTCATCGGTGAGCGCGCGCAGAAAGGCCACGAAATCGGTCTTTTCCTCAACGGTCAGGCTAAACCCTTGCAGCAGCGGGTCCACGTTGGCGAAACCATTGGCGCGGCCTGCGCCGTCTGCGTAAAACTGCACCACATCTTCCAGCGTTGCCAGCGAACCGTTGTGCATGTAGGGAGCACTAAGCGCCACGTTACGCAGCGTGGGGATTTTGAACGCGCCGAACAAGCCGCTGGCGCTCACGCCAGCCCGCCCCGCGTCGTCGCTCGGCACGCCGATCACACGAAAGGTTTCTTGTGTAAACGCGGGAGCCAAATGGCACTCTGCGCAGTGGGTGCGGTTGCTGAAGAACAGCGTCATGCCGCGCTGCTGCGCAGGGGTCAGGGCGGCGGTGTCTCCGGCCACGTAGCGGTCAAAGGGGGTATTATTGGCAATTAACGTGCGCTGAAACGCCGCCAGCGCGCGCGTCACATTGGTGAACCTGATACTCTCGTCGTCCGCGCCAAACGCGGCCGCGAACAGGTCAACATAGGCAGGGATCGCTTGCAGTTTGGCCTCGACATCCGACCCCACGGAGGCCATTTCGTGCGGCAGGGTCAGCGGATCGAGTGCCTGCTGTTCCAGCGATTCGACATGCCCATCCCAAGTCAACTGACGGTTGAATGCGGTGTTCCACAGCGACATGACGTTGCGGCCCGGCGCGCCTGGTCGCGGGGTGCTGATCGGTGCACCGTTAGAAAACCCCAGATCAGGATGATGGCAGGTGGCACACGACATGGCGTTGCTGGCCGACAACACCGGATCAAAAAACAACTGGCGGCCTAGCTCGACTTTGGCCGTGGTCAGGGGATTGTCTACAGGGCGCGCGCTGGGCGGGAAAACGGTATTTTGTGCAGCCAACGGCACGGGCAGGGGCGCGACCGCGGGCGATGCAGGTGGGGCTTGGCGGCAGCCTGCCAGAACAACGACGATCAACAGCGCGCCAAATGGCCGGGCGAGCTTCATGTTAGCCTCCTGCCTGCGTCAGCCGCGCCTGATCCTCGGCCAGCGTGGCGCTGGTGTAGGTGCGCAGCCGCGGGTAACGCCACGCGATGAGCAGCGTTAACAGCACCGTGGCGATGCCGCCGCTGACGATGGCAAAGGGCGCGCCCAAGGCCGCGGCCACTGCGCCCGCTTCCATCTCGCCCAGTTGCGGCCCGCCCATGAAAAACACCTGGTTGATGCCGGTCATGCGTCCGCGCAGATGATCAGGGGTCATTACCTGGCGGATGGTTTGGCGAATGATGGTGGAAATCGTGTCGCTCGCACCCACCAGCGCAAAGAAAAGATAGCTCAGCACGAAGTGGGTGGAAAGGCCAAAGAGCGCAGTTGCCAAGCCATAGATGACAACGCTGACCAGCAGCACCGCGCCCTGCCGGTAAATATCGCGACGCAACGAAATCACCGACCCCGCCAGCAGCGAGCCGACCGCGTCTGCCGAGGCCAACAAGCCGTAGCCGCCTGCGTCCATCCCCAGCACCTGTCCGGCCACCAGCGGCAGCAAATTACGCGCCGAGCTGAAAAACGTGGCAAAAAAGTCCAGCAACATGCTACCCCAGATGATGCGCGTGCCGCGCACAAAGCGCCAGCCTTCCAGAATAGCCTGCCAGCCCAGGCCGGTATCTTTGGCTGCCGGGCCGCTGCGATAGCGGATCAACAACAGCGCAGCCACAATCGCCACAAATGACACGGCATTGATCGCGTAGACCCAGCCCACGTTGGCCGCGGCCAGCACAGCCCCCGCCAACGCCGGACCGACGATGGTTGCCAACTGCCGCACCAGAGAATTTAAACTGATGGCATTGGTTAAATCGGCCTTGGGGACCAGGTTTGGCACGATGGCCTGAAACGCTGGCCCGGAAAAGGCGGTCGTGGCCGCCCCCGCGGAGGTGAGTAGATAGACCATCCATACGGTGTCACGATGCAAGAAGCTGACCAGCGCCAGCAACGCGGCCAAAATCGCCGCGATTGTGTTGGTAATCAGCAAGAGTTTGCGCCGGTTAACTACGTCGGCCAGTGTGCCGCCGATCAGCGCAAAGATCATGATCGGAATGATGCGCGCCAGCCCCACGCCCCCCAGCCCCAAGGCTTCACCACTGAGCGCAATCGAATGGCCGAACAGATTGACGGTGACGTGCGCGCCTTCCAACAGTTTGTAGACGTGCCAGTTGACCGCGACAAACTGCATCTGCGAACCGATAATGGAAACGAAATTGCCGAGCCAGATCAGGCGATAATCGCGATGACGAAGGGCGGCAAAGCGCGTGGTTGAGCCAGACATGCTACCATTTAACACCCGCTGGCAACAAAGCGCCAAATGTGGAGAGGGTTATCGCCACTGCGACCGACCGAACAAAAAAGCCCTGCGCGTGCGAGTGACTGCGCGCGCAGGGCCAATCAAAGCATATCCTTTCCTACCAGTAGCAGCCCTGTCCCAGGCTACAGTTCCAGCGCGCCGCGTCCATCATTACATCGTTCACGTCAATGTCACTATCCGCGTCCAGATCGTATTCTGGATCGTAGCAGGCATCGCCGTCCAGACAGTTCCACAGCGTGGCAATCGCAGTAACATCGCCGGTGTCCACAGCATTGTTGCAGTTGAAGTCATAGAGCGAGCAGGTACCGCTGCTGAAGGGCTTGAACAGCGGACCGGCAAAGCAGGGCCAGGTGTTGGCCGCGCTGTCGCTCCAGCAGTATTGCCGAGTACCATACCCATTATTGACCGCCCAGGTGGTGATGGTCACCCCCGCGGGCACGTACCACAGTGTTAAATTTTGATCCGCGGTGGCTTCGTTGTTAACCCAATAGTGCGGCCCCTGACGGTAATCCTGATTGCAGCAAGTGGTATCGGGCAACGCGCCGGTGTCTGCATCGCCCTCGCTGGCGCGATGCAGCGTCAGATACAGGTAGGCGTTGTCGCCAGTGCCGTTGTCGTTGAACTGCCCCTGGCCCGGCTCGATGGTGTAACCAAACCCGGACTGGTCAATGATACGATAACGGTCACCGTCGGCGTTGTACGGCGCGGCTTGCAGCCACCAACCTTCGCTGTTCTGGTTGACCCACTGGCTGCCGTCCCAGACCGCGAAGGTGTCACCCGCATCACCAGCTACCGCCAAGTCCATGAATACGACGGGACGATAGGTTGCTTCATTGAGCTGGCTATTGCCGCAGCCGCGACCGTATGAGCCGGTCTTAACGCGGAAACTACCGTCGTTGTAGAACTCAAAATGCTGCTCGTAGCGGTAATTACACGCCGACAGCCAATTGCTCATGCGAAAATCCTGCACAACGGCAAAGCCGATCACCTGATTGCTGACGTCGTACAGATCGCGCACCTGCGTGCCGCCGTAGAAGTAGATGGGAAAACCGCCGCCCGCGCCGCCGCCGCAGCCGATATAGTCGCGGTAGCCGCTGCCGCTGGGGTAACGAGCATGCCATTCCATCAATTTGAGCCGCGTGGCGACCGGCTGATCCACGCCATTGACGTTCCAGGTGATGCCAGTTACTTCCAGCCCATCGGTGGGGGTGATGCGATAATTCATCTTCCAGCCGTTGCGATTGAGCGCGGTGGTGTCGCCGCAAGCAGTCGGCACAGCTTCTGGCTTCGGTTTGTCCTGGTTGCTGCGCAGATCGAAGGGCTTGTCTTCCCACCACATCTTTTCGATCCGTTCCTCGATCAAATCCACCAGCACCCAGACCGCGCCGCTGTCGGTCATAAAGGTTGCGCCCGCGCACAAGTAGCCACCCACGCAGCGCGTGCCGATGCTACCGGTGTCCATCATGCGGGTTTGCGCCAACGTCGGCTGGTAGCCCAGCGCGGTTACCACGTCGGGATCGGTACGCATGATCTCCCACGCGCGGCGGTACAGGCTCGGTGTGATCAACGGATGCGAATTCGGGGTGAGCCAGGCATCCAGCGCCTTGTCGCTGTCAACGTCCACAATCGCCGTGATCGTCGCTCGCTGTGTAAAGTCAAAGATGTCCACCTGATAGCACGTCCCCTGCTGGCAGGCAGCGTAGGCAGAATCGTAGGGCGCGGTAAAAGGTAACACGGTGAAGACCTCGGCGCGGCTGCCTTCCGCGTAACGCTGCACTGGCGAGGAGGCCAGCGCAAGCTGCTGAGCGCGCAGTTGGCGCGCGTCCAACGGACGTTCTGGCTCGTTCAGGGGCTTAATTGGCCCAACTTCAGCCTGCGCCCGTGTGGTGAGTGGAATCGCCGATGCTGCAACGAGCAGAGCGAACACGAAAGCGATCCAGACAGCCGAACGCAGTCGGCTTTTTTGCTCCTCCATAAGATAGAACTCCTTCGGATGGCAGCAACAGGTATGTTGCCGGGGAAAACCAAGCCGATGCCAACAGTGCGACGATAATAAAAAGTGTAACCGAGGTGATAGTTATTGTCAAGCGCAATCGTTAAATCGGTGCATTGCGAGCGCGCACCATGCGCGGCACGTTCACCACTGCCAACGCCAGCGCATAGCCCGCGGCCACCCACGCAGCCGCGGCCACCGTGTTCACGCCGGCATGTTTAACGCCGATACCGGCAAACGCCCAGGCTAACACCAACACAAACACCATATCGCGACGCTTCAGCGTCACCAGCGTGCCAACCACCGACGCCAACACCAACACAATCACCAACCAATGTTCTGGTGTCACGCCAAAGCCGCCCCAACGCAGGTAGTCGAGGAAAGAGGTGACATTGGCGATGGTAGCCACCGTGATCCAGCCGAGGTACAGGCTAAAGGGCGCGTCCACCAGAAAAATCTCCAACAGCGGCGGATGGCTGCGGCCAATGCGCAAGCGCAGGTAAATGCCGATCAGCGCAGCCAGCAACACGAACATCGCCAGCAGTGCCAGCGGAAAAAGCAGAAAGTGCCAACAGAAAATCCAGGCGATATTGGCGAGCGAGCTGACCAGGAACAGCGTGCGAATGCTGCGCAGCCGCGGGTTGTGCCGTCGGTCTGGCCGCGCTTGATAGATGGCATAGCCGATCAAGCCGAGGTAGATCAGCCCCCAAATGCTGAACACATAGCCCGCGGGCGTGAAATAGACGCGGAAGCGGTCAGAGATTTCCGCGGTCAGCAAACCATTCAGTGGCAAGGTATTGGCGAGGACGTTCACTGCCAGCGTGGCAGCGACAGCCGCCAGCATCAGGAGTTGGCCGAGCCGGTCTTTGTTCATAGCGTCACCCTGTTTATGTGAGACATAGAGACTGCGCCTGTTCTGGTTGATAAAAGGCGGGTCGTATGGACAGATAACCAACAGTCTACAGCTGATCGCCCCAAACGCCTGCCGCGTCCAGCGCGATCAGCGCATTACGTGCGCAAACCCTTGACGGCCTGATTGTAACCTGATAGATACGCTGGCTTAAGCCGAGGGTGCGTTCAGTACGTTTTCGGCGCGCGCCGCAGCCATTGCATCAAGAGCAGCACCAGCAACGCAAACAGCGACCCTTCGACCACGCGCACCTGGCCGATGGTAGGCAGGGGCCAGCCCAGCAATGAACCGGCCAGTTGGCCGAGGCCGAAGCCCAGCAGCGCGGCCAGCACATCAATCAGCCAGTCGGCAACCGTGCGCCCGCGCAGCACGAACCACGCTGTTCCCCAGATCAGGGCCAACAGGGTAGACAAAGCCAGTGAGGGAGGAAACCAGTCAAGATAAGCCATCAGTTCAAACATCCATCAACAGAATGAAGCGGGTGGTTCACATTACCACGCCGCCATTAACCATCAAAACCTGGCCCGTCAGAAAGGCGGCCTGCGGCGAGGCCAGAAAGACCACCGCATGAGCCACATCGTCCGGCGTGCCCCAGCGTTGCAGCGGCGTGGCGCGGCGCAGCCGTTCGTACAGCTCGCGGTTGACCTGCTCGCCCCAGGCGGTTTCGATCCAGCCAGGGGAGACCACGTTGACGCGCACAGCCGGAGCCAGACTGCGCGCCAGCGCCTTGCTGAAGCCAATGATCGCGGCCTTGGCTGCCGCGAAAAGCTGGCCGCTCTCGGTGGCGACACCGCCAGTCAGCGCCTGATCCCAGCCGATGTTGACGATCTGGCCGTGCCCCTGCGCGGCCATGCGCTCGCCTGCCAGCCGCGCGGTCAGGATCGTGCCGCGCACATCCACATCAAGCAATTGTTGCAGGCGTTCGGCAAAGGGGAGCTGCAAGCCGCCGCCGGTCAGCACATCCGCGCCTGCATTGTTCACCCACACATCCACGCGGCCCTGCAGCGCGGCCCAGGCAGCGTCCACGAACGCTGCCAGCGTATCCGGCTGTGCCAGATCGGCCAGCAGCACGGGGGCACGTTGTCCCAACGCACCGATTTCCGTGGCCACTGCCGCGGCCGCGGCCGCGTTGCGGCCATGCACCAGCACGTGTGCGCCCGCGTGCGCGCAGGCCAGCGCACAGGCACGGCCAATGCCGCTACTGCTGCCAGTTACGACAACGTGCTGATCGGCCAGCGGGAGCAAGGTGGGGGTAGTCATTCACGGGTTCCTGAAAAAGATGGCAAACGAATTCGCGCTTCACGTATCGCGCCGCACAATTGCATCCGTCATGCGGGCCACGCGCGCCATCGCCTGCACGTCATGCACGCGCACGATGTCCGCGCCGCGGGCGATGGCAAGCGCCACGGTGGCCGCTGTACCCTCCACGCGCTGATCGGGCGGCAAGTCCAGCGTGTAGCCGATGAACGACTTGCGGCTGGAACCCACCAACAGCGGATAGGCGTGGCCCAGCAGCCCGACCAACTCATCCAGCCGATCCAGTAGTTCCAGACTTTGCGGCACTGTCTTGCCGAACCCTAGCCCTGGGTCAAGGATGATGTGCTTGTCGGGGATGCCCGCCCCGTGCGCCAGGTCAATGCTGATCTGCAACTCGGCTAGAATATCACGCAACAGGTCGTTATAGATCGTGCCAATATAGCGTCCACCCAGCGCGGGATCAATGCGCACATGCTCGCGCTGGCTGCGGTTGTGCATCAGGATCACCGGCGCGCCTGCGCGCGCGGCCACATCAGCCAGTGCCGGTTCCAACCGCAATCCCCATACATCGTTGACGATACTGGCCCCAGCAGCCAGCGCGGCTTCAGCCACCGCGGCCTTCGAGGTGTCAATCGAGATCGGCAGGTCCACCGCGGCAGCCAGCCCGCGAATTACCGGCAGCACACGACGCAACTCTTCCTCTGCGTCCACCGGTTGCGAGCCGGGGCGGGTGCTTTCGCCGCCCACATCGAGGATATGCGCGCCTTCAACGGCGAAACGACGCCCCTGGGCAATGGCGGCATTCACCGCGTCATCCAGCGTTGCCAGGCCATCGCCGGAAAAGCTGTCCGGTGTGACGTTAATAATACCCATCACGTAGGTGCGGAGGCCCCAGTCGAAGGGGTAGTTGCGGATTGTGAGCAATGTCATGGTGAGTTGGATGATGGCGGGGAGTTGGCAGTCGGCCAGCGAATCTTCGTCGTCTGACCGTCCAAAGCCCCTGCGAGGCTGGGCGTGGGCTGAGCTTGTCGAAATCCGCTGCCAGCAGTTTCGTGTTTTCAGCCGGAAATCCTTAACGGGCAACAATCACCGGTGTATTATTCTAATCGTTCTGCGAGTATAGCGCGGCTGGCAGCGTTTGACAAACACCCCGCGGCTCCAACGTTCAAACGAACTGGAAGGAATTGCTCGCGTCGGGTATAATTCCGGCTAATTACACCACTAGAAAGCACGCCGATGTATCTTTACCTTATTCGCCACGGCCAAAGTCTGGTCAACCTGGCCGACTGGACTGGTGGCAACCAAGACACCCCGTTGACTGATCTGGGCGAGCGGCAGGCTGCCGCGCTGGCCCGCTGGCTGCCAGCCTATCTGCCCACCGCGGATGCACTCTATGCCAGCACCATGCAGCGCGCCCGCCAAACGGTCGCACCGCTGGCCGTAGCCTACGGCATGGATGTCCGCTGGGACGACCGTCTGCGCGAAATGGGCAACAACCGCTTCGACCATACCCCCTGGCCCGATGATGCCCTGCCGAACTATCCTGATTACTGGGCCAGCGAACGCCCCTTCACCACCATCACCCCCGCGGTAGAAGGCGGCGAAACAATGATGCACTTCCGCACGCGCGTGGGCTGGTTCATCGAAGACCTGGTGCAACTGCATCGCGATCAGGTGGTCGTGGCGGTGTGCCACGGTGGCGTGATCGAAACCGCGTTCGATCATGTTTTCAATGTGGGGCCGTGGCGACGCGCCGAAGTCTGGAACACCAACACCGGTATCACCTGTTTCCAATATGTCGAAATTCCGCGCCGCGAAACCTGGCGGTTGCATTTTCAAAATCGCACGGAACACCTGATCGGCGTTGAATAGTCATACCAGATCGGCGCACCCCACTGCCCGCGCCAGTCCAAGGGTCCTGTCACATGGAAAACACTGACATCATCGCGATTGAGACATTAATGATCGAAATGCTGATCATTATCTCACTCATTGCCATCCTGGTGCAACGCATCCATCTCCCCTACACAGTTGCCTTGGTGTTAAGCGGCTTGGTGCTGGCGGTGCTGCCCACTCCTTTCGAAGACCTCAACCTGACCACCGACCTGATCCTGTTTTTGATTCTGCCACCGCTGGTCTTCGAAGCCGCGTTTCATCTGGATATTTCGGAGCTGCGCGAGCATCTGGGGTTAATCGTGATTCTGGCCGTGGTGGGGGTGCTGATCTCGACGCTGGTAGTCGGCGGCATTGTCATGCTGGCCGGTGTGCCGGTGATGATTGCACTAATCTTCGGCGCGTTGATCTCTGCCACCGACCCGGTGGCCGTGATTGCAGTTTTTCGTGAGCTGGGTGTGCCGCGCAAACTGTCCTACATCGTTGAGGGGGAAAGCCTGCTCAACGACGGCATCGCCATCGTCGCGTTCAACATCGTGCTGACCGCGGCCTTGTCTGGCAGCTTTAACCTGACGCAGGGCCTGGCCGACTTTCTGCTCGTCACCGGCGGCGGTATTCTGATCGGTGCAGTAATCGGTGTAGTCGCCAACGTCGTGTTTCTGCGTATTGACAACTACCTGATCGAAACCACCCTCAGCACGGTGGTAGCCTACGGCGCATTTGTGCTGGCCGAGCGGCTACACGTCTCCGGCGTGATTGCCGTTGTCACCGCGGGCCTGCTAGTCGGCAACTACGGCTCGCAGCTCAGCATGTCTCCCAGCACCCGCATCGTGGTAGAAAATTTCTGGGAATATGTGGCGTTTATCGCCAACTCCTTCGTGTTTTTGCTGATCGGTCTGACAATTGACCTCCCTCTGCTCACTGACAACCTGCTTTACATCGCGTTGGGCATCGCAGCGGTGTTGATCGGGCGCGCGATAGCAGTGTACGGGCTGGGCTGGCTGACTGATCGGCCGCGCGGGCGGCTGTCCATGACCTATCGCCATGTGCTGTTTTGGGGTGGCCTGCGCGGGGCCATTGCCTTGGCGCTGGCGTTGTCCCTGCCTGCGCTGCCCGATGGTTGGCGCAGTTCACTGCTGGCAATGACTTTCGGCGTGGTGCTGTTTACCCTGCTCATCCAAAGCACCACCATCAAGCCGCTGCTCGACCGGCTGGGGCTGGTGCTGGTCCAGCCCCAGCGCCGCCAATACGAGTTGATACGCGCGCGCATGTACGCGGTGCAGGCTGCCGAGGACCAATTGCAGCGGATGCACCGCGCGGGTGTACTGTCGCAGGAGGTCTGGCAGGCCTTACGCGACGAATACCGTACTACCACCAACGATCTATCCCAGCAAATCCAGCGCATGTACGCCGATGACATCTCCCTGCAAGAGGAAGAAATGCAGGCCGCGCGTGCGGATGGTCTGCGCAGCCAACGCACCGCGCTGCACAATCTGGTGCGCCGCGGCCTGCTCTCGGAACACAGTTACCAGGCGCTGGCAACTGAAATTGACGTTAACCTCGAAAATCTGACAGGCAGCCATGACTGACGCACCCCTCATTTCCAGCCGCCAGAACCCGCGCATTGTGGCCGCGCGCCAACTGAACGAGCGCAAATATCGTCAACAGCAGGGCCAATTCCTGGTAGAGGGGGTCAAGCTGCTGGAGATGGCATTGCGGGCCGGCGCACAGCCGCGCACCGCTTTCGTGTGTACAGAGCAATTGACGCCGGAAGCCGCCGCCCTGCTGGAGCCGCTGCGCGCCGCGCGCGCCGAATTGCTGGCAGTGACGCCCGCAGTGCTGGCCGCGCTGGCCGAGCGCACCGCGACCCAGGGCCTGCTGGTCACCTTTGACCTGTTTGAAACGACGCTGGAACGCTGGCAACCGGCCTCGACCGGCTTGGTGCTGGTACTGGATCGCCTGCAAGACCCCGGCAACCTGGGCACGCTGCTGCGCACTGCCGACGCAGTCGGCGCGGCCGGTGTGGCCCTGCTGGAGCCGTGCGTAGACCCCTTCGACCCCAAAACCGTGCGCGGCAGCATGGGGTCGCTCTTTCACCTGCCGCTGATACGCACAGCCGATGCCCCCGCGCTGTTTCACCGGCTGCGCGGGCACGGATACAGCGTTGTGGCGGCGGACGCACATCGCGGTGTAGACTGGGGCGACGGGCTATGGCGCGGCGGGGTGGCGCTGGTGCTGGGCAACGAAGCACGCGGGCTGTCCCCCGATGTTGCGCCACAGGTGGACGCCTGGGCACGGTTGCCAATTGCCGGCGCTGCTGAATCGCTGAATGTGGCCGTGGCGGGCGGCGTATTGATGTATAGCTGGTTGCGCGCCACCACCGCAGCCTGAACCCTTTATCGCCCTTCGCCAAACCCAAGACACGGAAGATCAGATGCCCGCTCCCCTGCTCTCTACCCATCCTCACCGCTCCGACCTCTTCGCGCAGCACGGCATGGTCGCCACCACACAACCACTGGCCGCGCAGGCTGGTTTGCGCATCCTGCTGGCCGGGGGCAACGCGGCTGATGCAGCGGTGGCGACTGCCGCCGCGCTGGCCGTGGTAGAACCGATGTCCACCGGCATCGGCGGCGACGCGTTCGCGCTGTACTACGACGCAGCCGCCACGCCGGCAATGCGCGTCACCGCACTGAATGGCAGCGGGCGCGCGCCGCAAGGCCTGACGCTGGCCGCGTTGCAGCGCGCCGGCGCGGCCACCATCGCACTCGACAGCCCGCACAGCGTCACCGTCCCCGGCACAGTGGCCGCCTGGGCCGACCTACTAGCGCGCCACGGCTCCCTGTCCCTCGCTGACGTGCTGCAACCGGCCATCGCGTACGCGCGCGACGGCTTTCCGGTCAGTCCGATCATAGCGGCCAACTGGCAACGGCTGGAAAGCAAGCTGCGCCGCCTGCCTTCCGGGGCCGAGTTGCTGCCCGGCGGACGCGCACCGCGCGCGGGCGAGGTCGTGCGCCTGCCAGAACTGGCGCACACCCTGCAAACGCTGGCCGATCACGGCCCCGCAGCCTTTTACACCGGCGACATTGCCGCCAGCATCGCCGCGTTTGTGCAAAGCCTGGGCGGCTTCCTGAGCACGGCTGACCTGGCCGCGCACCGCTCGACCTGGGACACACCGCTGGCAGTGGATTATCGCGGGGTGCGGGTCTGGGAATGTCCACCCAACGGACAGGGTCTGGCCGCGCTGCTGGCGCTGAATATCCTGCACAATGACGATCTGGCCGCGTTGCCGGAGGCGGACCGCTGGCATTTGCTGATCGAAGCGCAACGGTTGGCATTGGCTGATGCGCGGCGCTGGGTAGCTGATCCGGCATTTGCTCCCTTGCCACTGGCCGAACTGCTCGATCCGGCCTATGCTGCCGTGCGCCGTCGCTTGATCCAGCCCGACCGCGCCAACCCCGCGGCACGCAGCGGCCTGCCCGCGGCAGATCGTTTGCCGGTGCAGCCGATGCCGCGCGCGGACACGGTGTACCTGAGCGTGGTGGATGGCCGTGGCAATGCCTGCTCGTGGATCAACAGCCTGTACCACGGTTTTGGCAGCGGGCTGGTCGCGCCGGGCACGGGGGTGGCGTTGCAAAACCGCGGCGCACTGTTCAGCCTGGACCCGGCACATCCCAACCATCTCGCGCCCGGCAAACGCCCCTATCACACGATTATCCCCGCGCTGGTGACACAGGATGATGCACTGTGGGCCAGTTTTGGCGTGATGGGCGGATTTATGCAGCCACAAGGCCATGTACAGGTATTGGTGAACCTGCTGGATTTGGGGCTGTCGCCGCAGGAAGCGCTGGACGCGCCGCGCTTTTGCCTGCAAGAGGGCGATCCCGCGGGCGCAGTGGCAATCGAAGTACAGGCAGGCGAGGCGCTGCTGGCTGCCCTGCACGCCAAGGGGCACACGGTGCAGCCGACCGCGGGCATGGAACGCATGGTGTTCGGCGCGGGACAGGTGATTCGCCGCGATGCTGCCACCGGTGTGCTGACCGGCGGCAGCGAGTCGCGCCGCGATGGCTGCGCGGTGGGCTGGTAATCGGCCACAGGCTCTGCACGGATCAGGTGTCGCTTCAAGGACAACGTATGGAATTCTTTTTTCAACGTATCGCGGCCTTGCCGGGCTGGCTGCACCATTTACTGGCTATCCTGCTCTTTTTCTTGCTCGCCTGGATCGTCCAGCGCCTGAGCTGGCGTATCGCCGGACGCATCACCCGCCTGGGGCGTTTTGCGCGCTCGGAGCGCCGCTTGCGACCAGAGCGGCAGGCGACGCTGCAAGGGCTGATCTCCAGCGCGCTGGGCCTGATCGCGATCATAATCGCGGTAATCAGCAGCTTGAGCCTGTTCGTTAATACCAACACGCTAATCTGGATTATCGGTCTGTTCAGTGCGGCCTTTGGTTTGGGTGCGCGCAACTTGGTCAACGATTTCCTCAGCGGCATCAGTTTGATCTTTGCCGACGACTACGCGGTGGGGGAAAAGGTGGAGGTGATGGGCGTGGAAGGGGTGATCGAGGCGGTCAATGTGCGCACCACCAAGCTGCGCGCGCCGAGTGGCGAGCTATTCGTGGTGCCGAACGGCGATGTGCGTCTGATCCGCAACTTTAGCCGCGGGCGTTTCTCCTCAACCAGCGTGGTAATCAAGCTGGTTGCTGCGGATCTGCCGCGCGCGCTGCCGATTCTGGAAGCGTTGGGGCAGGATGCGGTGGAGCTGCTGCCGAACTTGCTCGAACCGTGGCAGGTGATCAGCGAGTCGGGAGTGATCGGTCAGACGACCGAGTTGACCCTGCTAGCCAAGGCACGCTTTGGCAAGGGGGCCGAGATGCGGCCGCGCCTGCTGGCGCTGGTACAGGATCGCCTGCTGGAAGCAGATATTCACCTGGTGAGCTGAGAGGGGATATAAGCTATTTGGGGATATAAAGACGGTGATGAGCTGCTCCGACTACTGCGGGAGCAGCTTGTGCGCGCCGTTGGATTGATTGCCGGCAAATAAAAAGGGGGCGGTTCGCACACTGTTAGCGCAAACCGCCCCCTTGAGCCAAACCCTGTGCTGTTGTTCGACGGTTCCCCCCGGACCCGTGCGTAACACAGGGCGATATAGGCAACTTATATGAATTAGGCTATAATATTCTGATAATATTTTTTACTTCTGAAAATCCAATAAGACTTCTAGCATACACCTATTTTGCTTATGTCTTATCATGCACAGGATACACCCTTCAAGCTATCAATAGACTCTCAAATTTTCGCTTATTTTCTGTGCTGCCTTGAACACCTACTTCGATCCAAACAACCCTGCACAAACATACCAGCAAGTAAAAGCCGCCCTGAAAGACTGGTATGCCGGTTCTAACGCGGGTAGCCCCTTGGCTCACTGGTGGCTGATCAAAAACGAGCTGGCTGACACCAATACCAGTCTGCGCGATGCGACCAACCGTATTCTGTCGCGCGGCCTGGAGCGCATGGCCAGAAATAATGACCGCGACAGCCTCTTGCTGCGTCTGCGCTTTGAAAAAGAGGCTTCGACCCGCGTTCTTTGTAACCGTTTTAATGTTTCCGAGGCCACGATTTTTCGCTGGCAAGGGGAGGCTATTAACCATTTGGCAATGATTTTGGCGGAAATGGAAACCGCGGCCCACCACAATCGTGCGGGGCTGCTGGAGACACGCTTGCCACCGCCCACTTATAGCCGCCTTTTTGGTGCAGATGCTCACTTGGCGACGCTGTTCGACATGGTTATGAGCGATACGAGCAAGCGTATGATCGCCATCACGGGCATCGGCGGTATTGGCAAAACTAGCCTGGCCGACCACTTGCTGCGCGACATTATCCGTCAACAGCCTGATGGTGAAATTGCCTGGGTGAGCGCGCAGCAGCAAAGCTTTGACTTTGCCGGCAGGCTGCGTTCATTGCGAACGCCAGTCTTGTCCAACGAGAGCTTGCTGGAAGCATTACTGACCCAGTTGCTGCCCAAAGCGCCCCGTTTTGCGCACATGGACGCGGCGCTTGCCCTGCTGCGCAGCCACATGGCCGAACGCCCTACAGTCGTTGTCGTGGATAACCTGGAAACCACATCGGATCTGGAAAGCATCCTGCCCAGCCTGCATCAACTGACAGGCGTGGCAAAGATCGTCCTGACCACCCGCTATAACCTGTTCGGTAATCCAGCGATCATTCATTACGCCGTGCCACAGCTAAGTCAGGCCAATACCCTGCTGATGTTGCGCACGGAGGCGCGGGAAAGCAATCTCTTGCTGCTGAGCGAAGCCAGCGACGAGGAACTGTTGCCCATCTATGAAACGGTCGGGGGAAATCCACTCGCTCTTCGTTTAATCATCGGCCAAACGCATATGCACGCGCTGGACATGACCCTGGCTAACCTGGTGGCTGCGCGCGGCCAACCTGCTGAAGCCCTGTACACCTATATCTACCGGGCGGCATGGGATCGTTTGCAAGAAACAGCCCGGCGTGCTTGGCTGGCAATGGTGCTGTTCACCGGGCGCGGCGGCACTTTGCAGCAGATTGCGCAGTCTTGCGATCTGGAGCCGAGCCTGTTGAGCAATGCGCTGGCGGAACTGGTAATGCTCAACCTGGTCGACTCGCACAGCGAGCTGGCAAATCGGCGTTATTCGATTCACGCGCTGACACGTGCGTTTCTAACCGAGCAAGTGCTGAAATGGCTGTGACCCCACCCATCCCCGACACCGATTACGCGGCCTTGTTTCGCACGTATATCCAGCGCAGTGTGCAGTTTGCGCTGGCTGACGCCCGCGCCACAGGGCCTGCCCTGCCCGTAGACGAGCGCGACCAGGCATTACACACCTTGCAATATGCCCTCGCCACCGCAAGCGCGTGGGAGGATGCACGCGAGCTACTGAAGGTCATTGCCCCCAAGCTGGAGCAGGCAGGCTACCGCGAGGGGTTCATTCCCTACTTGCAGCAAGGCATCGCCCAGTGCGCGGCCAATGGCGAGCTGGCTCATCAAGCTGAATTGGAACAGCATCTTGGGTCGTTGTTGATGGTGATGGCACGCATGGAGGACGCGCGCCGAGCGTTCACAGACAGCGCGCAGCACGCGGCTGCAGCCAGGGACGCGCATGGCGAAGCCGCCGCACTCAATCGCTGGGCTTACCTCGACTATTTACAACAGCACTATGCCGATGCAGAAGAACGACTGACGGCTGCCGGGCGGCTGACGGACGCAGGGGACAGCGAAGTTTGCTACACCGCCTTTGTGCGCGGGATGATGGCAATGGCGCAGCGCGACTGGAACGCGGCAGAAACCCACTTGCGCGCGGCGCTGGCGGGCTGGCAGCGACACGGCGACCCTGTCCGCATCGCCCGCAGTCTGACCAACCTGGCCAACGCCCTGCGCGGGGCTGGTCAGGTTGTGGAAGCCCTGGAGTTGTATCAGCAAGCCATTGCACAGATGCACAACCTGGGCGACACCGCCAACGAGGCGGCCACGCGCATGAATCTGGGCAACGCGTACAATGAACTCGGCCAGCCGCAGCAGGCGTTGGTGCATTATCGGCTGGCCGAGCCGGTGTTTCGCCTGACCCGCGACCACCTGCGCCTTGCACGCGTGCAACTGAACATGGGGATTGCCCAGTCGCGGCTGGCAGAGTGGGACCAGGCGCAAGAATTACTGACTTCTGCGGTTGAATTTTACCGCAAGCTGGGGGATGCCCGCGGCACAGCCAATGCGCTGGACGCACTGGCCGAGGTGCTGTTGGCACAGGGACAGTGGGCCGCGACGCTGGCTGCCACGGAGCAGGCTTGGCAGGAGTTAGGCAACCAACACACCCAGCCCGGCCTGGCTCCGTTGCTGGCCGACATCGAAAAGCATCGGGCTGCGGCGCGGCAAGGACTGGCAGACGCCGGTTAGCTGTTCGACAGTGTTTGGGAACATCCCCGTAGTCGTGGTATGATTAGTAATGGCAGCCTGTGTCGTCACAGCCTGCCTGGATCGTGGCTTGCGATCCAACCGGGCCGGATAGCAGGGCTGCATTTTTGGCGGGGCCAAGCAGCAACAAGGTGGCGAAAGCGGACAATAACAAA
This sequence comes from Anaerolineae bacterium, assembly GCA_049299095.1. Classification (GTDB taxonomy): domain Bacteria; phylum Chloroflexota; class Anaerolineae; order JAAEKA01; family JAAEKA01; genus JAAEKA01. Next base: position 10,044 of record JBAQWV010000065.1, on the reverse strand, counting down.
ACACGTAAAGACTTAGCGAGCATCGAGCACCTCCTGATCGCTCCAAAAGCGGGTGGCAAACCGGTTGCCGTTGATGCTCGTCACTCTATGACACCCCAACTAGCCGTTATCTACGGGCTTGCTCTGCCCCCAGTCTCGCGCAACACGCACAGGCTCTCATGGCACTCTCATCTCCTCCTGAACTTCCTGACCTTCCCGACCTGAACCAACGCATCCATCAAGCCTTGAGCTGCTGGAACCGCAGCGAAACCGGCCCCCTGACCGGCCTGGTCATCGTGCAGCAAACGCAGATAGCTGAAAATCTCAGCCCGCGCCGCGCGATCCATTTTGTGCTGGCAGAGGCGCTGAACACCCTGAAAAAGAGCAGCCCCAAGGATACCAAGCTGCTATGGCAGCGTTTTGTGGAGGATCGCCCGGTGCAGGAAGTGGCGCCGCGCAGCGGCATGGCCGAGGCGACGTTTTACAAACACCAGCGCGATGCTATCGCCCGCTTGACCGCTATCGTGGCGGAGCGGGAGGCACGCGCGCGCAAGGTGCTGCTGGAGGCCGCTACGCAGCGCCTGCCCTGGCTCGATTATCAGGATTTGATCGGTGTGGAGCCGGTGATCCAGCAGATACAGGCCGCGCTGATCGGCCCCGACGCTTATCCGATTGTGCTGCTATCCGGCATGGGCGGGCTGGGCAAGACTTCGGTAGCCCACGCCACCGCACGACGCATTCTTAGCACCAGCGTGGCTTTTGCCGAGGCTGGCTGGGTGAGCGCACAGCAGGAAGTCTTCCAGCCAGCCGGCTGGATTAAATCGTTGCCCAAACCGGCGCTGACTGCGGACGACCTGCTGAGCGCGCTGGCGCGGCAACTGTTGCCTGCGGAGGTGCGACAGGCATTGCCAGCCCGCCAGATGCTGCAAGAGATGGAACTATTGCTGCGCCAAACGCCGCATTTGGTCATTATTGACAACCTGGAAACGCTGGCGGACGTGGAAGCCCTGTTGCCGACCCTGCGCCGCCTGGCCGGGCCAAGCCGTTTTCTGATCACTTCCCGCAAGGCGCTGCCGGACGAGCCAGATATTTTTCACATCCCCCTGCCTGAATTGAACGCCGATGACACGCTGGCGCTGCTGCGCTACGAAGCTAAAAGCCGCAACCTGACCGTGATGATGCGTGCCACTGACGAGGAGCTGCGCCCGATTTATGAGGCTGTCGGGGGGAACCCGCTGGCTTTGCAATTGGTCGTCGGGCAGGTGTTTATCTTTGCGCTGGATGATGTGCTGGATGGGTTGCGCGAGGCGCGCACGCATAAGGAAGTCAATCTGTATCGCTTCCTGTACTGGAAAACGTGGTTACAGCTTGGCGATGCCGGCCAAGAGGTGCTGTTGAGCCTGCCCGCCTTCGCGCAGATCGGCGCAGAATTGCCGATGATTGAGCAGGTGTGCGATGTACAAGGCCCCGCTTTGCAAAAAGAACTGGAGCGGCTGGCACAGCTTTCGCTGGTCAACATTACCGGCGATCTTCATACCCGTCGCTATGGTGTGCACAGGTTGACGCAAACTTTTATGCTGCGCGAGGTGATTCGCTGGCAGGGCTATGATGAAGATTGGGACGGGATTAAGCCATGACCACCGACGCTAACGATGCCCCGGCCAGCTTTTTGTTGCGTTATCAGCGCAAAATCGCGCTGGCGGCTGCGGCTTGGCTGGCGTTTATGCAGGCGCACAGTGCGGAGCCGGATGCGGTGGAACGTGAGCTGGAGAATGTGATGATGGCTGCGCAACAGGCGTTGGCCGAGCCGACCGCATACGCGGCAGGGCTGACGCTGGTGATGGAGGCGTGGCGGCACATGGAGCTGCGCGGCCACTGGTTGCTGTGGCAAGACATTCTGCGGGCTGCGGTGGCCGTGGCGACGGAGATGAAGGCGGCCAGCCACACGGCGCGGTTGCACGATCAACTGGCGGAGACGGAACGCCTGCTCGGCAACAATCCCGCGGCCCTGGCGCAGTTCGAGACGGCTTTGGCTGCTGCGTTGCAAGCGGATGACATGCTGCAAGCTGGGCGCATCCTGAGCCACATGAGCCAGGTGCAGTTGGCGCTGGGTCACCTGGACGCGGCCGAGGCCAGCTGCAAGCAGGCGCTGGCGTATGTGGAAGGATTTAATTCGCCTAACGATCTGGGGCGAATCTACAATAATTGGGGATTGATCTGCCAAGAATGTCGTGATTTGGAACAAGCTTTAGTATATTATGATCTAGCTGAAGTATATTTCGAACAAGTACAAAATCGCAGGGGAATAGGTCATATAGAAAATAATCGAGGCGATACTTATCGAATGCTGCAACGCTATGCTGAAGCTGAATCACACATTCGCAATGCGTTAACATTTTTTCAAGAATTAGAGGACGAGTTATGTCAGGCACTCGCTTTGAATAACTTAAGTATTGTGCTATTCAAACAGAAACTATTGGTAGAAGCGCTGTCGCTTAATATCGCTTGTGAAACAAAGTCACATCGCTTACACAATATAGCTTTACTAGCTCGTGTTTACAATAACCGCGGTTTGCTTTTAGCTGAGCAAGCTAAAACACGAGAGGCACAAACTATGTTTGAAGAATCTGCCGCACTTCATTTAAAAAACAGTAATCGAATATACGCTATTGATACACTTCACAACTGTATTGAAATGTTATTAGATAGTGGTAACAATATGGAAGCTATAAATAATCTTCTAGCCCGTATCCGCGTATTGTTCAGTCAGTTAACCGACACTCCCCTATGGCTAACGAATGATTACATTTGCTTGATTTCGCGCTTAGCAACTCCCAACATAACGGCGCAGCCTTCACAAGAGTAAAGGCTGCGCCTATCAATCAACTACCGTATTTAGTCGCCACAAGAACCACTGCCTTGGCAATTGCCATTCGGCTGCGGCAACGGCGTCGGCGTGGGCGTGGGGGTCGGGTCCCCCGTGTCGGCGATGACGGCACTGGCCGTATGGGCTGTGCTGTGAGTGACAGCCGGCATACCAGACAGCACGACACCGATTAACAACAGTGCACTACCTGCTGCGAGAGTGAGACGCTTCTTCATCGTTACACCTCCTTTCATCAAGAGAATGAAGGAGAGTGAAACGCTGGGATCCCACGATCTATGACTAGATCGCCCGGAGCGCTCCCGTCCACTGGCCAAGGTGGACGGTTTTACTCTTTATCTTCTTAAGGTACTTTTGATCACTCTCATCTGCGGGTCCGACGTCTCAGACCGATGTGGTAATCATCTGTGCCTTACTCAACGGTGAACAACTGCTCGCCGTTGATGGTCTCAAATTACCAGAAAGAGCTGTGAATATCCATGCTTTTTCTGTGCAGTTTCTCCACATAATTAGTGAGGCGCTATGGAAACTTTTGGATATTGGTTGTTTTTTTATCGAAACAGCACCAAAGATTATGAAAATGGCTACAAACCACTCACCCAAGAACGGTTAGCCGGATTGATTCATTACGCCCCAAACACAATTAGTAGTTGGGAAACCGATTCTCGCGTCCCCCCGAAACGTGATACAGTTATAAAAATAATCAAATCCCTTGTTGAATATCAAGGAATTACGGTCCCAACAGAAGCTAACCGACTCTTAAAAGTTGCCGGTTATGGTTCTCTTACGGAAGAAGAGGTACAAGAATTTCCCCCCAATTGGCAGCCAGGGAGCGGGGAGTCGGAGTCTTCTGATAGCTCATCTACGACACCAGAAACGGTCAATAATATAGTCAACAATACTACGATCAACAACACTGAATTTAATAATACAGTTAACAATACTAACAATACCACGGTCAACAACACTGAATTTAATAATACAGTTAACAATACCACGGTCAACAACACTGAGATTAATAATATTGTCGTTCCTCCTCAAAATGCTCCTCCCGCGAAATCTAATCTTCTTGCTTTTTTCGAACACTTCTTTTATGTTGAACCAAAGGAGAACACGTCGCAGCTTTCAGCAGTAATCACGCACTGGCTTCAGCTCCTCAAACTACCCGATATCCTGTCCGCAAATTTAATCGGCTTTATTACGCTATGGGCCTTCTACGCCTGGGGATGGGCTTGTTTTTTGCAATGGCCTTATATCAATAAAACAGCGGCGGTTATCAGTTGTGTAATTTTCGCGCTTTGTTCATTCATAACGCCAACTCTGTTAGGGTTATCAATGGGTTCCGACAACCAACAAGAGATGGAGGCGGCTTTGGGTGGAGATACTCACATTAAATTCGTGCGTATCGTAGCAATTACGTGCATGAATCTGTTGGTGCAAACTTTTATTTTTCTTCTGGTTATGATTCTTTATGCGGTTGGAGTTTGGCCAATTCATTATGCCGTTATTGCTTTTTTGGCGCTAGTTAACATACTTTTGATGTACACGGCAGGTCGTGCTTGGCCTTATCGTTATTTTACTTGGGGATATAAACGTTCCGAGAACCCAAGTGAAATGAATTTAATAAAAACATTTGGATTTTCCATAATCCTAATCTGGTTAGCATCGTCTATAGTTATACCTCTTGTGGGGTATGTGAATGCCGAGATCGTCCGTGAAACGCCGCAACTTATACCTGCTCTTTTAGCAATTCTCATATCACTTGTAGGAATTTATGTCGCCTTAAAAGTGAATGACCCCCGCAGACATTTGCTCGCCTTTTTTCAAGCGATTATGTTTTTAATAGCAAGTGCGGCTTCTTTATGGATCCTGGTACAGGGTTTCAATCCCTTTCTGGCGATTACCTGTTTGTTGTTGACTGCGCTTTTTGTGCTTAGTTTGGGGGAAATCGCCAATGACGACGATACATTTTTCAATCTCTTTATGTTCTTGTTAATACTTCTTATTAGCAGCTTCATGCAGTTTTCAAGTGTTGTCTTTCTTATAAAGTTTGGTCAGTGGGGATATTTAGCCTCTATCTTGCCATTCTCAGTCTTGTATGTTTTGTTTGTGAAGCGACTCGCAACAAAATTCACTTTCATGATTATCGGCATTATTCTGATATGGATAACAACTTTTGCTTTATTGACTCTCAAGATTCCCTTAGTGTGGAAAAACTCCGCCTACGCCCTCCTCGCCACCGCGCTCGTCGTCTGGCAAATTTGGCGCAACCGCCGCGCCCGGCGCGCCCTGGCCGTGGCTGTCCCACCGCCGACGGACCAACTACCCGCGGACGCGCCCACGGCTTGACGCAGCCGCCGCGCGGCCTATAATGTGGTCATAACGGCGCGGGAGGACGCGCTGTGGGGTTTCGTACAGGACGCGGAGGGATACCACCATGACGCTGGTGTATCTGGCAATTGCCTGGGCAGTGGGTATCTGGCTGGCGCGCTGGGCCTGGTCGGTCGGCCTCTTTAGTTGCTCAACCCCTCCGCTATGGGCGTGGGGTGGCATGATCGCGCTCGCTGTGACCGCGCTCGTCGTCACATGGCGCAAGCAGGCCGTCCGCCTGCCCGCGGTCTGTCTGCTGCTGCTGATCACCGGCGCGGCCCGCTATCAACTTTCCCCCTTCACCCCCTGTTTCACCCCACGGGACCTGGCTTTCTACAACGGCACTTTGGCCGAACCCGCCTGGACCACCGTCACTGGCATCGTCCAGCAACCGCCGGAGACGCGTGACACACGCCTGCGCGTGCGCGTGGCCGCACAAAGCCTGCTGCTGAATGAGCAAACCTCCCCCGTGCAGGGCGACGCGCTCTTCACCATAGATCGCATCCCCGGCGTGCGCACCGGCGACCGCATCACGGTACGCGGACGGCTGGAAACGCCGCCCGTCTTCACCGATTTCGACTATCGCGAATACCTGGCCCGCCGCGGCGTATACACCCTGATCCAGCAACCGGAAGTCCACGTTTTGCAACACGACGCGGGTCACTGGTTCTGGAGCCGACTCTACGCCGTGCGCGCCGCCGCGCAGCAAGTAATCGCCCGCCTCCTGCCGGAGCCGGAAGCCGCCCTACTCACCGGCATTCTGCTCGGCGTGGAAAGCGGCATTGACCCGATCCTCTACGACCAGTTCAACCGCACCGGCGTCTCGCACATCATTGTTATTTCCGGCTTCAATATCACGATCATCGCGGGCATTCTGACATCACTCTTTGCGCGCCTACTCGGCGCACGCCGCGCCTTCTCCTTCGTGGTGCTGGGCATCGTGCTGTACGTGCTGCTGGTTGGGGCCGACGCGGCTGTGCTGCGCGCCGGGCTGATGGGCATCCTCGTGGTGCTGGCGTCCTACCTGAACCGGCAAAGCCTGGCCATCGTCTCCCTCTTCGCCGCCGGCCTGCTGATGACCCTGCTCAATCCGCTGACCCTCTGGGATGTCGGCTTTCAGCTCAGCTTCATGGCAACGCTCAGCCTGGTGTTGTTTGCCACCCCCATGACGCAGCGCTTCGAGGCCGCAGTTAATCGCCGCCTGCCTGCTGGCCTTGCCTCCACCGTGATCAGCTTCCTCAACGATGCGCTGATCATCACGCTGGCCGCCACGATCCTCACCCTGCCGCTGATCGCCTACTATTTTGGCCGCGTCTCCATCGTCTCTCCCCTCACCAACCTGCTGGTGCTGCCCGTACAGCCCGCGGTGATGATCTGGGGCGGGCTGGCAACGCTGTTTGGCCTGCCCGCGGGCTGGCATCCCACTCTGCAAGTCATGCTGTGGCCTCTGGCGCGCGCCCTCGCGCTCATCCCCTGGCTCTGTCTACACTGGACGGTGGCCGTGGTGCAGATGCTAGCCGCGCTACCCTTTGCCGCCACCACGCTGCACGTCAACGTCTTTGGCTTGTGGGGTTACTTTGGACTGCTCGCGCTGCTGGCCGCGTCCGGCAAACCGCGCCTGCCGGTAATTGGCAACCGCTTGCAACGGCTGCGCTCGGCGCTCACCACCTCGCGCGCGACCTCACTGGCCGCCAGCGCGCTGCTCATCGTCGGGCTGCTGCTTGGGTTGGCCCTGCGCAGCCAGCCCGATGGCCGCTTGCACGTTCATTTTCTCGATCTGGACGAAGCGCGCGGCGAGGCGGTGCTGATCGTCACGCCCGACGGCCAGCAGGTGTTGCTGGATGGTGGCAGCAGTCCGACCGCGCTGCTCAGCGCGTTGGGGCAGCACCTGCCCTTTTACGACCGCACGCTGGAGCTGGTGGTGCTGACGCACGCGGGTGACGACCGTCTTGGCGGGCTGGTGGAGCTGACCGAGCGGCTACGCGTGCAGCAGGTCTGGCAAACGCCCTTCCCTTACCCCTCCACGGCCTACGCCAGTTGGCTGCGCGAGCTGCGCGCGGCCAACGTTCCTGTGCTGCCCGCAGCCGCGGGCGCACGCCTCACGCTGGGCCACGGTGTGGCGCTCGATGTGCTATCCCCTGGTGCAGAGCCGGTGTTAGGAAAAGATGGCGAATTAGAGCTGGCGGAGAATGGGCTGGTGCTGCGGTTAAGCTGGGGCGACGCCAGCTTTTTGCTGCTGGGAGATGTTCCCGCCGCGGTGCAGGACGATCTGGCGGGCCGCGGGCTGGTGCAGCCGGCCACGGTGGTAAAGCTGGCCCAGGGCGGGGCCGTGCAGGGGTTCAGTCCTGCATTGCTGGCCGCGGCACAGCCGCAACAAGCCGTGGTCTTCGTCGCGAGTGATGATCGTTTTCGCACGCTGGCTGGCAGCGTCGAAAGCGCGTGGCTTGCCCAGGTGGGCGAAGCAGGCTGGCAGCGCACCGACCTCACCAGGGGCGTCAGCTTCACCAGCGACGGTCACACGGTATGGGTCGAACGATGAGCGCGAACCGCGCGCTGCGTTAATCCCCGCGCTGCACCTCGGCGTAACGAAAACAATCCACCAGGTGATCATTCACCATGCCCACCGCCTGCATAAACGCGTAACAAATCGTCGGGCCGACAAAGTTGAAGTCGCGGGCGCGCAGGGCCTTGCTCATCGCGCGCGATTGTGCGGTTTCCGCGGGAACTTCAGCCAGCGTCGCCCAGTAATTTTGCCGCGGCTTCCCGTCCACGAACTGCCAAATATACGCGTCGAAGCTGCCAAAAGTCTGTTGCACGGCCAAAAACGCCTGCGCGTTGCGGATAGTCGAAGCAATCTTAGCACGGTTGCGCACAATTCCGGGGTTCGCCAACAGCTCCGCCACCTTGTCCGCATCATACACGGCCACGCGCGCCGGATCAAACTGATCGAACGCAGTGCGGTAGGCCATGCGCTTGCGCAAGATCGTAGACCAGCTCAAGCCTGCCTGCGCGCCTTCCAGCGTCAGGAACTCGAACAGCAGCCGGTCATCGTGTACCGGCACACCCCATTCCTCGTCGTGATAGGCAACGTACAGCGGGTCAGTTCCGGCCCATGGGCAGCGATCAGTCATGGCTAAGACTTGTAGGCCAGGATTTTGGCACTGGCAATCCACGATTTCAGCCCGCCTGCCAGGCGGTCGGCCAGTGCCGCAGCGCCGTCTTCCACGCCGTCGCTAATGCCGAAATCGGTCGGGGTCACGCCATCAATCTCGACGCGCGCAAAGCCAGCCGCGTGCAGTTTGGCTCGATAAGTGGCAACATCCAATGACCCCGCGGCGCAGGCCGACCACAGTTCAGCGTCCCGCTGCATCTCCTCGGTGAAGGGCTGCAAGGCCACTGTGTCGGAAACGGCCAGATATCCGCTGGGGCGCAGCACACGCCACGCTTCGCGGAAAACCGCGTCCTTGTCCGCGGACAAGTTGATGACGCAGTTGGAAATAATCACATCCACGCTGGTACTGGACAAAGGAATGGCCTCGATCTGACCGTGAACAAAGCGCACATTCGCCGCAGCCTCGCCCAGCGCGGCCTTGTTGCGCTCAGCCAGCGCCAGCATGGCCTCGGTCATGTCCAGGCCAATGACTTCGCCGGTGGGGCCGACCTGGCGCGCGGCCAGGAAACAGTCAATGCCGCCACCCGATCCCAGGTCAAGCACCGTTTGCCCCGGCTGAAGGGCCGCAATCGCGGTCGGATTGCCGCACCCCAACGACGCGGCGGCAGCTTCAGCGGGCAAGCCAGCCAGCGCGTCCTCATCATAGAGCATGGTGGCTGTGTTCGGTGCAGGATCGTTACAGCAACAACTGGACGGCGTTTGCAGCGTGATGATGTCGCCCGACGCCATTAAATCCGGGAAGGTGGGCCAGGTACGGTCGCCATCGTTGGCGTTTGTTAGCACGCTTTCGGCAATCTTGCCATAGCGCTCCCGCACCTGCTCGCTGCGTTCGTTGGATGATACTTGGCTCATAGTTACCACCTCGGCGGATTACGCGCCTATGTACTCGCTCATGGGGATGACGGCATAATATTCTTCGCCATTTTCATCTGTGCGTTTGATCAGGCGGCGCAAAGCCTCTGGCCCTTCAACGCGGTCAATGAACAGCACGCCGTTGATGTGATCAATCTCGTGCTGAAACGCGCGCGCCAGCCAGTCGTTCGCTTCCAGCTTTTGCACCTTGCCGTGACGGTCTTGCCCTTTGACGACGACGCGCTGGGCGCGCCATACGTCACCGACAATGTTGGGGATGGACAGACAACCTTCCTCGCCCTCAACTTCTTCGTCGCTTTCAAAGACAATTTCCGGGTTGACGAACTCGTAAAGCTGGCCGCTTTGTGGGTCGTCCTCTTCTTTGGGCAACTCCACAACGATAATCCGTTCTGACACACCGATTTGCGGCGCGGCCAAGCCAATGCCCGGTGCTTCGCGCATCGTTTGCGCCATGTCATCGAGCAGCTTATGCAAGGTTTTGTCGAATTTTTTAACTTTGCGGGCTTCACGGCGCAGCACGTCGTCGCCGATCAATTTAATCTCAAGCTTGGTCATAACGATCTCCGAATCTAGAACGCTGCAATGTACAAGCTGCTATTATACTGACAGATGACGTGCCGGGCAATCTTTCGCGGGTCAGGGTAGTGTATGGAATTCGGTTGAAATTGTGAGCGAGGCGGAATCCGAGTAAGGTATAGGTGCAAACAAAAACCCGAAAGGAGACCGCCTCGCATGGCAAGCGTACTACCAGAACGACGATCTGTCA
>JBAQWV010000064.1:0-8688 GCA_049299095.1 Anaerolineae bacterium | reverse complement strand
TAACGGCGGATGCCTCAGCCAACCGGCCCGCAGGCCGCTCCGCTGTTGCTGCCGCCACTGCTTTTTGTGCCACTCGCGCCGATCAGGCTCAACGCCTTGTTTACGTGCTGGCCGCCGCAATCCGGGCAGGTAATCGCTTCCTGACTGAACATGGAGCGCAAAAACTTCTCAAAATCTGTGCCACAGTCGTTACAATGATATTCGTAAATAGGCATGTAAGCATCTCCTGGTTTTTCTTCCCCGATAGATGCAGCATGTCCTGATGAGGTTACGTTACGGCTCGCTGAATTTCAACGTAAACCAGAAAGTCGCGCCGCGGTCGCTCGTCACCCCGATCTCGCCCCCCTGCGCCTCGACCAATTGCCGCGTGATCGCCAACCCCAGACCAGAACCACCGGTGTCGCGGCTGCGGGCACGATCTCCGCGCCAGAAGCGGTCAAAAACCGTTGTCAGCTCATGTGGTGGGATGCCAGGCCCGTTGTCGGCCACCTCTACGCGCACGCGGTCAGGCAGCGCGTCCGCGCGTACCCGCACCCAGCCGCCCGTGCCGCTGTAGCGCAGTGCATTGGTCAACAAGTTGCGCAATACCTGTGCCAGACGATCAGGATCGGCCAGCGCCAGTGGCAGCGTGGCGGGCACGTCCAGTTGCAGGCTGATGCCGCTTTCTTGTGCAAACGCCGCCAGACTGCCCACCGTTTGTGCCAATACCTCACCCACGTCGGTCGGGCGCAGCGTCAGCGGCAATTGGCCCGCTTCAGCCTGTGCCAGCTCGCGCAGATCGGCCACCAAGCGGCTGAGCAGCCGCGTTTCATCGTAGATCGTGGCGATTTCGCCGCGCTCCAGCGGGTAGACGCCATCCAGCAGTGCTTGCAGGTTGCCCTGGATCACCGTGAGCGGCGTGCGCAGCTCGTGTGCCACGTCGGCCAGCAGGTTGCGGCGCAGTTGCTCCGCCTGCTCCAGGTTGCCAGCCATCTGGTTGAATGAGCGTGCCAGATCGCGCGTTTCCACAGTGCCCTGCTCCGGCGCGCGTTGGCTAAGGTCGCCCGCGGCCAGCGCCTCTGCGGCTGTGGCAACTTGATCCAGCGGCGCGGCTAATGTGCGTGCCAGCAACGCGCCGACCACCACGCCGACGAAAATCGCCAACGCAGCCGCGCCCAGCAAGCCCTGATTGATGCGATCCAAAAACGCCTGCTCGGAGCGCCCCAGTTGCCCACCCGCGCCGTGCTGCATCAGCAAGTAGCCGACGGTCTGGCCGCGGCTGACCAGCGGCGCGGCTTGTGCCAACTCCTCACGCGTTAACGTTGCAGCGGACGTTGGCTGGCTGCTGTACACCACCTTGCCTGCTGCATCCGCGACCAGCACCATCATGCCGCGGCCGCGGCCATTGCGTCCATTGCCGGAGGTTGAAACGTCCTCCAGCTCGCTGGCAACCTGGCTCCAGGAGCCGGTGCGGTCGTAATAGTCTGTCAAGATTGGGACCAGCAGCGCGTCGGAGGTTGTTTCGCTGCTGGCAAGGTAGCGACGGAATTCGCGGCTGGCGGCCATATTCGCCAGCAAGGCAACAACCGCCACCACCAGCAAGGTGGTCAGCACAATACCGACTGTCAAGCGCGCAGCCAGCCGGTTCACGCTTGCTCTCCGCACTGAAAGCGATAGCCCACGCCGTATACGGTGTGAATATAGTTGGGATTGGTCGGGTCTGGTTCGATCTTGCGGCGCAGGTTTTTGACATGGCTGTCCACGGTGCGGTCTAGGCCGTCGTAGTTGTAGCCCAATGCCTGCTCGATCAGCTCGCTGCGGGTAAAGGCATGGCCGGCGTTCGCCATCAAGGTGTGCAGCAGGGCGAATTCCGTGGGCGTCAGGTCGAGTGGCTGCCCGTCCAACGTGACTAAATGGCGGTCGGCATCCAGCAGTAGGCGATCAGCTTGCAGCAGGTGGGGTGCGGGGGTTATATAGCCCGTGGTACGGCGCAGCACTGCACGCACACGCGCCACCACCTCGCGGGGATTGAAGGGCTTGGTGATATAGTCGTCTGCGCCCAGTTCGAGGCCAACGATGCGGTCCGTCTCTTCAACGCGCGCGGTGACCATGATGATTGGCGTGCCAGCCAGCGCGGGGTCGCTGCGCACGGTGCGCGTCACATCCCAGCCATCGCGGTCAGGTAACATCAAATCTAACACGATCAGATCGGGCTTTTCCCGGCGCAGCGCGTGCAAGGCCGCCGCGCCATCGTGGACAGTGGTGGTTTGGAAACCGGCCTGCTCCAGATAGGAACGGATCAGGCGGGCAATTTGTTTGTCGTCGTCAACGACCAGAATATGTGATGCCATACGTCTATTATCGCACAAACTTATGGAGACTTCATGAAGAAAACTTCAAAACTGGCGTTTTTAGGACACAAACGCCGGTTGCAGTGCCTGCCAACCGAGCCAAACGCCCAGGCCGATCAGTAAAATCCCCAATAACATCAAGATGCGGCCATACCACGGGCCGGTGAGCAGGTGCGCCTGACTGTGAACCAGCACGGCGACGCCCACCTTGCTGCCGATCAGCAGCAGGTAAAAGCCGAGCAGAAACCAGGCCGCGTGTGAGGGGCTGCTGTGATACGCTGCGGTGATGGTCGGGCCGCCCACTGTGGCCCAGAAGATGTACGGGTGCGGGTTGAGCAGGTTGACCAACGCGCCGCGCAGCAGGGTTTGACGGCCCGTGGTATTGACAGGCACTGCTTCCGCGGCCAGTCCAGTCACCTGCCGCGCGCTGTGCAGCGTTTCCCAGCCCAGCCACACCACATACGCGCCGCCCGCCAGCCCCAGCACGGTCAATGTCCAGCCAGGGAGCAGGCGCAAGGCAAACAACGCCAGCAGCACGATGGGCAAATCGCTCACCAGCGGCGCGGCAGCCACGCGCAGACCGTGCCACAGCCCGTCGCGCAGGGTGGTGGTGATCACTAGCGTCATCAGCGGGCCGGGGCTTAGACCGGCAGACAGGCCAAGGCTTAAACCCAGAAGCAAGAAGTGCATGGCGTTGATTCTATGGTTGAGAGTTGAGAATTAGGCAGAAGTGGCGTAGGGGTGCCATTTCGAGGAGTGAAACGACGAGAAATCTATCTTTTTGTGCCTTCGCAAGGGGATTTCTCTGCCTTGGTGAGCCTCGGAGTGACACCCGTTCAATGTGGGCAATTCGGCTGATTTTGTCTGAGGAGTACGCCTCTTCAGACGGCAAGGGCTGCTGTTTTCAAACCCTGCCGTTGTTTTATGAAATCTACACAACCGGATTCTACACAAAACAGGCTTCAGCGAAAACCAGCCTGCGCATCCGGCAGCCGCGATGCAAAAAAGCGCGCGTCAATTTTTCTGTGCGTTCAATTCACGGTATGATAGAGGCTGATAGCGCCATGCAGAAGTGGCAGACGAGTTGCTTCCAAATGCTGAAATCCGACACTGTATTGCCGCCTGAAACTTGCCGCAAAAAGGAGCCGATCATGGATGAACGCAAAGAAAAGTTGCGCCAACGTATGCAGGACACACGCGCTGAATTGCTGGCGTTGATAGAGACGCTGACCGCAGAACGTGCGGCAGCCCCCAGCGGCAACCCGGGCTGGACAGTCCAGGACGTGGTAGCACATCTCGCGGGCGCAGAGGGCGGTCATCGCCAGGTGATCCGCGGCCTGCTGGCTGAACCGCCGCGCCACTTTCCGCGCGATTTCGATCTCGATGCCTTCAACGCGGCCGAAGTCGGCGCACGTCGCGGTCAAACCCTGAACGCGTTGCAGGCGGAGCTGGACAGCCAGCGCGCCGAAACTCTCGCCCTGCTGGACAGTATCACCGACGACCAGTGGGAACGCGCGGGCTACCATCCGGGTGGCTTCGACACCACGGTGGAAGGAGTGTTCCGGGTGATTGCCATCCACGAGAAGCGTCATGTCAAAGAACTGCGCGCCGCGCTCGATATGTCATAGCTACTGCGCTCCCTTTCCCGCCCACCGCACGCAGTCATGCTTTATTTGACCCACGCAACGCTTTATACCCCACAGTGCCGCTTTACGCGCGGCGCGGTGCTGGTAGACGCGGGGCGTATCGTGGCGGTAGACGACGCCGAACGCCTGCCTCCGCCGCCCACCACTGCCCGCGTGCTGGATCTGACTGGCCTGTTGCTTGCGCCCGGCTTCCTTGATCTGCAATGCAACGGGGGCTTTGGCGACGATTTCACCGCAGACCCGACAACCATCTGGCGCGTGGCTGCGCAGTTGCCGCGCACGGGCGTAACCGCGTTTCTGCCGACGGTCATTACAACGCCGTTGGAACGTATGGCAGCCGCGCAAGCGGTGCTGGCGGCGGGCGCGCCCACCGGCTTGCGCGGCGCGCAGCCGCTTGGTCTGCACTTTGAAGGCCCCTTCCTCAACCCGGTCAAAAAGGGCGCGCACAACCCGGCGCATCTGCGCACGCCTGATCTGGACGCAGTGCAGAACTGGTCACCGGAAAAGCAGGTGCGGCTGGTGACGTTGGCCCCGGAGCTGCCGGGCGCGCTGGAGCTGGCCGCGACCCTGCATGCGCGCGGGGTGCTGACGAGCGCGGGGCATTCGACAGCCAGCTTTGAGCAGGCTATTGCAGGCTTTGACGCGGGGATCCGCTATGGCACGCACCTGTTTAACGCCATGTCCAGCCTCTTACACCGCGATCCCGGCCTGCCGGGCGCGCTGCTGACCGATGAGCGCGTCACGGTGGGGTTGATCGCAGACGGTATCCACACACATCCTGCCGCCGTCAAGCTGGCATGGCAGGTGTTGGGACCGCAACGACTGAACCTGGTGACCGATGCAATGGCCGCGTTGGGGATGCCGCCGGGCACGCATTGGCTGGGCGATTATCCTGTGATCGTGGATGGTCACAGTTGTCGTCTCGCTGATGGTACGCTGGCTGGCAGCATTTTGCCGCTCGATCAGGCGCTGCGCAACCTGATACTGTTTAGCGGGTGCAGCGTGGCCGACGCGTTGGCCACGGTGACTGTCACGCCCGCGCGTTTGCTGGGGCTGGAGCAGGATTTGGGCCGCCTCGCGCCCGGCCTGCGTGCGGATCTGGTGGTGTTGTCGCCAGACCTGCGTGTGCTGATGACCGTGATCGGCGGTGAAGTCGTTTACAGCGCCGGCGCGAATGAATGACGAATTACAACTTGCAACTTCTTTACAGAAAGCATCTCCTACTATGAAGACAGTTCCTCAAATTACAGCCGAAGAAGCCGCGGCCCTGGTTGCCTCCGGCGCGGTGCTGATGGCCGGTGGTTTTGGCATGACCGGCAATCCCGTGCATCTCCTGAACGCGCTGGCTGAACGACCCGAAGTGCGCGAGCTGACCTATATCGGTAACAATGTGGGTGAGCCGGGACTGGGTGGCGGGCGTTTGCTGCGCAATGGCCAGCTTAAAAAGGCCATCGGCTCTTTCTTTACCTCCAATCCGGAGGCGGTCAAGGCCTATCAGGCCGGCCAGATTGACATTCAGTTGATCCCGCAAGGCTCGCTGGCCGAGGCGCTACGTGCGGGCGGCGCGGGCATTGCTGGTTTTTACACGCCGACTGGTGCAGGCACGGTAGTGGCCGAAAACACCGATGTGCGCACTTTCGATGGGCAGGACTATGTATTTGTGCCGGGGCTGCGCGCCGACGTGGCTTTTGTGCGCGCGTGGCAAGCCGACACCGCGGGCAATCTGGTTTATCGCATGACCGAACGCAACTTCAATCCGATGATGGCAACCGCGGCCAAGCTGGTCATCGCAGAAGTAGAAGAAATTGTGCCGGTGGGCAGGCTCGCTCCCGACCAAATTCACACGCCGGGCTGCTTTGTGGACTATCTGGTGCAGGCGCATACCTCGCTGGAGGATTTGGGCACGTCCGCATCGGTGGAGGCGAGCGGCAAGAAGGCGGATGAAGCACGCATGGCGATGGCGCGGCGCGCGCTGGCCGAGCTGCACCCTGGCGATGTAGTGAACCTGGGCATCGGCATCCCCACGTTGGTGGCGGATCTGATCACGTCTGCTCATGGGGTGACTCTGCACACGGAAAATGGCATGTTGGGCGTCGGCCCGGCTCCGCAGACGGGTGGCGCGCTGGAGTATCCTGTCAACGCGGGCAAGCAGCCGGTGACCGCGCTGCCTGGCGCAGCTTATTTCGACAGCGCGGAGTCCTTTGCCATGATCCGCGGCGGGCATGTGGATGTGGCGATCATGGGCGGCCTGCAAGTGGACGAGGCTGCGAATCTGGCGAATTGGGCGGTGCCCGGCCAGCCGCTGCTGGGCATCGGTGGCGCGATGGACCTGGCCAGCGGCGCGCGGCGGCTGATCGTAACCATGACGCATGTGGACGGCAAGGGCAGGCCCAAAATCGTGCCGCAGTGTACGCTGCCCTTGACTGCGCAGCGCGCGGTGGTGATGATTATCACCGACTGGGCGGTGTTCGAATTCCTGGACGGGCAGTTGACGCTGACAGAGTTGCTGCCGGGCGCGACGCTGGAACAGGTGCGGGCCGGCACCAGTGCGCAGTTCGTGGAGATGCTGCGTTAGCATTTGCTTGCCAGCAAGCTGCTTTAGCGGGACAGTCGCGAAGCTGTCCCGCTTTTTATTCCCTCAGTCTGCAAAAAATTCTTGACAATCCCCTTGCGTCGTATATGATTTGCACATAGAAGGCACATTTCGAACCTGGCGCAGGGTATCGCCTCTGTTTATATACCCGTCGGGTGTAAACGTCTTGCAGTCGTTAGTTGCTGGAAGAGGTGTTGCATGACTTCAGCTTCAGTGTCGTCTGAACATCCACGTGACTGGCGTTCCATCGTCGGCACAACGCTGGTGGTCGCAGCAGTGATTGGCGGGTTCTATCTTCTCTATCGTTTTCGCGTGGTTGTGTTTTTGATGTTGGGGGCTTTTATCCTTAATATTGCCATCACTCCGTTGGTAAACTGGCTGGTACGGCAGGGGCGCTCCCGTCCAGTAGCCGTTACACTGGTATATGTGGTTTTTTTGCTCGTGTTAATCTTGTTTGGGTTTGCCGTAGGGCCGATGCTATACAACCAAGTCAACGAATTTACGGCACAGCTCCCCCGTTATTACAACAATATCCGGTCAGCTCTGACAGAATCTGACAATTATCTGCTGAAACAAGTAGCGTTGAGTACGCCCGACTCGCTCGATATGCTGATGCCGCAGCAGCCACGGGGCGATGCGGCATCGCTGGGTGAACTCAATGCCTATTTGAAGTCTTTCAGAAAAGCCATCTACTATTTGTTTATCGGCGGCGCTATGTTTCTTCTGGCCTATTACTGGAACCTGGAGAACCAGCGCATCAAGTTATGGCTGCTGCGCTTTGTAGCTCCAGACCGTCGCGAGACTATCCGCAGTGTGTTAGACGAAATCGAATCTACCGTGGGTGGCTTTCTGGGCGGGCAAATGCTGCTGGGGTTGCTGATTGGTGTCGCATCGCTCGTTATTTACCTAGTGATTGGCCTGCCGTATGCCGTGGCGTTGGCGGTGCTGTCTGGTATCTTTGAATTGATCCCCCTGGTGGGGCCGACGCTAAGCGCCGCGGTAGCATTGCTGGTAGCATTGAGCAATGACCCTTCCAAAGCCTTTCTGGTTGTGATTGCAGCCATCATCTTGCAAGCACTCGAAAACTATATCCTGGTGCCGCGCGTGATGGGCCAGTCGGTTGGCGTCAACCCTTTTGTCACCCTGCTGGCCTTGACTGCGTTCGGCGCGCTGTTTGGCATTGCCGGTGCGCTGCTGGCTATTCCTCTGGCCGCCATTCTGCAAATCGCCTTCAACCGCCTGCTTTTCAATCTCGACAGCCAGCGTTGGACGACTATAACCGGACGCGACAAGCTGGCTTATCTGCGCTACGAAGCACACAATCTGGTTTACGATGTGCGTAAAGGACTGCGGCGCAAGGAAGCGCGCAGCACAGATTCCAATGACTCTTACGAAGATATTATTGAGGCGATTGCCACAACCATCGAAAAGCTGGCTACACCGGAGAAAGAGCAAGGAGCACCAGCATGATCTCCATAGCTCGCACAACGATTCTCGTTGTTCTCACGCTGTTGATCCTGGTGTTAGCCTGGATGTTTCTGGAACCCATTCTGATGGCGCTGCTAGCCTTGTTTGTCTCGGCCAGTCTGCGCCCCTCCATTGACCGCCTGCAAACCCGCGGTGTGCCGGGCGGATTACGCGTCGGGCTGATTTATTTGCTCGTTGCGTTGGGCCTGATTGGAACTGTCTTGCTGATTATCGGCCCGCTGCAACGCGACGCTCAGGCGTTCATGACACGCCTGGCAGAGGTATATGAGGAGATCCTGACTACCTGGCCCAACACAGATAACGCGCTGCAACGCGCGATTGTCGAACGCCTGCCATCTTCAAGCTTTATCTATACCGTGCTGGCCGGGCAGACCGATATCCCCTTCTTGCAAAGTCTGGCCGGGATTGTTAGTAGTATTGGTTCAGCCGTTGGCAAGGGGGTGGTGATTTTGATCCTGAGCTTGTATTGGAGCGTTGATCATGTGCGCTTTGAGCGTCTTTGGCTCACTTCGTTGCCAGTAGCCGCGCGCGTACGCACGCGACGCATCTGGCAGGATATCGAACAGGGCGTGGGGTCGTTGATTCGCAGTCTGGTTGCCGAAAGCATTACCAGCGCGTTGCTGCTGTGGGT
>JBAQWV010000063.1:0-10086 GCA_049299095.1 Anaerolineae bacterium | reverse complement strand
GCCGTGCGCTCGCCCGCGCGGACGATGTGCGCGCCGCCGCCCGCGCGCTGGTAGACGCGATGGCAGAAGCAAGGCAGCAGGCGGTGTCCAGCCCGTCCACGCGCGCGCCGCAGCCGGTAACATCGCCGCTGACAGCCGGACAGGCCGCGCTGGCCGATCACCTGCTGGCCGCCGGCTGTGTGCGCTTCGGCGAGTTCACGCTCAAGTCGGGGCTGCGCTCGCCGATCTACCTTGACCTGCGCGCGGTGATCTCGCATCCGGCCTTGCTGCAACAGGTGGCCGAGGCTTATGGGCCCGTGCTGCGCGGCCTTGCCTTCGACCGGCTGGCAGCCCTGCCCTATGCCGCGCTGCCCATCGGCGCTGCAGTGAGCCTGACCGGCGGCTGGCCGCTGATCTATCCGCGCAAGGAGGTGAAGGCCTACGGCACCGCAGCCAGCATCGAGGGAGCTTATGTAGCGGGCGAGCGCGTGGTGGTGCTGGATGATCTGGCGACCACCGGCGGCAGCAAATTCGAGGCGATTGAGAAGCTGCAAACCGCCGGGCTGGCGGTGCAGGATGTGGTTGTGCTGATTGACCGACAATCGGGCGCGCGTGAGGCGCTGGCCGCGGCTGGCTATACCTTGCACGCTGCGCTGACCCTGACACAGATGCTCGATTACTGGCAGCAGACAGGCCGCGTTCCCGCGGAACAAATCGCCGCCGCGCGGGCATTTTTGGCTGAACACGCTTGAGGCCGCCAATGTCCACACCGTATCAGTTGCTGCGCCCGTTGCTCTTTCGCCTGCCGCCGGAGCGCGCCCATCAATTCACGCTGACTTTGCTGCGGCTGGCGGGCGCGTCGGCGCTCACACGCGATGCGTTGCGTGCCCTGCTGGGGACGTCCCCGACGACCGCGCCTGTGTCGGCCTTTGGTTTGACCTTCGCCAACCCGCTTGGGCTGGCCGCAGGCTATGACAAAGACGGCCTAGGCTGGCGCGGGCTGGCTGGGCTGGGGTTTGGTCATCTGGAGCTGGGCACGGTAACGCTGCAACCACAGCCGGGCAACCCCGGGCCGCGTGTCTTTCGCCTGCCCGAAGATGCCGCGCTGATCAATCGCATGGGGTTTCCTTCGCGCGGTGCGGCCTTTCTGGCGCAGCGTCTGCCCCCGCGGCCTGCGCGCGCGGGCGGGCCGATCATTGGCGTAAATATTGGCAAGAACAAGGCGACATCGCTGGAACGCGCGGCCGATGATTATGTCACCTTGCTCGATCTTTTCGCGCCACGCGCCGATTATCTAACGATCAACGTTAGTTCCCCGAACACGCCGGGCCTGCGCAGCCTGCAAACCGGCGCGGCGCTGGCCGCGCTGCTCCAGCCAGTGGCCGCGGCGCGTGCAGCCCAGGTCGAACAGTTGGCGCGGCCTGTGCCGGTGTTGGTGAAGCTTGCCCCTGATCTTGAAGATGCTGAGTTGGATGCCGCGCTGGAGGTAATCCTGGCCGCGCGGCTGGATGGGGTGATTATCGGCAACACCACGCTGCGCCGTTCGGGGCTGCGCTCGGCGCACGCACAGGAGGCGGGCGGCCTGAGTGGACGGCCTTTGGGCGAGCTGAACATGGCGCTGCTCACGCGCGTGGTGCGCCGGGTAGAGGGGCGCATTCCGGTGATCGCCAGCGGCGGTGTGATGACGCCAGCGGATTATCGGGCCAGGTTGGATGCAGGTGCAACGCTGGTGCAATTGTATACCGGCCTGATTTACAGCGGGCCGGGGCTGGTACGGGCTTGTTTGGCGGGGTAGCGGCGTTCGCAGTTCTGACCGTGAACAAAAAAGCAGCTCCGGCGGTCTTCTGACCATGTCGGAGCTGCTTTTTTATCGCTGATTTACTCGATGTTGGGCAAAGCCTGAGAGCGGATGGGGGGGAATACCATGATGCGGTGATTGTCCGCGTCCGCGAGGTAAACCGCGTCGTTCGGGCCGATGGCAATGCCACCCGGCAGAGCCATGCTTTGCATATCTGTGCCGTACACGCCGAAAGTTGCCTGGAACGTGCCTTCGCTGTCGAACGCAAGGACGCGGTACAACTCTGGATCGGTGGCATAGACCATGCCGGTGCTATCCACTGCCAGGAAGGGCTTGTTAACCACGCTCTGGCTGGCCCAGCCCTCCACCGTCCACGCCTTGACGAAGGTGATCATCGGCGCGTTGGCGGCGTCAAAGGTGACGTTGAACTTCTGAATGCGACGGTTCCACGTGTCGGCCACAAACAACATGCCACCGGCTGCGCCGTCGGCCCGCGGGGCAATTGCCAGGCCAACCGGTTCGTCGAAGCGACCTTCGGTGACGCCACCACCACCCAACTGGCCAAGGAAGTTGCCGGCAGCGTCGAAGATTTGCACGCGCTTGTTGCCGGTGTCGGTGACGTAAACGTTGCCAGCCGCATCAATCGCGACCGCGCGCGGCCCCCAGAACCCGCCAGGGCTGCCGACCGCTTCGCCGTTGGTGGTGGCAAACGACCCCCACTTGCGCAGGAAGTTGCCCTGGGCATCGAATACGTCAATGCGATGGTTCCAGGTGTCAGCCACATAGACATTGCCGTCCGGGCCGATGGCAATGCCCCACGGTTCGCGCATCTGGCCGTCGCCCAGTTGCAGGGGGCCATTGCCGTCAGGGTCTACACAGCCGGGCGTGCCGTCGGCATACAGCTCGCAGGAAGTGCCCCAGGCGCGCAACGCCACGCCATCGCGCGTGAAGGCCTGGATGCGATGATTGCCACTGTCCGCGACATAAACCGTGCCGTCGGCAGCCACGGCCACATTGCGCGGGAAGCTGAGCTGGCCCGTCTCAAGGCCAGGGCCGACGCCGATGATCTGCTGGCTGGCGTAGCCTTCGCGAAAGCCTTGCTCGTAGGGATCAGCCTGCGGCGCGGCAGTGGCGGGTTGTAAACCAAAGTCCCAAAGCTGCCCGGCCAAGTCCTTGCGCACGAACAAGCTGTAACGATGTACCAACGGCCACTGATTGGTGGGGGTGTCATATTTGCGCCACAATACCACATCAAGGAATTTTTGACGCTTCTGCGGGTTGGTCAAGCCTTCTTTGATCTTTTGCCAACTGGTGTTGCGGTAGTCCTCGTTGGGCCACCAGATCAACCGGCGATCAAATTCGTAGTAATCACGCTGCAGGAAGGGCCGCGCCCGGTCCAGATTTTTTGCGCCGATCAGCGCCACCGGCGCGTCTGCAAAAACCTCACGGCTGGGCGTAGCGCCGAAATAAGCAGCGTTCGGCCAGGTGCTGAAGTACCAGTTGAACGGCCATGAGGAATCGTCATCGTAAGCCACCTTAATCTGACGGTCGCCCACGGTGCGACGGCTGATGTCTTCGATCAAACGTACATCAGCCAACGGATCGGGGGAGCCGTGTGCATAAAACAGATATTCAACCACGTAATCCTGGTTGACGAAGTTGGCCTGATAGGTGGTGCGCACCGTCCACAACCCCAGTACGGCGATCACGGTGAGGCCTGCGACACGCAGCCATTGCCGCCAGCCTGTTGTCATCAGCAACCAGACCAGCGCCGCAATCACAACGAGGCTGACCACCAACGCCGCCAACCATTGACCGGTCTGGCTCAACTCGCCCAGCGAACGACCCTGGAAGGGCTGGCTGTCAAGAAGGCCCAACAGCGCGGCCAGCAGCACCAGCACCAGCAGGCCGATCCATAGGGCGCGCCAGCCAAGCTTGTGCCAATCGGTGTGTTCAACCAGTTTGCCAAGTGTCCAACCACCTGCGATGCACATCGGCAGGGTGATGGAGGTGACCAGCCAGGGCATTTTTTCGCCAGCCACCGCGTAAGCAAACCAGCTAAACAGGATAAAGAGGGGCAGGAAGGCTAGGAAGAGCTGCGCGTTGCGCGGGTGACGGTTTAGGCCGCCCCATAGTACAGTCAACAACACGGTCGCGGCTGTGACCATCATCACCAATTTGTACACTGTGCTTTCGCGGCTGGCGGCATCACCCGTGACAGTCAGGCCGATCCAGCCAGCCAACAGGGCAACTAGCAACGCCAGCAAGATCATGGAGACACGGTTACGGCGCACTAAAGCAGCCAAAACCACCGGTAACGACAGCAGCAGCGGCAGGAACTCGTATAATGGCACGATCAGCAGGTAGTAGTACCACGGCTGGCTGCCGCGTGCCACCTCCTGCTGCGACAGCCAATAGCCCAGCGAGCCGACCACGCCCGTCGCCAGACCTTGCCCATTGGTGAACAGGCCGGTGAAAAAGACGACGAAAATCGCAGAGAAAATACCTGCGGCGATCAGCCAGCGGCGCGGGCTCCACAGCAACCCGATCACCGCGGCTGCGCCGATCATCGCGGCCAGCACAGAGGCGGTCGGCAGGATGCCGGTGGTGTAGTTGAGCGGATCGTAGCCCAGCGCCTTGATTAGGAAGGGGGACACCCACGGCATGATCAGCGTTGCCAACAGGATCACCATGTCGGTGGCCGGACTGAACCAGGCCGCGGGCTGGTCGGGGTCGGCATCTGCGTTGCGGGTGCGATAGAGGAAGGCCCAGATGGCGGCCAGCGCGGGCGGCACGGCGATAATCGCCAGCGACAGGATCGTTTGCACGGTGGTGGCAGAACCGGCGCTGTTTGCCAGCCCCAGCACGCGATAGAGCAACATGCCGATGAAGGACAAACCCAACCCCACAGCCAGCATCAGCGCATCGCGCCGCGCAATACGCAGCGGCACAGTGCGCGCCTCATCGGGCAGCGATGGGTCGAAGCGTGCGGCCAGCCAGCGGAAGAGCACCAACGCCACCAGGAAGCCGCCAATGACCGCACCGTGGATGAACGCGTCTTCCTTGCTGGCGAGCGCCAGCGACAGGGCCGCGGCAGCCACATAGAACCAGCGCCGTCCTTGGGTGGCTCCCTGCTCCAGATACTTGAACACAGCGATCAGCAGCAGCACCGCCCAAAAAATCTCGTAGATGTCGTGGCGGGTGTGGCGCGAATAATGCAGCAGTGCGGGCGATACGGCAAGCAACACACCGGCAAAGAACGCGCCGCGCTTGCCCAGCCAGCCGCGCGTGAACCACATCAACCAGACGAGGCCAAAGCCCATCAAAGCGGTCGGAATGCGCGCGGACACGTCGCTGACGCCGAACAGCAGATAGGCCAATGCCATGGCATGGTAGATGAATGGCCCGTGGTAGACTGGGTTATGCTCGTAGCCTTTGCCCGTGAACAGGTTATAGGCAAACCACGCATGTTGCGCTTCGTCGTGGCTGGCTGTGCGGTTGTCCAGCGCGATCAGGCGAATGAGCAGCGCCACAATCAGCAGTCCGGCCCAGGCCAGCTTTTCGCGGTCGAGGGTGGTCAAGTTGAGCAGCGAACGATCCAGCCAATTGCTGCGCGACGGCGCGGGTGATGTTTCGGTCATTGGGGATGTCAAGTCGTTCATAGCAGAGTGATGTTCGTAAAAGAAATCTGAATTCAGAATTTGGAAGTGGCAAATCGCCGCGAAAAGGGAACCATTTCACAGCAACACGACATGCGTCAACGGGTCACTGCCGAATTCTCGTTTAGCGCGGATGTCAGGCTCAGGGCGCTGAGCCAGCGGGAACCCACAGCACAGCGCGCTGCTGGCTTTGAGCCGCACCATAATAGCCGTACAGCAACCAGCGCAGCCAGTTGGCGACGGTCAAACCGTCTGGCGACCACCGCTGGGCGATCCGAAAACTTTGCCCGCTGTAGTTCGGCCCCGGCGCAGCTTGTTGTTCCGCCGATGCATCAACCAGCCCCAGCAATACCAGATCGGGATTATCGGTGTTGGGTGTGATGATAACCGCGTCGCGCGCTACCCAGCGCAGCAGTGCAGGCACAGAATTGCCGGGCGGTGTCAGAAAAGCCACGGGCAAATCGCGCAAATCATCGCCGCGCAGTCTTGCCTGTTGCGCCAGACTGTGTGTCAACTCAAAGCTGTCAGCCGCACCGGCCACCGGCTCCAGCGAATTCCAGCGTAGCGGCTCGTTGTTTAGGCTGATCAGCGTTGCGCCGCGCAGCCCAAGCAAGGTCAGCACCAGCATAGCCAACGCCAGCAGCACCTGCCCAGCCAGTTGACGGTTGAACAGTACGACATAGGCAGCGACCAGCGCGACCAAAATCACCAGCGTGGCCGCGGCACTGATCAAAAACGCGGGCTGCGGCGTGCCCTTCAGCGTTTCCGTATACTCCGACAGCCACACCGCAGTGGAAAGCAACACCACCAGCCCGGCGATCAGTAGAATTAGACCCTCGCGGCGATATTCGCCCAGATCAAACCGACGCGCAAAGGTCACCAACCCCCAACCTCCTAGCACTGCCAGCGGCGGCATCAGCACAATCAGGTCTGCGGTGGTGCGGCTGCCGCGTACAACGAGCAACAGCAGCGCCAGCAATAGCCACAGGCTCAACCCTTGCGCCAGCCAGTGGCGACGGCGCAAACCGACTGCCAAGCCGCCCAGCCCGACCGCGACCACGAGAGGATCGAGCCAGAACAGGGTTATCAGCGCGGCGGGCAGGGTGCTGGTGGAGACCAGCGTCAAACTGCCCAGCGGATCGGCTCCGCGCGTGAACCCGTGCAGCCAGACCGCTGGCAAGTCGGCGGTGGCTGCCAAACCACCCGGCAGGAAGAAAAAGCCGGTTGCGCCGAGGAAAAGTACGGTCAGCAGGCCCAGTGCAGCGGTCAGTACGCGGGTGCGCGGCGGTCGTGGGGTGGACAGCACCGCCAGCAGGCTCAGCGGCGCAGCAGCCAGCAGCACGCTGTAGGCTACGGGTGCAGACAACAAGAGCACGGCCAGCGCAGCGGCTACACCCCAAGGCGCAGCACTCTCGCCGCGCCGCCAGCCGACCAGGCTGACGATCAGCGCCACACTGCCGAAGATCACCAACGCCTCACCCGTGGCCTGACGGCTCCAGAATACCAGCGTGGCGGAGCAAGCCAGCAGCAGGGCCGTTCCCAGCGCGGCCAGCCGCCCCAGTTCGTGCCGCAGGCCATACGCCAACGGCACGACGGCCGCGCCCAGCAACGCAGGCAGGATGCGTGCCGCGGCCTCGGCAGGACGGGCAAGCAGGAAAAACAGCCATTGTGCGGTCAGCAGCAAGGGACTGACGCCGCTGGCTGGCAACGCGGTACGCTGTGCCAGCGCGTCCAGCGCGGCTACGGCCTGTGTGGCCTCGGCTGGTGACAACGCCGCGTGGCCGAGCTTCGCTAGCCGCAACGTTAAGGCCAGTACGAACAGCGCCACATAGCCCAGCCGCTCCAGCGTTAGCCAAGCCAACAACCGCCGATGCAAGGGGGCCGTGTTTTCTTCGGTGGAAAGAGTATCGCTCCAAACGGTCATAGGATCACCAGGTAAGGCCGTCACTATCGGCCTGACGATTGCGGTAAATCCGCACATCGTTGCTATCGTACACCAATTCCATGATCTGGGCCAAGCGCGCCTCGGACTGGGGCGTCAAGTGGAAGGTCTGCCGCTCCTGCTCGCCCACCACCACGTAGTCAATCTGCCAGCGGTTGAGCAGGCCTTGCAGTTCCGCACCGGTGCTTGCACCGTAGATGCGATCCACAATTGGGCGGCGTTGATCTTGCTCCAGCGTGTTGCCACGCCATTGCAGCTCGTGGCCATCCCAGCCGAGCAGCGTGGGCAGGCCCGTCTGCGCGGAGATACGCCCGGCGTAGGTGTAGGAACCGCCATAAGCTTCCAGCACGGTGGCGACGCCACTGACGTTCTGGCGGAGCCAGGACGCGGCCGCGCTGTCGCCAGGGTTCTGCCGGACGAGATAGGCAGCGCCATCGAGGGTTGGGGTAGATCGGAACTTTTCGGCGCGGGTGTAGGTGGCGAAAACGGGGTAGAATAGCCCGGCGATCACCAACAGCGTGACCAGCGTTAGACCACCCCAACGCAACGCGCGTCCGGCATAGTGTGCGAGATAGACCATGGCAAACGCGGCAACCAGACCCAACAGCACCCACGCCTGGAAATAAAACTTGAACACAGTGTTCATGCGCGTGCCGAAGGTGTCGCGCAGATAGACGAATTCGACGCTGAAGGTGAGTAACAGGGCGGTCAACAGTGCCAGCAGGGCAAACAACGTGACCGGTGCGCGCAGCGGGGAGGGATCGTGCGCGGGCATGAGCGACGTAGCAGAGGAACGCGCCAGTAAGGCGAACGTCCATGCCAGCAGCGCGGCCAGCAGCAAGTAGGTCCATGGGGTTGCCAGCCGCAACTGCGCCACCGCTGCGGCCAGTTGCCCCACGCTGCCGATACCTGCCTGTTGCACCACCGGTAACTCGCGCAGCCGCGCCACCAACTCTTGCCCGTTCGGTGTCAGCGCACCCAACGCCATGACGCCCAGCAGGAAGCTCACTGGCAAGCCCGCGGCTAGGGCAAACGCGCGCGCCCAAGGTGCAAGCACGCTGCGCCAGCGATGGGCAGTCAATGCAACCAGCAGCAAGATTGCTGCCACAAGCAATGGCCCAAACATCACAAAGAACTGCGGCAGACGAGTCGGCCAAAGGAAGTTGGGCAGCACACCTCCTGCCTGCGACTGGAAACCGACGTAAAAGGGCAGGTAAAGTAAACCGCCGACCGCGCCCAGCGCGCCCGCGCCCGCCACGGCCTGTCCGACGATGCGCCAGCTCAAGCCGTGC
This sequence comes from Anaerolineae bacterium, assembly GCA_049299095.1. GTDB lineage: Bacteria > Chloroflexota > Anaerolineae > JAAEKA01 > JAAEKA01 > JAAEKA01. Next base: position 1,416 of record JBAQWV010000063.1, on the reverse strand, counting down.
TGTCGCCAAGCCAAAGCCGCGCCGAGGCTGAGCATTACCAGAAAAAGATAGATCGGGAAATCCCAGGTGTTCAGGAAGGAAAGCCCGCCCAGGCAGAGCGCATAGAGCAGAAAACCGGACGCACCCAACGGGAACGCGGCGAGCAGCTCGCGCGGCCACGCGGCGCGCGTGGGGGTGTCGTCGCTGCGTTGACGGCGGCTGACGCCGAGCAGCAGCGCCAGCGCCAACCCAATCGCCAGCAGCACGAAGGGCAAGCCGAGGACGTGCGGGTGCATATCGCCTAGCAAGAAGCTGAAGAAGGGGAATTCGTCAATCACCTCGATTGAGCGCCCGGCCAGATCGCGGTCGGTGAGAACACGGCTGGCGCGCCACCACCAGTAGAAACGCTCCGGCACGAGGCCGACGAGTTGCGGGCAGTTCGCCAACGGCTCGATATCGCCCGCGCCGCCCAGACAGTTGAGGTCTTTCACATCCAGCCAGCGCCAAAAGGCCAGCGAGCCGACGCCGAGGCCCTGCATCGATTCGAGGAAGCCCGCCAGGTTGCCGAGCAGGGTCACGAAGAGCGCACCGAGCAGGCCGCCCAGCAGCGGCAGCGGCGACCGGCGGCGCGCAGGCGTTGCGTCGTGCGCGGGGCGTGCCGCCAGCAACGCCGCGGCCATGTCGTAGGCCACGCCGAAGGCCGCGGTGGCGGTCAGCGCGAACCAGGTCGCCAGGCCGACGTTGAACGCCACCGACGACGCAAGACCACTTACGCGCGTCAGTACGGCCAGCATCACGTAGCCAAAATAGTAATAGCTGATGCCAAAGCCCGCCAGCCAGGGGTCAAGCGGGGGAAAACGTTCACTGCGCAGGATGCCGTTCAGAAAGGTCAGTTCCATCCACTTTTCGCCGCCCGCGGTGGTGATCTCCGGGCTGTAGCTGCGCACCACAGCCCAGCCAAAGAGCGTTGCGAGAAAAAGCAGCTCCGTGACGACGATCAGACGGCTATGGCCGCGCAGCCAGGCCCACAATGGCCGCTGCCCGGCATCATTGCGGCGCAGACCAGCGCGCCCCAACCCGACTGATGCGGCCAGCACGACCAGCAGGCTGGCGAGGATGCCACCTGCGCTGTTGCGCAGCAGGCCCAGGCTGGCGCCCATCCACAACACGTAGGTGACAAGCAGCAAGCCGAGTGGTTTGGCGAGCGCGTAACCGCGGCTGGGCAGCGCGGCGAACAAACGCCAAGCCAGCGGCAAGGCTGCGAGGGCAAAGATTTGGATGAATACCCAAAAACGCAGAACGTCAAGCATGTTTATCCAGGTTTCGATACGGGCGGACAGGCTTCGACCAGCTCAGCCTGCGGCTACTTGACCAGCTCAGCCTACGGCTACTCGACCAGCTCAGCCTGCGGCTACTCGACCAGCTCAGCCTGCGGCT
>JBAQWV010000062.1:0-8042 GCA_049299095.1 Anaerolineae bacterium | reverse complement strand
GGCGGATACAGCGCACGGCAATCCACCGGATTGGGCAGCACCACCATCTTCGCTGCAGCTTGCGGATTGCCCGCAAGTTGGGTGAGTGTATTGGCCCAGGCAGGCGACAACACCAGCACCCGCGTGGCTGCATGGAGCCCCCAACGGGCCAGCCGCCGCTGCCGGTCGCCGGACAGCCCCGCGTCGGCTGCGTCGCCGCTGCCTGGCAAATGCCAGTGCAGGATCACCGGCACACGCGCCCACTTACCAAGTGCGGTGTAGAGCATGTGCCGGTAAAAGCTGCTGCCACTGCCCACATGCAGGTGCAGCACGTCGGCTTGACGGCGCAGCAACGCTGACAGCAACCGCGTCAGCGCCTGCGTGGCATGGCTAAGTTTTCGCAGGGGGCCTTGCCGGGTTCCCTCAGCTAAATAGGTCAGGCGACAACGTTCAGCCAGCCCGGCGTCCAGCAGTGCGCCCGTGACTGCGGAAATGCCGCCGTAAATGCGCGGCACCGGCCCGATCATCACCACGCGCAGCGGGGCGGTGGTCATGTAGGGGTGATCTCCGCGGCAGAGGGCAACAAATGCCGGTCAATGGCCATCACCAGCCCGGCCATAATCCAGAAATAGACTGCGACGGCAGGTTGCGAAAAGACGTTGTCCCCCATTGCGCCGACCGCCAGTCCGATCAGGCCGATCAGAAAGGCCAACGCGGTGAAGCGCAGTTCGCGGTCGCTGGAGCGGTGATAGACGCGCAGGGCGAGCCGCGCCAGGATGAACAACACCGCCAACAGGGCCAGCGTGCCGATCAGTCCTACGTCGAGCAGGAAGCCAAGCACCTCGTTGTGAGGGCGGTTGCCGATCAGGAAAGACTCACGTCGCCAGTATAGCCCCGCGGTGGTGGGGCCAGCCAGCAGCACGTAGTAATATTCAAACGCCTTCATGCCGACGCCTGCCAGGAAATTGAGCGGGCTGGCCAAGAGCCAGTCCACCGCCAACCGCCACACAGCCACGCGGCCAAACAAGGTGCTGGTGGGATCGGCCACCTGCTGCAAACGCTCCATCGCCGGGGTGAAGGTGAGCAGGACCACACCAACCGCTGCGGGGATTGAAGCGACCAGTTGGCGGTAGCGCCAGCCACCATGCAGGATGCCCAATGCCAGCAGCGAAACCACCATCGCAATCCACGCGCCGCGAATAAAGGTCAGCAGCAGCGCGCTGACGATCAGCATCAGCAGCAAGGCCAGCCCAAAACGGTTGAAATGCCAATCGCCCGCGGCTGCGGGGTCATTGTCGGCGCGCCGCGTTTCCAGGAAGAAGATCAAGATAAGCGGCGTCACCATCACGAGGTAAAAGGCCAGGGTAAATGGGCCACCGGCGAATCCGTAGATGCGGTTGAGCAGCGCGCCTGCCCAAATGAGCTGTCCGCTGCCGGTGATGGCTTGGTAGAAGCCGGACAGCACCGGTAGGATAGTGGACAAAATGATCGCCACTACCATGCGCCGCACCTGCGCCTTGCTGCGGATCGTGTCTACAATGAGCCACATCAGCGCCAGATAACCGACGAAACGGAAGATGCCGCGCAGCGATTCTACCCGCACGGGCGACCACAAGAGCGTGATGATGGGAACCGCGAGAAAAATCAGGTAGGGAACGGTGATGGGCAGGCTACCGGAAGTACGCCGATCGGTGAAAAGTCGCAATAGCGCGCCCCCGATCAGCAGCGAGACCAGCAAGATGTCAGGGCTGACACGCACCCCACCCAGCGGCAGCGGCAAGTCTATGCTGTTGAGGTTGACGGCAAATAAGGCGTAGAACAGCAGCGCGGCTTCCGGTCGCACCAGGATCAGCAACAACCACGCCACGGCCAGTCCACCACCCACAAGCAGTACCGCCAGCGTGGTGGACTGCCATGTGCCTTGCAGCAGGCCGATGACAGCCGTCAACAACAGGCCCAGCGGCACAAGCAGGCGGGCTGGCTTGACGGAAATTGTTTTGCTGTGCGGGGGTCGGCCAAGTTGTACGCTAAACACATGCAATCCGTTCGACAGGTTCAATCACGCAGGTAGCCCAAACCGGCCAGTTGGGCGCGTATGGCTTCTTCGTCGGCGTCGGACAGAGCTGCACCGGCGCTGGTCGCGCTGATTTCGTACTCAGCATGAGACACAGGCCGCCGGGCTGCCGGTTCAAAAACAGTGTGCAGCACGTTACCGTCCATCCAGGTCGCCACTGGCAAGCCCATAATGTGCAGCAGCGTCGGAGCGAGGTCTTCGATGGACGCGTCCTCCAGCCATTGCCCGGCCTGCACGCCCGGGCCGTTCAGCACGAACAAACCGGTGGGGTGGTGCGATCCACTGTACGCGGCCAGTTCTTCCAGCGGCATCGGCGTCACCAAACGGCCCTGCAGGCCAGAACCACCGGTATAGGCCGGGTGCAGCTCGACCAGAATGTCGGGAATGTCCTCGGTAAACGGCCCTTCGAACAGCTCTTCGCGGCGGCTGGCGCGCGCGACGATGGGCTGGCCGGTGTCGGGGTCGCGCAGCGCGGCCAGACCCACCAGCAATTCGTCGCGCAGCGCCTCATAGGCCGTGCCTGACTCGACGATGCCCTGGGGCTGCCGCCCGCGCACGTTTAACACAATTCCTTCAACCGACGGGAAGACCTTCATGCGGTAGGCCCGCGTACTCTCCCAGTCAATCTGGTCGAGGTTCATCTGCCGCGCGTACAGGTCTGCGCGCAGGCTGGCGGGCAAGTGCGGGCGCAACCGCTCCAGCCACTGGCGCGGGATGCGGCGACGCACCCCAGCCACGACGCGGCTGAGCAGGCTCGGCTGGCTGGCTGGCCCCTTTTTCAACGTCAAATGGCCTTGCAGGGCCAGCCATGTACCGAAGTTGACCCGTAAATGCGGATGCGCACCCATGCCGTGGTCAGACATGACGAGAATCGTGGTGTTGTCTGGATCGGGCAGCGCGGCCAGCAGGCGGCCAATCTCCGCGTCCGCCACCTCGTACTGATGGTTGATTACCTGCCCGAACTGCGGCGCGCCCGCTGCGTCAAAGGCGGGAAAGCCAGGGTCGGCGTATTTCCAGAAGAGGTGCGGGATGTTGTCGGTGCTGTTCCACACCACGAGGAAGAGATCGAACGGTTCCTCGGCCAATGCTTGCAGCGCAATGTCGGTGTATTTCTGCACCCAATAATCGGAGGTTTCGACCGTCTTGGCGGGTGACAGGGTGAAATTAAAGCTGTCCTGTACTTCGTCCCACCGCCCAAGCGCGGCGGCTTTGGCGGGTGGCCAGGCCTGCGCCTGGGGGCCAAAGGGCCGCGGGAAGCCGCTGACCAAAAAACCGTTGACCGGGAAGGGGGGATAGGTCATCGGCACGCCGATGGAAGCCACGCGCCGCCCGCGCTGCCCAACCAGCTCCAAAAAGCTGCGCCCGACGTAATCGCGACTGGTGGCAAACTCATCGCGATAGCCGCCGTACTGGCGCATGTCCATCTTACGGAACTGGTAAACGCCATGCCGTCCGGGGTTTTGACCGGTCAGAAACGTCACCCACGCGGCCGCGGAGATCGGCGGCACGGTGGAAGCCAGCGGGCCGGCGGTGCCGTGCGCGGTAAGCCGCGCCAGATTGGGCATGCGTCCGGCAGCCATCAGCGGGCGGGCGATGTCCCATGTAGCGCCATCAAGGCCAAAAACAACGACACGGGAAGGTGGGGGGGTGTTGGGATCCATAGACTGCAAATTGTACCATGCTGGAGAGGAAGCGCCAAGAACACGGGCGGCTTGACGCCGCGTCGCCGCGGGCGTATGATGAACCGCGCGGCCGATTGGATGTGGCGCAACGGAGGTAATCTTATGGGCGTGAAAACGGCTTCCCTCACACCGGTCAACTTAATCTATGAGCAAGCAGGCCACGGCAGCCCGCTGCTGTTGCTGCATGGCCTGGGCAGCAGCCGTACCGACTGGCCGCTGCAACTGCCTGTACTGCTGCCCCGCTACCGCGTGATCGTCGCTGACCTGCGCGGCCACGGCCAATCGCCAAAGCCGCGCGGCCCGTACACTCTGCCCGTCCTCGCCGCGGATGTGGCTGCATTGCTGCGTCGGTTGACGGCCGCGCCTACGCACGTGGCGGGATTGTCGTTGGGTGGCGCGGTGGCACAGCAATTGGCGCTTGACGCGCCGGAGCTGGTGCGCAGCCTGATTCTGGTAAACACCGCCGCGCGCTTTGTGGCTGATCGCTGGCAACAGCGGCTGGTGGGCGTGCGGCGCCTCGCCGCGGTCTATACCCGGCCGATGGCCGAGGTGGCGCAAGGAGTGGCTGCGGGGCTGTTTCCCCGGCCAGAACAGCAAGCCATGCGGCGTGAAACGGCCGCGCGGCTGGCTGCTAACGATCTTGCTGCGTACCGTGCGACGCTGTGGGCGCTGGCGCGCTTTGACGTGCGCGCCCGGTTGCACGAAATCACCTGCCCGACGCTGATTGTGGCGGGCGAAGAAGACGCGACCGTGCCGCTGGCGGCCAAACGCTTGCTGGCCGCGCAAATCCCGCACAGCAGGCTGGTGGTGGTGCCACACTCCGGTCACGCCACTCCCTTTGACCAGCCGGCACAATTTAATGAACTGATGCTGGGCTTTCTGGAGGAAGTTGAGCGCCACGAATGAAAAACGCTCCGGCACAGGCCGGAGCGTTCGGGGGGAAGACAGAATGGTGATGCGGCGGGATTAGTGGATGACATCCTCGTCCAGCAGCAGCATAAGCTGGTCCATTGTAAACATGGGAAAGAACTCTAGCAGCTCCTCCAACGGGTACCCCTGTACCAACAAAGCCAGAATTAGCTCGCGCGGCAATTCGTTGCTGTTCGGCTTTCTGGTCTGTGGTGTTTTAGCGATCTGATAGGATCGGCCAAGGCGTTTTTCCAAAGTAGCAAACCTTCCATCCAATGAGAATTATAAACCTGCGGGAGTATAGCACAGGCTCAGTCAGCGAGCAAACTACTCAACAACTGAACACCTGTGCGCATTCTTGTTCTCTGCGCGCTTTGGTATACAATCGCTGTTTATGTCCCATGTCTGAATTCACCCCCGCTAGTCTGGATTTTGTTCATGCCAACCACTTTAACCCAACGCCGTATTCTGCGCCTCTGGCTGCCACTGGCTGCGATGTGGGTGCTGATGTCGCTGGAGCAGCCCACACTGAGCGCAGCAATTGCTCGGCTGCCTGCAGCGACCCTCAACCTGGCCGCGTACGGGTTGACTTTCTCGCTGGCGCTGATCATCGAAAGCCCCATCATCATGTTTTTGACGCTGGGCGCGGCGCTGGCGCGCAGCCGCGCGGCGTTTCGCCGCTTGATGCAGTTTACGCACATTCTGGCTTGGGGATTGACCGCGCTGCACTTGCTGGTTGGTCTGACGCCGCTGTACGCCTGGATTTTGCGCGAGGTGGTGCGTGCGCCCGCGGAGGTGATCGAGCCAAGCCGCGTCGCGTTTGTGTTGATGACACCCTGGTCAGGCGCGATTGCCTACCGACGCATGTGGCAGGGGGTGATGATCCGCTATGGCCGCACACAAATGCTGTTCGTTACCACAGCGATCCGGCTGTTGACAACCGGCGCGGTGGCGTTTGCGGGCATGGCGCTGGGGCGCTGGCCGGGCGCAAGCGTAGCGGGATTGGCGATCAGTGTCGGTGTGCTGGCGGATGCAGCCACGGCGGGGGTGCTGGTACGGCCAGTACTGCGCGATCACCTGGCGGTGGAGCGGCCCGACGATTATCAACTGCCGTGGGGCTATTTGTTGCGCTTCTATGTGCCGCTGGCACTGACTTCGATCATCAACCTAGCCGCACAGCCGATTGTCAGCTTGGGCTTGAGCCGCGGGCCGCTGCCGCTGGAATCGCTGGCGGTCTGGCCGGTGGTCAGTGGCCTGTCGTTTTTGCTGCGCAGCGGGGGGGTTGCGTTGCAGGAAGTGGCGGTTGCCAGCCTGGCCGATCGGGCATCCTTCCACGCGCTGCGCCGTTTCTCGCTCAATCTGGCGCTGGCACTGACGGCGCTGGCTGCTGCGGTGACGTTGACGCCGCTGGCTACACTTTGGTTTGCGCGCGTGGCCGGGTTGGACAGTGAATTAAGCGGGCTGGCCCGCAGCGCGGCTGTGCTGTTGGTGCTTATCCCCGGCTTGACAGCGTTGACTTCGTGGGAACGCGGCGCGCTGGTGCATTTCAGCCGAACGACCGCGGTCAGCATCGCCACCGCGATCAATATTTTGGTGCTGTTGACGCTGGTGATCGGTGGCACGCGGCTGCTGCCGTGGCCGGGTGTGGTGACGGCCACATTGGGCGTGGCGGTTTCTCTGCTGGCCGAGGTGCTCTTCCTGACGTGGCAGGAACGCCATACAACCCGCGCTGCTGGTTGGATGACGCCCGCCTCAACGGTACGCGAATAAGGTTTCGAGGCCTGCGCTGTCGTAGCCAGCCCCCAGCCCCACCATCAGCAGCACGCGCGCTTTTTGTGGATTGAGGTCGCGCGAGAAGATGCCGCCGGCCTTGTGCAGGGCCATGCCGCCGCCCACATAGCCATACAACGGTTGCGCACCGCCATAGGGCACGCGGCTGGAGATCACCACGGGCACATCCTGCGCGAGCGCATCCTGAATGCCTTGAAAGAGTGCGGGGTTGACGTTGCCCGCGCCAACACCGGCAATTACCAGCCCCGCCGCACCGCGTTCCAGTGCTGCCCGCAGTGCGAAATCATCCACCCCGGCGTACATGGAAATGATGTCCACGCGCGGCAGCTCTGTGGGCAAGGGCACATGCACGCGCGGCGACCACGCGCTGCTGAACTCGACCAGCCCGCTGCGCACTGTGCCCAGATCGGGCGGCTGGATCGATTCGAACGCGTCCGCGGCAGAGGTGTCTATCTTGGTTACGCGGCGGGCAGAATGAATGTCGCCGTGCATCACGATCAGCACGCCACGGTCACGCGCGTCGGGGTTCAAGGCTACTGTGGCCGCGTCGAGAATGTTGGCCGGCCCGTCTGGCTTGGGATCGCTGGCTGCGCGCATGGCTCCCGTGAAAACAATGGGGACATGGGTGGGCAGGGTTACGTCAAGGAAGAAGGCGGTTTCTTCCATTACATCGGTGCCGTGCAGCACGACGATGCCGTCTACGGGGTTTGTGCGCAGCAGGCTTTTGATGCGCCGCGCCAACCGCAGCCAGAATTCCGGCTGCATGTGTTCGCTGGGGATGTTGGCAAACTCCTCTACCTCGATGTCGCCCACCAGACGCAAGCCCGGAATGGCCGCGGTCAGCTCCGCGCCGGTTACCGCGGGTACTGCGCCGCCGGTGACAGGGTCGTTGCGCATGGCAATTGTACCGCCGGTTGCAATGATGTGAAGTCGGGGAGTGTGAGACATGGCAACTCCTTTGTTGCGATGGATTGGGGCCGGGATGATGTGCAAGACGCACAAAGAATTGTACCGCAGGTGACGCGTCGCTGCAATCTGTCAGTGCGCAACAGAACGCCAGCGGTTCGAGGCGTAAAACGACGAGAAATCGCTCTGGCTGTGCATATTCGACAGGGGATTTTTCGGCCCCGGTGGGCCTCGGAATGACAACCTTACTGCAAACGGGCCAAGTCCTGCACAACTTCCGTACCTAACCGCCGGTGGGCTGGTGCGGGAACGATGTATCGGGTATAATGTCGCCAAGGCTATCTAATGCACGACCTGTCGCTTCCACCTGCTCCCAACGATCCCGTACCACCGCGGCGCACCACATGGGATTGGTTACTGGTATTCGCCAGCCTGATGGTGATCGGGGTGATTTGGTTTGCTACGCCCGGCGGCCTGCTGGACAAGGCAGACCATGTCGGCTATGCTGTGTGTCATCGCATTCCGGTCCGCTCGCCCTTTTTCGATGGCAGGCAGTTGCCGTTGTGCGCACGGTGCAGCGGCCAGTTTTTGGGCGCGCTGGGCGGGCTGGTCTTGCTACTTGCGCTGCGCCGGGGCCGCGCGGCCCAGTTACCGCCCTGGCCGATCACTGCGGTATTGATCGGCTTTCTGGCGCTGTGGGC